>JAJDZD010000015.1 GCA_022824865.1 Chloroflexota bacterium | reverse complement strand
TCGATCATCATCGACTCGGGCTCGAAGCGCGCCGACCATGCGCCGTCGGTGTACCACAGCGTGTACGTGTTGCCGTTGTCCGACATCACCTCGCTGCCCACGTCGACCGCCGCCGAGCCCAGCCACCAGGACATGTCCTCGCCTGGGTCAAGGTCACCGTGCCGCCCAGCGCGCCCAGGATCACTTCCAGCATGGCCGCCACGTGCATCACGACGATAGGGGCGCACCAGCTGGATCCCTACAGCGACACCATCGAGGCGAGCCTGCTGACGTCTGGTTGACCGGATGGATCAAGAACGGCGGAGACGCCAGCGGTGCCGCTACACTCCCCAAAGCGTGATCGGGCTCTCGCCAAGCGCCGGATCCTTACGGAACAACCGATCTTCCCAAGCCTGGTCTGAGCGCAGGTCGAAGATCACCAAATGCCCGGCTTCCGCTCCGCAGCCATCCATGTAGGCTGCCAGCTGCTCGCGCCCCTCGCGAACCAGACGATCCATGCCAGCTTTCGCAGTTCGCACCTTGCACTCGATCCCGTACTTTTGGGCCTGTTCGTGGGGAGATCCACCTTGGTGCCATTCAATCAGCAGGTCTACGCGCCCACGGCCAACCGCGAACTCCCGGCCGATTCGCCCCCCGCTGTTGATCACCCTATGCAGGTACGCATGCAGGATCAGTTGCGGACCCGCCTCCGCATGTCCAAACCGCTCAACCCATGCCTCAGAATTCTCCCGGAAGTAGACTTGGAAGGCACTCAGCAGTCCGGTCAGGTTCAGGCTGCCGTCGGAATTCACGTACCAAGCCGGGTCCACCGAGCCCGCAAGCGTCGCCTCCAACGGAATGGTCAGCTCGCGGGGAATGACCTCAGCGTAGATCGGGTTCGCCATTCGTACCGGGTAATCGGGTGCCACCAGCCCTAGGTCACGCACGTATTCCAAGTCTCGAACTGCCCACGAGGGTTCACCGGATCCGGCAAGCATCGGCAGAATCACGCGGCGCACCCGGTCTTCGCGGAGTTTGTCGGCGAGTTGATGGAGATGCGTGACCCGTCTGCGAATGAGCGCCTCCTTGGCGCGGTCGATCGCGGCAACGCTGATCTCAGAATTCCGGTCGCGGCTGGCCTCATCCTTGAAGCAGGCCTCGTAGGCAAGGGCGTTAACCAGCCACGGCTGGCCACGGGTTAGACTCCAGATGTGCTCAGTAATCCCGCGCTCGAATGCTTGTCCGCACTCTGCGGTGTGCTGTGCCAGCAGGGCTCGCACCTCGCCTTCCGAGAAATCACCGAGGCGCAGGGACTCCGCCTTGATATTGAACGCGCTGCCGCCGCTGACATTCATGCGCTCCCGGCTGGAATAGATTTGGTAGTCGCGCACGTCTCGGACTCCGCACAGGACTACGCTTTGTGGGAAACGCCGTGGTCGGCGGTCGTATTCGGAACGCAACTGTCGCAAGACGGAGATGAGCGTGTCGCCAACCAGTGCGTCAATCTCGTCGATCAAGAGCACCAGCGGTTTCGGACTTGCCGCCGCCCAGCGCACAAGAGTCTCGCTAAATGCCCCGTCCGGACCGTGCTTGTGCAAGTACGCAGACATCGTCGTGTCGACGAAGTCGTCTTGCAGCACGTCGAGGGCTCTGGAAGCTAGGCGCCCGAGCAGCGCCTGCATCGCGCGAGCAGTATCCTCCCTAGCCGCCTGCCCGCCTTCGAAATTCACGTAAAGGCAGCGGTACTCTCCGTCTGCGTTGAGCCGGTCTTGGAGCGCCAGCAAAGTCGAAGTCTTGCCTGTTTGACGCGGCGCGTGGAGGACAAAGTACTTCGTGTCCGCGATGAGTTCGAGGATCCCGTGCAAGTCAATGCGGCTCAGTGGCGGGATATAGTAGTGCCGATCCGCCACAACCGGGCCTTCCGTGTTGAACTTGCGCACTACAACCTGAGTATGGCACGCGTTGACGTCAAATGTTGACGCCCTTGATCGGATTGACCACTGCGTCGGAGCGGGCGCGCTTGCCGTGCTGTCCAGCCGTCTCGCTGATCGCACTCGGCCTGCATATCCTCGACCTTTTGAGCGGAGATCGCGGGCATCGGCTTGACAGCCAATACAGGTGAGAACCAGAGCCGCTGAGGCTTGAAGGTTCCTCGTGGAAGCAAGGGCAATGCCATTTCCAACGGCGTCTTGTGTCCGCTCTCGATGCGCGGCGGGAGCCACACAGAATCCCGCTTCGACAAGCCCATCGGCCAAGGCCGAAGTTCCGGGCCAGAAGCGATGGGAATTCCTTGCAATGAATGGCTTGTGTGGATTCTCCGCCGTTTGCGGCTTCGTCCCGTTTAGGGTTCCGCGGATCAACATACCCCAGTCGGTGAGGAATTACCCCCACTTTCGGATACAGCGCTGCTTATCCGAGCGCCAGTGGGACTCCAACCCACCTGATCTGGGCGCTGCCCAGCACACACTGTGCCCTCTGCTGGCTTCTGCCGCCCGGTCGGGTCGGATTACTCCTCCCTCAGTCCGGGATTCCGGACGGACAGCAGATCTCCCGAGGTAAGTTCGACCGCCTGCAGCGCACAACCGCCGGACTTACAACCAGCGCCCCTAATGGATCTGGACTTTGTCGTCATCAGCCGACTCGTCCGGCGCCGTATCCCTCGTATCCGGTTCTTGTCCATCGGCTCGCGCCTTTGCTCCACGCTTCCTTCAGACCCCGCCACGCCACGACGCCCTTGCGCTTCGCTAGGGCTTCACCTCCATCAGGTTGTCGAAAAGGGACTCTCACCCTCAAGCTGCCGATCATGCTCGGCACACCAAAAGAAAGGGGAAGCGGAAACCCGCTTCCCCTGGTGTCCGTGCGGGCTCGTGACGAGCCCGCGAGCCTCGCGCCTAGGGCAAAGCCGTCTCGAAGCTGGTCAGGTCGGCACCGAACGATCCGGTCAGGTCATTGCTCCCCACGACGTCCGGCACCCTAAACGTGCCGAGAACGCCCAGCGGTCCGTCGCCGCTCGAGCCGACGAACTTCCCGTTGAAGGCCGAACCGCCAGTAACGGTGCCGACGGTCCCGTCGGTATAGACGACCTGGACTTGGGCGTCGTCGAGGCTGATTCCCAGCTTCCCACTTTCATCGTGAGTCAGTGTCAGCGGGTTAGTACCGCCGGAAGTCCGGAACGCGATCTCGTCCACGATCCTGCCACTGTGCACGAGCCGGTCGAAGCTCTTGTCATCCCACCTCTCGAAATTGCTGAAGATCGGCACAATCGTCGACGTCGCGGCGGGCGTGGTGCCGCTTGTGTCCAGCGCGCTCCAGTTCACCCGGATCAGGGCATCGCCCACGTAGGCCCGGGTATTCTGTATATTCGCCAGAGTCCTGCCCTCGTAGGTCGCCAGTCCGTTGCTCGGATAGGTGGCCACGGGCCGGTCGACGCGGTAGGTCGACTCCGAAAGGTAGCTGTACGCGTAGCTGCCCGGCGACGTCGACCCGGTATTGGCCGGGTCCGTGTCCGCGCCATCGTCGGGCGAGGCGTGGTTCATCCAGTCATCCACCGCCGAGCCGGTCTCCCGCCGGAACCAGACTCCGAACCGCGTGTAGGCTGTCGACAGCGAGGTCACCCTCGTCTGCGAGGAGATCCTGTTGAAGATGTCGGCAGCGGGTTCAGCGGCATAGTCTGCATCATTGACATCATCGATAGCGTCCAAGGGGAACGGGTCCTGGGTTACGCCATCTAGGTCCAGTGCACGCTGGGAGTCGAAGACGCCGCCGCCGTCAGGCTCCAGCGCATCCGCGAAGGCGTACTGATCGGCGAATGCCGCCAGCAGCGCGTCGATCCGGGCGAGCGCTTCCGCGTCGTCCGGTCTGTCGTTCCGCGTCATCGGGTACCACACCGAGCCCAGCGGGGAACCCAGCCGGGCTTCCGCTGTGTCCGCGGCGTCCCCGGGTGCCGCGGTGGCCTCCTGGTCGTCCACTGGCAGGTCAAAGATATGGTCCTTGACGAACTGGTTGATGCTGTGCCAAGCGGCTTGCCGTCCCCGATTGGCAAGGTCCGTATGGCTGGCGGAGTCGCCGCCCACCTGCTCGGCGTAGATCACGTAGATGGCCCGTTGCGCCTCGATGTGGTCGACCACGACAGACACGTGCGTCGGCGAGTTGTTGGTCGTCGTCTTGGGATCCGCGCCGGGGTTTGCGAAGATCCGCGTGAGAGCGAAGTCGTTGTTGGTATCCTCACCGCCGCCCGTGCTGCGCTTGCCGAGCCGCAGGATGCCCGCGGTGTCCGAATCCCCCGCGAATGTGGCGCCAAGGGTAGCCGGCGTCGCGTCAGCATTAGTGCCGGGCAGCACCGCCGTGGTCTTGACCCTGCCGCCGTTCGTCCCGTCAGCCGGGCCCGCGGGGCCGGAGCTGTCCTGGCGCGTCACGCCGTAGGAGCCGAAGATCACGTCCAGGTTGTTGCTTTTCGCGGGTAGGGGATCGGCCTCCCCTTCCACGGGCTGGCCGAGCGACCACGTGCCTGTGATCTCGCCCCCGTCCGAGCCGATGAACCGGCCGGCGAAGCGCGCGTTCGTCGGCTGCTCGGTCGGGGTGGTCGAGAAGCCCTGGGACTGCGAGTAGACGACCGTCGCCGTCTGGAACTCGCCGGTGCCCTTGCGCAGGTCGTCCTCGGCGTTTCCGTTTGTGTTGTCGGTGTCAGACATGCCGCCGAACTGGGTCTGACTGTTGTAGTTCTGCCTCGGCAGGTAGATCGTATCGACGTCGCTGTCGAGGTACTTCCACAGGTTGTTGTCTTTGTCCCTGAGGTCGGACACCCGCCCGAAGACGCTCTGCTGGCGGAAATTGACGTCGATGCGCATGTCGCCGCTGTACAGCGTCCCGGCCGGCGTGGCCGCGACCGTGCCGCCCTCGTAGACCGCTCCCCCTGTCTGCAGCAGGTTGCGCGCCCGCAATGTGTCGTTGACCGTCGCGTACGAGAACGCTCCGACCTTTCCGACCTCCACGTTGTCGTCGGTGTTCCCAGCAGTGGCGCCGTCGTACTGGAACCGCGTTTTGTGGACCGCCGCCGCCTCCGTCGTCGCGGCCGTTGCACCGGTGGGAGTGAACTCGGCGCTGACCCGCTCCTTCAGCGCGATCGCGCCGTACCGCGTGTTCGCTGTGTTGCCGAAATACACCGTGTACTCGCTCTTGTTCGCCGAGAACGCCTTCCTGGCGGCGTCCTCGCCCAGCGCGTTCTCGAACACGCCGTTGTTTTGGTTCTTGGTCGCCGCGACAAAGGCGTCAGCCGACGACAGCGCGTCCAGCAGGGTGTTGAGCCCCCGCACCGTCTGGGTGGCCCGGACATAGTTGGTCGCGCTTGCCGTGGCTTCGGTCGGAAGAGTGCCGTCGGCGACGATGTCGATCTTCCGCTCGACGTCGCCGTCCGTGGCGTTGGTGCCGAAGATCATGTCGACCGCTTCCTGCGCCCGTTCCGCGATGTTGTTGAGGCGCAGGTCGAACGCACTCCGCCCCGCGTCGTCCTCGGCCGTCGCCTGGTACTTGGCGTACAGCTCGGCTTCGGTGAGCAGGTCCGTCAGCATGTCCACGGCGTCCTCGACGAACTCCCCGGCCAGCCCGTCGGAGGCCTTGGCAGCCTTCGTCGCCATGCCGCTGCCGAGCAGATCTCCCAGCGAGATGGTCTCGCCGGCGACCGTGACCTTGGTGTTGGCCTCGTTGACGGCCGTATCGCGGTTGTCCAAGATGTAGGTCACATTCGCGTCAGGCAAGAGCTCGCTGTCGGTGAGCCCGACCGTGATGTGCACCGTGTCGCCCTTGGGCGCCCCGTCGAACCGCACGCCCGACAGCATGCCGTCCATCATGGTCACGCGGTACATGGCACCGTCCACGGTGATGTCACCCATTCCGCTGGCCGGCAGCGTGGCGCCGCCGACGTCGTACATGTCATCGGCCTCGCGCGTCATCGCCGTCAGGCCCGTGCCCTCGATCATCATCGACTTGGGCTCGAAGCGCGCCGACCACACACCGTCGGTGTACCACAGCGTGTACATGTTGCCGTTGTCCGACTCCACCTCGCTGCCCACGTCGACCGCCGCCGAGCACAGCCACCAGGACATGTCCTCGGCCCGCACCAGCTCCACAGAGCCCTGCGTGCCCAAGGCCACCATCACCATCACCTGCTGGTACATGGCGCTCCACATGCCCTCGGCGTCCATCATCAGCGCGTACATGTTGCCGTTCGCGGCCGTGTGCACGTAGCCGTCCTTGACTTCCGCCTCGCCGTACCACCAGGTCATGTCCTCGGCCTGGGTCAGCTGGATCGTGCCGCCCAGCGCGCCCAGCATCACTTCCTGCATGGCCGCCACGTGCATCACGCCGATGGGAACGCCCTCCGGCGACAGCTGCGCCGCGTAGACGTTGCCGTTGGCGGCCGTCACCGTCGTCTCTGCCGTGATCATCAT
>JAJDZD010000007.1 GCA_022824865.1 Chloroflexota bacterium | reverse complement strand
CGTGGTTAGGTTCGGGCCGTGGTGTCAGCCGGCCAGGCGATCGACGACGATTACGACGCTGGTGGCCACCGCTGCCGCGGCCAGGACGAGCCCGGCCAGCCAGCGAGTTTGCGAGGCCATGGCGGCGGTGAGATCGGCAATCGCGGACGTGTGAGCGGCGGCCTGGTCGGCCAAGGCGGATGTGTGAGCGGCGGCCTGGTCGGCCAAAGCGGAGGTGTGTGCGGCCGACTGCTCGGCCATGGCGGAGCTATGGGCGGCTGTCTGCGCGGCCATGGCCTGCGTGATGCGGGTTTCGAGGGCGGCGAGGTCGGCCTTGGTCGCGTAGTGACGCAGGGTGCGGTCCAACTCGTTGCGCAACTCTTCGCGCAAGTCGTCGCGGGTGAGCGGGGAAGTCTCCACTGCCATCAAGCCGTTGCCTCCACCGCCCATGATTCGTTCCGATTACCTGGAACGATGGTTGCAATTCGATACTGTTCGGTCAAGACGTGGTTAGGTTCGGGCCGTGGTGTCAGCCGGCCAGGCGATCGACGACGATTACGACGCTGGTGGCCACCGCTGCCGCTGCCAGGACGAGCCCGGCCAGCCAGCGGGTTTGCGAGGCCATGGCGGCCGTGAGGTCGGCAATCGCGGACGTGTGGGCCGCAGCCTGCTTGGCCAAAGCGGACGTGTGCGCCGCTGTCTGGTCGGCCAAAGCGGACGTGTGAGCGGCAGCCTGCTCGGCCATGGCCTGCGTGATGCGGGTTTCGAGGGCGGCGAGGTCGGCCTTGGTCGCGTAGTGGCGCAGGGTGCGATCCAACTCGCTGCGCAACTCCTCGCGCAAGTCGTCGCGGGTGAGCGGGGAAGTCTCAACGGTCATCGTGACTCTTCCTCTACCGCCCATGAACCAATCCGACTGTTCAGTCTGATGATTGCAGTCTGCTTAGGGCTTTGCAAGACGCGAGTAGGTCAAGCACGTTCGACAGGCGGGCAGGAATTAGAGGGGCCAGACTAGGGGGACGACGATGAGGGAGACGATGAGGACGACGAGGGTGAGCGGGCCGCCGACCTTGATGAAGTCGATGAAGCGGAAAGCGCCGGTGTTGTAGATGAGCACGTTGGACTGGTGGCCGATGGGAGTCATGAAGGCAGTGGATCCGGCGATGGCGACCATCATCAGGACGGCGTGAGGCGCGATGCCGAAGCTGGCAGCGATGCCGAGGCCGATGGGAGCAACCAGCACAACCGCGGCGGCGTTGGACATGAGCTGGGTGAGAAGCGAGGTGAAGAGGAAGATGCCGGCCAGGACGGCGATTGGGCCGAGGGGGCGCAGGGTGTCCGTGACCGCCTGGGCGAGGTTCTCGGCCAGGCCGGTGGTCTGCATGGCGGTGCCGAGGGGGAGCAGGGCAGCGATGAGGACGAGGGTGCGCCACTCGACGGCGGCGTAGACGCGGTCGTAGGGAAGTACGCGGGTGACGACGATGAGCAGAGCACCCAGGACGCCGGTAACCGCAATGTGGGCCACGTCCGCGGCCGCCAGCCCTACGGCGAGGGCGAGTATGGCCAGCGGCACCAGCATGCGCGGTCGGGGAAGCACGACCCGGGCGCGCTGGGAGAGAACGATGAAGTCGGTGGACTGTTCGAGGTCGGACACGCGAGCACTGGGCATGCGGACCATGAGCACGTCGCCGGTCTCGATTCGCTGATCGCGCAGCCGAGTTCGCAGGCGCGTGCCCTGACGCCAGATGCCGAGGACGAGTCCGCCGAAGCGGTTGCGGAATCGCATGGCGGCAATCGAGAGGCCGCGGCTGGAGAAGGTGGGGCCGGCGACCAACTCGAGCACGGTCGCCCGCTCGTCTTCGGCTTGTAAGCGCCCGGGTTCGAATTCACGCTCCGAGGTGAACTCGACACCCTCGGACTGCGTGAGCCGGAGGACGTCGTCAGGCTCACCCTCGACCAGGACTACGTCACCGACGAAGAGCACCTCTTCGGCGGTGGGAAAGCGAAGCCGGCGGCCGTCGCGAAAGATCTCCATGACGGAGATGTCAAAGCGCGGCCGCCAGCGCAGTTCGCGGAGGTTCTTGCCCACGATTGAGGCGCCAGCCGGGACGCGGACTTCGGCCAGGTAGTCGCGAGTCTGGGCAATGCCCTCGTCAAAGTCCGGGCCTTGCCGGTCTGGCACGAGTCGCCGGCCGACGGTCACGAGATAGAGCAGGCCCGCACCGAGGATGGCGGCGCCGGTGGGAGCGAAGTCGAACATGCCAAAGGGCCGGTGGCCGGCCGCGGCCAGGGCGTCGCTGACCAGCAAGTTGGGCGGGGTGCCGATCTGGGTCATCAGCCCGCCGAGCATGGAGCCGAAGGCCAGGGGCATGAGCAGGCGAGAGGCGGAGGCATTGGCGGCGCGGGCGAGGGTAACGGCGGCGGGCATGAGGATCACGGTGGCGGCGATGTTGTTGATGAAGGCGGACATGCCGCCCACAACCAATACGAGAAGGACGGTCAGGACGGCGACGCGAGTTCCGCCGTAGCGGACGATGGCCGAGGCGAGCGCGGCGGGCGCTCCGGCTTCCACCAGACCGGCGCTGAGGATGAACATGGCGGCGACGGTGATGACGGCCGGGCTGGCGAAACCGGCGAAGGCGGTGGGCGCGTCCACGGTGCCCGTGAGCCCGAGGACGAGGAGAACAAGAACACCCACGCCTTCGGGCGGGAGCCGCTCGGTGGCGAACAGCACGAGCGCGCCGACCACACAGCCGACAACGATCCAAGCTTCGGGCGTCATCGCGCCCTACTGACGGCCAAGCGGTTCACGCCTTAGGATACGCTTCGATCAACGCGTCAGTCCCGACCGGGCCGATCGGAGCGAAGCCATGGCTGAGACCGGCATTGCTGCCACCTATCACGGAACCAACATTCCGTTCGACTTACGGGAATACCCGGTGCCGGACCCCGAGCCCGGGGCGGCCGTTCTGGCGATGACGATGGCCAACGTATGCGGTTCGGACCTGCATTACTGGCGGGGCGACATTGACGTGGTGAAGATGGGCCGGCCGACGCCGATGGCGCTGGGGCACGAGGGCACCGGCAGGATTCACAAGCTGGGCGAGGGCGTGACCACGGACACGTTGGGCGAGCCGCTGCGCGAGGGCGACCGGGTGGTGTTCCAGTACTTCTATCCGTGCATGCAGTGCCCGACCTGCCTGAAGGGTCACACCTACGCGTGCCCGACGCGGCAGTTTGACCGGACGCAAAGCGCGGACGTGTGGCCGCACTTTCGGGGAACGTTTGCGGAGTATTACTACCTGCATCCCAAGCACGCGATGTTCAAGGTGCCGGATTCGTTGTCGGACCTGGAGATTGCAGGGATTAACTGCGCGCTGTCGCAGGTGGTCTCGGGGCTGGACCGCGCAGGACTGTCCTTTGGCGAAACGGTCGCGATCCAGGGGGCCGGCGGTCTGGGCGTGTACGCGGCGGGCATCGCCAAGGCCCGAGGGGCCGCGAAGATCATCGCCATTGACGGCGTTGACGAACGGCTGGACCTGATCCGCGAATTTGGTGCGACCGACGTGGTCGATATCCGGGAGTATGAGACGCCGGAGGAACGGGCGGACGCGGTTCGCGACCTGACCGGCGGGTTGGGCACGGACGTGACGCTGGAACTGGTGGGGCACCCCGGGGTGGTTCGGGAAGGGCTGGATATGACGGCCCACGGCGGACGCTACCTGGAGATCGGCAATATCAACGTGGGGTGGGACACGGAGTTCGATCCGTCCGTGATCGTGTTCAAAAGCATCACGGTGATCGGAATCGCGCACTACAAGGCCGAGGACCTGCGGAACTCGCTGAACTTCCTGGTCGATTACAAGGACAAGCTGCCGTTCGACCGGATCCTGTCGCACACGTTTCCGCTGTCTCAGATCGATCACGCAATGGAGCAGCAGGACAAGGGGCATATCACGCGGTCGGCGTTGATTCCGGGGAGCTAGAGGGCTATCAACTTGAAGCTTGCCGAAGACCGTCCGGCGGAGGGTCGGCTTCGTCTGCCCTTTGGTGCAGGGGCTGGAGACCACCCTCACCCCAGCCCTCTCCCTCAAGGGAGAGGGAGCAAGAGGCTCGCGACAGGGGCTGAGTCGCCAGGTGGTGGTAGCTGATGGAGATTTGGGCAGCGGTATGGGACGCGTTCAACGCGCCGCTGTTCAGCTTGGGCGCGGAGCCGGTGACGCCGCTGAGCCTGATCGTCCTGATCCTGATCTTCGGAGTGACCTGGTTCGTCGCCGGGCGCGTGCGCTGGGTGCTGGAAGACCAGATTGCCAACCGGGTGGAGGAGATCCCCGAAGGACTCCTGCACGTTATTGGCAACCTGGCGCGATACACGATCATCTTCATGGGGTGGTTCATCGGCCTGCGGTCGGTGGGCTTCCAGCTGGACGCCGTGCTGGTGGTGTTCGGCGCGCTGGGCGTGGGCATGGGCTTCGGCCTGCAGAACATTGCCAACAACTTCGTTTCAGGTGTGATTCTGCTCGTGGAGCGCCCGATCAAGGTGGGCGACGTGGTGAGCGTGGCCGGAGAGCTTGGGACGGTTGAGCGGGTGGGCATCCGGGCGACCACGCTGCGCAAATTCGATCAGACGCAGGCGATCGTGCCCAACGGCGATCTGATTTCGAGCGTGGTGAACAACTGGACGCTGGACGACCGTCGGGTGCGCGTCGACTTTGTGGTTGGCGTGGCGTACGGATCGGACACGCGGCTGGTGGAGCGGCTGATCCGCGAGGCTGTGACGGAGCACGAACTGGTGCTGGGCGACCCCGAGCCGCGGATCTTCTTCTTCGAGTTCGGGGATTCGTCGTTGAATTTCCGGGTGTTGGCGTACGTGGCCGACATCAGCGAGCGATTCTCGACGCTGAGCGATCTGCACTTCACGATTGACGAGAGTTTCCGCGAGCATGACATTGAGATTCCGTTCCCGCAGCGCGATCTGCATCTGCGGTCGATCGACGAGGACGTGGCGTTTCGGCACGGGCCGCCGGCTTCGAGCTAGTCGTCCTCGGCCAGGCACCAGCGGCGGGGTGGCGGTTCCTCGACTTAGTGCAGGCGAATATCCGCGTTAGCATGGGCTAATCCCGCAGGCACACGCCCAGCCCCCTTGAGTTGGCAGAGATTGACGCTGAGACCAACGCACTTGCGCGCATGAGCCCAGCGCTGCGCTGCAGCAACCTGACGAGGCGATTTGCCGGGGTGACCGCCGTGAATGGCGCGTCACTGGAGGTCGAGTCCGGCACGTTGCTGGCGTTGCTGGGACCGAGCGGCTGTGGGAAGACCACGCTGCTGCGACTGATTGCGGGTCTCGACCGACCACATGCCGGGACCATTGAGGTCGATGGGCGGGTCGTGGAGTCGGCGGCGATGCACGTGCCGCCGGAGCGACGAGAGGTTGGGCTGGTATTCCAGGAATATGCGCTGTTTCCGCACCTGAGCGTTGAGGACAACGTGGCGTTCGGACTGTCGCGCGGACCGAATCAAGCGGGGCGGGTGGAGGAGATGCTGGGCCAGGTGGGGCTGGAGGGCCTGGGAACGCGCATGCCGCACGAGCTATCGGGCGGGCAGCAGCAGCGGGTGGCGCTGGCGCGGGCGCTGGCGCCTGGTCCGCGGCTGATCATGCTGGACGAACCGTTTTCCAACCTGGATCCGGCGCTGCGGGAAGGGGTGCGGCGCGAAGTGCGACGGGTGCTGCGGGGAGCTAACGCGACGGCCATCATCGTGACGCACGACCAGGAAGAAGCCATGAGCCTGGCCGATGAGGTCGCGGTGATGATGGACGGCCGCATCCTGCAGCAGGTCGCTCCCACCGAGCTGTACCGCCGTCCGGCGTCACGACAGGTCGCGGAGTTCGTGGGCGACATCAACGTGATTAATGGACGGGCCATCGGACGGGCGGTGGTCTGTGATCTGGGCACCATCTCGTTGCTGGACGACCTGTATGGGCCGGCCGACGTGCTGATCCGACCGGAAGCGCTGCAGTTGACCGAGGATCAAGGCGGGCAGGCGATACAGGTTGGCCGGAGCTTTTACGGGCACGACCAGAAGATCAATCTACGGTTCGACTCGGGCCTGCGACTGTCCTCGCGAGTGGGGCCGACGTTCGTGTTTCGGCCCGGAACGCGGGTTCGAGTGCAGTTAAGCGGAGACGTGCTGGCCTTTCCAAGCTCGGGCGAGTAGCGACGCCCGGCACCGGGAGTCCAAGCGTCCGTGGCAGAATTGCATCCAATGCCGCTCACCAGTACGACCGAGGATTACCTCCTCGCCATTTACGGAATGCGGGCCGAGGCGGAGCCGGTGATCAACGCCCGGCTGGCCGAGCGGCTCCACGTAGCCGCGCCTACCGTATCGGCGACGCTGGACCGCCTGGCGCGCGACGGGCACATCTGGATCGACGAGCGGCGTCAGATTTACCTGACGCTGGGCGGCGAGCGGGTGGCGGAGCGGCTGGCACGGCGGCATCGCCTGATCGAACACTGGCTCATCCGCACGTTGGGCATGGGCTGGGCTGAGGTTCACGAGGAAGCCGACCGGCTGGAGCACTCGGTCTCCGAGGAGTTGACGGAACGCATTTCAGCAGCGCTGGGTCATCCGGCAACCTGCCCGCATGGATTGCCGATTCCCGGCAATTACCCAGAAACCGACGTGGGACAGTTCTTCAGCCTCAGCCGGGCCGAACCCGGCCAAGTGGTGCGGATTGTGCGCCTGTCCGAGCCGGCTGAGGACGACGGGGAGTTGCTGCGGTATTTCGAAGAGAAGCAGTTGGTGCCAGGGCACACCATGACCGTACGGGAGATCACGCCCTCGGGCAGCATGGTGCTGTTCCTGGATGGCGAGACGGTCGTGGTGGACGAGCGCGTGGCCACTAATTTGTGGGTGATGGCAGCCTAGGACGCTGGGCGCGGACGCCGAGCCAGCGAAATCGGACAGTAGTCATGACACACGTGCAGCCAAATCACGTGATTACCGTGCGCCCCGCGATTCCTGACGAGTTGCAGGGGCTGCGCGAATTGGCGTACGACTTGTGGTGGGCTTGGAATCCGAGTGCCCAGGACATCTTCCGGCGCATCGATCCCGACGCCTGGCAGGCCACGCAGCACAACCCGGTGGCGCTGCTGGGTCAGGTGACGCCGGACCAACTGGCGGCTCGCGCGGCCGATTCGGCCTTCGTGCACGACCTGCGCCAGGTGGTGGAGCGTCGGCGGCGGTACCTGGAGACGCGTTCGTGGTTCTCGGCCGAATTCCCGCAGGCGGCGGACCTGACGGTGGCGTATTTCTCGATGGAATACGGGATCACCGAGTCGGTGCCGCTGTATTCGGGCGGTCTGGGCGTGCTGGCGGGCGATCATGTGAAAGCCGCCAGCGACCTAGGCGTGCCGCTGGTGGCGGTGGGGATGCTGTATCGCCAGGGCTACTTCCGCCAGACCATCGATCCTTCAGGCAGCCAGCAGGAACTGCACCCGGAGACCGACTTTTACAGCCAGCCGGTCACCATGCTGACGACGCCCGACGGGGCACCGCTGACCGTGGGCGTGCCGATTACCGACCGGTGGGTGGAGGCACGGCTCTGGCGGATGAACGTGGGACGCTGTCCGGTCCTGCTGTTGGATGCCAATGTTCCCGGTAACGCACCCGAGGATCGCGAGCTCACGGCCAAGCTGTACCAGGGTGACTCCGACGTGCGGATCCGGCAGGAAATCCTGCTGGGTATCGGGGGGATGCGCGCGCTGCGGGCGGTGGGCATGAACCCCACGGTGCTGCATCTCAACGAGGGCCATAGCGCGTTTGCCCTGATCGAGCGCCTTCGCGAACTGCGGGAGGGAACGGACCTGTCGTTTGAAGCGGCACTGGAGACCGTGCGCGCCGGCGCGGTGTTCACGACGCATACGCCCGTCCCCGCCGGTCACGATGAGTTTCATCCCCACCAGGTGGCGCACCACCTGGGCGCCTACCTGGGTGAGTCCGGCATCGATACCGAGCGGATTACCGAGATGGGCCAATATCCGGACGAGCGTGAGCCGTCGCCGTTCTGCATGACGATCCTGGCGCTGCGGGGGGCGGCGTGGCGCAACGGGGTGTCGCAGTTGCACGGCGAGGTGACACGCCGGATGTGGCAAAGGCTCTGGCACGACGTTCCGTGGTCCGAAGTGCCAATTCAGCACGTCACCAACGGGGTGCATCTGCCGACATGGGTGTCTCGCGAGCTTGCCGATCTGCTGGGGCGCTATCTCGGGCCCGAGTGGGCGCTGCTGTCCGATCGGGACGTGATTCGCGAGGGGCTGGACGCGATTCCCGACGACGAACTGTGGCGGGTTCACACGCGGCGGCGCGAGCGGCTGGTGGCCAATGTTCGACGGCGTTTGCGGGCCGTGGTGGAGCGCCGTTGGGGCTCGGGCGCGGAACTGGCCGACGCGAGCGCGGCCCTGCAGCCAAACGCCCTGACGGTCGGCTTTGCCCGGCGGATCGCGTTGTACAAGCGCCCCACGCTGTTGCTTCACGACCTTGAACGCTTGCAAGCGCTGGTGACCAACGCGCGGCGTCCCGTACAGATCATTTTTGCTGGCAAGGCGCATCCGGACGATGCGATGGCCAAGGACCTGGTGCGGGAGATCCACGACCTGAGCCGCGATTCGAGCTTTGTTGGCCGGGTCGTGTTCGTGGAGGACTACGACATGGACCTGGCCAGCGACCTGGTGCAGGGCTGCGACGTCTGGCTGAACCAGCCGGTACGACCGCAGGAGGCCAGCGGGACGAGCGGTATGAAGGCGGCCGCGAACGGCGTGCTGAACGTAAGCGTGCTCGACGGTTGGTGGGCCGAGGCGTATGCGCCTCACATCGGCTGGGCCATCGGGCGTGCGGATGATGACGTTGACGATCCACAGCGTGACGCGAACGACGCCGCGGCGGTCTATCGGCTGCTGGAGCGGTCGGTCGTTCCGCTGTTCTACGACCTGGGACTTGACGGGACGCCGACACGCTGGATCGAGCGCGCCAAGGCGTCCATCGTGATGGCGCTGGCGGACTTCGGCGCGCACCGCATGATGCGGGAGTACACGGTGGAGTTTTATCAGCGAGCCGACGAGTTGCAACGCACGCTGATCAGCAACGACTGCGCGCCGGCACGATCGCTGGCCGACTGGCTAGCGCGAGTTCGCGAGCAGTGGAACTCGGTGCAGATCCTGGACGTCAACCTGACTGGCGGACCGGAAGTCAGTGTTGGATCCGCGCTGCCGGTGCGGACGCGGGTATCGCTGAACGGGTTGCACGCGGAGGAACTGGCGGTGCAGGTCTACGTGGGCCGAGTCGGCAGCGATGGCGCCGTTGACGGCGGCGTGACGTTCGAGGCGAAGCCGGTGGGACCGGAGGACGAGGGCTCCCATTGGTTCGAATCGACGGTGCCGCTACGCCAGAGCGGCCGTATGGGCATCGCCGTACGCGTGGTGCCGCGGCATCCAAACCTCACGGACCCGGTTGAGCACGGCCTGGTTCGCTGGAGTTTGCCCGGCGCCGCCGGATGACGCACCGCGACGGCTTTGCCGGCTCCGGCAGACGCGATAGGATTTGGCAGCCGGAGCGGCTGTGTGCTCTGGCACTTAGCTACCTTTCGCTTCTGACGCACCAAGGGAGCCTTCGTCGATGACGTATGTGATCTGCGAGCCGTGCATTGGCACCAAGGACGCCTCTTGCGTTGACGTGTGCCCGGTGGACTGTATCCATACCACCGACGAAGCCGAGATGTACTACATCGATCCCGAGGAGTGCATTGACTGCGGCGCCTGCGAGCCGGTGTGCCCGGTGACGGCCATCTTCCCGGACTTTGACGTGCCAGACGAGTGGGAAGAGTGGACGCAGGTCAACGCCGACTTCTTCCAGTAGGCGGGCCGACGCGCTAACGCTGACCGACTTGGGCTGGCGCGGACGGACGGACGGGAAAATCTAGGCCTGGGTGGGACCTATTGCGGCGCCCTTGGTCATTTCCTTGACCGCTGTGTAGGCCGGACGGGGGGAGCCATCGGGGCGGAGGACGCCGAATGCGAACTTCTCGTCCTCCGGGCCGACCACGGACTGGAAGTTCAGGTTCCAGACGAACGCGTGGGTGATGTAGGGCGCTTCTTCCCTGATCAGCCGGAAGGCATCAACCAGGAATTGGGCCTGGTCTTCCTCTGAGTTGTCGGCGCCAAATCCGTAGGCGGGGTCGGCGTTCTCGGTCGACCAGCCGAATTCCGTGAGCCAGATGGGCTTGTCGGCGTCGCCGTTGGCTTCCATTACCGCGCGGTGCTGGGTGTACCGCTGGAAGTAGAAGCTGCCGTGGCCGTTCCAGCCGGAACCGCGCTCGCTGCCGATTTCCTGGGTGGGGGCGTTGTTGAAGCCGCCGGGATGAACACCCCAGGCATCGAAGGCGTCGCGGGCGATGCCGTCGCGGTAGGCGTAGATCTGTTCAAGGAAGCGAACGTCGTCAATTGCCTGGACTTGCTGATCCGGGATGTCGACATCGCCGGCGGGGGTGAGCGCACCTCCGACGGTTATGGCTTCGGGATCGCCAGCCTTCACGCCCTGGTGGCCGGCCAGCATGAGTTCCACAAACTCTCCGGCATCGATACGTCCGTAGCCCCATTCGCGCGCGAGGTTGGCTTCGTTCCACAGCTCGTAGGCATGGACGTGGCCGCGGTAGCGTCCCGCCAGAGCCTGCATAAAGTCGCGGAAGTCCAGCGGGTCGCCGGGCGGCCCATGGGAGCGGTCGCCCAAGGCCCAATCCGGCGCCCGGACGACGCTGAGGAGCAGCTTGATTCCAGCGCTGCTGACGGCAGCCACGACTTTGTCAAGCTCGCGCCAGTCGAAGCCGCCCTTTTCGATCGGTTCGGTCTGACTCCACTCGACCTGCTGCTTGAGCCAGTCAAAGCCGGCTTCAAGCGTGCGATCCACGATCAGGCGACGGTCCTGGTTGTAGAGGTGGGCCTGGAATCCGTAGCCATGCAGCCGCGGAAGCCCGTCGTCAACCTGTGGTGGCGGGGTGGCGGCGGCTGGCGCCGGCGAGGCGGCGGCCGGAGGCGTGGGGGACACGGCGGTCTCGGCAACGGCCGCTGATCGAGGCGCCACCACGACGGTTTCCGCCGAGGCGGTCGGCACGTCGGCCTCCGCCGTTGGTGTCGGCGGCGGCGCCTCAGACTCGCCGCACGCGGCCAGCGTTGCGGCAATTCCAGCAAGCGCCAGCAGGCGTCGGCGCGAAAGCGAGTGTCGGGTTGTCAAACTGAATCTCCGTTCCCAACACGGCCGCATGGAGGCCGTGGGTACAAATCGTCCTTGTATCCGCGCGGCATGGATGGTATCAACGGAGTAAGCGATTTGTCGGAATCACCGACCCGGTTCGGGCGAGCAGCCGCGCAGCGGCGCCCCGCACCAGAGGGGACCACTGTTGATGGGCACAAATAGATACGGAAACACCGCCGTGGGCACGATTGTGATCGTGATTGCCGCGGTCATCGTGCTGGGGCTGTTCAGCGTGCGGTTCGTGAACGTCGGTGAGGTTGGCGTGCTGCACACGTTTGGCGTGGTTGACCCGAGACCACGGCCGGAGGGCCTGCTGGTTAAGGCGCCGTGGGCCAGCCTGGAGACCTTGAGCGTACGGACGCAACAGCTCACGATGAGTTCCCGCGCCGAAGACGCCAGCCCGAGCGCGACGGACCAGACCGTGCGAACGCTGACGTCAGAGGGTCTGTCGGTCGGGCTGGACATCACGACGCTGTACCGGCTGAAGTTTGCCGATGCGCCCACAGTGTTTCAGCAAATAGGCCCGAACTACGTAGAGATCATTGTGCGTCCCGCGATTCGTGACGCGATCCGGGACGTTGTTGGTGAGTTCAAGGCGGAGGACCTGTACACAACGGCACGCACTGAGGTCGCCGCCAATATCGAGAACCAACTTACAAACATTCTGGACGTACGCGGCGTAACGGTTGAGAACGTGCTGCTGCGCGATGTGTCGCTGCCACAGCAGATCACAACGGCGATCGAGCGCAAGCTGGCGGCCCAGCAGGCGATTGAAGAGCGGGCGTTCCGGGTCCAGGAAGCGGAACAGGAAGCCCAGCGAAAGGTGGAGGAAGCCACCGGTATCGCCGAGGCCAATAACCTGATCAACGAATCGCTGACTGCGGCGGTCTTGCAGGACAAGTACATCCAGGCGTTGCGCGAAATCGATTCGGGCAGCGTGGTGTACGTCCCCACCAACCCGGACACCGGATTGCCGGTGATCCTGGGAACTCCCGGCATCGGTTCGGGCGGAGGTGGCGGGTCGCCGTAAGGCTGGCGGTGGGAGCGCGCGCCTGCATCTATCCGGGAGCGGCCCTTGGGGTAGGATGCCGCGCGCCCGGGTTGCGGGACCTGCCGACGGGCGGTTAGCTCAGCTGGCAGAGCGCTACGTTTACACCGTAGAGGTCGCAGGTTCGAGCCCTGCACCGCCCACCGGGCCCGGATTGGTGCAGGCCCCGGCGAGGTAGCTCAGTCGGTAGAGCAGTGGACTGAAAATCCATGTGTCGGCGGTTCGATTCCGCCCCTCGCCACCAGATGTCTGACGTGGCGCCGCGACGAGCGTGGCGTCATGCGGCTGGTCTGCTGGAACCTACGGTGAAACCGCACCCTATACCTGGAATCAACCGGGCATGGGCCCTCGGCGGTCAGGGCGACCTGCATTGAGGCGTCGGCCGACTCCTGCGCTCCCAGGGCAGCGCTCTTCTCGACGCCTGTGGTATCGAGATGCAGGCTTCTCTAACACCCCACGGGCGCATGTGCATGCCGCCTGACCAATGTTCCTGAATCCCGCCGAACCTGTCTGGCCTGGCCTAGCCAAGGCCTCCCTGGTGCTGACGCTCTTTGTCGCGAGCGGTGTGCCGCTGGCCTGGGCGGTGTTCGGCGATCGGCCGCGGCAGGTGTGGATCGGCTACGCCCCGATCATGGGGATTGGACTGCACTTGCTCACAGCCAATCTGGGCGCCTGGGTCGCACCCGGCGTGATGGGGAGTTGGCTGGGGCTGGTCACGGCGCATGCCGTGGCGGCGCTGGTTGCCGCTCGCGTCCGATTACCTGTGCGACGGACGACCTGGACCGGGTCAACCTGGGTCTGGCCAGGCGCCGGGGTATTGCTGATCGCCAGCCTGGCATATCTGGCGCTTGCGAACCGGACGCACGTGCTCTTTACCGACGAGCAGTGGCATCTCCCGCTGGCGGCCAGCATGGCCCGCGGGTTCTTTCCACCGATATCGTCGGTATCGCCGGCGTTTGGCGCGGCCTATCACTACGGCTCTGATCTCCTGGCGGTTTCGTTAATGAACGTAGCCGGGATTGCTCCGTGGACTGCCTTCTTCTTCGTAACGCCGTTGGCGGCGCTGGTCTTTTCGCTCACGGCGGCCAGCGCGGCGCTGGATTTCGGCGCATCGCGTCTGGCCGCGCTTTGCGTAGGGCTGATTGCGGCCTTCGCAGATTCGAATGTCGTAGCCGGTTTACCGACCGTCCTCAGCGATCCGACAAACGCCAGCGGTCTGGGCGACCTGCTTCTGGGGTTTGGAGTGCCAGTCGATGCCCCGCTGTTCAAGCGAATGGGACCGACGCTGCTCAACCTGCCGCACTTCGCCCTGGGCATGACGATCCTGATTCTCATGGCGGCCGCCGTTCACGCCGGGCGCCGGCAACGGCACGCCGTGGTCCTGGGTGTCTGTCTCGGGCTCTTGCCGCTTGCGGAAACCGCCGCCTTCCTGATCGGCGCAGTCGGAACCGTCGCATATCTGGCCAGTGCCAGTCGGCCATGGACGTGGCGTGAGCGTGGGACGTTTGCCGCGGCCGGCGCCGGCGGCCTGCTGCTGGCCACTCTGGGCGGCGGCACGCTGACCGATACGCTGTTTCGAAACCCCGGCGGGGCCGGAACCCGGCCGGGGCTTTCGCCTGACACCAGCGTGCTCGTCCCCGGCGACCTGTCGCCAGCCGGGGGGCTGAACCTTGAGTTTGGGGCACTTCCGCTCGTGGTGGGACTGACCCTGACGGCCCTGGCACTAAGGTCGCGAGGCCTTGGTTTCCTGGCTACCGCCGCCATTGGCGGCCTGGTGTTACGCCAGGTGCTGCATTTTGAGGTGACGGGCGTGGACACCCGCCTGCTGGGAATTCCCTACACGCTGGCCGCACTTGGTGTTGTCTCAGCTCTGGGGACGCTGGCAAGCCGTGCGCGACTGACCGCCGCCAAGACTGTTTGGAGCGTTGTGCTGGCGGCGCTGGTAACCGTACCGACGGTGGCGCCACGGCTGATCAGCGGCGTGGATATCGCGACCCAGGGCGTCTATCTCGGCTACCCAGTCGTGCAAGACGCCGAGGTTCAGTACGCCAATCAGACCAGCTTCGCCGCCTCGTTGCGCGACGAGTGGCGGGCGCTGGCCTGGATGCGGCGTGAACTGCCGGACGATGCGCGAGTGTTGGCCGAGAACGCACCGCTCGTTTCAGCGGCAACCGGGCTTGCCTCGCCACAATCCGGCGGTCGGCTGGCCCTCTTCAATCCGTTACCAACGCCGCTACACATTGACGCTTTGAGATTCCTTTCACGAGTTGACTTGCAGGAACTGAATGTCACCCACCTCTATTTGACGCCGGCGCTTTTCGGAGGACTGGACGCACAGGCGCGGGGGGCACTGGACGACCCCTCACAGTTTCGCCTGCTATCTGGACACGCGAGCCTTGGTGGCGAGACATTGTTGATTTACGAAATTCGGCCCGACGCGGGTCAAGACTTACTGAATGTCGGGAGCTTTCGACGTTTGGCGGCGCTGGGACGTGAAGCACCAGCGCGGACAGTCTCGGGTCTTCTGTCATTCACGCAGCGACAGACCGTGCTCTTGACCTTCGCGCCCGATCATGAAGTCACAGGCTCCGAGACCTACATGCCGCGCACGAACATTCGAGCAAGCTACCGGGCACCCGAGATGGATATCCCGCCGGGTCTGGTAATCCTCCACGACACGCACGCGCCGCTTGCCTTGGGCCAGTCCCTCAATGACGCGGTCTGGCACGGGCACAGCCTGCGGGCGTACTCGACTCTGGGCGCGGGCTGGAGTGCAACCTGGCGGCCTGGGCCTGAAGCCCAGCCTCTACCTGTGGGGATTGCGGAACATCGCAGCCGACCCGGCGCACGCTGCGAGGTGCGCATTCTCGGTGAGCCAAACGACTCAATGACAGTCGACGACCATGAGCTGTACCTCACCGGTGTACCCCAGAACGTGCTGACAGCATCCTCGGATTGCAACGAGCTGCGGGTGGCCTGGCAGGGAAACGAAATCCCCCCGTTCATTCAAGTGCGACCGGCCCGACCGGATTCCGCGGTTGCGGTGCCGGCTTCAGCCGGCCTTGCGTTCGATGGGGGGCTGAGTGAAGGACGCGCGGTCTTTCACCTCTGGTATCGAAACCCCAAAGAGACTCCCATTGCCGGTGGAACCGAGCTGCGACTCTATGCTGCCGGCGCGGACGGTCTGATCAATAGCACAGGACCGGCTCGGTCAGTCGCCTGGTGGCTTGGGCCTATTGAACTCTCGAAGGGACGATTCACCAACCGCTTCGAATTCGACGCCACCGCCCTAGAGCTGAACGGAATGACGCCGGTAGAACAGGCCGCACCTTTGGTCGACGGCGGCTACGTGCTGACTCTAAATGTCGCGGAACGTTCTCTTGAGGACGGAGAGCTTGCGACACGCCTTGTGATTCCCATCTTGCAAGTGACGCTCGACAATGCTCGACCCAGCTACCGACCATTGAGTGGAATCGTCTCCATAAACTAGTAACCCCGAACTTCTCGATCTGGATTCTTAAGATGCTATATGACATTCGTCAGGTCAACTCGAGGTGATTGATGACTTCCGTTATCAAGAACTTTGACTAATAGCTTTATCATGCATCTTGTTGATTCGAAACACAGACAAGCCTTTGCTTCCAAATTTCGAAGTAGGATAAGATGCCACGTGGCTATACAACATATCGAACTCTTCGCTCTTTAGCAGTGAATTGCGGATAAAAACCTCCAGAGATACGACATAGTCCGGTCTTAGTTCAAGTATCAATTCGCTTGGAACAGCATTCTGGATTCCTACCACAGCCTCGCTTGGGTCTATTGGGTAGTAGCCTGACACCTCCGGACTTACTAGTCCAATCGTGTCCAAGACGGAGGCAGAGCTATGGTATCCAAGCGCACCGATCTCGGGCGCTGCGATCACCGTGGACGAGTCGACTTCTGGTTCCAGATCGACAGCCACTTGTTTATACAGTCGTTCCCTTTCGACGTTTGTTTTCGTCGTAATCTTCAGCACATCGCTATTCCCAAAATCGAGAGTTGCTACCTGTCCAGTCAGAATCAGAACAAAACCAACGCTGCTCAGCGAAGGCCAATGGACGCGAAACAAGTAGTGCGCCGCGATTTGAACACCTGTCATCGACAACGACAAAAGGAATGGGTTCAGCGGAGACATATACCAATCTTGGGTCGGTACACCCAACGCGCTGGACAGGAAGTGAAATGCGGTATAGCCGGCAGGGAAGCCAATGAGCGGAATGGATCGAATGTCGCAGCGCGCAAGGCGCATCGCTGCGAGAGCGACAAATACTAATGGAAGGATCCACATCAGCGTCCACACTGAATCGCCATTACCAGCAGCCAGGAAGTCCCACGTTTTTCCAAGCAAGTTCTGGTTGAAGTGGTCGAGCAGCCGTCGACCCGCTTGCCCCTCCGGTAGGGCAGCGACAAGGCTAAACGCGTTACCGGACTTCGCCTGTACAGAATTGGGGATTGGAGATCCGAAGTACAAAGAGGCAGCGACCACCCAGGGCGCAATTGTCGCGGCAGTAATGCCGATCGATGACTTCAGGGCGGATCGTTGGCGAAAACCGATGAGTATCAAGATAAGGACAATCGCGATGGCTCCTTCGGGCCGTGTCAGAGCCGACAAGCTTGCGGCCGTCATTGCGTAGTTCGGCCGTCCCGAACTCGCAAGCACGAGGGCGCACAGGACCAGAAGCACAAAGAGATGCACTTCCATTCCGTTCCCGACATCCATGGTGACGGGAAGCGCAACTGCGAGTAGCACCGCCACAAATCCCGCCGTTAATCGAGTTCCACCGATGTGCTGGGTGTATAGGTAGACAAGGCAGACACTTCCAGCCCCAGCTAGTGCTCCGATAACCAGTGACACTTGAACCACATCAAACCCCAAGAGAGCAAAGAAGCTGAGCAAGAGCGTATAAAGCGGTGTTGTGGTGCCCAGGACGCGTTCGCCCTGATTGAAGACAAATCCGTATCCTTCTGCCAGATTTGCGGCGTACCTATACGTGATGAATGCGTCATCAATCGTCTGCGGTCCATCGACCAGGCTCAGCAGCAACACCAGTGCAGCGCTAAGTCCAACCACGGCAGCGGCTAGCCAGCGCGACCGATGCTCATTCGCGAGCAGACTCGGGTGAATCATGCCCATATGGAGATGGCGCTGATTGCGGGGATGACCAGAAACACAGCCGATGGCAGTGAGATCCACCACAATGGAATCGAGAACCTGCGCATGGACATAAAGTCTTGGACGCGTCGGAAAACAGCGTAGACCAGCATGACCAGGGCCAGCTGAAGTCCCAGATAAACCACAAGCTGGTTGCGCTGGTGTTCTGCCGCCAGTGCAAACCATCGCCACGCCGGTATGCGGTCAAACACGGTCAAAACCAAGTCCTGGTCAGCGAATGCCTGCTCAAGTCCAATCCACAGTCGCCCGAGCGGATAGCGGTCGTCTTTGGTTGCGCCAGCGACAAAGGACGGGCCGCTCGGATCAGGTTCGAGACGGAGGATTAGAAGCCCGGGGCGCGGCGACAGTTGACGAACACGTAGCGACACCAGCCGAGGGTCGGCCGTGTCAATTTGCAAAGTCTCCGAATGCAACGGCTGGTGAGCAATTGCCGACTCAAAGATCGAGACCTGGACAGGCACGTAGTCTCGGGTCGCATCACCCGTACCAAGCCATATGTCAATGCGTTCTGTTCCACCCGGCTCGACCCGAAACTGTTGGTCCAGCCAGTTGCCCGGCACCACGGGTCCAAGTGCGAAGGCTGGCCGAGGCGGCGGTGGAGATGCGTGGTTGACTGGAACGTTGGCCAAGAGAAAACCGCCGAGTCCGGTCAAGCCCAAGCAGAAGACAGCCCAAACCAAACGGATGACCTGGGCAGCGCGACCTCTGGACAGTTTCCGGCACCCGGATTCCTGGCCGCCACTCTGCGGCGGCGGATTCCCTCGTCGTGTTTTATGTCTCGTCAAACGGCAACGATCCAGCTAAGCATCCAACAGCCGCACTGTTCCGGATACACCGTTGAGCTTCTTGCGTTCTTCGGAGCTTAGCCGCCAGGAGAGGGCCGAGAGGTTGGCGTCGACCTGATCGGGCGTGTCGACGCCCATGAGGGTCACCGACACTTCCGGATGGGACCGGACCCAGTTGAGCGCCACATGGGCCGGGGCGCAGGCGCGGGTGGCGGCGATGCGTTCGACGGCGGCCAGGACCTGGAAGGCTCGCCCGCGAAACGTCTGGTCGTACTCGGAGCGCCTGCGGGGCGCCGCCATCACTGAGCCAGGCGGGGGCGGACGATTGGGTCGGTAGAAGCCGGTGAGGAGGCCGACGGCCAGGGGGCTGAAGGCGAAGAAGCCGACGCGTTCCGCGCGGCAGAACGGGAGCAGCTCAAGTTCCGGCGCGCGGTCGAGCAGGTTGTAGGGGTGCATGATCATTGCCGGGCGAGGGCCGCCGAGGCGCTCGGCAATCATGGCGGCCTTGCAGGACTCCCAGGCAGAAAAGCCGGACATACCCCAGGCGCGGGCCTTGCCCTGCCGGATGACGTCCAGCATGGCACTCACGGTCTCCTCGAGGGCGGTATCGGGGTCTCGCCAATGGACGATGTAGATGTCGACGTGGTCGGTCTGGAGCCGCCGAAGGCTGCGATCAATCTCGCGATTGATGTGCATGCGCGATCCGCCGAGATCGTTAGGGCCCGGTCCGATGGGGCAGCCGACCTTGGAGGTGATGACCACGTCATCGCGGCAGCCGGCGATGGCGCGTCCGAGCGCGATTTCGGAGGCGCCGCCGTAGGGCGTGGCCGGCGTCTTGCCGTAGAAATTGGAGCAGTCAAGGAGCGTGACGCCGCGTTCGATGGCGCGCCTGATGGCGGTTTCCATGACGCGAAGGTCAGTCTGGTTGCGGAATCCACAACCCAGGCCCACGCGCGAGACCCGGATGCCGCTGGATCCGAGGAGCGCGAAGTCCACTCTTGAGTCGATTCGGCGCTAGACGCAGCCGGGGAAGGACCGGCCGCGCACCTGGATGAACGGGGGGACCTTGGGGGCGTCGGTGACGGTCTCGTCCTTGATCGTGGCGGCGCGCATGTAGTGGACGGCGGAACCGCGTCGGCGGTGGGGCGTGGTGTTGGGCCGGCTGGAGTGGAAGACGAGGCTGTGGTGGAAGCTGACGCCACCGGCCGGGATTTCCACGGGCACCGGTTCGAACTGGCCGACGAAGGCGTTTTGAAGACTCGCCTGCACGGTCCTTGGAATCATGCCCCAGCGGTGAGTTCCCGGCGCCATCCAGAGGCAGCCGTTGGCGATGGTCGCGTCGTCCAGCGCGCACCAGGCGGTGACGAGATCCATGGGAAACAGGTCGCGCCAGGACCCGGAGTCCTGGTGCCAGGCCTGGGCCGATCCGTGGTACGCGGGCTTCATGAGGATCTGGTCGAGATAGAGCTTGATGTCGTCGCTGCCCAACAGGTCGGCGATCACGTCAACCAATTTAGGGTTGCGCACGTGGGCCAGCATGACGTCGTCGTAGTGGGCCACCTTGTAGATCTTGCGGACGGCGAGGGCACGGTCTTCGGGGAGCGGGCCGTCGCGCAGGCCGGGCTCGACCTGGACGCAGTCGTCAGGGACATGGGGCGCGCGGCCGCCGGCGATTTCATCGGCTCGGTCCCTGACGGCCGCCATGTCGGACTCAGACAGAAGGTTCTCGACGACGAGGAAGCCGTCGCGCCGGAACTGCTCGACTTGCGCTTGCGACAGGGTGTGGAAGCCGTTGGCGTTGGTGCTCATTGGCGCTCTCCCGAATCTTGCGGGGTTTTCGCGCTGCGACCCCAGCATATCGGGGGGCGTAGGTTTAAGGGATGAGTAAAGCGCGCGTTCACATCTTTGGTCAGGGCGATCCGCGTGCCGTGGCGCAACTGAACCGTTGCCTGCGGCAGGCGACGTACGGCGTGCTGTGCGCGGACCATCACGTGGGCTACTCGGCGCCGATTGGCGCGGCGATTGCGTATCCGCGGCACGTGTCGCCGTCGGGGGTGGGATACGACATCGGCTGCGGGAACCTGGCGGTGCGGACGCCGCTGCGGGCTTCGACAATCGACACCGCAGGCGTGATGGACGAGATCGTGCAGACGATCAGCTTTGGGCTGGGGCGCAAGAACCGGGAATCGGCGGACGATCCGGTGCTGGAACGCATCCGCACCGCGGAGTTCGCGCCGCAGCGGCGGCTGCTGAAGCTGGCCGAGGAGCAACTTGGCACGGTTGGCGCGGGGAACCACTACGTGGACCTGTTTGCCGATCAGCAGGACCGGCTGTGGATCGGGGTGCACTTTGGCAGCCGGGGGTTCGGTCACCGGACAGCGACGGGTTTCCTGGCGATGGGTGAGGGGCGGAAGTTCACGGACCGGCCGCGGACGAACAACATGGACGCGCCGCCGGTGTTGTTCGAGGTGCGGTCGGACGTGGGGCAGGCCTACATATCCGCGATGCGGCTGGCGGGCGCGTATGCGCACGCGGGCCGACGCTGGGTGGTGGAGCGAATCCTGAAGCTGATGGGGACGCAGGCGGACCTGACCGTGCACAACCACCACAACTTTGCCTGGGAGGAGAAGCATTTCGGACGGACGTTCTGGGTCGTACGCAAGGGAGCGACGCCGGCGTTTCCGGGGCAGCAGGGGTTCGTGGGCGCGACGATGGGCGGGACGTCGGTGATCCTGGAGGGCCTTGACTCGCCCGCCTCAAAGCAGGCGCTCTACAGCACGGTGCATGGGGCCGGGCGGGTGATGTCGCGGCGACAGGCGGCGGGCCGGCGGCGCTACAACCGGAAGCGCAAGCGATGGGTGCAGACGGCGCCGGGCGTGGTGGACTGGCCGAAGGTGCGGCGCTCGATACGCCGACAGGGAATTGAACTCCGAGGCGGCGGGGCCGATGAGGCGCCGGAGGCGTACAAGAACCTGGACCAGGTGCTGGCCGAGCATTCGGGGACCGTGCGCGTGACCCACCGCTTACGGCCGATCGGGGTGGCCATGGCGGGGTCGAACACGTTTGACCCGTTCCGGGACTAGCCAACGAGACCGAGTCCGTTCCGAACGAACCGTGCACTGGGTTCAGGCTTGAGAGGACACCGGCACCGCAACCGGCAGTCACGGGGATCGGACGCAGCCGAGGGCGGGCGCCTGGCGGCGGGAATTGGCTGGGGGTGAAGGGGGAAGCTGTCTCTCGCCAGCCCGCCCCCAGAGGGGGCGGGCTGGCGAGAGACAGCGTGGGCGGATTTTTTTGGCGAGTCGGCGACGAAAATTGGCGCTGGGCGGGGACGGCAGGAGGGTCCTGGAGACGCCAAGGGGCCGGGCAGCGCCAGGGGGCAAGAGGGCGAGCGGTGGGATGAGGGGGCGAGCATGAAGGTTCCTGGGGGTGAGGCACGGCACCCCAAGTGTACACACGGTGATTACGAAGAGCAACGCTGAGCAGCGGGTCACTCTGCGATGCCGAGCAAGTCGGGGCGCTGCTGGTCGAGCATACGCGCGAAGTCGCGGTGGCAGTTCAGGGTCGGGAACTGGCGCCTGACGCGGTCAAATGCGGCCGGGTCGACGCCGCGAAGGCGGCTGCGCCGGTAGAGAGATCTTTGCGTAACTCGGAGGTGGGCGCTCGGAAGAGCCCTCATCCCAACCCACTCCCCCAGGAGTGTCCAGACCGGACACATGGTGGACAGGTGTTCGGAGACATGGTGAACACTTTTAAGCGGGCTCCCGCAGGTCGAGGGTACCGAGGTCGTCGGTCAGAAAGCGGATCGTCCAGGCGCCGTCGGTGGAGGTCGGACGAAAG
>JAJDZD010000019.1 GCA_022824865.1 Chloroflexota bacterium | reverse complement strand
AACGGAATTAGTCACTCCTGGCTTAGCGTGCTACAATAGGGCAGTTGAGCAGACAGGGGCGAGCAATGGACCTCATCCGAATCTTCCAGCGATTCCCCAGCAACGAAGCGTGCATCGCGCACCTGGAATCGGTTCGCTGGGGCGATGAGCCCGCGTGCCCGCACTGCGGCTCGAAGCACATTGGCCGCAAGTCGGACGGCATCGGCCGCTGGAATTGCCACGACTGCCACGCCAGTTTCACGGTCCTCTCGGGAACCATTTTCAGCAACACGCGCACGGATCTCCCCAAGTGGTTCCTGGCGATCTCCCTCGTATTGAACGCGAAGAAGTCCATATCGAGTCCGCAGTTGGGGCGCGACCTGGACATCCCGCAAAAGACCGCGTACCGGATGCTCATGAAAATCCGGTCGGCGATGGTTGCGGACCTGGACCTGTTCACCGGCATCGTCGAAGCCGATGAGTGCTACGTCGGCGGCAAGCCGCGCAAGCGCAACCGGCGCGACGATGACGACAACTACCCGCAGGCGCCGCGTGGCCGCGCGACGCGCAAACTCCCCATCGTCGGCGTGGTGGAGCGGGGCGGGAAAGTCGCCGCCGAACCGTCGCCGCGCGTCACCACGGCGAATCTGTCCGCCTTCCTGAGCCGCCACGTGGACCGTGACGCGGCCCTGCTGATTACGGACCAGTTCCCCGCCTACCGGCGCATCGGCCACACCATGCGCCACGCGACGGTTGACCACGCGGCCCGCTACGTGGACGGCGAAGTCCACGTCAACACGCTCGAAGGATTCTGGGCGCTGTTGAAGCGAGCATGGTGGGGCGCACACCACCACTACAGCAAGCGCCACGCGCACGCCTACGTCACCGAGGCCTGCTACAAGTACAACGCACGCGAGTCCGCCAACCCGTTCGGCGCATTCCTGCGGGATGCGGTCGCCGCCTAGCCTTATGATGCGCGGGCGCGCCCGCAGCGAGCGTTGCCCATGCCCTGGCTCAACAAGCTCTACTTCGGCGATTGCTTCACCATCACGCGCGAGCATCTACGCAATGCGAGCGTGGACCTGATCTACCTGGACCCGCCGTTCAACTCGCAGCGCCAGTACAACTCGATCTACAAGGACGAAACCGGCCGGCCGTTGCCGGACCAGATTGACGCCTTTTGCGATATGTGGGAGTTGGACCCCGAGACTGAGCGCAGCATCCGCATGGCCCCGATCATGATGCGCGACCAGGGCATTGACGACGCGACGGTCCAGTTGTGGGAATTGTGGATGCGAGCGCTGCGGCGCACGAACCCGCGCCTCCTCGCGTACCTGGCCTATATGTCGCTGCGGCTCCTGGACTTTCACCGCGTGCTCAAGCCGACCGGCTCGCTCTACTTGCATTGCGACCCGACGGCCAGCCACTACGTCAAGGCGCTCCTGGACGCGGTATTCGGCGACCGTAACTTCGTCAACGAGATTGTCTGGAAGCGCAGCGGCGGGAAGTCCGACGCGAAGCGCTACGGGCGCACAACGGACCGGATTCTGTTCTACGCGAAAGACGCGCGGCATCGGACCTGGAACCGGACCTATCAGGCGCTTGATCCCGACTACGTACGGCGTACCTACACGCGCGACGACGGCGACGGGCGCGGTCCCTATACGACGATGCCGTTACACGGCCCGGGGACGCGCACGGGGGAATCTGGGATGCCCTGGCGCGGCCACGATCCCGGCAAAATCGGGAACCATTGGGCCACGCCAACGAAAGGCGTCATGCACGGCTACATCCGGTCGCATGACCTGATTCCGGGGTGGCCGGATGCTTACCCGTCCGTCCACGAACGGCTCGACGCGCTGGACGATGCGGACCTGTTGACCTATGGGCGGGGCGGCATCCCGCGCCTGAAAACGTATCTCGCCGCAAGCCGGGGCATTGCGGCAACCGACCTGATTACCGACGTGCCCATGGCCAGCGGCAACGAACGGCTCGGATATGCAACCCAAAAGCCGCTCGCTTTGTTGAAGCGGATTATTCGAGCGTCCACAAACAAGGGTGACGTCGTGTTGGATCCATTTTGCGGATGCGCCACGACCATTGAAGCCGCCGAAGCGCTGGAGCGCCGCTGGGTAGGCATCGACATCGCCATCCACGCTATCCGGCGCGTGGCCAGCGTGCGGCTCACCGACCGCTGCGGACTGGTTGAAGGGGAGGATTACACCATCCAGGGCGTGCCCAGCACGCTCGAGGGCGCGCAGCTCCTCCACGAGCAAGACCCGTACCAGTTCCAGCGATGGGCCGTGGCCGAAGTCGAGGGCTTTGTCACGTCGAAGCAAACGGCGGACGGCGGGATTGATGGTCGGCTCTATTTCGACGTGCCCAACGAGCCGGACCTGCAAAGCATGGTGCTGGAAGTGAAGGGCGGCTCGCACGTGCGGATTACGGACCTGCGGGCGCTACGGGCGGTCCTGGACGACGACCTGGCCCTCATGGCCGGTCTCATCATCATGGAGCCGCGCAGTCCGCACCAGACGCGCAATTTCGAGCGCTATATGGCGCAGGCGGGCGTGCTGGAAGTCTTAGGGCGGGAGTATCCGCGGATGCAAATGCTGACGGTGCCCGAGATACTGGAGGGGAAGCGGTTCGACACGCCGACGGTGGCGGGCGTGCATATCCCACAGCCGGTCCTCCCAGGCATTCAACGCGCCGAAGCCTAGCACGCTAAGCCAGGAGTGACTAATTCCGTTTGGAAAAAACTCTTATGTGCGCACGAGGGCACCTTTCCAGCCACCCGCTGCGCTCAGCCCGCAACCTTCCCCGCCCGCCGGTCCCGCTCCCGCGCCGCCGGACTTCGCCGCCCCGGCGCACCCCACCCGCCGCCGCCCGCCGTCCGGTGCTCGAACACGTCCCCCCGCCGCAGCGTGGTCGTGCCCTTCCCCGCCAGCTCGATGCGCTCACCGCCCCGCACCAGCACGCTGCTCGAGGTCGCCCCCGGCTCGCCGCCCTGCAGCCCGTACGGCCCCCGCGTCCGCCGGTCCGAACGCAGGTTCAGCGTCGTCTGCTCCGCCAGCATCCGGTAATGCCGCTCCACCGCCAGCCCCCCGCGGTACTCCCCGTCGCCCCCGCTATCCGGCACGAACTCGTACCGGTCGATCGCAATCGGATGCTCCGCCTCGATCACCTCCGCCGGGTTGTTCGCGAAGTTCACCACCACGCTCGACACCCCGTCCGGCCCGTCCGCGAACGGCCGCCCGCCCCACGACCCGAACAGGAACTCCAGCATCACGAACGGCTCGCCCTGAGCGTCGTACCCCGCCAGGCTCACTCCCGTGTCGCCCCCCGCCTCCGCCGCCGGCACCCGCTCCGGCACCGCCTGCGCCAGCGCCCCCAGCACCGCGTTCGCGATCCGGAACCCCGTCAGCCCCCGCGCGGCCACCGGCGCCGGTGGCCGCGGGTTCACGATCGTCCCCTCCGGCGCCGTCACCTCGATCGGCCGGAAGTGCCCTTCGTTGTTCGGAATATCCGTCGGCATCGCACACCGCACGCAGGCGTACGCCGCCGACCTGGTAAACGGCATCGGGCAGTTGATCGACCCACGCACCTGCCCGCCCGACCCCGTGAAATCGACCGTGATCCGGTCCCCCTCCACGTGCAGCGTGGCTCGGATCGGAATCGGCTCCGGATCGATCCCGTCGTCGTCCAGGTAGTCCGTGAACTCGTAGACCCCGTCCGGAATCTCCCGAATCGCCAGCCGCGCCCGCTCAGCGGCGTAGTCCAGCACCGCGGCACCCAGGTCGGCCAGCCGCCGCGGCCCGTGCTGCTCGGCCAGCGCCAGCAGCCCGCGCTCCCCCACGTGCCCCGCCGCCAGTTGCGCCCGCAGGTCGCCGAGCACCTGGTTGGGCACCCGCACGTTCCGCTCCAGCAGCCGCCACACGTGCTCCACCGGCTCTCCTTCGGCCATCAGCCGCACCGGCGGCAGGCAGATCCCTTCCTGGAAAAGCTCAGTGGCATCGCACCCGTTGCCCCCTGCCGTCTTGCCCCCCACGTCCGCGTGATGCGCAATCGTCACCACGTGCCCGATCACCTGCCCTCCGCCGAAGACGGGCTGAGCGGTGTAGATGTCCGGCAGATGCGTGCCCCCGCTGTACGGGTCGTTGAGCACATACACGTCCCCGGGCTGCATCTCGCCGCCGAAACGCGCCAGGAACGCCCGCATCGCGTCCGGCACCGACCCCAGGTGCAGCGGCAGCGTCAGCCCTTGCGCGATCAGCCGCCCCGCCGGATCGCACAGCGCCGACGAAAGGTCCATCGAGTTCTTCAGGTGCGTCGACCGCGCCGTCCGCACCATCGCCACGGCCATCTCGTCCACCAGCGCCGCCACCGCATGCCGAAACAGCTCCCGCTCAACGGGATCAACCGCGCGACGCCGCGCGCTCATCGACTCGCCTCCAGAAGCAGCGCCCCATCCGCCTCCCGCGAGCAACGCCATCCCGGCGGAACCACGGTGGTGGCGTCATAGTCCTCCACGATCAGCGGACCCGACGTCGGCCTCCGGCCCAGGTCCCCGCGACGCACCACCGGCACGCTCCGCCACCGCCCCTCAAACCACGCCCGCCGCTGCGTGCGCCGCGGACTGCGATCCAGCGCTTCACGCAACTTCACCGGCTCGTTCGCCCGCACCGCGCTCACCCGCAACACCGCCGCAATCACCGGGCTCGTCGGATCCCGGTGCCCGTAAGTGGCCTCGTGCAGCGCCTCGAAGCGGTCGCGAATCGTGTCAAGCGTCTCCTTCGTCACCCGCCCTCCCGGAACTATCGCCGGAATCTCGAACGACTGCCCGCGATACCGGCACTCGGCCACCGACTCGATGTCCAGATCAACCGGTGCGTAGCCTCCTGTCACTGCCAGAGCCATGCAGCGCTCGCGCAGGTCGCTCAGCGCTTCGTCCATTCGGCTCGCGGCATCGGACGCACCCAGGTCGATCAGCGGCGAATGCGTGGCCATCCACCTCAAGTCGGCGCCCAACAAGCCGGTAGCGCTGAACACTCCCGGCCCGGCCGGCGCCAGCACCCGCCGAATCCCCAGCAACTCGGCCACCGCCGCCGCCATGCCGGGACCACCGCCGCCGAACGCCACCAGCGTGAACGCCGACGGGTCCACGCCGCGCTCGCTCGTCACCGCCCGCAGGGCGCGCGCCAGTTCGGCCGCCGCCACCTGGCGCGCGGCATCCGCCGCCCGTGCAACGTCGGTCCCCAGCGGGCCGGCGAGGTGTTCCGCGACCGCCCGCTCGGCCCGCGCCGAGTTGATCGCCATGTCCCCACCAAGCAAGCCGGTCGGACTGACGTGACCCAACACCACACTCACATCCGTCAGCGTCGCTTCCCGCCCGTCGCGCCCATAGCAGGCTGGCCCCGGATCCGCCCCGGCGCTGTCCGGACCAACCGACAGGCCGCCCGCCTGGTCCACCCGCGCGATGCTGCCGCCGCCTGCCCCGATCTCAGCCAGGTCGATCGTCGGCGTCCGCAGCAGGTAGCCCGAACCGCGGGTCAGGCGCGTCCCCGAGCTGATGCCGCCACCCAGTTCAAGCTCCGGCGCGATGGCGGGCGCACCGTCCAGCACCACCGCCGCCTTGGCGGTCGTGCCGCCCATGTCGAAGGCCAGCACCCGGTCCAACCCGCGCGCACGCGCCAACTGGGCCGTCGCCAGCACCCCGGCCGTCGGTCCGGATTCCAGGCAGAACGCCGGCAACTGCGCCGCCTCCGCCGCCGGCATCACGCCACCGCTGGACTGCAGCATCAGGATGGGCGCCCGCGAACCGGCATCGTGCAACGCCTCGGCCAGCCGTCCCAGGTAGTCCCCCAGCACCGGCTGCAGATAGGCGTTGATGACTGTGGTGCTCGTGCGGTCGTACTCGCGGATCAGCGGAAGCACCGCCGAACTGCGGGAGACCGCCGCCCCCGGCAGCCGCTCCCGCACCAGTCGCTCGACCTCGATCTCGTGCTCGTCGTTGACGTACGAGTTCAGCAGGCAGATCGCCACCGCTTCCACGCCGGCCTGCTCCAGCGCGTCCAGCGCCCTGGCCACGCTCTCTTCGTCCAGCGGCCTGACCACCGACCCGTCGGCTGCCATGCGCTCGCTCACGCCCACTCGCAACCGGCGCTCCACCAGCGGCTCCGGCCGCGACCAGCTCAGGTCATACAGCCGCGGATACCGCAGCCGCCCGATCTCCAGCACATCGCGGAATCCCTCGGTGGTAATCAACCCGGTGCGCGGCCCGCGACGCTCCAGGATGGCGTTGGTCGCCACGGTGCTGGCGTGCAGCAGGCTGGCAACCGATCCGATCGAGCCGTCGCAACAAGCCGCAAGTCCCGCCAGCACTCCGGCGTCGAAATCGGGCGGCGTAGACAGCGTCTTGTGCCGCGTGACGACGCCCTCCGCGTCCACGGCCACGAGGTCGGTAAACGTCCCCCCAACGTCCGCCGCCGCGCGCAGGCCCGACAGACTTGGATTACCGGTCGCCAAGCTTCGGGTCGCTACGCGAGAGCGGGCGCCGCCGCTCGACCGGCCAGAGCTCCCAGCGTAGCTGGAACCTCCCAGCCAAGCCGCCGCGCGATTGCCGCAAACGTGGCGCTATTGCTGCTGACCACCGGCATCCCGTACTTCTCTTCAAGCGGTCGGATGACCTCGAAGGTCGCCATGTTGGTGCACGAGAGGAAGATCGTGTCGGCGTCGGCCGGCGGCGGTTGCGCGTCGACGAAGTCCCGAAGTTCGTCCGAGGTCACATCAGCAATCTCGACAGCGGCAGTGATCCCGAGCCCATACGCGCACAACGTCTTAACGCCATGCGTGGCCAGGAACTCCTCCTCGTGATCGTTCAACTCGGCCGGATACGGCGTATACAGTGCAACGCGGTGGCTCCCCAGCGACTCGAGTGCTTCGGCAACGGCGCCGGACGTAGTAATTGCCGGTGCCTTTGCGGCCGCCGCAATGGATTCGCGCAGCGCCGTCTCGCCGTCGCGACCGTCCACAAAGCTGCTGGCCGTGCAGGCGAACGCCACGATGTCCACCAGCGCGCTCCCCACTTCGTCCGCCGCCCGCTCGGCATGCGCCAGCATCTGGCGCGCGTCATCCACGCCGCAGACCGAGTTGCGCATGCGCGCCGAATGCACACTCGCGGTCGGCGGCGTCAGCCGCCAGAACTCCGGCTCCACCACCGTATTCACCGACGGAACCAGCAGCCCCACCCGTTGCATGCCACCGCTCCCCCGAAGTCAAGCCTCGTTATCGTCAGGGGAGGGGCGCTGGGATGTCAACGCTTCCAGGACATTCCGGCAGATTCGGGTCTCGTGAGATACTCGCGCTATGACTGCCGAGTTGATCAGTGTCTTGTCGGTGGGTGTAGCGCTCGGCGCGTTGATGGTGGCTGGACTGGCCGCCATGCGCGCCGACTTGCGGGAGATGCGGCGCGAATTGACGGAGTTGGCCCGGCAGCAGGCACGAACCGAAGGTCTGCTGGAGGGTCTGCGCGACGCGCTCATTGCGCAAAACCGCACCGGCGACTGACGACCGAGCCCACTTGTCGGCGCGAGACCTCGCGTAGGGCGGAGACTGCTAGAGATTCCGGGCGGTCGTACCCTGCTGCCCTCCGTCGCAGTGCAGCGCGCGCGGTTTCGACGCTATGCCTCAACCGTTCTAGGCTGAACGGACTCGGCGGGCTAGGAGATTGCTGATGTCCCGTCTAAGGGTGGGCGTCGTCGGTTGCGGAGCGATTGCCCAGATCCAGCACTTGCCGCACCTGCGCGACGGGCGCGACCGATTTGAGATCGGTGGCATCTGCGACATCGCGCCCGACCTCTTGCGGAAGGTTGGCGACGACTTCCACGTGCCGGAGCATGCCCGCTTCACCGATGTCCACGACCTTGTGGCCTCCGACATCGACGCGGTGCTGATTTGTTCGTCCGGATCCCACGCGCCCCAGGTGCTGGCTGCCGCCGCGGCGGGCAAGCACGTGCTGGTCGAGAAGCCGGCATGCGTCACGCTCGCCGAGGCCCAATCCATGATCGACGCCTGCGATGCCGCCAGCGTGGTCCTGATGGTGGCCTATCCCAAGCGCTACGAACCAAGCTACGCCTACGCCGCGAGCCGCGTGCGGTCCATGGACGACGTCCGGCTCATTCAGATCAACCACCTGCATCCGTCCAACGACCTGCACATGGCCGAGTTCTCGTTTCACCGAGCCAACCTGCCGGACGACGTCGCGGCTCGGTTGCGGGCGACGGACACAGTCCTTATCGCGGAGGCGCTGGGTCTTGATGCTCCGGCCGATCACCTGGTTCGCGCCTATCAGCTATGCAACGGCAGCCTGATTCACGACATCAGCGTCCTGCACGGCATGTTCGGCCCGCCCGAGGCGGTGTTGAACACGGAGATCTGGCGGGACGGCGCCGGCCTTACGACCACGCTGCGCTACCCGAACGACTTACGCGCCGTTCTCACCTGGATCGACCTGCCCGATCTGTGGGCCTTCGAAGAGACCTTCGCCGTCTACGGACGCTCGGAGCGTGTGATCGTCTCGTTCCCCACCGGCTTCAGCCGCGGGCTGCCGACTACGGCGGTCATTCAGGAGCCGGACGCCGACGGCGCCCCCTCGCGTCGTGAACTCTCGTGGCACGAGAATCCCTTCAAGCGCGAACTTGAGCACTTCCACGACTCAATCCAATCCGCACGCACCCCCGACACGCCCGGTACCGAACTGATCGACCACCTGACGCTCGTGCGCGACATCGTGCGCGCGTCGTTCGCCGACGGGAGTTGAGCATGGCCTTCCGAGTCTTCGATTCACGCACCGACATCCAGAACCTGATCGTCCATCCCGACATCCGGGCACGGTTTCTCCAGATGGAGCCGGGCGAGGAAAACGTCCCTCACACCCACGACCTGGGCGCTGAAATCTTCCTGATCCTCGAAGGCCAGGCCGAATTCGTCATCGAAGGCCACAGTGAAGTCCTGGGCCCCGGCCAGCTCTGCTTCGCCGACCGCGACGAAGTCCACGTCGTCCGCTGCGTCGGCGACTCGACGATGACGATGTATCTCTCGGTCACGCCCCACATCGACCCCACACACACCTGGTGGGACGAAAACGGCGAGAAGCTTCCGCCGCGCTACGGCGGGTCAACGACTTCCGAGCGCGCGGCATTGGACGCGCAAACCCCGCCGCCTCCAATTGCCGATCTCACCGCCGCCCATGCGGCCGCCGCCGACGAAGCGGCCCAGGCGGCACAAGCCGCCGCCAAGGCCCAGCGCACGGGCGTCGCGGCGCTAGAGCAGGCCCTGGCCGATGGCGATCAGTCAGCGGCCGAAGCGGCGGTCGACGACATGTGGGTGGCCCTCTATCGCAGCTTCAGCGCAAAGCGCGACCTGGCCGCCGCCTGGAACGCGTTGGCGCCGCGAGTCGGGAGGCAGTGACTGAGAGTCGGTAGCTAGTCCGTCCCCGCCGCCCAGGCGCCCAGCGCCATGTACCCGCCGTCCACGTTGACGAATTCGCCGGTCATGAACGACGCGCCCTCACTGGCCAGAAAGACTGCAACGGCCCCTATTTCCGAAGTCTGTCCCACTCGCCCCAGCGGGTGCGAACTACCCCACAGGTTCAGCATTTCATCCTCGTCGCCGAACGCTCGGGCCGCCCCGCGCGCCAGCGGCGTGTCGATCGTTCCGGGGTTGATGGCCAGCACGCGGATGTTGTCCTTGGCGAAGTCCAGCGCCATGTTGCGGGTCAGCGACAGGCTGCCGCCCTTGCTGGCCGCATAGGCCGGAACCTGCGGCTGCGACTGCAACCCCTGCACGCTGGCGATGTTGATAATCGTGCCGCCGCCGCGCGCCCGCAGGTGCGGGATCGCGAACTTGGACATCAGGAACTGGCCCTTGAGGTTGATGTTAATAATGCGGTCCCAGGTGGCCTCGTCCATCTCCTCGGCCGTCATGTAGGACGCCGTCGGCTGGATACCGGCGTTGTTGACCAGCACGTCCAGCCCGCCGAACTCGGCCACGGTTTCAGCAACCATCCGCTCGGCGTCCGCGATTGAACTGACGTCGCCGATTACCGCGCTGGCGCGCTGACCGTCGCTTCGCAGGCGCTCAACCAGGCTGCGAGCCGCCGCCTCGTCTACGTCGGCCACGCTCACGGCCGCCCCGGCGGCGGCAAACGACTCGACAATTCCGCCGCCGATGCCCATGGCCCCGCCCGTCACCAGCGCTACCTGTCCGTCGTGCTCGCTCATCAACTCGTTCCCCGCCGATACGCCGCGAACAGCCTAGCGGGCGCGGCAGGTGAACCGGCGCGTAGACTCCCGTCCAACTCATGAGCACGCCTGCGGCGTCACCCGCAATCACCGAAGCCGGCCGGCGCCGCATCCTCGGCGCGTTGTTTGTGGCGCGCGGCAGCATCGGCGTTGGGTATCTGGCCGGATTCATCGTGCTCACCATTGCCGGCAAAGAGCTCAGCGGACACACGGAACTGGCCGGGCTGCCGGCCGCGATTTCGATGGTCGGTCGGGCGATTGGGCCGCCGCCGATCGCCCGCGCGATGGATGCGTTTGGACGGCGGCCGGCAATCGCCGGCAGCTACGCGTTGGGAGCCGTAGGCGCTGCGACGGCCGCGCTGGCAATTGCGTCAGGACTGTTCTGGCTGCTGTTGGCCGGGTCGCTGCTGATGGGCGTCGCCCGGGCCGGCGGCGACATGTCGCGCTACGTCGCGGCCGAGGTGTACGAGGCGAGCCGCCGCGGTCGCGCCATCGGAATCGTCGTTTGGGGCGCCACCGCCGGCGCCCTGGGCGGGCCGCTACTGGGTGGGTATGCCCAGGAGCTGGCGGAGGCTCGCGGACTGTCGTACCTGGCCGGACCCTGGGTGGCGGCGTCCGGGCTGCTGCTCTTTTCCGCGCTGGTGACCTGGGCGTTCGTGCGTCCGGATCCGCGTGAGGCGGCCGATACGACCGTGGACGCCGACCCAGAGGCGGGCGAGGAGCTTGACCTGCGCGGCGTGCTGCGCGACCGGCGGGTGCAACTGGGCATCTGGGCAATGCTCACCGGCCAGGGCGTGATGACCCTGATCATGGTGGTGGTCCCATTGCACATGCACAGCTTTGCCGAGTTGGGTGAGTCCGTTCCGATAGCAATGACCGCGCACGTGGCTGGCATGTTTGCCTTGGCGCCGCTCACCGGGCGGCTGGTGGATGGGCTGGGACCCCGGCCGATGGTGTTGGTCGGCGCGGTGCTGCTGATGCTGGCCAGCGCGCTGGCGGGGCTGGACGCTGGCCTGGGCACGGTGCTGCCGGCCATGTTCCTGCTTGGTTATGGCTGGAACGCGTGTTTCGTGGCCGGATCGACCATGCTGGCGCGCGGGGTGCCGCTGAATGTTCGCGCCCGCGTTCAGGGGCGGGTCGAAGTTCTGATCGGCGTAGTCGGGGTGTTCAGCAGCTTCGCCTCCGGGCCGCTGCTGGTGGGCGGCGCCGGCATGGGCTGGCTGGGGGCCGCGGGATTGATCTCGGCACTTCTGCTACTGGTCGCCCTCGGCTGGGAGCGTGCGGCAACTCGAGCGCCTGCCGGCGCATAGGGTCCTCCCGCCTACAATGGGCGCCGCCTGCTAGCCGCCAACCGAGAGCCGTCATGCCGCACCTTTGGGGTCGCCAATTCAGCCGCGCCGAATTGATGGCGCGTATCGGAGACGTATCGCAAGTCGGCGGGGTGCGCGAGTACCGCCTGGACGGCGGGGCCGGTGACGGACTTCCGGTTGTCGACGTGAACACGGGCTCTGGTTTGCGCTTCACCGTTATTCCAGGTCGCGCCCTGGACATCAGCGGCGCCTGGTTCAACGGCATCCCCCTGGGCTTTCGCAGCGCCGCCGGCGAGATGCACGGCGCGTACTACGAACCTGAAGGCTGGGGCTGGGTTCGCAGCACGGTGTTGGGTCTGCTGGTCACCGGTGGCCTGGACAACGTCGGTGACCCGGCTGTGGACCCCGACCGCCTCTACACCGACATGGGCCTGCACGGCCGTCTCTCCAACCTGGGCGCCTCGAACGTTCATGCCGATGGCGAGTGGCGGGGCGACGAGTACGAGATGTGGGTGCAGGGCCGGGTGCGCCAGGCGGCGCTGTTCGGCGAGAACCTGGAACTCAAGCGGCGGATATCGACATCGCTTGGATCGACCTCGATTCGGATTCACGATGAGATCACAAACCTCGGTTCAGAGCCCGAGCCCGCGATGATCCTCTTCCACTTCAACCCCGGGTATCCGCTGGTCGATGACGGTTCCCGGCTGCACGTGCGCAGCCGTTCGCGGCGGCCCTATGACGACCACTCGGCGTCGCTGGAACCTGGATGGGACACCTACGGTCCGCCGACTCCCGGCTGGCAAAACACCGTCTGGATTCATGACGTGGAACCGGACGACGACGGGATGGTGCACGCGGCGCTGGTGAATCGCTCATTTGGCGATGGCATCGGACTGGGATTCACCTACCCGAAGGCCCAGCTCCCATTCCTGAATCAGTGGAAGTTCCTGGGCGTGGGTAACTACGTCACCGGCATCGAGCCGGCCAACTGCACCGTGCTGGGCCGCGCAACCAACCGCGCGGACGGGACGCTGCAGATTCTCGAGCCCGGCGAGACGGCCGAGTTCGACATTGAACTCTCGGTCCTGGCCGGAACCGACGCCATCGGCGCCTTCCTCTCCAACATCGGTGAGTGACGCCTGCGATCACATCGAGACCCTGCGTGTTCGCTATTCCGATACGGACGCCCAGGGCATCGTCCACCACTCCAACTACTTCCGCTGGCTGGAAGAGGCGCGGATCGGTTGGCTGGAAGCCATCGGCCAGCCCTACGGTGACTTGACCCGGCGCGGAATCTACCTGCCGCTGACCACCTGTAGTTGCACGTTTCAGTCGCCGGTCTACGCCGGAGAACGGGTTGGCGTGCAGTTGATGCTCGGTACGGTCTCGCGAGCGCGAGTGGATTTGACCTACCGCATCATGAGCGGCGCGCAACTCGCGGCCATCGCCGCGACCACGCACGCCTACGTAGATTCAGCCGGACGTCCGATGCGCCTGACTCGCGACGATCCATTCTGGCTATCCATCAAGAAGGAGTCCTGATGCCTGCGATCGATTCCGCCAGCACCGATCCCGCTTCAGTTCACGAAGCGCCAGCCTCGGCCGAGAACGGCCAGATGGTCGGAGGGCCCGCGTTCACCGTATTCCTGTCCGGCGTCATGCAGGGCTCGAACGTGGAGAGCGTGCTGCACGCCCAGGACTACCGGCAGCACTTACGCGAGATTATCAGCGCCGCGCACCCGGAGGCCGAGGTGGTCTGTCCCGCCGAACTCAACCCGGACTCGGTGGCCTACGACGACGGCGCTGCGCGTCGTGCCTTCATGGATGAGCTCGATCTGGCGGCGCGATGCGACGTGCTGGTGGCCTTTGCACCCGTGGCAACCATGGGCACGGCCGTGGAAATGTACAGGGCCCATGAAGCCGGACGGCTCGTATTCACGGTCTCGCCGATGGCGTCAAACTGGGCCGTCCGATTCCTCTCCGCCCAAGTGTTCGCGGATTTGGAAACCTTTGAGACGTTCGTTCGCGGGGGAGGCTTGGGGCGGGCGGTGGCCGATGACTAAAGATTAGTCAAGAAACCAGGAAAGACACCTGTTGGCCGAATGCGATGGGCCACTCGGTGTACATTTTCGGCTTGAGCACACAGGGTTCAGTCAAGAACCGGAACGCTGGGCCTCGCGCGGCTGGGCTCCCAGGCGGTGAACCTCAATGATCGGTCACGGAACCCTTTGGTCTGGTCCCATCCCTGGAATGGGCTGCCGGGGGAAAGGCCTCGCGCTCGGGATAGAGGGGCGGCCCGGCATTGAGACGCTTGCGTCCGCCGTCTTGAGCTAGCACAGCCCGATAGGTGCCGTTCCAACAACTGATTTCCACAGTCAGGTCCAACTAGGCTCGGCGTTGGCTCGACGAACTCACTCCGACGAATCTGGGTCGTTACCAGATTCCCAACATAGGGACTAGGACCGTATGGAACCTGAAGCGGGACAGGCGCATTCACGATTCAAGCAGATCGTCGTCGCGTTCAGCACGGCGGCGCTCCTGACGGCTACCACTGCGAGCGCGGCACTGGCTCAATGGCCTACCAGCTGCGTCGAGCTCAACGACATTGTCGAAGCCCACCTGGGCAACCAGAACAATGTTGGCATCTATCAACGGGTCTTCGGCGATCAGGCTGAGCAGGCCTGCCAGAACGACCACCGTGACGATGTGCGCGGCGTCTTTGCCTGGGCATTCGCCGACTACGAACCGCAGACAAGCCAGCCGATGCCTTCACCGACGCCGGCGGCTCCCGAACCAACTCCGCAGGAGCCGGCGCAACACCCGGACTATGCACAGGTCCGCGACACCGCGATTAGTCGCGGCGCCGGCCCTCAACTGGCAGACGCGATAGCCGACAGCGTCATCGCGAGAGGCACGGTCGACGCCTTTCTGGCCGGATTCGACCTGGGGGTCGAGTATGGGTCGGTTCCTGCAAGAGTCGCTGGAACCGGTGCGGCAGACTCAAGTGCCGTCACGTTGCCTCGGGGGCTCTATGAAGCCACGGTCAGCTTCCGAAATAATGAAGGCTACTCTGGACCGGGGCTCTTCGTTATGCATCTATGCTCCTCCAATGTGGGCTGCCGCTTGATAATGAACCGATTCAGCGAGGCCGGATCACTGAGCTACGAATTCGAGGTCTTGTCAGGCGACACCGTCACAATGTGGGTCTGGGTGCAGGCTGCACACGCCAGCGCAGCATGGGAGGTGTCGTTTACTAGAACCGGGTAGTCGGCCCCCAACTGTGCTTGTCCGCGAACGAAACCCGCCACATCTGATGCCGAAAGCTTCAGGGAGCCGTGGTCTTTTACTTTTGTGGGCCTCAGAGCCCACGGGAGCGCAAGACTCATCGTGAAGCCAAACGTGGTTCTACTGCTCACCGACGACCAGGGCTACGGCGACCTGTCCTGCCACGGCAATCCGATGCTGCAAACGCCCAATCTCGATCGCCTCCATTCCGAGAGCGTTCGGCTGGAAGACTTTCACGTGGCGCCCATGTGCACGCCGACCAGGGGACAGCTCCTTACGGGTCAGGACGCCCTACGCAACGGCGCCACCTTCGTCTGCATGGGCAGGTCGCTGCTGGATCCCGCGCTCACGACCATGGCTGACATATTCGCGGACAACGGCTACCGAACCGGTCACTTCGGGAAGTGGCACCTGGGCGACAACTACCCGTACCGTCCTCAGGATCGCGGGTTTCGCACGACCATCCACCACCCGGCTTGGGGCATCACGTCCGCTGCCGACCATTTCGAAAACGACTATTTCGACCCCCACGTCCGGCGCGGCGATGCCATCGAACAGTTCGAGGGGTACTGCACCGACATCTGGTTCGACGAGACAATCGCCTGGATCGACCAGGATCGCGACGCGCCGTTCTTCGCCTACCTGGCAACCAATACCCCGCACGGCCCGCACTGGGTGCCAGACCGGTACCGCCAGCCGTACCTCGACCATGTCGACTACGACGTCGCCAGCTTCTTCGGAATGATCGCCAACATCGACGAGAACTTCGGCCGGCTCGACGCCTTCCTCACGGAGACGGGACTTCGCGACAACACCATCGTGATCTTCATGGGCGACAACGGAACGGCCACGGGCGAGAACGTCTACAACGCCGGAATGCGAGGCAAGAAGCGATCGCTCTACGAAGGCGGCCACCGGGTCCCATGCTTCATCCGCTGGCCGTCGGCAGGCTTGGTTGGACCTCGCCAGGTCGACGAGCCGACCCAGTGCCAGGACATTCTTCCGACGCTGATCGACCTGTGCGGTCTGGAAGGACCTGCGCCCGAGGAGTTCGACGGGGATTCGCTGACTGCGACCCTGCATGACGGGAAGCCCATCGCCGACCGGATGCTCTTTGTGCAATACGGCCACGCCACCGACAGTTGGTCGGGGGAGACGCGCCGTGGCGATGCCACGGTGATTTGGGACAAGTGGCGTCTGGTTGGCGACGAGCTCTTCGACCTCACGCGCGACCCGGGACAAGAGACCGATCTTGCCGACCAACATCCTGAAGTTCGCACCGCGATGCGAGCGGCATACACGGCGTGGTGGGATCGGCTTGGCGGCAACCTGGACAGCTATCACCCGATCACAATCGGCTCGGACAACGAAAGTCCCACGCGGCTGTGTTGCTGTGACTGGGCCTACGTCTACTGCGACAACCCCAGCAACGTCCGCGGCTGCGTGATGGACAGCGGCGCCTGGCACCTCCAGGTTGAACAGCCTGGAAACTACGAGTTTGCGCTCTACCGATGGCCGCAGGAATCAGGCCTGCCGATCTCGGCGCCAGCGCCCGAGATGCACGGTGTTGACGGATCACTTCCCGCAGGCCGAGCGCTGCCTGTTGCACATGCGTGGATCGATGTCGGCGACTTTCAGGCGACGGACGTTGTGGCGCCCGAAGATCGGTGCGCGACGTTCTCGACCCACCTGTCCGTCGGCCGGTCGACATTGACAACCTGGTGGCTGGCTGCGGACGGCAACAAGCTGGCTGGAGCGTACTACGTGTCAGTCGAGAGGCTGAGCTAGGTCAGAGCCCTGGGCAGGTCAGCGCCGTAGTCCGATCTCCCGGCTTCGCGGGAACGGACGCCACAGGGTGCGGCCCGCTACTCGCTGAATGACCCTCCACCCGTCACTCGTGTTTCGCGCTGCCGTGTTCGGTACAGGAGTCCTTCGCTCGCCTGGCGTCGATCGGCGGGACGCGCGTAAGCAGATGGCACCGTCGACCTTGCGCCTATCGGGCTCGCGTCACAGACTATGGCTGTCGCCGTTAGTTCCAGCAACGGCGAAATCTGTGCCGGTTGCCACTTCGGTTCACTCAGGGAGTTGATATGCGCAAGGTTGTCCTTGGCTTGATCGTTGCAATGGTCGTGTTTGCGTTGGCCGCGCCGGTCCAGGCCTTCGACTGCGACGGCATTCAGTTGACTGACGGATGCCTGTTTACCGCGACCGGCGGCGATACGCCCTTGCGCGACGACGACGGCTACGCCGTAACCAACGCCGGCGGGGTTCCGATGTGGAACTTCGTTCGCGACAAGGATCTCCAGGCCCTCGGCTATCCGATCAGCGGCCGCTGGGTTGAGGGACCGTTCACTCTGCAGGCCTTCCAGAAGGTGATTCTGCAATGGGACTCCAGCAACCAGCGGATGAACTGGTACAACACGCTGGACGCGCTGGCCAATCGCTATCCGCACGTCGATCTGCCGAACGTGCCACCACACCAGGTCCTTCCCGAGGATCGGGGAGTTTCAGACTTCGCGGTCATCGTCCGGAACCATCTGGCGCTGCTGGACGCCAATCCCAAGATTAGGGCCGAGTTCCTGGCCGAACCCAACTGGTTGAACCTCTACGGACTGCCGATTCGCTACGAGGAGCGGGAGGTCAACGGGAATCCTCAAGGCCTACAACTACTGCGCGCGCAGCGGATCGTATTTGAGATCTGGAACGTGCCCGCGCCCGGGACTTCTGTCGGAGCTGTGGGCCGTCAGAACGTTCCGGACAAGGTGAAGAAGCTCAGCAACGTGATCATTCCGGACGCCGCGAAGCCCCCGATTACCGCAAGTCAGGCAGGCGACCCTGCGGCAGCCGCGCCGACGGCCGCGCCCCGACCGGCGTCAACTGCGGCGCCGACGCCGGTTACGCCGGCGGAGCCAACGCCGGCAACTTCGGCCGTTCCGGTATCAGCCATACCCGGTCCGCGTACGCTGTCTCGCGGGCTCACCGGCTTCGGTATCCAGGGCGAGTTTCGACGCCCGGACGACGGTCGGCTGGCCGACCTGATAACCGGCGCCGGCTTGAACTGGGTGAAGCAGCAGATTCCCTGGCAGGAAGTGGAAACCCGTCCCGGCGTCTTCAACTGGGGGCCCACAGACCGCTTTGTCAACACGATGCGCGGCAGGGGCCTGAACATCTTGCTGAGCGTCGTGAAGTCCCCGGACTTCTACAAGGCCGAGCAAAGTAAAGTCGGGACCACCCACGGACGCCCCCACAGCCCGGAAACGCTGCGCGACTTCATGCGCGAGATGGCGGCGCGCTACAAGGGTCGCGTGCAGGCGTATGAGATCTGGAACGAGGAGAATCTCTCCCTGGAGTGGGGCACCTTCTCCGACGCCTCCTACAGCCAGTTCATCCAACTGCTCAAAAACGGCTACTGGGGCGTCAAGGAGTCGGACCCCAACGCAATCGTGGTGCTCGGCGCGCCTACCCCGACCGGGGTGTTGAATAACTCAATTGCCATTGATGACGCGATATACCTGCGGCGCATCTTTGACTTCAACAACGGCGAGGTCTTCAACTACTTCGAAGCGCTGGGTGTGCATCCGAATGGAGGTCCCAATGCGCCGGACGACCGGGTTGGTGCCGCGCACCACAGTAATGCTAATTGCGGCGGCGGCTGGTCCACGCATCCCAGCTTCTTCTTCGATCGATACAAGGAGCTGTATAACCTGATGGCCGCCCGTGGCCATCCGGAAAAGACGGTCTGGTTCACCGAGTTCGGCTGGGCCACGATTGACGGCCCCGGGGCACCCCCTGCGCCAGCCAAGGGGTACGAGTACGCGGCCTGTAACTCGGAGGCCGATCAGGCGAGGTTCTTTGTGCGCGCCTTCCAAAAGGTTCGCGCCGAAAGTCCCTACGTCACGCACATGATCATGTGGAATCTGAACTTCCAGCAGGTCGTGCCGAACACCGACGAGAAGTGGGCCTTCGGCATCCTGCGGTCCGATCTGTCGCCGCGACCGGCGTATAACGCAATCAAGGCAATGCCCAAGTAGCGCCTGGGCAATTTAGGAGGCGGGAGCTGGACAGCCTGTCCAGCTCCCGCCTCTTGCCGTTTCGGCCCCCGACTCGCCGCGCTGCGTAGACTCGCCCCATGGGCACGCTATATGTGGTCGCCACGCCGATAGGCAACCTGGAAGACCTCACGTTTCGGGCGGCTCGGGTGCTGCGCTCAGTGGACGTCGTAGTGGCCGAGGATGTCCAGCGCGCCCGCAAGTTGCTGGGTCACGTGGGCAGCACGCCCAAGGTCATTACCTACCGCGAAGACAGTCCCGAGAGTCGAGAGGACGCCATCATCGAGCGCCTGCGCGCGGGCGATGTTGCGCTGATTGTGGACGCCGGCACGCCGGGCGTTTCCGATCCGGGGCCGGATCTGCTGGCGCGCGTGCGGGCCGAGGGGTTGCCAATCAGCCCTATCCCGGGACCCTCGGCGCTGACGACTGCGCTATCCGTCGTCTCGTTCGCCCGCCAGCCGGTGGCCTTCCTGGCATTTCTTCCGGAACGACGGGTTCGGCGGGAACGCCTGGTGCGGCGCGCCGCGGACACGGCGCGGACGTTGGTGATCTACCTGTCCCCCCACGGGGTCGACGGCCGGCTGTCCGAACTTGAGACATGGCTGGGAGATGTCCCCGCGGCCATGTGCCGAGAACTGACCAAGATGCACGAGGAGATTCGCGAGTCAACGCTGGCGGACATTGCCAACTACGTGTCAGTCGTGGGCGCGCGCGGTGAATTGACGGTCGTGATCGATGTCGGCGGCGTGGCTGAGGCGCCCCAGGTTGGCCAGGCGATGGTGGAGGAGCAGTTGCGAATCCATCTGGACGCCGGAACGCGTCCGGGCAAGGCGGCCGGGGCCGTGGCGCGAGCCCTGGAATTGCCCAGGGAAGATGTCTACCGAATCGCGCGCGAATTGCGTGGGTCGCCGGGCGGCAGCGCGTAGAATCGCGCACCGCTCAACCCCGGTCACTTATCAGCCGTGTCCCGTTACTACCTGACCACGTCCATTCCCTACCCCAGCGGTGAGCCGCACGTCGGTCACTCGTTCGAGATGATCACGGCCGACGCCATGGCGCGGTATCGCCGGCTCCGGGGCCAAGACGTTTTCTTCCTGGGCGGGCTGGATGAGAACAGCCAGCGGGTCAGCCGTTCGGCCCGCGAAGAAGGGATTGACACCCAGACGTACGTGGACCAGGCGGCGGTTCGCTTTCAGGCGGCCTGGGACCTGGTCGGCGTGGAGTTCGACGACTTCGTGCGCACAACCGAACCGCGGCACCTGCAGACGGTTCGGGCGTTCTACAACCGCGTGTACGAAAACGGCGATATCTACAAGGGCCGTTACGAGGGCTGGTACTGCGTGCGCTGCGAGGCCTTCTACGGCGACGAGGAACTGGTGGACGGATGCTGCCCGACGCATCGCGTTCCGCCCGAGTGGGTTGAGGAAGACAACTACTTCTTCGCCCTGTCGCGGTACCAGGAGCCGCTGCTGGAACTCTACGAACAGCGTCCGGACTTCGTCTGGCCCGAATCGCGGCGCAACGAAATGCTCGGGTTCCTGCGACAGGGACTGAAGGACTTCAGCATCTCGCGTGCCACCGGCGGCTGGGGCTTGCCGCTGCCGAACGATCCGGACCATGTCATCTACGTCTGGTTCGACGCGCTGATCAACTACATCACGGGCATCGGATTTGGTCTGCCTGGCGGCGAAGACCTGTTCGCGAAGCGCTGGCCAGCTGACGTACATGTCGTCGGGAAAGACATCGTGCGCTTCCACGCGATCTACTGGCCGGCCATGCTCATGGCGGCAGGCGTGGAAGTGCCTCGGCAGGTCTGTGTGCACGGCTGGGTGAACTTCGCCGGCGAGGAACTGAGCCAAAGCGGCGGCCACGTGGTTCGGCCGGCCGAGGTGGTGGAGCGCTTCGGCTCGGACGCCCTGCGCTATTTCCTCTTGCGCGAAGTGGCCTACGAGCGCGACGGCGACTTCACCTGGGAAGGCATGGCGCGCCGCTACCAGCACGATCTCGGGAACGACCTGGGCAACCTGGTCCTGCGCAGCACCTCCATGCTGCATCGCTACCTGGACGGGGTGGCGCCTGAACTCACCAACCTGACCAGCCAAGAGTCGGAACTGCGCGCGGCCGAGCAGACCGCCTGGGAAACGGCGGCGCACCACTACGAGAACTGGCGCTTTCACCTGGCGCTGGCCGCGATCTGGCGCTATGTCACGGCGGTGAACCAGTACATCGAACGGACGGAACCCTGGCGGCTGGCGCGGGACGAGGCGCAAGCAAGCCGCCTGCGGACGGTGCTGGCGATGCTGATGGACGCGCTGCCGCGCATCGCCACCATGGTGCGTCCGGCAATTCCGCAGACGGCTGACGCCATCGAAGCGCAGCTGGGAATCGTGGGGCGGCCGGCGGCCTGGGGCGACGACAACGGCGTGATCGAAGCCGGCCAGCACGTGCCCGGCGGTCCGCCGCTGTTCCCGCGCCTGGACGGATAGTCCGGCTGTTCGACAGTCACGCCCACCTGGCCGATTCGGGGTTTGCCGACGACCTGGATGCCATCCACGAACGCGCCCGAAGCGCCGGTGTGTCCGAGACGCTGGTGGTGGCGACCGATCTGGCCACAAGTGAGCGGGCCATCGCGATCGGCCGGGACTTTCCCGGCTGGTACGCCACGGTGGGCGTACATCCGCACGACTGTGGCGGCTTCGATGCGACGACCGTCCAAGCTCTGCGCGACCTGGCCGGGGACGCCACCGTCCGGGCCATCGGCGAAACCGGCCTGGACTTCTACCGCGAGCACCAGCCGCGAGCATTGCAAGAGCGCGCGTTTCGTTCCCACTGTCAACTGGCGGCGGATCTGGACCTGCCGATCGTGATCCATCAGCGCGAGAGCATGGACGCCGTCGAGCGCGTCCTACGCGAGGCACTGGGGCCCGCCGGCGGTGTCATGCACAGCTTCACGGGACCGCCCGAGTCCGTCGGGCGATTCACTGATCTGGGTCTGCACATTTCCATCTCCGGCATCGTCACGTTCAAGCGGGCGGACGAGCTGCGCGAAACGGCCGCGGCCGTTCCAGCCGACCGGCTGCTGATCGAAACCGATGCGCCCTACCTGGCGCCAACGCCGATGCGCGGCCGCCGCAACGAGCCGGCCTACCTGCCGCATACCGCCGCCGTGGTCGCGGCTGTGCGAAACGTGTCGGTATCCTCGCTTTGCGCCACCACGACGCAAAACGCTCGGGAGCTGTTTCGGTGCGCTCCTCTGCCGTGACCGACCGCCGGCCGCCGCGTGACCTCGCGGAAATCCTGGCCCCGGTGCAGATGGGACAGGCACAGGTCGAGGCCGAGTTGGCGCGCTGTGTCGCGGATAGCCAGCTCCCCATGCTGCAGACCGTGCTGGCCTCGGTGCTGGGCAGCCAGGGCAAGCGCTTGCGTCCGGCCATTGCGCTCCTCATCGGCCAGGCCTACGGCGTGGATCGCGAGCAGGTCGTCCTGCTGGCCGCCGGCACCGAAGTGCTCCACAGCGCCACGCTGGTGCATGACGACATCGTGGACGAGGCGGATTCGCGGCGCGGACAGCCCTCGGTCCACGCGGCCTGGTCCACCAAGGTCGCGGTCCTGGCCGGCGACTATCTCTTTGCCAGCGCTGCGGACCTGGTAGCCCGGCTCAACCGCCCCAAGATCGTGCGGCAATTCGCGGACACCATCCACGTAATGTCGCGCAGCGAATTCGTCTTCCCGAGCTTCAACGGCGACGCCGAGGCCACGCGCCGGCAGTATCTGGAGAAGATCGGAGGCAAAACCGCCGCGCTAATAGCCCTTGCTTGCGACGCGACGGCGGTCCTGGCCGACGCGCCGGACCACGAAGCCCAGGCGCTGCATGACGTTGGCTGGTCGCTGGGCATGGCCTTCCAGGTCACGGACGACGTGCTGGACATCGCGGGCGTCTCGCAGGAGACCGGCAAGCCGGTGGGCGGCGACCTGCGGGCCGGTCTGCTGACCTTGCCGGTGGTCGAATACCTGGATGCCGCCGCCTCGCCGACGCCCGTGATGCGGCGGCTGGCCGACGGCGAGGGGCTGTCCGAGGCCGAGGCCGCCGAAGCCATCGAGACTCTGCGAGCCTCGGGCGCCGTGGACGCGGCGCGCGCGGTGGCCGAGGGGTACGCCGACCGCGCGCAGTCCGCGCTGACCCGACTGCCGTCGGACCCGGCCTTCGACGCGCTGGCCGATCTCGTCACCTACGCGACCGATCGGCACACCTAGGTCTCGCGGCTGACGCCGTGCCAGCGCGCAAGGCCCCCTGGGTGCGGCCGATGTTCGATGCCATTGCCCCGCGCTACGACCTGCTCAATTTCCTGATGAGCTTCGGCATGCACCTCGGCTGGCGGCGTCGTGCTGTTCGGGAGGTCCTGGCGGTTCAACCGCGCGTGGTGCTGGATGTGGGAACGGGAACCGGCGACCTGGCGTTGGCGCTGGCTCGCCACGGCGGCTCCGGACTCGAGATCGTCGGCCTGGACTTCGCGGGGGGAATGCTCGGCATCGCAAAGCGGCGCGCCGACACGATCGAGGCCGGCCAGACCGCGCGGTTTGTCCTGGGCGACGCGTTCCGCCCGCCGCTGGCGGACGCGTCCGTGGATGCCGTGATCAGCGGATTCCTCCTGCGGAATGTGGATGGGCTGCCGGAAGTCTTCGCGGCCATGGCGCGGGTCCTGCGTCCCGGCGGCCGCCTGGTCATCCTGGAAATGACGCCGATGCGGCAGCCGCTGCCGCGCGCGCTGTTCCGCCTCTACTTCAATCGCTGGGTGCCGCTGCTGGGGCGTCTGGTGAGTCGGCATGCCAGCGCCTATTCGTGGCTGCCGCAATCGGTTGACGAATTCGTGAGCGCGGAGGCGTTGGCGGCCGTGATCGCCCAGGCCGGGTTCGCCGACGTGCGCGTGCATCGCCTGGGGCTTGGCAGCGTGGCCCTGCATACGGCGACCCGGGTGTAGCCGTGTCACCGGTCTGGACCGTATCGAGCGCTCGCCAGTGGAACCGATTCGCTGCCGCGCATCCGGACGCCAACCTCCTGCAATCCGGTTCCTGGGGCGACCTGAAATCCAGGTACGGCTGGCAAGTCGCCCGGCTGGCGGCAGGCAATGTCGATTCGCCCCAGGGCGGCGTGCAGCTACTCACTCGAACCCGCCGACTTCCGCCGCTGGGACCGTCGGTCGGATTGGCCTACGTTCCACGCGGTCCGCTGGCGGAATTGGACGCGGACGCTCGGATCCTGATTGAGGCGGCCTCCGCGGAAGCGCGGCGCCTCGGGGCATCGCTGCTGCGGGTTGAGCCCGTGCACGCCCGGCATGCGGCCGTGCTGGAGGCACTGGGGTTTCGCAAGACCGAGGCATTCGTGCAGATTCCGCGGACGGCCGTCGTGGACCTGGCGGCGGACGACACGGAGTTGCTGGGGTCGTTCAAGCCCAAGATGCGCTACAACATCCGGCTGGCGGCGCGGCGCGGGGTGCAGGTGGAGAGGGACTCGAGCGAGGCCGGCTTCAACGCCTTCTATGAGATGACCACCGCCACGGCGGCGCGGCAGGGGTTTGCGGTGCACGCGGCGTCCTATTACCGCGATGTGGCGCAAACGTTCGGCGACGACACTGCGCTCTTTGTCGCGCGCTACGAGGGCCGGCCGCTGGCGGCGCTGATGGCCGTGGCCTTCGGTCCCGAGGCGGTGTATTTGTACGGCGCGTCGTCGAACGCCGAACGCGGCCGTATGGCCCCGCACGCCGCGCAGTGGGCGGCCATGCAGTGGGCGCGCGCACGAGGCTGCCAACGCTATGACCTCTGGGGTATGGCCGATCCGAACGAACCAAGCGACCGGATGGCCGGCGTGCATCGCTTCAAGCTGGGCTTCAACCCGCGGCTGGTGGAATATCCGGGTACATACGATCTCCTGCTGCAACGCGTCCGCTCGTGGATCCTGACCTCGGGGGTGTTGCGGGCGCGCACCGCGCTCCAGCGCCGGCGTGGACAACCGCAAAGCTAAGGCCCGACAGGTGCATCCCACGTTCGACGAGTTGATCGCGGACCTGCCGGGCGCGCAACTGATACGCCCGTCCGGCGCCCGCATTCGTGACATCGCCCTTGATTCCAGGGACGTCAGGCCGGGATCGTGTTTCGTCTGTCGACAAGGGTTCCGGGTCGACGGCCACGACTACGCACCCGCCGCGCTGGCCGCTGGCGCCGTGGCCATCGTGGCGGAGCGACCGGTCGAGACGCCGGCGGACGTTGGCCTGGCAATCGTGCCTGACGGCCGTGTGGCGCTGGCAAGCCTGTCCCGTCAATTCTGGGGCCAGCCGGACCGTCGACTGGGACTGGTCGGCGTCACCGGCACGGACGGCAAGACCAGCACCTCGCGGCTGATTGCCTGGATGCTCGGTGCCTACGTCGGCGGGGTCGGCGAACTCACGACCGTCAATACGCGGGCCGGCGGCCTGGACCTGCCAAAGGCCAGCCGGCTGACGACCCCCGAAGCGCCCGTGGTTGCCCGGCTCCTGGCCCGGATGGTCCGTGAAGGCGACGCCTGGGCCGTCGTGGAAGTGGCGTCCCACGCCCTGGAACTGGCGCGCGTGGACGGGTTCGCCTTCGACCGGGCCGTGATTACCAACGTGACGCACGAACACCTGGACCTTCACGGCACGCTGGAGGCCTATCGCGCCGCCAAGCGTCGGCTGTTGGACCTGCTGGCACAGGGTCCGGACGACGGGCGGGGAAAGGTGGCCGTGCTCAACGCCGACGATCCGGTGACTGCCGGTTTCGCCGCCGGTTGCGCGACTGACGTACTGACATTCAGTGAAATCAAGCCGGCCGACGTGTCGGCGCGCTGCGCTGGCGTCACGCCTGAGGGCCTGGTGATCGCCGGCTCATCGCCGTGGGGCCATTGGGAAGCGCCGACGCGCCTGCACGGGCGCTGGAACGTCGCCAACGTGGCGGCCGCCGTGGCCTGCGTGGGCAGCATTACGGGCGACGTATCCGCGGGCGTGGACCGGCTGGCCTCGTTCGCTCCTGTCAAGGGTCGCATGGAGACCATCCGGATGGACCAGCCGTTTCAGGTGATCGTGGACTTCGCGCACACGCCCGCCGCGCTCGCCGCCTGCCTGGCGGAAGTCCGGACCTATACCCCCGGCCGGGTGCTGGCGGTGTTTGGCAGCGCTGGGGACCAGGACGCGGAAAAGCGCCCGCTGCTGGGCCGGGCCGCGGCGGAAGGCGCGGACGTGGCGATCGTCACCAACGAGGATCCGCGACGGGAACGCCCCGAGGACATTGCGCGCGCGGTGATTGCCGGGAGTATCCCTGGTGGCGCGCGCTTCGAGACGGTTCACGACCGGCGCGAGGCCATCGCTCGAGCGTTCCACCTGGCCCGTGCGGGCGACACCGTGGTACTGGCCGGCAAAGGCCACGAACAATCGATTCAATTCGCCGATCGCGAGGAGCCGTGGGACGAAGCCGCAGCCGCGCGCGAGGCGCTGGCCGACTTGGGTTACGGCGCCTGAGCGAAGTCGCCGCTCAGGCTGTGCAGCCTCCCGGCTTTACGCCGCCGCCGTTGGTGTTGAAGGAACTCCCGCAGCCGCAGGTTTGCTCCGCGCTCGGGTTCCGTACCGTGAAGCCGCGGCCCATCATGCTGTCGATGAAATCAATCTCGGCGCCGACCATCATGTGAGCGCTGGAGCTGTCGACGAAGATGTCAATGCCGCGAGATTCCAGCACGATGTCGGTGGGTTCCGGGGCGCGGGCGATGGCCATGGCGTACTGGTTTCCGGCGCAGCCGCCGCCCATGACGGCAACCTTGAGCGCGCCGTAGGACTCGCCCTTGCCTTCCAGGATCTCGCGAAAGGCTCGGGCGGCGCGCTGGCTCAGCGACACCGCAGCGGCCGGTTCTGGAGACGGCGGGGCGGCCATTGGCAGCGACATCCGCTCGGCCGGTGGTCGGTCCTGTGGCAGGCCAATGCGTTCGCCCGTTTCAACCGCGCTCATGCGATCCCCCAGCGACTGTTGGACACAGTATTCCGTTCGCTCCCCTGAACCTAGCACGCGAAAGCGATCTGCTGGTAGCCGGGTCTCGAAATGGCCCACCGCGCCGATAAAATGGACGCAGACTGTGCGACCACGCCCAAGGACTCCGACCAATCCGCGACGCATCCTGTCAGCCTGACGTCCGCGGCGCGGTGGTGGCGCACATTCGGCGAGCCAAGCGTCCGCTCATTGTCTCGCATCGAAACCCGGACCCCGACAGCCTTGGCTCGGCCCTTGGGCTGGCGGCGATTCTCGAAGCGCTGGGCGCCTCGCCCGTGTTGGCCGTCACTCAGCCCGAGAACATCGATGCGGTGATGGCCTCGATTCCGGGGACTGAGAGATTCCACGCTCTGACAACCGATTTGCTGGCGTCGCCGCCGGACGCCCGACCTTTCGACGTCCTTTTCTCCGTCGACACGGCCAGCCTGCGCCTTCTGAGCGCTGACGAGGACGTCCGAACGGCGCTGCGCGGGATTCGTCCAATCGTGAACATTGACCACCACGTCACGAACGAGCGCTACGGCGACGTGAACTACGTGGTCGCTGACGCCGCCGCCGCGGCTGAAGTCATCTGGATACTGCTAAGCACGATGGGCCGTGGAGTCTCGCGCGATGGCGCAATCGCGCTGCAGGCCGGGTTGGTGGCCGACACGCTCGGGTTCCAGACAAAGGAGACCGGGCCGCGCACGCTGCGAGCGGCTGCCGCTCTGCAAGCCATGGGCGGCGCTACGGCGGGCGTCCCGCGCCGGGTGCTCAACGTACGAACGTTCGAAGCGTCGCGATTGCTGGGCGCCGCGCTGGCGGCGGCGCTGCGATCGGAGGACGGGCGCGTGGTCTGGACACAGGTCAGCGAGCGGATGGCGGCGGATGTGGGTGCGCGCATTGCCGACTCGCAGGGCATTCCGAACGCTCTGCAAGACGTTGCGGACGCGGTGGCGGTGGCGGTGTTCTACGAAGTGGACGCATCACGCACGCGCGTGAGCCTGCGTTCACAGGGGCCGCGGATCGACGGCGTGGCCGCGGCCTTCGGCGGCGGCGGCCACGCGCTGGCCGCTGGCGCCACCGTGGACGCGCCGCTCGACGTGGCGACCGAGCGGGTATTGGAGCACTTGGGCGAGGCGCTCAACGGACGCTAGATCCGCTACGCGCGTAACGTCGGGACGGTCTGTTGCGGTCTCATAGTGACTAAGGTGGAGGAACCTGTCGTTGTTAGACTTGCCGCACGCTGGACGAGCGTCACTGCTACTCGGTCAAGTCCGATGCCTGATGCTCGATAAAGGCTGCAGCGACTGTTGAGGACCACGGTGCGACGCTGCACAACACGAGCCAGGTCCGGCGCCAGGGCGTTGATTCGCTGCGTGTGCCTGGGGCTGGTACTAGCTTCCATTGCGGCGTGCAATGGCGATGTGGCGGAGACGCCCAGTGTGACGGTGCCCACGCGGCCGCCATCCGCCGCCGAGAGCCCGGTGCCAACCGTCGCGGCGACTCCGGTGACGCTGACGGCGGTACCCGTGGCCGCCGTGCCGCGTGCCGCCTCGACCTCCACGCCCACGGCGCCGGCGACGACTCCCACGCCATCCCGCGAAACACCCGCCGCCACGGCGCCGCCGACCGCACCGCCGCCCACGGCGGCAGGCACGGTAGCGCCGCCTTCGCCAAGCCCGTCGCCAACCGCTCCGCCGGAGACATCGCCTTCGCCGTCCCCCGACCCAACCACGGCCGCCGCGACGGTATCGCCCACGGCCACCCAAGCGCCGGTGGCGTCGCCGGCGCCGAGCCTCACGCCGGCGCCCACCCCACTTCGCGCGAACATCGGTCGCGTCGCCACCGCGCTCACCGTGGATGGTCTCCAGCGTCCGCAGGACGTGTCGGAAGTGTTTGGGCTCGACGACCGGATATATATCAGCGTGGAGTTCCGCGATGTACGCGAGGGCGCTCGGCTAGGCTTCCGCTGGAGTTCCGGCAGTTGCGGCGGCGAATACGAGACGGGCCCCCAGCAGGCGCTGCGCCGTGGGTACTTTGCGTTCTACGTGGACGAGACCAACTGCGTCGGCGAACACGCCGTTCAGATCACGGTGGACGGTGCTGTGGCGGCCGAGACCTCGTTCACGGTCGTGGACCAGCCAAGCGTCGCCCGCTAGTGATTGACCGCGCGCCCGCCGCCGTGGTTTGCTGCGGCCCGACCTTTCAATCATTGCGAGCCCCCGCGTGAAGATCACTGACGTCACCGCCGAGTTGTACGCCAAGCCCTACGACACCCCGATCAGCAACGGGAAGTACACCTACACCGCATCCAAGAACGTGGTCGTGCGGATTTCAACGGACGATGGGCTCGAGGGTTTCGGGATCTGCGGCGCGGGAGGCATAGCCGCCACGGCGCAGGGTGACGCCACCATCGCCACCGTCAACGACATGCGGCAGGCCCTGGTCGGCGAGGACCCGCGCAATGTCGAGCGAATCTGGGAATCTCTCTACCAGCCCAAGATCTTCGGCCGGAAAGGTCTGACCACCCGGGCAATTTCGGCCATCGACATCGCGCTCTGGGACATCGTGGCCAAGTCCTTTGAGTGCCCGCTCTACCAGGTGCTCGGTGGCTTCACCGACGAGGTTCGCGCCTACATTGCCGGTGGCTACTACGCCGAGGGCAAGGGCCTGACCGAGTTGCAGGACGAGATGCTGGGCTACGTGGAGCAGGGTGCCAACGCCGTCAAGATGAAGGTCGGCGCGGTCCCCCTTCGGGAAGACGAGGTCCGCATTCGCGCCGTTCGCGACGCCATCGGCCCCGACATCGACCTGCTCGTGGACGCCAACAACGCCTACGTGCAGGCCGACGCCGTTCGCATGGCTCGCATCCTCGAGGAATACGACGCCTTCTGGTTCGAGGAGCCGGTCTCACCCGACAACATGCGCGGCAGCGCCGCGACAGCCCGATCGTCAACGGTTCCCGTCGCCGCCGGCGAGAACGAATACACCCGCTGGGGCTTCCGCGAACTCCTCGAAACCGGCGCCGTGGACATCCTGAACCCCGACGCGATGGTGCTCGGTGGGATCACCGAATACCGCAAGGTCGCCGCGCTGGCCGCCGCCTACGAGATTCCAATTGCGCCGCACGGCCTGCAGGAGGTCCACATCCACCTGCTGGCCGCTTTCCCGATGCCGCTGATCCTCGAGTTTTACAACCCCAACGTGGCGGGCCTGAACGAGGTCATGTTCCACGAGAAGCTGGAACTGACCGAGCGCGGAACGGTTCGTCTCCCGCAGGGCCCCGGTCTGGGCATGAACGTCAACTGGGAAGCGCTGCGCGAGTACCTGGTGACCTGAGCGCTCACTCCAACGCAGGAGGCGCTCCCGGCAGAGACCGTTGCCTAACCTCCTCTTCCTGGAGGCGTGGCCTCTTGCCTCGCCCAGGGGAGCGGCCGGCGCCGACTTCGCCTGAGAGTTCGCGGTGTCAATCCCTTCAATGAGACGCCGTTCTTTTCCCTCTCCTGAGACCTTTGCAAAACGCCTCTCGACCTCGAAAGCGCGTCCGCTCTTAATCCCTCTCCTGGGGGAGAGGGCTAGGGTGAGCAACTGTGTTGGTAGTCAAGGACTACGCCATGGCGGGATCCCACATCGTCTCGTGCTGACAGAGCGCGTTGCAGATCACCAGCAGCTTGCGCATGCAGGCGGTCAGGGCCACCTTGGGCGGCTTGCCGGCGGCGTGCAGCCGCTGATAGCAGGCGCGGAGGCGGGGGTTGGCCCGGATCGCGGCGACCGTGGCCATGTACAGCACCGCGCGGACCTGGCCGCGCCCACCCCAGACGCGGCGCGGGCCCCGCCAGGCGCCGCTGTCGCGGTTGAACGGGGCGACGCCGACCAGGGCGGCGACCTCCTGGCGGGTGCAGGCGCCGAGTTCGGGCACCTCGGCCAGCAGGGTGGCCGCGGCGACGGGGCCGATGCCGGGGATGCTCTGCAGCCACCGGGCGCGGGCCTGCACGGCCGGGTCGGCCTGCAGGGCCGCGGCCAGCTCCCGGTCCAGTTCGCGGAGGTCGGCCCGCAGCAGCGCGAGATGGGCATCCCAGCGCGGCCGGCGGGCGGGCGGGGCCTGGCGGCGCCGCTGCTGGGTGGCGACTCGCACCGCCACCACCTGGCGCCGTTCGCGCACCAGCGCCTGCAGGTGCTGGACGGCCTTCGAGGGCGCGGGCCGGAGCGGGGGCCGCACCTCGGCCGCGAAGCGGGCCAGCATCCGGGCGTCGAGCCGGTCCGCCTTGGCCAGGAGGCCGAGGGCGCGCGCGAAGTGGTGCGTCTGGCGCGGATTCACCACGACCACCGGCAGACCGTCCAGGGCGGCTACGACGCGGCGTTCGTAGCCGCCCGTGGCTTCCAGCACGATGCGGGTCGGCTGGCGGGCCCTGAGGTCGGCGCGCAGCCGGCGCAGGCCGCCGCGGGTGCGCGGCACGGTCCAGGTCGCCGCCGTGGGATGCAGGGCCACCTCCAGGCTCTGCTTGGCGACATCGATCCCGACGGCGACGTCCGCTGGCGAAGGCATTCGGTACCCTCCCACTGCGCCGACCTCGCGCCCCGCCTTGCGGATCCGGGCTCGTCATGACGGCCCCGGCAACTGTTCGGGCTCTGGGTCAGCGCTGGGGCCGGGACGACCCTGCTCACCCACGGTCTCAGAGGACCCAGAGGTCAACGGTCTGTCCCGGCCCATCAGCTCACACCTTGGACATTCCAAGGCTCTGGGAACATACAAGGGGTCTTCCG
>JAJDZD010000032.1 GCA_022824865.1 Chloroflexota bacterium | reverse complement strand
GGCCCCCCCCGCGGCGCAAGCCGTCAGCTAGCGGCTATAGCCCGATGACGCAGCCGGCGGCGCTTGCGCACGTGCCCGCTCCGCCATGTGCTCCAGCATGAACCGGAAGTCCTGGTACGCGCCAAGGCCACCCAAGCTGGTGCTCAGCGAACCCAACTGATCCTCCAACTCAGTCAGGTCACGGGAAATCTCGGCGACATACTCGCCGTCGTACAACCCGCCGTACCGATCAGCCGACAGCGCCACGATCGCGCCCAGCTGCAAGAGCGGATCACCTGTGGCGTTGAGGCTGGTGTCCAGCCGCCCGCGCACCTCGGAGCGCTGCGACCGGGACTGTCCGGTCTCCGCCACCACCCAGCGCAGTTCGACATTGGCCAGGGTGACCTCCTGGCCAGCACGCGCCCGCGCCCGGTCGTGCAGCTCAATCTCGTAGAACACCGTGGTCGCCGCCCCAGACGGAATCTCCGCGAACTCCTTGCGGTCCTCCGCGAAGCTCTGGTCCGAGGTGACCCGGTTCTCGTAGCCGATGATCCGCCATGACTTCACCAGGTCCGGATCCCAGGTCACCTGGGCCCGCGTCTGGTCCGCGAACGGCGTCGACAGCGCCAGCCAGTTATCCCGGCTGAACGTGGCCCGCGCCTGATCGGTGGTGTCCAGGTAGCGGTACCAGCCGTTGCCGTGCTGCGCCAATTGCTCCAACAACACGTCGTTGTAGTTGTTGATGCCGACCCCAATCGTGATCAGCCGCAGCGGGTTCAACGCGTTGCGGTCGTACGCCGATTCCAGGATTGCGAACGGGTTCGTCGCGTCCACGTTGGCCACGCCGTCCGACAGCAGGATGACGTAGTTGTAGGCCTCGGGCCGCTCCCGGCGAATCCGGTCCGCCAAGCGCACGGCCTGGTTCAGCCCGGCCTGCACGTTGGTGCTGCCATGCGGCGCCAGCCGCTGGATCGACCGCTCGACTGCTGTGGCATCGGGCGAGGTGTGTTCAACCGTGAGGTCGTGAATCACGCCCTCGGTGAAATGCACGACGGCCAGCCGGTCCTGCGGGCGCAGGCTCTGGCGGATAGCCTCCGCCGCCTCGCGCGCAATGTCCACGCGGTTGCCATCGCCCATGGAACCGGACGCATCCAGCACCAGCGTCACGTTTAACGGCCGGTTGTCCGACACCTCAGCCGCCTGGAACCCGATGCGCACAAGGTGCTTGCTGCCGTCCAGTGGGTGCATAGCCACGTCGCTGGTGATCGCAAAGCCCCAGTCGTCCGCCGGAAGCTCGTACTGGTAGTCGAAGGCATTGATCCACTCTTCGGCCCGCACCGAGTCGGGCTCGATGTCGTAGGCCGTGTGCAGCCACGACAGCGCCAGCTGGTACGACGTCCGGTCCGTATCCAGGCTGAACGTCGACACTGCGTCCTCGGCCGTCGCGACGAACGGCTGCCGCGCGTAGTCCTGGAAGGTCGTGTCCGGCGGTCGCGCCGGTGCAGGCGCTACGGCCGGTTGCCCGGCAGCTGCCTGAGGGGCAGCCGTGGCGGCGGGCGGCACCCGGCGAGCAGCTTCAGCCTGAACGGACTGCTCGACAACCTTTTCGACGACCACCTCGCGCGTGACTACCTTCTCTACCGGCACCTCCTTGACAACGGTCTTCTCCACAACCCGCTCAACCGGCACTTCCTTGATGACGACTCTCGGAGATGGAGCCGCTGCCGGCCTCGATGCGGCCGTAGCCGCCGGCGCTGCCATAGCGGGGGCAGCTATGGCTTCTGGGGCCGCCGCGTAACTGGCGCCGTACTGGAATTCGTCCTGAGTAGCCCGTGAGGCCAGGAACACGGCCGAAGCCGCCACGGCGACGGCGCCGCCGGTGGCCATCACCGGGAACCAATTCTGCTTGAGCGCGCCCAGAATCTTCCGGCGCACCTGCGTCACCGGATGCCGGGTCGGCGGCAGATCCATGCGGTCTTCCAACCTGGCCCACAGGTTTTCCGGCGCGCGCAGGTCCTGCGCTTCCGCTTCAAAGTGCTCGCGCAGCGCGCGTTCCATCTCCTGATCCGATCCGTAGTTACTGGCCATGGCTGTACGCCTCTCGGGCAGCGCCTGATGCGAGTTGGTTCCGGAGCTGGCCCAGGGCTCGACTGAGCCGCGACTTGACCGTGCCCTCCCGCACGCCAATAGCTTCGGCCAGTTCGGGAACCGTCAGGTCCGCGAAATACCGCAGCACGACCACCTGGCGGTGATCGGCACTCAGCCCACCCAGCGCCTCCCGGATCTCCTCGCGGTCGAGGTTGGCCTCAGCCGTCTCGCCGGGACTGGGGCGGTCGTCTGCGTGGCTGTAGGTCTCCAGCGGTACGGTGTCGACGGCGCGCCGTCGGCGCTGCGACACCACCGCGTTTACCAAAATGCGGACGAGCCAGGGCTTCACCGGCCGTCCGCTCTGGAAGCCCGAAATACCTCGCCACGCAGCGAGGAGGGCCTCCTGCACCTGCTCTTCGGCCAGCGCGCGGTTCCCGGTCATCAGGACCGCCGTGCCAAAGAGCACGTCCTTGTAGCGCTCCACCAAGTGACGGAACGCCTCGTGCTCGCCGTTCTGACAACGCAGCACGGCTTGTTCATCGGTCATAGGCTGCCCTCATGATCCAATCTCCTGGTGCCGTTCACTAATGACTACGCGCGACCAGGGCGAATCGTTCCATCGCCGTTGCGAAATTCGCCGCTGGCTCTTCGCTCGCGCCACTAGGCCCGCGAAAACTCCGCGACCGCCTTCGGATCCAGAGCAGGCAGGTCACCAACTGCCGGCTCCAGCCTGTGGACCCTCGAGCAAGCCGCGGGCATTCGTCAGCGACTGCTGGGAGCGGCAAGAGCTCGAGTTGATCATCTAGCTGATTTAGAATGTGGTCATGATCCGAGTCAACATCGCGGACGCCAAAACGCATCTTTCGCGCTATGTGGAGCGCGTCGAGGACGGCGAGACGATTGTTCTGTGCCGACGGAATGTGCCTATTGCTGAGATCCGCCCGCTGCCAAAGTCCCCCAGCGGGTTGCGACCTGTCGGTATCGACCGTGGCATGAGTATTCCCGCGAGCTTCTTCGAGCCGCTGCCTCAAGACCTACTGGACGCCTTTCAGGGGAGTCCGGACGATTCATGAGGCTGCTGCTCGACACCTGCACGTTTTTGTGGCTGGCAACAGACCACTCACAGTTGAGCGTGTCGGCTCGAAGCTGCTGTCGCGACCCTGGCAACAACGTGTACCTGAGCGCCCTGTCTGCCTGGGAGATCGCGATCAAGTACCGCCTGGGACGTCTTCCTCTTCCTGAAGCCCCCGCGCGCTACGTGGCCAGCCGGCGACAGTGGTTACAACTCGAGCCTCTGGCCTTCGACGAGGCCAGCGCGGCTCACGATGTTCTGCTCCCGCAGCTTCACACCGACCCGTTTGACCGCGGTCTTGTCGCGCAGGCGATCCTGCACCACATGACAATCGTGACGCCCGACTCAGCTATTGCCCAATATCCAGCGCCCGTTCTCTGGTAGCACCACGGAGAGCGGCCACGGGCATCACTTCATGGCAAGAATGCTCGGGTAGGACTCGAGCATCCCCGGTCGGAGCGTTAGGCCGCAGGCACAATCGTGGCTTTCACGCATTCCATCGCCATCGCGCTTCGGATGGCCTCTGCCACGCCCGCTTCAGTAAGCGGGAACGTCCGTTGCATCAGTGACCAGTCGTACTCGTCTTGTATGGCGTGCAAGTTGTGCATGGCCTGCGCCACCTCATCGGGGGTGAAAGCCCAGCTGGCCAGCACCTGCACTTCCTTTACGCAGATCCGATGCCAATTGGTGTCGATGCTGCCCGCGTCGGTGAACTGCCCCATTTCCACGAAGGTTCCGCCGTCGCGCAGCATTTCGATCCCCTCGGGCCCCGCTTGCGGCGCTCCGCTGCAGTCAACCACCAGATCGGCCCCAAATCCGCCTATCGCATCGCGGGCGGCGGTTATCCGTGCATCTGTCGTCTGATGTTCGTCAATCGAAACCGTGGCATCGGCGCCAAAGGCCCGACAGAGCGCCAAGCGCGGCTCTTCGGGGGCGCCCACCACGACCACCCTTCCGGCGGCGCGCTGCCTGGCCGCGATCAGGGCGAGGACACCTATGGGGCCCGACCCCTGGATGACGACCGAATCGCCGGCCCTGAAACCCTCCAGCCCAAGCGATGACGCCCGATTGAAGGCGCGTGTCACCGAGGCGAAGGGCTCGACCAATGTCCCGACCATGCCGGGCATGTCGTCTGGAAGTCGAAAGACCTTGGTTGCCGGGAAGGCTTCAAGATCGAGAAAGACCATGTCGGCCCAGCCACCCCAGAGATGCGGCGGCCGCTGGAACCCGATCTTGCGTCCGTAGTACGTCGGGTTCAGACAGCGGTTCGCGCGCGTTGGGTAGTGGATGCAGTAGTGGCACGACCCACAGGCCATCAGCGGCGGGATCATTACCCGGTCACCCTGACGCAGGGGGCGACCCATGTAGTCGCTCGTCAGTCCCGGCCCGATTTCATCGACGACGCCCGCCAACTCATGGCCGAGGGTGAGCGGCCAGGGAAGGTCTCCCGGCCAGTGCCCCTGGAGGATGTGCAGGTCGGTGCCGCAGACGCCGCAGGCGTCAATCCGAATGAGGGCGCCACGGTCGGGAACGAATGGCCGCGGCACGGTTTGCACGTCCGGGCGAGTTCCCGGTCCGTCGAACGTGATCACCCGAACCGAGCGACTGCTGGTCGAGGTCCCGGTCATCACTGGTGCTCGCGCCGAGTGGCCGCTAGGTCTGGCTGGTCCAGTCGAACAGCACGCCAAGCCAGCCTTCGGGTCCCCGCGCGATCATCTCGTAGATCCCGGCTGCCTCGGTGTACGGCACGTCGTGAGACACGAGATGATCCACGTCCAATTCACCCCGTGCGATGAGGTCAAATACGTAGGCGCGGTTGGCGGGGCGCGTCCACTGGAATCGGTGGTACGGCTCTGGCGGATAGTCGAGCGAGTAGTTGCCGAGGATGTCCAGTTCGTGTCGGAGCACCTCGGGTTGGAGGGCAATCTCCACGGTGCCAGGCGGGCTGCCGGACAGGCAGACCGTCGCGCCGTGAGCTGCGGCCTTCAGGCAGTCCGCGAAGACTGCGGGATTTCGCGCCACCATGAACACCACACGCGCTCCGCCCCCGGTCAGATCGTGCACCGCCTGCACCGCATCCTCGCGGGAAGCGTTGATCGTGTGCGTGGCACCCATGCGCCGGCTGTGCTCCAGACGCTCGTCCAGTAAGTCGATCGCAATCACCGGGTAGGCGCCGGCCCGTGCCGCGAAGTAGGTCGTCAGCTGCCCCACCAGGCCCTGTGCGAACACGGCGACCGATTCGCCCAGATATGGCCTGGCGCGCCGGACCCCGTGCAGCGCAACGTCACCTAAGACGCCAAACGTCGCCTGCGCGTCTGTTACGCCATCCGGAATGCGGCCTGCATACCCGTGCCAACTGGCATCGCCCCCAACGTTGATTAGGTCCGCGCCCTGATGAGGCGAAATGATGAGCACCCGGTCGTCCGGCGCGTAGCCGGAGACCGCAGTGCCGGCGGCTTCAACCACGCCCACGGCCGTGTAGCCGATTGACGCATCGTTCGACCGTGACATTTCATACGCGTTGCGCTCGGATCCCGCGCTGACCTGCGTTTTTCGGATGGCAACCAGAATCTCATCGGGCGCGGGGTCGCTGATCTGAATCGAACCCAGCGCCGCCGCGCCCGCCGACGTAAACACGATCCTCGGGACGGTTCGCATGGTCGGCGCTTCCTTTAGATTGAGGCGACCCAGAGTTGCAACCGCGGGCCGGACAGCAAGCGACATCTTACTGACCGGTCCTTCTGCTCGATTCCGCCGCCGGCTACATCCGCAGCGCGTTGGTCGACACAGGTCCGCGCTCTTGGTCGTGGGCGGCCAGCGGAAGTTCCTTCCAGGACGCAGTCTCGGGCGACACTCGGCATCAATTCTATCTCGAAATTGTTGCAGGGCGATCGGCCAACGCGGTATAACCTGCATGACGAAAGTTCGGGAAGGGCTGAGTTGCCATGGGAATTCTTTTGAGGCACCGAGTTGTCGCGACTGTGCTTCTGGCTGTCCTAACACTGGCGGTCGTGGGGTGCGGTGAAGAAGAGAAGGGACCGTTTCGAATCGGCGTTATGGAATCAGTCACCGGCGCCGGAGAAACCTACGGAACCGTGGCCGTGCAATCCAAGCAGTTGGCCGTGGACGAAATCAACGCCGCCGGCGGCATCAACGGGCGGATGCTGGAACTGATTGTCGAAGATTCCAAGTGCAACGCCCAGGACGCGATCACCGCGTACAACAAGCTGACCGACGTGGACGGCGTGAAGATCATTCTGGGCACGTCTTGCAGTGGAGCCATGCTCGGGGCCGCGCCGCTGGCCGAGAAGGAAGGCGTGGTCATGTTCTCCGGACTGGCCACGAATCCGGATATTGCCGAGGCCGGGGACTACATTTTTCGAACTTCGCTGAGCGATGCGACGGTCGGCGTGGACACGGGCAACGTGCTCTGGGCCGACGGCATCCGCAACCTGGCGACCATCAACGAATCCACCGACTACGCCGAGGGCGTACGACGAACAACCACGGCGCAGTTCGAGAAGCTGGGCGGTCAGATCGTAGCCGCGGAGAGTTACCCAACCGACACGACGGACTTCAGGACCCAGTTGAGCAAGCTCCTGAACGCCAACCCTGATGCGGTGCACGTGGCCTCTCAGGCTGAGGCAAGCGGGGGCACCATCCTCAAGCAGCTTCGCGAGCTGGGGTACGACGGCCCGATCTACGCGGACGTAGTGCCGATCGGGACGACGGCCCTGGAGATTGCCGGTGAGGCTGCAACAGGCGTGAAGGCGATTACGCCGGACCTGGATCCCGCCAACGCCAAGGCTCAGGAAGTGCTGGCGGCCTTCAAGGAGAAGTACGACTACGTAACGTTGCCTTGGTTCCTGGGCTCGGCCTATGACAACATCTACATCACGGCCGAATGCCTCAAGAAGACGGGTGACGACCAGGACGCCGACGGGTTCCGCGACTGTCTGTACGACATTACGTGGAGCGGCACGATCGGCGACAACTACAGCTTCGACGAGAAAGGCGAGGTCGTAGGACTGGCCAATGCGGTGCTGGAGGTGCTGCCCGTGGCCGAACGAACCGAGGAGAACGGCGGCTATAGAGTTCTGGGCGCCGCGCCGAGCAACTAAGTCTGATCTGGTGATTTTTGCAGCCGTGGGGTTGGTCCGAAGGACATGGACCAACCCCACCGTTGCGTACCGTCCAGTTACGGCCTCGGCCGGGACGTCGGCTTCGCCCGCTGGCAAGGCGGGCGAGCTTCTGCACCCGCACTAGCCCGCCGTGAGTCTCGCCAAATTTAGCGACTTCTCGCTTGCCAGTCTGCTGCGCCTTCGCGAGCACCAGAGCCGGCTCCTGGCTACTGCCCTCGCCGTGGCCGTCGCGGCATATATCGGCTGGAAGATTGCCCAGTCGCCTGACCAGGCCCTGCAGTTTGCATTCAACGGGCTGGCGGTTGGCGCGGTGTACGCGCTGCTGGCCATGGGCTTTACCCTCGTCTACAGCACGGTCTGGTTCTTTGACCTCTACTACGGCGCAGCCGCAGCTATCGGCGCATACGGCGTTTTCTACCTGCGATCGCACGATGTCCTGGGCGGCCAGTACGCAGTCAATAGTGGTCCGGTCAACGTGTTGTTCGCGGTCGTTACGGCTGGCGTCGCCGCCTGGGCGCTGCACGTCGTGCTCTATCGCCGCCTGCGCACACGCGCGAATCCGACCGCGCTGCTGGTTGTGGGCGGGCTGCTGGCAGCGGGGGTGGGCGTCTATACGGGACTGGTTATGGCCAACCCGGAAAACCTGCACGCGCTCCTGAGTCCGCTGGTCGCCATCCTGATTGCGGGAGTTGCCTATTGGGGCCTTCGACGCAGCTACCGGCGCGTTTCGTCAGGAGCCGGCCCCGTGCCGTTGATTGCGATGGCCGCGATAGCCGTCGTTGCCGGCGCGATCGTCGGCATTCTCGTCGCTGTCACGCCGGAACTGGGCCTGTACCTGAGCTGGGGCGTCGCTTGCCTGCTGTCGGGAACCGTGAGCCTGGCGCTGTATCGCGGTCTCTACGTGACCATGCGGGAACGGGCCAACTCACCGCTGATCATGCTGGTGGCGTCACTGGGGATCCTGCTCGCGATCACGGCGTTCATCACCATCGTGTTTCGGAGCGCCCCTCGACCTCTACCTGACACGTTCGGCAGCGAGCCGTGGACCATCGGCGGGGCGAACATCAAGGGGTTCAACGTCTTTGCGATCGGTCTGGCTCTAGCCGGCTTCGGCGTCCTCCTGTTCATGGTCAAGAAGACCGCCTTTGGCAAGGCGGTTCGGGCCATAGGCGACGACGAGGAAGTGGCTAAGGTCGTCGGCATCAACACCACCGTTGTCATTGCCATCGTGTTCTTTATCGGCGCGGTCTACGCGGCTCTGGCGGGGCTCGTGAGCGGTCACGACACGGCGATTCAGCCACGAATGGGGCTGCTGTTGCTGCTAAAGGGTTGGATTGCGTCGGTCGTCGGCGGCATCGGAAGTCTGTATGGCGCCATCGTCGGAGGATTTGCGCTGGGCATGCTGGAGCAGTTCGGCATTTGGGACCTGGCCGGCGAATGGCGTGACGTGATCTCGTTCATCGTGCTGATCGTTTTCCTATCGTTCTGGCCACAGGGCCTGATACCGAGGAAATGACCAAGTGAGCATCGCCACCGGAGCGATTCGAGGTGTGCAGGAGGTCGCGCGCGATCCGAGATCCTGGTGGCGACGCTCGAAGGGCAACGTCGAGCTGTGGGCCAACCTGATCGTTCTCGGTTGGGCGCTTGTGTTCATGCTGTGGCGAGGCGGCGGCTTTGCGATCACTGTCGGCAGTGTGTTCGCCATTTGGGCAATCCTGGCCATCAGCCTGAACCTGGTCGTCGGCTACACCGGCTTGCTGTCGGTTGGCCACATCGGGTTCTTCGGTATCGGCGCCTACGCGATGGCGGTGCTTACCTCGAGCGCTTCCTACGAGCAGTTGCGCACGGAAGCTATTCCGACCTTCGGTTGGCCGTTCTTCGCAGCGCTGCCGATCAGTGTGGTGCTCGCCGGCCTCGTGGCCCTGGTGGTGGGCATCGCCTTCAACCGCTTCCGTGACGACATTTACGTGCTGGTCTCGTTCGGATTCGCGGTCATCGCCTTTACTACGTTCTTGAGCTGGCGAAACCTGACCAGGGGCGCCTTTGGAATCCACGAAGTCGCCCGGCCAGCCATCGGTCCGTTGGTCTTTGAAGGCGAATTGGAGTTTCTGGCGCTGCTGCTCGTCTTCCTGGGACTGGTTGTGTTGATCTCATGGCTGATCGTCACGTCCTCGTTCGGACGGGTGCTGACGGCCATCCGCGAGGACGAAGAGGCCATCGAAGTCTTCGGCTACCGCACGACCCACTACAAACTCGCCATCTGGGTCATCTCGGCCATGATGGCCGGATTGGCGGGCGCGCTTCTCGCAAGCTGGAGCACGTTTATCGACCCCAATTCCTTCGTCCTGCTGGAGTCAATCCTGCTCGTCTCGATCATCATCCTGGGCGGACTGGCCAGCATCTGGGGATCGCTGCTTGGGGCCCTGGCTTTCGTGATGCTGGAAGAGGGCATGCGTTTCGTCCCGTTCCTGCCTTCCGAGTTCATCGGCCAGATTCGACAGGTGATTCTGGGAATCCTTCTGGTCCTGCTGATGCTGTTCAGGCCTCAGGGGCTGGTCGGGAGGTTCAAGCTTTGAGCACCGAGGTCGATCCCCGCGTCTACGTATTGGAGACGCGCGAAATCTCAAAGAGCTTTGGGGCGGTTAAGGCCATTGACCAACTGACAATCTCCATCTTGCGGGAGTGGATCACCTGCATCGTCGGGCCAAACGGATCGGGCAAGTCGACCCTGATCAATCTCCTGAGCGGCTTGCTTCCGCTGGACGGTGGAATCGTCGTTGTCGACAACGTCGGCCTCCGGGTGGTTAAGGCGCACGACTCACCGGACCACGGCATCACCCGCACATTCCAGGAAGTTCGGCTCTTCGACCAAATCAGCGTCTGGGACAACATCATGGTGGTCTTGACGGAGCGCCGCGTGTTCCCCGCGCTTTTGGAACGCACGAAACCAAACCACAAGGTTGAGGCGGAGAGGATCCTGAAGAGCGTGGGCATGTGGGAGAAGCGTGACGCCATGGCCCAGGACCTGTCCTACGGCCAGCGAAAGCTGCTGGAAATCGGTCGCGCCATGGCGATGGACGTTCAGATATACCTGTTCGACGAGCCGTTTGCCGGACTCTTTCCCCGGATGCTGGAGCAGGTCAAGTCAATCTTGAAGGAAATGCGAGAGCAGAAGCGCAGCATTGTCTTTGTATCTCACAACATGGACATCGTTCGCGAGTTGTCGGACCACCTTTTTGTCCTGGACAGCGGCGCCCTGCTCGCTGCAGGCGAGGTCGAGGAAGTGCTCGGCAGGTCGGCGGTCATCGATGCCTACCTTGGCAACTAGCATGGATCCGAATGGAACGATGCTCCTCGAGTTGGTCGAAATCTCGGTCCGCTACGGCCAGGTGCGCGCTCTCACCGAAGTGTCGCTTGGCGTCAGCAAGGGCGAGATCGTGGCCGTGATGGGTCCGAATGGCGCCGGCAAATCCACGGTGCTGAAGGCCGTGATGCGGCTGGCGCCCGTTGTGGAAGGGCACGTCAATTGGCGACAGCAGCGCCTCACAGCACCCACCCATGAAATCGTGAGGGAGGGCATTGCGTTCGTGCCGCAGGGGCGGCGGGTGTTCACGCATCTGTCAATCGAAGAGAATCTGGAGATGGGCTGCCTGTACCTGAACGACGCGACTGAGAAGCAGCGTCGGCTGGACACGGTTTTAGACCTATTCCCAGTCCTTCACGAAAAGCGCCGCGACTTCGCCAGCCAGATGTCGGGCGGGCAGCAGCAGATGCTGGCGCTGGGACGCGGGTTGATGGCCGGGCCGGAGGTGCTGCTGCTGGATGAGCCGACGCTGGGGCTGGCGCCGATCGTCGTGAAAGAAGTGTTTCAGAAGGTCGCGGAGATCAGCGAAAAGCTCAATACCACGATCATGGTGGTGGAGCACAACATCAAGGGTGTGCTGGACATCGTGGATCGCGCGTACGTACTGGACATGGGGCGGGTGGTGCACGACGGCACGCCGGAGTCGATCCAGCAAACGGACATCCTGACGCAGGTGTTTCTCGGGAAGATCGACACCGGCGCGGACGAGGAGTAGCGTTCGCGCGTTGGTTTTGGCCGCTCGAGCCTCAGGTTCCTCAGGTGCTACTCGTCAGCTCAGGCGGGACTTGAGGTTATCGAAGAACTCTGGCCAGCCGGATTCGGCGCCTTCCAGGTAGCCATCCCACTTGTCGGTGTCCGCGACCAGCTGGTGCTGGACGCAGACCTCGCAGGTTTCGTTGCTGGCTTCGAGAATGTTCCATTGCGTGGTTACCGATGGTCCGCCCGGTATGAAGTCTGAACTTTCGACGGCGAATCCGTGCGGCGGGTTCCAGGCGGTGACGTTGACCGCGTCGATGTTGCCCGGTCCGAAGTTGAAGGATATTCGGCGAGGCGTCTTGTCGGGTCCGAGCTCGAAGCTGGTCGGTGCGAACCAGGTTGAGATGCCCTCGGCAGTTGCGATGGCGCTCCAGGCCCGGTCAATCGAGCCCGGAACCCGGACCTCCGCCGATACCCAACGGCGACCGGATGGGTCGACGCTGACAGCCAAACTGCTATTTCAAGCCCTTCGGCGCCAGGTCTCCGATTGAACGCTCCAGATCATCGAAGTCCTTGAGTTGGACTCGTCCGGCGGTGGCGGGGAGCGGGGTGTCGTACTGGTAGTCGGGGTCGGTTTGCTGGCGGTTCCAGGTGTCCAGCATCTCGCGCCAGGCGCTGCGGAGGGTGCGGGGCTCGGGCATGTCGTGGGCGACTTCCTGGTGGAGTTTCTTGAGGTTGTAGCAGGGGACGCCGGCGTACATGTGGTGTTCGAGGTGCCAGTTCATCCGCCAGTAGAGGAACTCGAGGATCGGAATCAGGGTGTTCGAGCGCACGCACTTGCGGAAGTCGGGGACGTTGTCCATAAGGCCGCAGTGCTGGGGCAATCCCACCATGTACACGGCCCAGCCGGCGGTGAACGCGAAGAATGTAAGCAGAAAGATCCAGATCCACTGGCCCGTCACAATTGAGACGATGACTACCGCTGCGTGGAACGCCAGCTGTGCCCGCGCGAACCAGATCGCCCGCCGATGCTGATCGGGCTGATCCTCGTGCAGCGAGTTCACCCACTCCGAACCGCCCCTGCTGGACGAACCTGAACTTCCCATGGCCGTCCGAATCGTGTTCAAAATCAGCGGGATCAGGCCGCCGCGTCCAAACGTGCGTCCTTTCTGCGTCCAGATGTTCATGGTGAACATCTGGAGCAGAAATGTCTTGCCGGTCCTTGGCTGGATCGGAAGCAAGACCTCGCGATCACCCTCGGGATGCAGGGTGTAGCGATGGTGGTAGGTGTGGCTGCTGGCGTAGTCGAAGACGTCCCACCAGCTGAGCAGGCTGAACAGGTAGAGGAAGATCTTGTTGAGGATCTTGGTCTTGAAGACCGAGCCGTGGGCCAGTTCATGCACGGCAATGCCGCGGAAGAAGGTCCCGACGGTGCCGTGGAGGAAGAGCCCGAAGACAACGCCAACCCAGATCTGCTGCAACCAGAAGAAGTAGGTAAGTGCGCCGGTCAAGAGGAAGAGCGCCAGGTGGCCGCCGGCCTGGTACCAACCCTGGAGATCGCTGCGGCGGGAAAGCTCGCGCAGCTTTGAGCCCTCGATGGGGCACCGGTACCAGTCAACTCGTAAGTCTTTGCGAACTTCATCCAGCGGCCGGTAGCTCATGGCTTCTCCTCCCAGCGCCTTTGAACCAAGGGATTCATCGTGCCTTGCACAGCTATCTCAGGCCCTTTGGTGCGAGGTCGCCGATCGAACTCTCCAGCGCGGTGGATTCATCCTCGCGGATGCGCTGCGCGGTGGCGGGCAGTGGGGTGTCGTACTGGTAGTCGGGGTCGGTTTGCTGGCGTTCCCAGGTGTCGAGCATTTCGCGCCAGGCACTGCGGAGGGTGCGGGGTGCGGGCATGTCGTGGGCGACTTCGCGGTAGAGCTTCTTGAGGTTGTAGCAGGGGACGCCGGCATACATGTGATGTTCGAGGTGCCAGTTCATGCGCCAGTAGAGGAACTCGAGGATTGGGACCAGGGTGTTCGAGCGCACGCACTTGCGGAAGTCGGGGACGTTGTCTCTCAGGCCGCAGTGCTGGGGCATGCTGACCAGGTACGAAGCCAAGTTGGCGATGAATGGAAAGACGCTGACCAGGAAAATCCAGATCCACTGACCGGTCAGGATCGATACCACCCAGACCGTTGCGTGGTAGGCCAACTGGGCGCGCGACCACCAGAGTGAGCGGCGGTACTGATCCGGCTGGTCGTAGTTCAAGGCGTTCCACCACTCCGACTTGGATGTGTCCGGCGAGCCGGGCGTCGATATGGCCGATCGGAAGGTGCCAATGATCGTGGGAAAGAGGCCGCCGGCTCGGCCGAAGGTACGGCCCTTCTGCGTCCAGAGGTTGATGGTGCAGATCTGGAGCAGGAAGGTCTTGCCGACGGTCGGTTTGAGGGGAAGCAGAACCTCGCGGTCGCCCTCGGGGTGCAGGGTGTAGCGGTGGTGATAGGTGTGGCTGCTGGCGTAGTCGAAGGAATCAAACCAGCCCAAGAGACCGAAGAAGTACAAGAAGAACTTGTTCAGGAACTTGGTTCGGAAGACGGATCCGTGGACAAGCTCATGACTCGCAACACCGCGCAAGAACGATCCCACGGTTCCGTGGAAGTAGAGCCCGATGACGACGCCCACCCAGATTTGCTGCAGCCAGAAGAAGTAGGTGATGGCGCCGGTCGTGAGAAACAGCGCCAGGTGGCCGCCGGCCTGGAACCAGCCCTGGAGGTCGCTTCGGCGGGAGAGTTCGCGCAGCCTGGCGCCCTCGATGGGGCAGCGGTACCACTGGACCCGGAGGTCCTTGCGAACGTCAGCCAGCGGCCGGTAGCTCATGACCGTCTCTCCTCGCGTTGCCGGATCTGCAAACCCGTCATCATTCGGAGTCGAACGAGGCTAGCACTGTGGTCGGCGGCGGTCGATATGAGCATTTGATGCACGGCTGTCATTAGCTTCCGGAGATTGACCACTGCGACTGCTCCGAAGGGGTGTCAGGGACGTAGCTGGCGAGTTCGGACTGGTGGGTTTGGATCTTCTCGATGGCGGTGAGGATCTGGTCCATGCCGTCGCGGGTGTCGAGGGTTACGCGGGTGGGGAGGGTGACCATTTCCTGGGCGCAGGCGCGTTCGGCGTTGGGGCAGTGCATGGCGGCGTAGTCGACGTCGGGGGCGCCGTTGGCGCGGGGCCAGACGCGGGTGAGTTCGCCGTCAACGTCTTTGAACAGGTCGGCGTGGTGCATGGGGCGGTGGTATTCGGTCTGGCAGGGAATGCCCTCGGCGTTGAGGGCCTTGACGAATACCTCGCGGGAGAGGCCGCCGAAGGCGTGGGCGTCGTAGCGCAGGACGAACAGGTGGTTGGCGGCGCGGGTGGCGAAGGGGTCCTGGCGGCGGGGGGTGACGCCGTCGATGTCATCGAGGAGGGAGGCGAGGTAGCGGCCGTTGGCGTCGCGGCGGGCGGTCTGCTCGTCCAGGCGCTGGAGTTGGGGCAGGCCGAGGACGGCGTGGACGGGGTGGAGTCGGCGGTTGCCGGAGGAATAGGGGAAGAACTCGTCGGTGGCGGGTCGGGTTTCGCGGGCTCCGGTGAGTTCACGGCGGCGCTGGCGGCGGGGGTGGTTGAGTTCGCCGTAGCCGCTGGCGCGTTCGTGGATGACGGGGTCGCTGGTGATCAGGACGCCTCCGCCTCCGGCGGAGAGGTTCTTGCCGCTGCCGCAGCTGAAGCAGCCAGCGTCACCGATGGAGCCGAGGCCGCGGTGGTTCCAGGTGCCGCCGTGGGCGTGGGAGACGTCCTCGACGATGGCGAGATTGTGGCGTTGGGCGATGGCGAGGATGGGTTGCATGTCGCAGCTGACGCCGCCGAAGTGGACGGTCATGATCGCGCCGGTGCGGGGGGTGAGGGCGGCCCGGATGGCGGCGGGGGCGATGTTGTAGGTGTCGGGGTCGATGTCGGCAAAGATGGGGACGAGGCCGGCGTTGAGGATGGCGGAGACGCTGGCGAAGAAGGTGATGGGGGAGACGATGACCTCGGCGCCGCGGTCGAGGCGGAGGGCCTGAAGGGCGAGTTCGAGGGCGCTGGTGCCGCTGTTGACGCCGATGCCGTAGCGGGCGCCGTGGGCGGCGGCGAAGGCTTGTTCGAATTCAATGACGGGGTCGTCGTCGGAGCGGTCGCCGGCGCGGAGGCGGTCGGTGAGGGCGGCGATGTCCGGCTCGGGGAAGACGGGCCAGGCGGGGAAGGGCTGGGTGCGGACGGGGGCGCCGCCGGTGAGCGCGAGGGCTGGCATGTCAGGACCGACTTTCGGGGGTGACGGTCAACCTGGGGGTGAGGGTACATGGGCGGTGGGTGGAAACGGGGCGCCTCGCGCGCAATAAGAGTTTTTTCCAAAAACTCTTCGGTTGCGCGGGGGTGCATTCCGGCGAGGTTTTGGGGCGACGGAGGAGGACCGGATTCCGGCTGGAAGCGCCGGGATGACGGCGGAGGTGGGGGTGGGGATTGACCGGCTCACCAGGAGCGCCGGGTGCGTCCGGAGGCTTGGATGCCGCCGGGTTGCGGCTGGGGGGCGGCGGGATGAAGGCGGGGACGCGGAGCAGGCGGAGGAGAGGGGCGAGGAGGAGCTGGACGAGCAGGAGAGCGGCGGGCATTTGGATCGTGGGTTGCGTGGCTTACTCGGATAGTGTACACTATCTGGGCGCAGATGGGAAGTGGGGCTCAGCGTGGATGGGGGTCGGTGTCGGGGTGAGGGTTTGGCGGCGGGGGTGTTGTGCCGTTGGCGGGACAGGCGGAGGGGCCCACGAAGGGCACGAAGAGCACGAAGGGTCATCGGTGAGGGGCGGGTGGCGCTTGTAGGATTGCCGCGCCCGAGGCGGCTCACGGGCCGTTGCGACTCCCGCGCTATCGGAAGGACGCGAGGTTGTGCGGACCGTAGGAGCCAGGATTGCCAGCGGCGCGCCGGAACCACTGGAACGGCTCACCCCGATGAAGGGCAAGAGGGCCAGAGGACGCACTGTCCATCGACGATGGCCCTCCGGTGGACCGTGCCGGCGGAGGGATGCGGGCGGCGGCTGGCGCGTGGAGAGGCACTGGCGATCCGGGGAAGTTGAAGCGCGACATTCGCGCGCCCCGACCCACGGCTTCCCGAACCAGTCTCAAGTAGAAACAATCACGAGAAGGACTGTGACGCCTATCGAGCTTTGGCCGGAACGCCTGGGCTGCCGCCAACGCAAGCCTGGAAGTCGAGGGGACTCTGCTGCGTAGCGCACGAACGTTCCTGGTAGCCGTCGGCCTGGTAACGCTGGTCGCCCTGGCGGTTAGCGGTGTAGCCGCGGTGGTATTTGCAATGGTTCGGCCACAGACCGCGACGCAGTGGATCAACCAGATATCGGGATCCGGTTTGCCGCCGGCGGCAGCGCCGACCGTGCAATCGGCGTCCGGCCCGACACCGACCACCACTCCGACTCCGGCCGCGACACCTGCCCCGGACCCAACGCCCACGCCAGTGCAGACTCCCGGGCCTACGCAAGCCGCCAGGATGACTCCGGTTTCGACGCCAACATCGACTCCAGAGCCGACGCCAGCGCCCGCCCCAACACCGACGCCGACACCGGCGCCGACGGTGACCGGAGCGTCAATTCAATTGGGCGCGGCCTACTTCCCTGAGTCAGGGGAATTCTCGATCAATCCACCGCATGGCTGGATTGCATCGAAGCCCGATGAACTATCCCCCATTGTGCAGTTTTCCAACAGCCAAGCAGACTATGACGGAGATACCCGAAACACGGCAAGTATAGGCGTCTTTAAAATAGCTGAGGACATTTCGGACCTAGACGCGCTGGTCGGCGAAGTGAAAGTCGGACTTACCGGCTTATATGCAAACTTCATTCTCCTGCGGGACGAAAGAGTGAGTATTGACGGAGAGAGCGCCCACTTTCTGGAGGCTACATTCGACCTGGATTCGGCCTCAGCCAGAGCCCTTCAAATCCATGTAATCGGAGAGTCTGGAGCATATTTTGTCATGGGTATTTCGCTGGCCAGCACCTGGCATAAGTATAGCGACGTATTTGACGAATCACTCCGGAGCTTTCGAGTTCTCTCGACGACCACCTCCACTCCTACCTCTGCTGCCGAGTCTACGACGACGGCGCCTTTAGCACCTTCAGTCGCTGAGCTCGTGCGGCAGGCACGGCCCGCCGTCCGCTACATCCGAGTAACCGACGGGCGAATCGGCAGCGCGTTTGTGATGACGTCGGAAGGATACGTTGTCACGAACAGCCATGTGCTCAATGGCGCGAACAGAGCGTATGTTGGAACGCATGACGGCTCGGGAGGGTACGCCACGGTTCTCTGGGATGACCCCGAACTTGACCTCGCGCTACTCAAGCTCTCCAGCGACGGACCGCACTCGTTCGTGGATTTCGGCCGCTCGGCCGATCTCGAGTTGGGCGCCGACCTGATCATCCTGGGTTACCCGCTGATGGGGGAGACGCTCACCGTGACACGCGGCGTCTTGTCGGCTCGTCACCCGGGCTGGCTGCAAACCGACGCGACGGCCAATCCAGGAAACAGCGGCGGGCCGGCGTTCAACATGCGAGGTGAAGTGGTCGGCGTTGTGACCGCAAAGCTGGGCGGAGGCGTGGTGGAGCGGGTAGAGAGTGCGAACTTCCTGATCGACGGCGACCTGGCAAGAGCGGCAGTATCCGATTGGATTCGCAGGCACAAGGCAGGCGAGCTCCCACCCCCCACGCCGATTGCCGAGAAATGGACTTCGGTCAGCGCCGGTGCATTCCACAGTTGCGGAGTGAGGGACGACGGCCACGTGACGTGCTGGGGGAGTAACACCGACACAGACTACAACTACCTTGGTCAGTCCATTGCACCGCCCGGTAAGTTCGAATCTGTGAGTGCCGGCGCGTTTCACACATGCGGCATACGCGAAGACAGGTCGATTACGTGTTGGGGCGACAATACCTTTGAACAGATTCACGCGCCTGACGGCGCATTTTACTCAGTAAGCGCAGGGGATCGTCACACATGCGGATTGCGAATTGACCGAACCGTCGCTTGCTGGGGGAGTAACGGAACCGACGACTTGTACATTGGCCAGGCTGATCCTCCTCCGGGCGCATTTAATGATGTGGACGCCGGTGACTACCACACTTGCGGAATCCGTGCCGGTGGCTTCATTGAGTGTTGGGGCAGTGACTTCGATGGTGCAGCAAGCGCGCCTTCCGGCTCATTTCAATCCGTTAGTTCAGGATCATATCATACTTGCGGAGTACGCAGTGACGGCACCGTAGCTTGCTGGGGATCAAACGAGGATGTTAATGGAAACCACATGGGCCAGGCCAATCCACCGTCGGGGAACTTTAAGTCCGTGAGCGCCGGGTGGCGACACACTTGCGGGATCCGCACGAATGGAAGTATCGAGTGTTGGGGCGACAATGCGGAAAACCAGACCGCCTCACCATCCGGAGCGTTTCAATCCGTGAGCGCCGGGTGGGGCTTTCACAGCTGCGGGGTTCGGATTGATGGGACCGTCGCTTGTTGGGGCGGGGAACTTGGTGCAATCGAACCCCCGAGTTGACCAGGCTTTCAGGATTGTGTCGATGCCCACCCGGCAGACCAAGACGGAGGGGCAGAATTCTTTGATCAATCCCGATCTTTACTTGAAATATCAAAATACGCCTCTATCTCCAAGTAACTAAACTGTGATTTCCAAAGTCTCAGGAAGCTCTGGTAATCCTCGAGATTGACGGAAACCATCTTTGCATTATGAAAGTTGCCGCCCTTGGGCAACGGACTGCTAGCAAGCCTTCGTTTTGAGGGTGGCGGCCGCCGTGACCGCGTCGGGGTGCGTGCAGAGAGGGCGGACGAAGGCGCTTCGCGAAGCGCCCCTACGCGAGACTGGCTTGCCACGAATGGCTCGGGAGGGGGCCAAATTGCGCGCAGTCTGGGCCACCAGCCCGCGTTGCGGAAGCCGATGGAGCCGTTTCAGCGGTCGTGGCGGTGTCCTCGTAGCTATTCGGCGTACATCTCGGCGATGATGCGGCGCAGTTGGGACGCATCATCGGCGGGGAGGCGGTCGATGCGATTCCGTAGGCGCTGCTTGCTGATGGTGCGAATCTGGTCAACGGCAATCTCGGCGTCCTGTCCCGCGCAGCGCACCTGGAGACGACCGCGCCAGCGGGGGTGCAGGCTGGTGGTGAGTGGGCAGACGACCACGGTATCCAGAAATCGGTTCATGGCATCGCGGCTGACCACCACGACCGGTCTGACCTTGCGAATCTCGCTACCCAAGGTGGGGTTGAGATCGGCGATGTAGATTCCGTAGCGGCGAGGGAAGTCCGCCATCACTCCAGGCCGTCAGCCAAGGCGACGTCGAAATCGCTCCAATCCTCCGATTCGGCGGCCATGGCGCGGGAGGTTTCCTCCCACGACAGACGGTGCGTCTCTTTGCCGCGCAAGGCGATGCCTTCGTCGAACTCTTCCAACACCAACCGATCGCCCCACCCGTACTTGTCCAACAACTCCTTGGGAAGCCGGATGCCCCTGGAGTTGCCGATGGCGATCAGCTTCACCTCTCTGGTGCGAGGCGATTGACTCATCCCATGCTCCTCCTGTGTACGCCCATCACGTAATTATAGTAATTACCCTGACGTGTCGGAGTCTATGCCTTCGTGGGCTCGCCGAGCTCCAAATCCCAACCGCTCCAGGTTTTTCTCGATGGTGGCGTCGAGGCGTTCGGCCACGGCTTGCGGCTCACACCATTGGGGCGTGGCCACGGCGTCGCGAAGCTACTGAAAGGGGTTGAGCACCGGGACGCCGGTCGGCTCGAAGTGGCGGACGTTGCGGGTGACCACGGTCAATCCGTGTTCGAGGGCCGTTGCGGCGATTAGCAGGTCAGCGTCGTTGTGGCCCAGGCTGGCCGAGAGGCGGCCCCAGCGGCGAGCGGTGGGCACGTCGATGCCGAGCAGCCGGTCGGCGAATCCGGCCAGGGTGCGTTCGAGCCAGGCTGCGAGTTCGCGGGCGAAGGTCGAGTCCTGGGAGATTTGGCGGGCGATTCCCCGTTCTATTTCGGCGATGGTCACGACGCTCATGTACAGGTCCGATGGCCGTTGGTCCGTGAGCCAGGCGGTTGGCGCGGGGTGGCGATCCGGACGGCGCAGGGCGGAAACCACGTTGGTGTCGAGCAGGTACATCACCAAGCCACGTCGCGAAGGTTCAGCGGCGGGGCATCGAGCAGGTCGTCGGGCCCGCCCTTCGGGATGGACAGGAGGTGCTCAATGAAGTCGGGCGCGCCGGCTTTCTCCACCCGGCACAGCCGCTCGTAGTCTTTGACGGCAATGACGACCACGGCGGGCTTGCCACGACGGGTTACGTGCTGCGGCTCGCCGTCCAGCGCGGCATTGACGACCGCGCTGAATTTGTTTTTGGCGTCCTGCAAGGGCCATTGGCGCATAAGATCCCCCCTGTCTAGAAGCACTGGCTAGATTGTTGCGCTGGCTAGCTATGCAGTCAACGGCGGCAGGTCGGCGGCTCGATGGCTGATGGTATGGACGAAGCTCTTTCCGACGCGGAAGATGAGGCGGGAGGCATACCCGTGGAACGGAGATGACGGCATGACCGACTGGGAGACGTGCCCGGCGGTGGAACGTCGTTCCGACAAGCTCAGCGGGGCCTGGACGTTCGCCGGAACCCGGGTGCCCGTGTCCGCCCTCTTCGAGAATCTCGAAAGCGGCGCCACGGTTGGCCAGTTTCTGGATTGGTTTCCGGGCGTTGAAGCCTGGCAGGTTCGAGCAGTGCTCAAACACGAAGCGGAGGCCCTGAGAGTTCCCGCGCAACTGTGAGGATTCTCTTCGATCAGGGCGTCCCCGCACCGCTGCGTCGGCATCTGGACGGTCATGTCGTGGACACAGCAGCCGAGCGTGGCTGGTCGGACCTGGATAACGGGGACCTGATCGACAACGCCGAGCAGGCGGGGTACGAAGTCCTGATCACTACCGATCAGAATCTGCGATATCAGCAGAACCTTGCCGGTCGAAGGCTGGCCGTGGTCGTTTTGCTTTCCACCGCGTGGCCCAAGATACGGCTGCGCGTGGAGGCCATCCATACGGCGCTTGACCAGATTGGCCCCGGGGAACTGAGGGAAGTCCCGATCTGAGGTAGGGGGGACGACGACGGCAACGGGCGGGACCGGCTTGGCGGATGGCGTACACGACGAACAGGGGATGATCTGGGGTCTAGATGGGAGGCTTGGGTGGTGACGGCCTTGTGGTTCGACACGGTTCCTTCGACAGGCTCAGGACAGGTCTCCGACGGACTCCGAACCGGCTCACCACGAACGGGATGGGTGACCCGGGGCAAGATGGGAGGCTTGGGTGCTGTCGGCTGGGTGGTTCGACACGGGCCGCCGAAGACTCTGGCCCGGCTCACCACGAACGGTCAGGGGCGCGCTTTTGCTCGACAAGCGCGGCGGGCTAGCCTGAGGAGGTCGGTAGGGGGTCGTCGAATTGGGCGGCGTGGAGGTCGCGGTAGGGGCCGGGTTGGGTGATGAGGTGGGTGTGGGCGCCGCGTTGGACGATGCGGCCTTCATCAAGCACCACGATGAGGTCGGCGTTGCGGATTGTGGAGAGGCGGTGGGCGATGACGAAGCTGGTGCGGTTGCGCATGACCTGGACCAGGGCCTGCTGAATCTCGTACTCGGATTCGGTGTCAATGTCGGAGGTGGCTTCGTCGAGCACGAGCACGGCCGGGTCGGCGAGGATCGCGCGCGCCAGGGCTACGCGCTGCTGCTGGCCGCGTGAGAGCCTCAGTCCGCCGTCGCCGACGATGGTTTCGTAGCCATCGTCCAGCTGCTCGATGAAGTCGTCGGCGCGGGCCAGCGCGGCCGCGGCGGCGACCTGGTCGTCGCCGGCATCGGGGTTTCCGTAGCGGATGTTCTCGGCGATGGTGCCGCTGAAGAGGAAGGTCTCCTGGGGGACGTAGGCGAGCTGCGAGCGGAGGCTCTCCATCCGGACGTCGCGCAAGTCGTTGCCGTCGACCAGGATCCGGCCCGAGGTGGGGTCGTAGAAGCGGGCGATGAGGTTGACCATGGTGGTCTTGCCGGAGCCGGTTGCGCCCACGAGCGCAACGGTCTGCCCGGGTTCGGCGGTGACGGACACGTCCTGGAGGACCGGGGTGACGCCGTCGTAGCTGAAGTCGACGTTGCGGAACTCAACGCGTCCGCGGGGCCGGACCAGATCGACAGCCGACGGCCGGTTGACGATGTGGCGCGGCACGTCCATGAACTGGAAGATGCGGTCGGCGGCGGCCAGACCGGACTGAATGACGTAGTTAACGCGCACGAGTTCGGTCATTGGCTGGTGGAAGATTTGCACGTAGGCCAGAAAGGCGATGAGCGTGCCCGGCTTCATCTCGCCAATCGTGATCTGCCAGCCGCCATAGGCCAGCAGCGCCGCCACGCTGAGGGTGCTGAGGCCCTCGATCACGGGGGTGGCAATGGACTCCACCATCGTCGTGTTGAGGTTGGCCTGCAGGTTGGCGCGGTTCTCGGTCTGAAAGCGGCGGGCGTCGGCCTCCTCGCGGGCGAAGGCGCGGCTGACGCGGACGCCGCTGACGTTTTCCTCGATGGCGGTGTTGATGTTGGCGATCGATTCCTGCACGCGGCGGTAGCGCACGCGCAGCATCCGGGCGGTGATGACGCTGGCGATGAGCATCAGGGGCACCACGGACAGGATCACCAGGGTCAGGCGCCAGTCGAGCGTCAGCATGACGACCAGGTAGAGCAGCATGGTGACGATGCCCGCGCTGGCCGTGAGCACCTGGCCCTGCATGGCCTGCTGGACGGCGGTGACGTCAGCGGTCAGGTGGGAGACTGTCTCGCCGGTGCGCTGGCTCTCGAAGAAGCGCATGGAGTGACGCACCAGCCGGACAAACATGTCGCGCGAGACCTGGTAGACGATGGTCTGGCTGCTGCGCGCGAACAGGTAGAAGTTCAGATAGTTCAGGGCGCCGCGCGCGAGGTAGACCAGCATCATGGCGCCGGCGATACGCACCGCCCCGGCCGCGTCCGCTTGCGGAATGAAGTCGTCCACCGCGATCTTCAAGGCCCAGGGCGGCACCATGTTCAAGAGCGAGGCGATGGACAGCGCCGCGAAGGCGATCCCGATGTGGCGCCGGTGCAGACCGACGTAGTAGAGCAAGCGCCGGAGGGTGCCGGCGACGGTGCGGCCGCTGAGGTTGGAGGTATCGACGTAGGTCTGACGCATACCCATCAGACGTTGACCTGCCCGCCGGCCTCGATCGCCAGGGACTCTTCCTGCAGACGGAACTGCAACTCGTAGATGGCGCGGTAGTCGTCGCTGGTCTCCAGCAGTTCCTCGTGGGTGCCGCGGGCGACGATGCGGCCGCCGTCAACCACGATGATCTGATCAACGCGGCGGATGGTTGACAGCCGGTGGGCGATCACGATGGTGGTGCGCTCCTGCATCAGCTGCTCAAGCGCGCGCTGGATGGCGCGGTCGGTGCGGGTGTCCACGCTGGAGGTGGCCTCGTCCAGCACCAGGATCGCGGGACGCACCAGGAGGGCGCGGGCAATGGCGACCCGCTGGCGCTGGCCGCCGGAGAGCCGCACCCCGCGGTCGCCGATGAGCGTGTCGTAGCCCTGGGGCAAGTCCGTGATGAATTCGTGGGCGGCGGCCATGCGCGCGGCGGCTTCCAACTCCTCGTGGGAGGCGTCTTTACGGCCAAAGCGCAGGTTGTCGCCGACGGTCATGTTGAAGAGGAAGGTCTCCTGCATGACCATGCCGATGCCCGACCTGAGGTCTTGCAGGCGGATGTCACGCAGGTCGTGACCATCGACCCGGATGGCGCCCTCGGTGGGGTCGTAGAAGCGGGGCAGCAGGTTGGCCAGGGTGCTCTTGCCCGAGCCGCTGCGGCCGACGATGGCGAGCGATCCGCCGGCCGGCACATGGACCGAAATGTCGCGCAGGATCGGGTCGCGGTCGCCGTACTGGAAGGTGACGCGGTCGAACTGGATCTCGCCGCGGACTTCGGGCAGCGGGTGCGCGTCGGGCTTTTCCTGCACGTCCAGCGGTGTGTCGATGATTTGGAAGACGCGTTCGCCGGACGTGACGGCCTGCTGGGTGATCTGGACGGCGAAACCCAGGAAGCGCGTGGGGGCAAGCATGAGGAGCAGATAGCCCTGAAAGGCCACCAAGCCGCCGAGGGTGAAATCGCCGTTGACAATCCGCCAGGCGCCCAGGCCCAGAATCAGGGCCGTGGCGGCGCCGGCGATCAGCTCGATGCCCTGGGAATATAGGGCGAAGGTGCGGAGCACGCGGGTGCGGAGATCGCGCAGCTTCCAGTTTTCGCGGTCGAATCGTTCTTCCTGGTACTGCTCGCGGCCGAAGGCCTGGATGACCTTGATGCCGGAGATGGCCTCGCGGATTTCGACGTTCACCACGCCCATCTGCTGATTCGATTGGCGAAAGAGCGGCACCACGCGCTTGGCCACGGACTGCATGGCGATAAAGAAGGGGATCAGAGCAATGATCGCGAGCGCCATGACCCAGTCCAGCGCGAACATGAAGATCAGGTTCATGGCGGTGAGGGCGATCGACGACAGGATGACGGTGCCGGCCATGTTGAAGAAGAACTGAATCATGTTGACGTCGTTGGTGACCCGGGACATCAGGTCGCCGGTCTGGTGCCGGTCAAAAAAACTCATCGACTTGGCGCTGAGATGGGTGTAGAGGTCGTTGCGGATGTCGTGGATGACCTTCTGGGCGCTGTAGCGGGCGGCGTAGAGACGTCCCGCCATGGCGACGTTGGATAGCAGCACCGCACCGACGAACAGGCCAACGGTCACGAACAGCACGTTCAGGTTGTTGGCCCGCACGCCGTCGTCGATGGCGATCTTGCTGAGGGTGGGCGGCAGCGTGCGCAGCAGCGAACCGAGCGTTAGCGTGACCAGCATGCCCGCGAGCAGCAGTTTCTGACTGCGCAGGTAGAGAATCAGGCGCCAGAGGATTCTGATGAGCGGTGTCCCGTTGTTGACCGTTGGCCGGGGCGCAGCGTTGGCGCCGCCGGGTGGTCGATTGTCCCACGCACGGCAGCGTCCGTTAGCGGCAGCGGCTGGGGAGAAGCCGACAATCGAGCCCGCGTGCGGCATAGCCAGGTCCAGGCCGCACCTGTGCGCGAGGTAAAAGTCTTGACCGGCTAAACCAACTTGACAATAATCTGCGCACACCCGGTCCGCCTTGGGGGGCGTTGGCGGGACCGCTGGCCGCTGTTTGCCACACACGCGGAGTAGCGCTCACGGACGAACTCAGCGCCCTCGACCTGGCTCGGCAGATCTACGAACTGGGCGGTATCCAGTTCGGTAGTTACACGCTGGGCCGGTCCACGGTGAATTCCCCGGTCTACGTCGACCCCAAGCGCCTGGTGGCCGTGCCATCGGCGCTGCGGACGGCGGCGGCGCTGGTGCGCGACGCGGCGAACCTGGCGGAAGCTCGACGGCATCAGCAGGCGGAGCCCTTTGAGCTGGTGGCCGGCGTTCCGATGGGCGGCTTGCACCTGGCGACGGCGTACTCGCTGACGTGCGACATGCCGCTGATTTATGTCAAGCCGGAGTCGGATCCCGCAGGGCTGGAGATCGTGGGACGGTTCCTGCCGGGCCAGCACGTGCTGCTGGTGGATGACCTGATTACGTCAGGCGGCTCGGTCATTCAAACCGCGCAGGCGCTGCGCGGCGAAGGGCTGCAAGTGCGCGACGTGATCGTGCTGGTGGACCGCGACGTGGGGGCAGCCCGGCGGCTGGAGTACCACGGTCTGCGCCTGATCTCGATCGTGACGCTGCCGGCCATGCTGAATCTCTACATGAGCGAACGGCTGATCAGCGAGGACGAGTACCGGCGCAGCCTGGATTACCTGGACGCGCAACGGCCATGAGCCGGCGCGCCCCGCCCCGGCCCGAGTTGGACGACGAGGACTGGTCGCAGGACGCCTTGTTCGCGCGACCGATGCGGCGCCGACCGGCGGCCATCCCACCGCCGATCTACCACGCGCGGCTGCGGGAACGCTCGGCGGTGGCGAAGGCGAGGCACGCGCGGCGGAACCAACTGCGGCAATTGGCCAGCGCGGTGTTCGTCGGCCTGTTGCTGATTGCGGGGATGCTGCTGTTCGTGCGGTTGTTGTCATCCGTCGAACCGCCGCCGCCAGATGCGGGCGGCGTGCTCAACCAGCTGGCTCCCGAGAGATTCGAAGCTCGGTCGAAGCGCGCGCCCACGGCGGCCCCGTTCATTGACAGCCCGTTCACCCAGCCGGTGGAAGCGCCGCCGATCTCGGCCAAGGCGGCTTTGCTGGTGGACATGGGTGAGCGGACGATCGTGTTCTCAAAGAACCCCGGTGAGCGTCGCCCGCCAGCGAGCCTGGCCAAGCTGGCCACGGCGATCGTGGCGCTGGAGCAGGCGCCGCCGGACACGCGTATCCAGGTTCCGGAGAGCGCGGCGGCGGAGCCCGCGGTCGTGGCCGGTCTCCGACCGGGCGACGTGCTGACCCTGGAACAGCTGCTGTACGCACTGCTGTTGCCGTCGGCCAACGACGCCGCGGCCACCATCGCGGACGGGATTGGCGGCCATGAGTACACGGTGGCCCAGATGAACGACCTGGCTCGCCGACTGGACCTGAACGACACCCACTTTGCCAACCCCGGCGGCCGGGATGCGGAGGATCAGTACACGACGGCGTTTGACCTGGCGGTACTGGCGGCCGATGCGATGGATCGGTTTCCACTGCTGGCCAAGATCGTGGCCACGCAGGTTTACGTGATTCAGGGGGGACCGGCCAATCGTTCGTATAGCGTCCGGAATCTCAACGGCTTGCTTTGGTCGTACGAGGGCACTATTGGCGTCAAAACCGGCCAGACGGAGGAGGCCGGCGGCAACCTGATCGCGGCGGCGAGGCGCGGGCCGCGGCGGCTGATGGTGGTGTTGCTGGGCAGCGAGGACCGCCAGGCGGACGCGGAGACGCTGCTGGACTTTGGCTACCGAGCGCTGGCGGCGCGGGGCTAGGTGATGGGGAATTGCCGGTGCGACGCCAGCTGGAATGGCACAATCGCGTATCGTTACGGTGACCGGTGCGCCGCTTCGGGAACCGGACCCGCGGGTGAATGGACACCCGGCGGTTCCGCAACCCGAATCGTCGTGGTCCGCCAGCCTGCATGGCGCAGGCGGGATCCGCGGGTTGCCCGGCGGCTAATCGCTCACGAGAAAGAGGAGGGACATGCCCTTCAACGTTGGACCGTTCGAGTTGATCATCATTCTGCTCATCGTCATCGCCGTGTTCGGCGCTGGCCGGATCGCGGGGATCGGCCGCGCGCTCGGCACCAGCGTGCGCGAATTCCGCGAAGAAGCGCGCAATGAGGACGAAGAGGGCGAAGGCGAAGGTGACGGCGAGGACGAGACCGCCGCTGCCGAAGGCGCCACGGCCTCCGCTGCCGACGCCGAGACGCCTCCAGCGAAGAAGAAGGAAGAAACCGCCAACTAAGCGTTGGTTGAACGGCCCGTCCGGCTGGAAGGCCGGGCGGGCCGTTTGTGCTGTGCTGGCACTGGCGGCCGTCCTGGCTCTTGGCCCGCATCCGTCCGGCGCCGCCCCGACCCTGCCGGAGACCATCCGGGTGCAGTTGACCGTGGCGCCCGGCGCGCTGCGGCTGGTTCCGCCGCCGACGGCGACGGTGCAGGTGGACGCGCAACCCATGCCGGCCGAGCCCTCGGCGATGACGGTCGGCTGGGCTTTGCGCTATCTGCGGCTTCCGGTTCTCGACGCAACGCCGATGGTGGACGCGCTTGCGGTCCGCAAACCTGATGGAGCCTGGCCGGACGGGCAGCTCCTGATCGGACCGTATGGCTGGGACGGCCGCGAGCGCCGAGACCGCCGGGTGCTGCGCTCGGAAGTGGGTGTCGCACCGGCCCTGGGCACGCCGCGGGCAGGCCTGCACGTGGGCCGCCGGATCCTGGCGCCGCTTCCGCAACTGATCGATATCCAGCCACATGACCTGGCCGATGTCACGACTATCAACGACCGTCCCTATCGCGGGCGCGTTCGTGTCGACTTCAGCGGCGGGGACCCGCGGGTCGTGAACGAGCTGCGGCTGGCCGATTACCTGGCGTCGGTGGTGGGGTCCGAAATACCGCCGAGCTGGGAGGTCGAAGCCCTCAAGGCCCAGGCCGTGGCCGCGCGCAATTACGCCTTGCAACAGGTGAACCCGTCGGCCGACTTCGACATTTGCGATTCGCAGTTCTGCCAGGCCTACGGCGGTGTCGCGAGCGAGCACCCATCAACCATTCGGGCGGTGCGAGAGACCTCGGGCGTAGTCGCGATGTACGAGGGCGATCTAATTGCCGCGTACTACGCCTCGAACATGGGCGATCACACCACCAGCGCGGTTGACGTGTGGGGTCGGGACGTGCCGTATCTGCGTGGGGTGCCATCGCCAAGCGACGTGGAAGCCCTGAGCGTCAGTTGGGGGGCGGCGGGCTACCGCTGGACGCGCGCCATCCCCCTACACCGGCTCGCCGACCTGAAGACGGGCAGCGGCGTGCTTGGGGTACTCAGCGAGGTTCGCGTTCTACGCGCCGCCCAGAGCGGGCAGCCCGCGGAGGTGGAGCTGCTGGGCGATCAAGGCGCGCTGACGCTTTCGGGCGATGACATCCGCATCACCCTGGGATTGCCCAGCGGATTCGCCGAGTTCCAGACGGTGCCGGCTGAGCGTCTGGTGCTGCTAAACCCGACCCCACGGCGTGTGGCGGCGCTGCAAGCCGACGGCTATTCGATGGAGCAGCGGCGACGCAGCCTGGCCTTCGCCGAGGCGCCGGCGGAGGTGCGGCTGGTTCGAGGAACGCTGGATGTGGTCGAGTTTCGCCTCCCGCCCCGCCTAGTGGTCAGCGGACGGGGCTTTGGTCACGGCGTCGGCATGAGCCAGTGGGGCGCGCAGGGTCTGGCCAAGGAAGGTTATTCGTTCGACCAGATTCTCGCGCACTACTACCAGGGAGTCGTCGTGGAGCGGGTGGGCGAGGACGCCGGCTCCCCGTCGCCTACACCGGACGCGAGTCGAAGCTCCAACCGGCAACCCGTGGCCGGGCCACACGGCTAGCAGGAGGGCCTAGCGCTGCGGAAGGCGGCGATACCCCGGCTGGCCTCGCGACATCCGGGCCATGCCGAGATTCTCAGGCCGACAGCGCCGCGGCTGCCTTGCGCGCGTTATCCGAGGTGGGGTCGCGGCGCACGATGCGTTCGAGGTGGAGCCGTGCGGCCGGGTCGCCCTGCGCGGCACGCTCGACGGCCTCGGCGAACCCGCGCTCGCCGTAGCTGAGGTCTCGAGGAACGGTCGCTTGGTCGCGGCCGGTCCAGTAGTACTTCAGCGAGTCGTCAGTCCAGTCGGCGTAGACGTCGTCCCAGTCGTAGGCGTTGTCCTGCGACAGGTGGGGCGTGAGCATGTGCTCCGCGATCGGCTCGTGGACGGACTGGTAGCGATTGTCCAGCGAGATACGCATGCGGTCGTCGGTGACGTTGGGCAAGGCCTTGTGGACCGTCAGGCTGTGGAACAAGAGGGCATCGCCGATCTCGTAATTGGTCGAGCGCCAGATGCCTTGCTGCGCTTCCTCGTCCACGACGAGCGAGCCGGCGCCCAGGGAGAAGTGGTGGTCGACGACCTTGCCGATCTTGTGGGTGCCGGGCACGACAGCCAGGCCGCCAAGCTCTTCGGGGCAGTCACCCACGGGCGCCCAGCATGTATAGGTGTCGAAAGTGCCCTGGAAGTGCACGAAGTCCTGGTGGGCCGGCGTGGTGTGGTCGGTGTACTGGGGAAACCAGATGCGCGCGATCTTCATCGGATGCGGGAGCACGGGCGCGTCGATGATCTTGCCCATCGCGTCGAGAATCACGGGCCAGTGCCCGGACCGGTGGAACTCCTGCAGCCTGTAGACCTCGTGATACACGTCGGTGTAGGCCGTGTCGCCCTCGGTGCACTGGGCCTCGATGACGGCGATTCCGTCGAGTGGATCGGTGCCCGCCCGCAGCCAGCCATGCTCCTGCAGCCTCTCGGTCATCGCGCGCCGCAGCGACAGCATGTCGTCAGGGTTGAACAGTCCCTTTATGAAGACGTAGCCCTCGGTGTCCATCCGGGCACGTAGTTCGGGCGGGTCGTCCAACGCGTCGTTTGAAACCCGGAGTTCCTGCCACTTTTCCGCCATTACCAACCCACCTTTGCCTGCAATCCAGCCGCATCTGTTCAGATACGAAGCATACAAGGATGCGACCGTTGCCAACCGATTGGCACGGCCACGCAGATCGGGCCGGGCGGCCCGCCGGCCACAACGCGCCGTCTGGTTGCCGGCAACCAACGCTCAGTCGATAGCGACCGGCAGCCCCAGTCTGAGCCGTTGCTCGAGCCGTCGAATTACGCCAACCATGGCGTAGACCAGGGGTGTATCGAGTACGGCCAAGATGACCTTGGCCACGTAGAGCGTGACGATCGTGTTGACCAGCACGTCGGTGGGGATGGTACCGGCGAAGGCGATCGTGACGAAGAGCACCGTGTCGAGGGCCTGCGACACGACACTGGAGGCGGTGTTGCGCAGCCAGAGATGCCGTCCCTTGGTTAGATTGCGCCAGTAGTGGAAGGCAAAAACGTCGTGATTCTGGGCGATCACATAGGCCACCATTGAGGCCAGCACGATGCGCGGTACGAGGCCAAGAATCTGCTCGTAAGCCCCCTGCGCCCCCCAGACCTCGGCCCCCGGCATGACCTGGGCGAGATAGAGGATCAGGACCGTTAGCAGGCTGAGCACAAATCCAAGCCAGACGACCCGGGTGGCGATCTTGCGTCCGTAAATCTCGGCGATCGCGTCCGACAGGAGCAGGGTGAGCGGGTAGGTGATGATGCTGGCCGTCAGCACGAAGCCGCCTACCGCGATCAGCTTCACCGCGATGATGTTGGAGAGAACAAGAAGGGTAATGAAGGCCATGGCCAGCGCGGTGAGAATCAACGGGCAGCACTCCAGACGTTCGCGCACGTCTCCGACCTCGGAGCGCGATAACCTACCCGATACGTCTGCGCCCGGGGTTCTGGAGGGCAGCGGTCTACACGTCCGGATGAGCACGCGCCTCGACCAAAGCACCCACGAACTTCACGCCGGGCGTCACGGCCAATTGCTCGACCGACCCATTGACTCGACCACCCCTACGCGGCCAACCGATCCATCGACTTAAAGCGCAGGCAGCGGTCGTCGGCATCCACGGTCACCTGAGCCCCGTCTGAGATGTCACCTCGCAGAATGCGGTCAGACAGGGCGTCCAAGAGGGTCCGCTGAATCGCCCGCCGCAGGGGACGTGCTCCGTAGGACGGGTCGTAGCCCTGCTTGGCCAGCAGGTCCAGCGCCGCCGGCGACAGCGACAGTTCGATTCGCCGATCAGCCAGGCGCCGGTTCACGTCCGCGACGCGCAGGCCCACGATTTCCCGTAGCTGCTCGCGGGTGAGCGGCTGAAAGTCCACGATGTCGTCCAGCCGGTTCAACAACTCGGGCCGGAAGTGCGCGCGGGCGGCGGCCAGCGCCTGGGCGCCGGCATCTTCGGGCCGGACGGCGAGGGCATCCATGATGGCCGCGCTGCCGATGTTGCTGGTCAGGATGACCACCACGTTGCGGAAGTCGACCAGGCGACCATGGCCGTCGGTCAGGCGACCGTCGTCCAGGATTTGCAGCAAGGCGTTCAGGACTTCCGGATGGGCCTTCTCGACTTCGTCGAACAGGACGACGCTGTACGGGTGGCGACGCACCGCTTCGGTCAGCTGGCCCGCTTCGTCATAGCCCACGTAGCCGGGCGGCGCGCCGATCATGCGGCTGACGGTGTGGCGCTCCATGTATTCGCTCATGTCCAAGCGGATGAGCGCCTGCTCGTCGTCGAATAGCTGCTCGGCGAGCGCGCGGGCCAGTTCGGTCTTGCCGACGCCGGTGGGTCCAAGGAAGAGCAGCGAGCCCAGCGGACGGTTCGGATCCTGCAAGCCGGCCCGAGCGCGGCGCACGGCCGTAGACACGGCGCGCACGGCGTCGTCCTGGCCGACGACGCGCGCGTGGAGGCGCTCTTCGAGTTGCAGCAGCTTGCGCGCGTCGCCTTCCAGCAGCTTGTTGACCGGGATGCCAGTCCAGAGAGCGACGACGTCGGCGACATCCTCGTCGTCCACATGCTGCCGGACCAGCCGCTTGCCGTCGGCTATGGCGGTCTCGGCCTTTGACAGCGCCTGGCGGGCCTCGAGCAGTTCGCCGTAGCGAATGCGCGCCGCCGTTTCGAGGTCCATTTCGCGGGTGGCTCGCTCGAGCTCAGTTTGCAACTCGTCCACGCGGCGCTTGAGGTCAGCGATCCCGTCAACGGCCGCCAGTTCGCGGTCCCAGCGGGCCTGCAACGATCGCTGGTTTTCCTGCAGGGTTGCCAGCTCCGATTCCAGCGCGGCCAGACGCTCGTGGGACGCGTCGTCCTCTTCCTTACGCAGGCCCTCGCGCTCGATCTCCAGTTGAACGACCTTGCGATTGAGTTCGTCGAGTTCGGCCGGCGCCGAAGTGAGCTCCATGCGCAGCCGGCTGGCCGCCTCGTCGACGGCGTCGATGGCCTTGTCGGGCAACTGCCGGTCGGCGATGTACCGGTGGGCCAGCGTGGCGGCCGCAATCAGCGCGCTGTCGCGAATTCGGATCTGGTGGTGGGTCTCGTACCGGTCACGGAGGCCGCGCAGGATCGAGACGGTGTCCTCGAGGGACGGCTCTTCGACCATAACCGGCTGAAAGCGCCGTTCGAGGGCGGCGTCGGATTCCACGTGCTTTCGGTATTCGTTGAGCGTGGTGGCGCCGACCGCGTGCAATTCACCGCGTGCCAGCATGGGCTTGAGCATGTTGGCCGCGTCCATGGCGCCCTCGGCCGCGCCGGCGCCGACGACGGTGTGCAGTTCGTCGATGAAAGGCACGATCTCTCCCTCGGCGCCCGTGATCTCCTGGAGGACCGCCTTCAGACGCTCCTCAAACTCGCCCCGGTACTTGGCGCCGGCCACCATGGCGCCAAAGTCGAGCGCGAGGACTCGCTTCTCTTTGAGTCCCTCAGGAACGTCGCCGCGCACGATTCGCTGAGCCAAGCCTTCCACGATGGCCGTCTTGCCCACGCCAGGCTCGCCCAGCAGCACCGGGTTGTTCTTGGTGCGGCGACTGAGGATCTGGATGACGCGCCGGATTTCCTCGTCGCGCCCGATGACCGGATCCAGCCTGCCGCGATCTGCCAGGTCCGTGAGGTCGACGGCGTACCTGGCCAGCGCATCGAACGAGGCCTCCGGAGATTGCGACGTCACGCGCTGCGCCCCGCGCACTTCGCGCAGCGCCGCGAGGAGGGATTCGCGACTTACCCCGGCGTCCCGCAGGAGGCGAGACGCTTCGTGTCCATGCTCCAGCAGCGCCAACAACAGGTGCTCGGTGGAGACGTACTCGTCGCCGAAGGCCGCCAATTCGTCGTGGCTGCGGACCAGCACATCACGTGCGGCCGGCGCCAACTGGGGCGACGCCGCGTCGCCACTGACTCGCGGAATCCGCTGCAGCGCGGTCTCGGTCTTTGCCCCCAGGTCCTGCGGGGACGCTCCGGAACGTTCCAGCGCCGTTACGGCGATGCCTTCGGTATCGGCCAGCAGCGCAGCCAACAGGTGTTCGGGTCGAATCTGGGCGTGACCACGATCGGTTGCCAAGCTCGCCGCCTGGTTGATGGCCTGCTGGGATCGCTCAGTGAATCGGTTTATGTCAAATGCCATATCCGCGAACCTCCTCGTCCGCTGACGTAGCTAGAGATCGGCACCATCGGGTCAAAGGCGCGATTGGCAGGCGGCCAGCGTCTGCTCGCAGGCTCCTCGCCATCGGATCACCCGAACGGACTCCTTCGTGCGATACCTTTATATCATTTGAGTGTCTATCTATCAAGTTTTAGCACGGGCCGAACTCAAGAATTGCCCGAATTGGTGCTGGCGGGCGCGAGTTTTGGCAACCGCACTCGACTGCCCCGCGTCGCATGGCGTTCGAAGAGTTCGACCGGCCGGGCCTCACCGCTTCCCCGTGAGGGCAGGCCGCGCGGATACACCCTCAGTCGCCGGTTATGCTCGCGGGCGCAGGACGAAGCGCCAGGCCCGGACGGGTGGAGGCGGCGATGACGACTGAGCAGTGGGTTCCCAGCGCGGCGGCTCGACGCCTGTTTGAGTCGGCCGTGGTAATCGACGGCCTGGATACCAGCAACTGGGGCGCCGAGCAGATATTTCGCGAACTGCGCGATGGGGGGGTCACGGCCTGTAACGCCACGTCGGCGATCTGGCACAACTTTCAGCAGACCCTGGACAACATCACGACCTGGCTGCACTGGTTCGAGGAGTTCAGCGAGTACATTAGGCCGATTCACTCGGTGGCCGACATTCGCGCCGCGAAGGCGGAAGGACGTACCGGGATCATCCTGGGCTGGCAGAACGCGACGCCGGTGGAGAACGACGTTCGGCGGTTCCGGCTCTTTCACGCCCTGGGCGTGCGGATCGTGCAGCTGACGTACAACGAGCGGAACCTGTTCGGGAATGGCTGCTGGGAGCGCACGGACGAAGGGGTGAGCGTGATCGGCCTGGCGGCGATCCGCGAGATGAACAAGCTGGGCATCCTGATCGACCTCTCCCACGTGGGCGACCGCACGGTGCTGGACACCATCGAGCACTCGGAGCAGCCGGTGGTCTTTACCCATGCCAACGCGCGTTCGCAGACGGACTACCCGCGGAACAAGACCGACGAGGCGATTCGCGCGCTGACCGCCAAGGGTGGGATTGTTGGCGCCAACGCCTTCCCTAATCACCACCGCCACGCCTACGAGTCCACGCTGGACGACTACCTGGACGCGGTCGACTACCTGGTGGACATGGTGGGGCCGGACCAGGTAGCCGTTGGCACCGACTTTTGCATGGGGCAGAGCCGCGAGTGGTTTGCCTGGATCGGGTCATCCCACGGCCACGAGCCGTACCTGAAATCCGGCGACGTGCCGCAGCCTTACCGCCACCTGCATGGCTTTGCTGGTCCGCTGGAGTTCGTGAACGTGGCCGAGGGGCTGCTGCGGCGAGGTTACGGCGAAGACGACGCTCGCAAGATCCTGGGCGGCAACTGGCTGCGGCTGTTCGGCGAAGTGTGGCGCGACTGATCGCCAGCGTATAGCCGGCCTCCTACCAATGCTGGCTCACCGCCGACGGATCACGGTCGAGGCGGAACCGGCCGAGGTCCCACTGCGTGGCGCCGCGCGTTGCCAGATCGGCCATGATCTGGCCGATCAGGATGCCGAATTTGAAGCCGTGCCCTGAGAATCCGGCCGCCACCAGCGCGTTGTCGAGGTTCGGCACGCGGTCGATGATGAAGTCTGAGTCTGGGGTCATCGAATAGGTGCAGGTCTTGCTGTAGATCACTTCGGCGTGGCGCAGGCCGGGCATGTGGCGACCCAGGAAGTCTCGTAGCTTGGCGAGCGCGACGGGATCCTCGTGCTCGCGGTCGCGGTCGGGCTCGAACGGCTCGCCGATCATGTCGTCGGCGACTTTGACGCAGCCGCGCCAATGCACGGGGAATCCGTAGAACTGCGTATCCATGACGGAGAACGGCGTGAGGCGCGGGGACTCGTAGGCAGCGGGATCCGCCGGCCTCAGGTAGTGCAGGCGAGCGGCGGTGGGTTGCACGCGGACCGGGAGTTCAGGCAGCAGGCGAGCGGTCCACGGTCCGGCCGTGACGACGACGACTTCGCCTTCGAACGTACGTCCGTCGCTTGTCGCCACGGACGTGACGCGGCCGCCAGATTCATTCAGCGCGACAACTTCAGCGCCCGTGCATACGTCCGCGCCCTGCTCGGCCGCGGCATCGGCCAGGGCGCGAGTCGCCGGTCCCGCGGCTATGTATCCGCCAACACCCTCCATGATGTAGCCGGAGTCCACGTTGGCGAACTGCGGGAACTCCCGGCGAATGTCCTGGGCCTTCAGCCAACGCGGCTCGTAGCCCAGGTCGCACAGGCCCTGGTAACCGTCGCGCAGCGGTTCGAAGTCCGGCCGGGTCTGCAGGGTGAGCGTCCCGGTCTCACGGTAGTAGTTCGTGCCCGACCGGCGGTCGAACTCCTTCCAGAGCTCCACCGCCCCCGCGACCATTCGGGTGTAGGCCGCCTGGCCGCGGTATTGGTACCTGATCGTGCGGGACTCGTCGGCGGACGACGCTTGCACGTGAGCGGGGCGGAACTGTTCGAGCAGGGCCACGCGCTTGCCGGCCCGGCTGAGCCAGTAGGCGGTGGCGCTGCCCATGACGCCCGCGCCGACGATTACTACGTCATACATGAATGCGATCTGCTTTCGGCGTTTCCGCGAGTCCCCATGCTAAGAGGCTTTGTCTGCGACCAACCACCGCGTCAGGGCAGCTTCTCGAATTCGGCCAAGAGGTCGGGTTCATAGCGCAGGACGCCGAATACTCCCGGGCACTCGCGCTGCATGGCCTCGCTCAGCTCCGATTTGCGCATGCCTTCGTCGCGAGCGAATTGCAGGGCCCCGAGAAAAAAGGCCGGTTCGCTGACGAGCAGGGTGTTCTCAAGGGCATCGCAGACTCGCAGCGCCGCGTCCCAGCGACGCGCCTCAAGCGCGTCAACGGGCGTCGGTTCGGGCGTGGCCTCCGGTCGAGACTCGGTTGTGGGTGTCGGCTGGGGCTGGGGTGTCGGTGTCGGCTGAACTTCGGTCTCGCTCGCACCGCACGCGCTCAGCAACAACGCCAGGAATACGGTCAGCGTGGCAAGGAGCCGCAGATCAGGAACGCTACGAGCGCGACCCGACACGCTTCCCGGGCCGGCTGCAGTTTTCGGGGTACGGCCCTTTCGCTGGCTCAGGCGTCGGTGATGGGTAGCTGAACGCGAACGTTGCCGCCGGCCTGCGATTGCAGCGCCGCCAGGAGGACCTCCAGTGCCTGTCGCGCCTGCCGGCCGTCGCAACTGGGTTCGCCGCCGTCGCGGATCAGGCCAACGAGTTCCGTAACCAGCCCGGCAATGTGCCCCTGCGAGTAGTGGGTGGGCGTCAACTCGCGACCACGCAGGCCTTCTTCTGGATCGTCATAGAGCACGGCGTAATCGTTCGTGAGGTGGATGCGGCCCTCGGTGCCCCAGATGTTGAAGGGGCCGATATAGCGACCCGGCATGGTTTTGCAGGCGTTCCAGAAGGCGCGAACGTCGTTGTCGTACTCGATCATGATGCTGAGGGCGGGATCGGTGTCGGGGTCGTGGCCGCCGTCGCTGGCGTAGCGGGGGCCGTAGTCCTCGAAGCCCTTCTCGGCCACGGCATAGACGGCCGTCGGGTTGCCGGTCGAGAACCAATTGATTGTGTCGCACACGTGTGTGCCATTGCGAAACAGCATGGCTCGCGGCCCGCCCTGGTTGCACATGACACGGACGACGTCGCCAATCGCGCCGTCGTCAATCAGCTTGCCGACGTCGGCCCAGGGGAACCACCAGCGGTACACGTGGTCGATCAGCATGGGAATGCCGGCCTTGTCCACGGCTTCGATCATGCGGTCGGCGTCGGCCAGCGTGGTGGCGATGGGCTTTTCGCAGACGATGCCCTTGACCCCGGCCTCGGCCGCGTCGATCACGATCTGGGTGTGCACGTGGTCGCTGGTGACCACGCTGATCAGGTCCAGGTCTTCCCGATCCAGCATCTGGCGGTAGTCGGTGTACGAGTTGACTTCGGAAACGTGGGAGCGCCAGTTGGCGTCGAACTCGTCGATCGCCTCCTGCCGCAGGTCGCAGACGGCGACCAGTTCCGTGTCCTCGACGAAGTGGTAGGCCGAGGCGTGCGAGTGCGGCATGGTGATGCCCCATCCACGCTTCGCGGCCGGAATAGGCGGACGCGCGCCAATCCCGGTCAGCCCAACGACGCCGGCTCTCAGTTGGCTACCCATCGGACCCTCCCTGTGCGCTGGCTCCTACGTCACAACTCGACCGCGATTCGCTCGGTGCTCGAGCGGATTATGGCGTCCAGGACCCCAATCGTGTCCAGGTTGTTGCGTCCGGAGCACGGGTGGTCCTGGCCCTCCATGACATGCGACCAGAAGCCGTTCCAGATGTCCTGCTCGATGTCGGCCCATCGCCCGCTGCGCTCAGCTCGCCCGATGGGAAAGACTTCCGAGCGGGGATAGCGCTCCAGGGGCTGTCGGGGCGTGACGGTCATCTGAAAGTCCGTGGAGTTCATCGAGAAACCGTGCAAGATCACCGCGGCCTCCGAGAATTCCAAGCGCAGATACATTTCGTAGGCCTGCGCGTCCGACGTGGCGGTGTAGCTGACGATCACCGGACCATCGAAGGTGATGATGGCGCAGACGTGCGGCTCAGCCGTCCAGTTGCTGTTGGCCGGTGTTGCGTTGACACCCCACACGCAACGCGGCGGCCGTTGCAGCAGCGACAGCAACGAATCGACCTGGTGCGACCCCTGATGCCACAGATGCATCGGCGGGTAGCCGTTCTCGAAGGGACGCCCGCGGGCGTTGTGGTGCACCATGGTGATGGCGCCCAATTCGCCGTAGCGTTTGTCGGCAATGATCTCCCGCAGCAGCGGATAGGGGTGAAAAAACCGGTCGTTCTGGGTGACGACCACCTGAACGTCGTTGGCTTCGGCGGCGGCCACGACGCGCTGCGCTTCCTCCAGGCTGCAGGTGAAGGGCTTTTCCACGATCACGTGCTTGCCGGCGGCGATGGCCTCTTCCATATAGGACGTGTGGAGATGGCCCGGGGTGAAGACGCCGACGGCGTCACAGGGCGTGGCCGCCAGGGCATCGGACAGAGTGGTGAAGCAATCGGGTCTTGACAGGCCAGTGATCTCAAGCGCTTCGTTGAATGCCTCGGGGACGATATCTACCAAGCCAACGGCTTCAAACCGTTCAGGAAGCGCCACCTGGGCGTTCAGGTGTTGGCGCGCCCGACCGCCCACGCCGACCGAAATGACCCGCAGCGGCGGGGCGCTCATGGCCGCCGGCCCGGCGTGGCGCAGGCGAAGAGCGATGGGATCGTGTTCACGAGGACCTCCCTGTCAGGCTATAGCTCCGGGATGGAGACCGCGAGCATTTGACCCGAATCGGACGAGGCGTAGGCGGCGGTGGTGACTTCGTTGACCCACATGCCGGCTTCCGGTTCAATCGGCGGCGGGCCTTCACCCAGGCAGGCGCGGAAAAAGCCACCGGTCAGGACACGGTAAGGGTTGTTCAGCGCGCCGGCCTTGTCGAACGTCCATGACTTGAGCGGCGCGCTGGCCTGGGCGCCGCTGTAGGAGGCCCATTGCATCGGTTCGCGGTTGGACTCGCCGTTCGGGTTGAACTTCAGCCAGCCGTCGCGACCCCACAGGATGATGCCGTTGTGCCGGGACGAGCCGTACTCGGCGCTGCTGGTGTAGTAGCCGGAGTTGAGGTTGCCGACCATGCCGTTTTCGAATTCCAGGTTGACCACGGCGGCGTCCTCAACGGTGATCGATTCGCCGCCCACATTGCGGCAGAAGGCGCTGACCGACTTGAAGTCGGATCCGGCGATGTGCCGCAGCAGGTCCAGGTAGTGGCACCCAAGGATGGACAGGTGCCCGCCGCCGCCCAACTCCTTCGAGAAGAACCAACCGCCGGCGGCGACGTCGTATTGGGGGCGGGCCGCGGGATTCTGAATCGTGCGCTCCTGGTCGGCCACGAACCAGGCCTGGAACGACAGCAGGTCGCCCAGGAAGCCCTCAGCGACTAACCGCCGCGCTTCCTGGACGATGGGATAGGCGCGGGAGATGTAGGCAATCACCAGGTGGAGATCCCGGCTTTTGGCGAGTCCGTAGATGGCGCGGTAGTCATCTATGTCGACGTATCCCGGCTTTTCGTGGAATACGTGGGCGCCGGCTTCCAATGCCTGGGTGATGACGGGCGGCATGCGCCAGGGCTCCATCGTGATGAGCGCCACCTGGGGCTGGAAGTCGCGGTACAACTGGTCCAGGTCGGTGTATGTCGCAGACACCTTGCCGGCGCCGCCCTCGCGGACTTCGTCGAACGTTCCGCCGGTCACGTCGCCGACCGCGACCTCGCCGACCTCATCGTTGTGGAGGGCGTCGATCAGAGCGCCCAGGTGCCAGGCGGTCGGTTCGGTAATTACCGCAACTCGCAGTTTGTCGCTCATGCAGCGGCTGCCTATGTCAGTGCGGCTCGATTGCCGCGCGGATGCGGGGATTCTGCCTTGCGCGACTCCTAAAGGCCAGTTCTAAGCCCGGCAGCCCGCGCGTGCGAATCCTCGAAGATGCCGCCGGTGGGTTTCCGTTGGAAACGCGGGCGGCGCTATACTTCCAAGGGCTGTGAATTCGCGACACGAGCAGCGTGGATTCAGGCGCATGCATGTACGAAAAACCAGCGCGACGCGCGATGCCGCTGACTTGGGTCTTCGGGCTGGCGTCGGGAGGTTGCGCCGCCCTGCTGTGTCTTCGGACCGGCGGTGACCCGGCCGTGAAAGGACCGAGACGATGAACACGCCACAGCTCACGCGACGACGAGTTCTGGCCGGCATGGGCGGCCTAGGGGTGGCGCTGCTGGCCGCGGCCTGCGGCGAGGGCGGGCCGGAGAGCGCGCCCAGCGGCGCGGCGGGCGAAGGCGCCGAGGCGCCGGTGGGCGACGCGGGCGAGATTCTTGTCTTCAGTAACAGTTCGCCGCACGTCACCGCCATTGACATCCTCACCGAGGAAGTCGCCCGCACCGGCGACGTCGACGGCCTCGTGACCTGGGCCTGGAACGACGACAACAACTACTTCGACGGCCGCCACCTCTGGCTGGGCACTCTCAACCCCGGCGGCGGCACCGCGGAACTCATCACCCTCGACGTGGACACGTTTACGGTCAGCAACCGCATCCCGCTGGGCAGCGAGGCCGAGGGCGTCTTCCTCGGCAAGGCGCGGCAGGACGGCACCCTGCTCGTCAGCAAGATGGCCGCCGGCGAAGTTCTCACCGTTAACACCACCACGCACGAGGTCACCAACACCTTCAGTGACGTGCCCCTGCACGGCGGCGTGCTGACCGACGCCGACCTCAGCATCGACGCCGACGGCGTCGAGCGCTTTGTCTATCCCACCGGTGAGGGTGACCGCGTCGTCGCCCTCGATCCCAGCAGCGGGTCCGTCCTCGCGACGGCCGAGTCCAAGAAAGGCGGACATCCCACCCGCCTCACCACCTCGCCCGACGGCTCCATCTGGGTCCAGGAGGCCGGCAAGCACACGGTGGCCGTCTACGAGCCCTCGGCTCTTGAGTTGGTTAAGCGGTTCCAGACCGGCACCGAGCCCATCCTTGGCACGTTCACCTACGACGGCAGCTATGCCTACACCGGTCATGCCGACGACAACTTCGTGCAGGTCGTCGATACCGGCAACCTTCGAGCTCTTGCACACATCCGCGTGGGATTAAACCCGCAGATGGTGGCCGTGCGCCCGGATTTCTCCCGCATCTACGCGATGCTGACCGACGATCAGGCCGTGGCCGTCGTCTATCAGCAGGACTGGGAGGTCAACAGTTCCACCATTACCTCCACCAAGGAGAACACCATCGCATTGGAATCGGCACCCGTCGGCATGTTCCTGCGCATGACCTCCGTGGGTGGCCGCTTGCGTGATTCCGCTGAGCGGGCTGATGCGTGCAGGATTTCGTATGCCTGCGGCACGCAGAACCTGGGTACCAAGCGCTAGACCGGAGCCGGCCGGAGGGGCCCGGGGCCAAGGGCGCCATCCGGCTACGAAAGGACTGAGGGGATGGACAACCGAAGGCTAGCGCGACGACGAGTCCTGGCCGGCATGGGCGGCCTTGGCGTGGCCATCCTGGCTGCCGCCTGCGGCGAAGGCGAGCCAGAAACCGCATCCGACACGGGAGGCGAGACTGCCGCTGAGGCACGCGACGCCGGCGAGATTCTCGTCTTCAGCAACAGCTCCCCTCATGTCACCGCCATCGACATCGTGACCGAGGAAGTCACCCGGACCGGCGACCTGGACGGCCTCGCCACCTGGGCCTGGAATGACGACAACAATTACTTCGACGGCCGCCACCTCTGGCTGGGCACCCTCGACGCTGCCGCCGGTACCGCCGAACTCATCACCCTCGACGTGGACGCGCTTACGGTCAGCAACCGTATCCCGCTCGGCAGCGAGGCCGAGGGCGTGTTTCTCGGTAAGGCCCGGCAGGATGGCACCCTGCTGGTCAGCAAGATGGCCGCCGGCGAAGTGCTCAGCGTCGACACCGCCACGCATGAGGTCACCAACACCTTCAGCGACGTGCCCCTCCACGGCGGGGTACTCACCGACGCCGACCTCAGCATCGACGCCGAGGGCGTCGAACGCTTCGTCTATCCCACCGGCGAAGGCGACCGCGTCGTTACCCTGGACCCCTCCAGTGGCGCCGTCCTCGCCACCGCCGAGTCGAAGAAGGGCGGCCACCCCACCCGCCTGACGACGTCGCCCGACGGGTCAATCTGGGTCCAGGAAGCGGGCAAGCACTCCGTCGCCGTCTACGAGCCGTCCGCCCTTGAGCTCGTCAAGCGCTTTCAGGCCGGCACAAATCCCATCCTGGGCACGTTCACACTGGACGGCAGCTACGCCTACACCGGCCACGCCGACGACAACTTCGTGCAGGTGGTCGATACCGCCAACCTTCGCGCTCTTGCACACATCCGCGTGGGATTAAACCCGCAGATGGTGGCCGTGCGCCCTGACTTCACGCGCATTTACGCGATGCTGACCGACGATCAGGCCGTCGCCGTGATCTACCAGCAGGACTGGGAAGCCAACAGTTCGACCATCACCTCGGCCAAGGAGAACTCAGTCGCGTTGGAAGCCCCGCCGGTGGGCATGTTCCTGCGCATGACGTCGATCGGCGGCCGCTTGCGCGACGAGCAGGAGCGGGCTGAAGCCTGCAAGGGAAGGTCCGCATACTGCGGCACACAAATCCTGGGCACGAAGCGCTAGACCCAAGCCGGCTGGGCTGGGCGCCGAGCTACCGAGCGACGACCCGGCGGTGAAAGGACCGAGATCATGAACACGCCACAGCTCCCGCGACGACGATTGCTGGCCGGGATGGGCGGCCTTGGGGTGGCCCTGCTGGCCGCCGCCTGCGGCGAGGGCGGGCCAGAGAGTTCCCCCGGCGGCGCGGCGGGCGAGGTCGCGGAGGCTCCGGCCGGCGACGCCGGTGAGATTCTCGTCTTCAGCAACAGCTCGCCGCACGTCACCGCCATTGACATCCTCACCGAGGAAGTCGCCCGCACCGGCGACGTCGACGGCCTCGTGACCTGGGCCTGGAACGACGACAACAACTTCTTCGACGGCCGCCACCTCTGGCTGGGCACGCTTGACGCGGCCGGGGGCACCGCCGAACTCATCACGCTCGACGTGGATACCCTTACCGTCAGCAACCGCATCCCGCTCGGCAGCGAGGCCGAGGGCGTCTTTCTCGGCAAGGCGAGGCAGGACGGCACCCTGCTCGTGAGCAAGATGGCGGCCGGTGAGGTGCTCAGCATCGACACCGCCACGCACGAGGTCACCAACACGTTTAGCGATATACCCCTCCACGGCGGCGTCCTGGCCGACGCGGACCTGAGCATCGACGCGGACGGCGTCGAACGCTTCGTTTATCCCACCGGCGAAGGCGATCGCGTCGTTACCCTCGACCCTTCCAGCGGCGTTGTGCTGGCCACGGCGGAGTCCAAGAAAGACGGGAATCCTTCCCGGCTCACCACGTCGCCCGACGGCTCGATCTGGGTCCAGGAGGCGGGGAAGCACACGGTGGCCGTCTACGAGCCCTCGGCTCTTGAGCTCGTCAAGCGGTTCCAGACCGGCACCGGGCCCATCCTCGGCACCTTCACCTACGACGGCAGCTACGCCTACACGGGCCACGCCGACGACACCTTCGTCCAGGTCATCGATACCGCCGACCTCAAGGCGCTCGCCCACATCCGCGTCGGCACCAACCCCCAAATGGTCGCCGTCCGCCCGGACTTCAGCCGCATCTACGCAATGTTGACCGATGACCAAGCCGTGGCCGTGGTCTATCAACAGGACTGGGCAGCCAACAGTTCCACCATCACTTCCAGCAAGGAGAACACGATCGCGCTGGAGTCGCCCCCTGTGGGTATGTTCCTGCGCATGACCTCCGTTGGCGGACGTCTGAGGGACGATTCGGAACGGAAGGCGGTCTGCCAGATCCACTACTCGTGCGTGCAGCAGATGGGTACGAAGCGCTAACCGAAAGTCGGCATTCGCCACCATGGCACAGCGAGGGCAAGCAAGAGCGCGCTGCGGACCGATTGGCGCCGACCGTTTGACAGCATTCTGAGCCGGATGCTAAACAAGGCGCTCTATGGTGGCTTGCCCGGCTGATGCTCAGTTGGCTGGCCGCTGGGTTTTTGCATTAAGCGGACTAGCGACATGTCGTTGTGCGTCGCGTGAGTCCACCGATGCGGGGAGGTTTCATGAGCGGTCCAGTAACACGACGTACGGTCATCCGCGCCCTGGGGGTCGGTTCCCTGGGAGCGTCGGCAGCGATTCTCGCGGCCTGTGGGGAGACCCAGGTCGTTGAGGTCGAGAAGATTGTCGAAAAGGAAGTTCCGGTCGAGCGGGTCGTCGAGAAGGAAGTTCCGGTCGAGCGGGTCGTTGAAAAGGTCGTTGAGAAGCAAGTCCCGGTCGAAGTTCAGAAGGTCGTTGAGGTCGAGAGGGTCGTCACCAGGGAAGTCATGGTCGAAGCGGCGCCCATGATGGAAGCCACCCCACCGATTCAGTTCATGAACTACTGGGCGGCTGGCACGCGCTGGGAAACCATGAAGGCTGGCCTGGAGGAATTCGACAAGCAGTTCCCCCAAGTCAAGTACGACCTGATTCCAATCCCGCCAGGGTTCTACCGCGACAAGGTGAATATCATGTTCGCGGCGGGCACGATCGGTGACGTGGTGGTGCTGAACGGCGCCCGGATGCGCGAGTTCGCGCCGGGTCTCGTACAGCTCGAGGATCACGTCAACAAGGCCGGCATCGACCTTGACGACTACCTGATCCTGGCCCGGGAAAACCCGGACGACCCGAGCTTTGAGAACCTGAGCATTGAGGGCACGCTCTACGGCATGCCGTTCATGTCGGGTGTCAACGGCTACGTGTACAACATCGACAAGTTCGACGCCGATGGCGTGGAAGCGCCGACGGCCGACTGGACGTGGGACACGCAGTTGGAAGCGGCTCGGCAGCTCACCAACAGTGAGACTGGCGAGTTTGGTCTCCACCACAGCACCGGCGGCGAGTTCCGCTGGCTGCCCCTGATCAGCGCCAACGGCGGCTGGCTCTTCACCGACCGCACTCGCCCGGCCCCGGCGTCCGGTTTCGCCACCGAAGGCGGACTCGAGGCGTTCGAGTGGTACGTCAACGCGACGTACGAGGAAAAGGTCGGCGTTCCGCTCGGCGAGCTGTCGCAGCTGCTGACCGAGGGCATCACGGCGCCGTTCGCGACCGGCAAGATCGGCATGGAGCCCGGCGGCATTCACGGCCCCGGCGGCCGCAAGCTGCGCGTCGGCGACCGCTTCGTCTGGGACAACATGGAGTCTCCGCGGTCACCGATCGATGAAGTCGCCTACTCCACCAACGAGTTGGGTCACTTCATCACGGTCAAGGCGCTCGAGCACGGCACGGTTGAGGCCTCGGTCATTCTCACGTCGTTCATTGCGGGTGAGTATTTCCAGGGTCTGGTCGCCGACGGGCGTGGCGCGATTCCGATGTTCCGTTCGGTCATCGAGAGTGACCGGTACCTCGGATTCCAGCCTGGCTTGCCGCGGAGCATGAACATCATCAAGGACAACTTCCTGAGTCCTGATGGTTACGGGCTCCACTTCTTCAGCGGTTGGGCGCAGTGGTGGAACATCCTGCACGACGAGACGCAGCCCGCGCTGGTTGGCGAATTGCCGGCCCGCGAGGCGCTCCTCAACGCCCAGGCCGAGTGCGACAAGCACCTGGCTACGCTGCAATAGGCACGTTTCGCGCTCACTCAAGCAATTGAGTGACGTCGATGCGCCGGGCGGGCGCCATCAAGT
>JAJDZD010000024.1 GCA_022824865.1 Chloroflexota bacterium | reverse complement strand
ATATCCATGCTCATGGCCTTCGAGGTCTCGATGCGGGCCTTAGCCACGGCGACGATGCGGTCGTAGTACATGTTGCCGGTGATAGCGATCTCTGCGTTGTGTTCTTCGATCCACTTCGCGGCGGCATCGTCGCCGTACACCGCGCGGTAGGTGGCCTGCACGTCGGCCGACTGGTCTTCAAGCCGCTGGCCGTCATTGGCGGCCGGATGCATATCCGCCAGCGCCGGGGCCAGTGTTGCCAGGACCAACGCGCTTACGAGCGCCAGGAGCACCAGCACACGCAATGGCGCGGGCAGGGACAGTGAACGAATCATTTGGGGGTGCCTTTCATAGGCGTGACCCGCCATCGTGGCGGGGAAAACAACCCACAGGGTACGATAAGCCCAGAGGGTTCTACAGGCCCGAACATTCGTCAAGTTACCGAGCTGAGCGACGCCTTGTTCCAGCACGGGGGCCAAGCGGCAGTTTGCCGGTCTGAGGTATGCCACCAGCCGCACAGATCCGACGATGCCCGACACGACCGCATTCGGGTGCCGGGATCAGTCAAGGCTCGGGCGACTAGCCTGCGGCAGATCAGTTTGCGGGGATCGTCAGTCGCCAGGGTGGGAGCGTAGCTGCCCGGTGCCGCTGAGCGCCGGCCTGGCGCGGCGAACGATCAATTGGCGGTCGTTCCCAGGCATGCCGCGCTTGGCCCCGGGACGGCACGTCGCATTGCCGCACAATAGCTCCTCCAGTACGTATCGACGTGGTGGCACTCGCCATAGAATGGTGGGCCGGTATCGGGAGGCTGTTTGCGGCGACTGCCCGTGTTTCCAAAGAAGAATGTCGTGTCTGAACCGGGCCCCGGGAGCCGGAGAGGCGACTGCTCGCAACATTCCGAGCAACGACGACTCGCGCCGCCTGTAGCACCCGATTCGGCCACATGCACATACGAATTGATTATGAGCACGGTGTGCGCAGGAGGCTCGGATGGCTGATGAGAGGGCGGGGCGGCGGATCCCAGAGTTGAGCGTCTTGGCGCGCGGCGGCCTGGCAGGGCTGTTGTCCGGGCTGCTGGCTGTTGGCGTCAGCGAACTATACGCGGGGATATTCGGCGGCTTGCCGTCGCTGCTCGTCTCGATGAGCGGCCGGATCGTCGACCTGAGTCCGCGGGCGATGGAAGAGTTCGCGATCAGCGTCTTCGGCACCAGCGACAAGCTGGCGCTGGTCATATTTCTTGTTGTGCTCAGCGCAATCTTCGGCACGACGTTCGGGGTGGTGGCCCTGCGGTCGCGACCGGCGGCGGTGGCGGGCTTTGCGGCATTCGGAATCCTGGCAGGACTGGCGAACGCATTCGACGCCCAATCAACGCCGGCCCATGCGGTAGCCGCGGCGGTGATTTCGGTGGGTGCGGCGATCGCAGTGCTCTTGTGGTTCATTCGTGTGATCCAGGCACCGGCGGCGGCCACCGCGGCGATGCCGGCCGTCCCGTTGCAGCGACAGCGACGGCTGTTTCTTGGCACCGCCACGCTGGTTGCCGCGACTTCAGTTGCCACCGGCATCGTGGGACGCAATCTGATTGAGCGGGCCAAGGTGGCCGTAGCCAAGCGCGAGGATGTGGTACTGCCCACCGTGCAACGCCCCGCGGCGGAGACGCTCCAACCGTCAGCGACGAGCGCCGCCGAGTCGGCCGCGCCTCCGGTGCCCCAGGCGCTGGCGCCTCCGGCACCACCAACCGTCGCGGCGATACCGACGCCGAGCGCGTTGGCAGCTCCAACCCCGGCGCCAACCGCTCCCCCGGCGGCGCCGACGTCGACGCCCGTGACCGCGGTGAGAGCCGCAGAGTCGGCCGCGCCCACGGAAGCTCCGACGGTTGCGGCGACCCCGTCGCCGACGGCCACCGCTCCGCCAACGGCCGCGCCGACCCCGACGCCCGAACCGACGCCCGTTGCGGTGGCGAGCGCCACGGAGACGGCGACACCGGCAGCCACGCCCGAGCCCACGGCTGAGCCCACGCCGGACGCCACAGCCGAGCCGACGCCCGAGGCGACGGCTGAGCCCACGCCGCAACCCACACCCGAGCCCACGCCGGAGCCCACACCGGAGCCCACGCCGGAGCCGACGCCGGAACCCACCCCCGAGCCCACGCCGGAACCCACGCCGGAGCCCACACCAGAGCCGACGCCGGAACCCACCCCCGAGCCAGTCCAACCGCTGACGACGACGAGGGTGGGTGTGGACGGGGTTTCGCCGCTCGTCACGCCCAACGACGACTTTTACCGGATTGACACGGCGTTCTCGGTTCCACGAGTCGACGTCAATAGCTGGACGCTGAACATCACGGGCCTGGTGGAGCGCCCGTACAGCATTTCCTTCCAGGAACTGCTGGGGCTCTCGGTCTTCGAGGAGTTCATCACGCTGTGCTGCGTCTCCAACGAAGTGGGCGGCGAGCTCATCGGAAATGCCACCTGGCAGGGCGTGCCGATCTGGCACCTGGTGAATCATGCCGGGGTGAAGCCTGAAGGCACCCAGATCGTGGGCCGGTCGGTTGACGGGTTTACGGTCGGGTTCCCGACCGCCGTGGCGTTCGATGGACGTCCAGCGCTGGTGGCCGTAGGCATGAATGGCGAGCCGTTGCCGTTCGAGCACGGCTTTCCGGCGCGCCTGATTGTGTCGGGGCTGTACGGCTACGTATCAGCCACCAAGTGGCTGCAAGAGATTGAAGTCACAACCTGGGACGGCTTCAATGGCTACTGGATTCCGCGGGGGTGGTCCAAGCTAGGTCCGGTGAAGACGCAATCCCGGATCGACGTTCCCAGGCCTTCATCGACGATCAACCCCGGCTTGCAGCCGATTGCCGGCGTGGCGTGGGCGCAGAACCGCGGCATCACTAAGGTGGAGGTGCAGGTCGACGGCGGCGAGTGGAAGGAAGCGAGGCTCGCCCTGCCGATCAGCCAACACACCTGGGTGCAGTGGGTGCACGAATGGGAAGCGACCCCCGGCACGCACGTTGCCAGGGTGCGCGCGACCGATGCCACCGGCGCGACGCAACCCGAAGGACCCAGGCCACCGGCGCCGAACGGCGCCGAGGGCTGGCACCAAATCAGTTTCCAGGTCGCCGGCTAATCAGGGCCGTCGTGAGACGTCAGACTGGCGGATCTCTCGACGGCTCTAACGTCAAAGGACGCCGTCTGCCCGGCACGTGAGGCCACCCGGCGCCTCGAGCCCGAGGTGCGCTTGGTTGGCTGGGCAGCAGGCGGGGCGCTCAGGCCCCGGCAATGCGTTGCACGTCGCCCACGGTGATGAAGAGCACCAGCGTCAGCAGCACCATGATGCCCACGAAATGGAAGGCAGCTTCGCGGCGCGGTGGAACCCGGCGGCCCGTGAGGAGCTCGACCAACACGAAGATCAGGCGTCCACCGTCCAACCCTGGCCAGGGCACCAGGTTGAGCAGGCCGATCTGCGCGGTAAGGAAGGCGGCCAGGATGAAGACGATTTCCAGACCCTGGCGCGCGGCGACGCCGACGGTCTGGACGATGCCGACGGGTCCGGCCAGCTCCAGCGGTTGCGTGCCGGCAATCGCTTCGCCAATCACCCTGGGCAGCAGGAGCAGGGCGTCCCAGGTGCGCTGAAAGGCGCGCGGGACGGCGACGTGAATTGGAGCGGGACCGACCGTCGCTCGCATGCGGATGCCCAGCGCGCCCTGTCCGGGCGGTGGATTGAGCCGGGGGGTCGCGACGACTGCGAGTTCGGTCTCCTGCCGATTGACGACGATGGTCACTTCCCGGCCGGCCGCAGAGCTAACGGCGTCCCGGACGTCGGTGAGGGAGACGATGTCGCGTTCGCCGATTCGCAGCAATTGATCGCCTTCCCTGAGGCCGGCCTGAGCCGCCGGCGAGTCCGGGACGACTTCGGCAACCACGCTGCCGGTCACGTCCGCAATCATGGAGGCGATCAGGAAGAACAGAGGAGTCAGCAGCACGTTCATGAGCGGTCCGGCCAGCAGAATCAGGCCGCGCTGCCAGGCCGGACGGGTCATGAAGCTGCCGGGCGCATTGAATTCGCCGCTTTCCCCGGTCATGCGCACATAGCCGCCGAGCGGCAGCAGGTTGAGCGCGTACCGGGTGACGCCGATGCGCACGCGCACCTGGTCCTGGCCCTCGGCGTCTCGATAGGTCTCAACGAAGGCTTCGCGGCCGGCGGCATCGGCGAGCATGGCCGCGGCGTCATCGCGTCCGACGACAACCACCGGGATCGACATTTCCGCAAGATCGGCCACGTCGTCCATGGGCAGGGGCTCCGCAACAACCAGTCCGGCGGCCGAACTGGCGGCGGCGTGGGCGGCGTCAGCCCGCAGGTAGGCGCCTTCGCCATCGAGGACTACGACGGCCCTGGCGAGATTTGAGGCGGGGTCGCCGCTCCATAGGCGAACCAGTCGCCCATCTACGTTGATCGGGTCGGGCGTCAGCCGAACCGCGTCGTAGGCGTTCCCGCCGCGGAGCACGGACTTCAGGCGCGGCGGAAATCCGATGGCGAATTCCTTGACGTGCACGCCGAATTTGCGGGCGGCATAGAAATGCCCGAGTTCATGAAAGAAGACGATGACGCTCAGCACGACCAGGGCCAACGGAAGCGTGACCAGCAGGCCCGCCTCGCTGTTGAGGAGGGCCGCGAGCGGGTTCACGCGTCAGCCAGTCGCGCCTGTACGAACTCGAATCCGCGGCGGTGAGCCGCCAGGGCGGCGCCCAGGTCGTCAAGCGGCTCGGCCGGAATAGCGTCCATCGCGGCCTGCACGGCGTCCGTCATCGTTCCGAACCGGCCATCCCCCTCAATGAACCAAGCGGTCGCCGCGTCGTCGGCGCCGCAGAGGGTGGCTGGAGCCGTGCCGCCCGCCGAACCCGCGGCCCGTGCGGCTGCCAACAGCGGAAAGCGGCGCTCATCCGGCTGCTCAAAGTTCAAGCGCGAGAGCGAGCGAAGGTCCAGGGGCGCGTGGGCCTCGGGCAGGCGTTCGGGGAATCCGATGGCGTATTGGATCGGCAACCGCATGTCGGGCACTCCCAGCTGGGCCTTAATCGAACCGTCATGGAATTCAACCATGGAGTGCACGATGGATTCGGGATGAACGATTACGTTAATGGCCCCGTAAGGCACTTGAAACAGCCAGCGGGCTTCGATGATCTCAAGCCCCTTGTTGAGCAGGCTGGCTGAGTCGACGGTGATCTTGGCGCCCATGTCCCAATTGGGGTGTTCCAGCGCTTCGTCGGCGGTTGCCGTTCGAATGTCGGGCAAGGCCCAGGTGCGGAAGGGTCCGCCGGAGGCCGTGAGGATGAGACGACGTACGCTCTCGGGCGCTTCGCCGGCGAGACACTGCCAGATTGCGCTGTGTTCGCTGTCAATAGGCAGGATGGCGGCGCCGGTCGAGTCGGCCAGCTTGCGGAACAGGCCACCGCCCATGACCAGCATTTCCTTGCTGGCCAGGGCGACGTTGGTGCCGGCGCGGAGCGCGCTTTCGGTGGGGCGGAACCCCGCGTCGCCGACTGTGGCCACGACCACGATGTCGGCCTCGGCCAGGCCGGCCATATCGGCCATGCCGTCGGGATAGGGAAGTCGCTCTGTCCCGGCGGGCCAGTCGCCGGCGGACGGGTCAATGTCGCGGACGCAGGCGAGCGGCGCGCGGAATTCACGTATCTGCCGGTACAGCAGGTCGCAGTTCGACCCGCACGCGAGCCCGAGCACCTGGAAGCGATCCGGAAATGCGCGCACCACATCGAGCGTCTGAGTGCCGATGGACCCGGTGGACCCCAGGATCACCACGCGCTTGGGCCGAGACGAAGGGCCAGCCGCAGTCGATGACATCACGCTGCCAGCCGGGCGAAGGCAAACACCGCAGGCGCGACGAAAAGCAGCGCGTCCAGCCGGTCCAGCATGCCGCCATGCCCCGGAATCAGCCGGCCGGAGTCCTTTTGCCCGGTATCACGTTTGAGCATCGACGCCACCAGATCGCCCGCTTGCGCGGCGACGCCCCAAAGCAATCCTAAAGGAAGCGCCAGCCACCAGGCATAGCCGAGCACGGGCGCGAAGGCGCCGACGACGATGATCGCCGCCAGCAACCCGCCGGCCACGCCTTCCCACGTCTTGCGAGGCGAGATGTGGGTCATGAATCCGCGGCGGCCCAGGCCGCGACCCACGATGTATCCGAAGGTGTCGTAGGCCCAGGTCACGGCGAGGGGCAGGGCCACCCACCAGAATCCGTCCGGCAGGTCGCGAAGCAGGACCAGGAAGCCGAGCAGTCCCCCAGCGTAGACGGCGGATGCGAGCGCCAAGCCCCAGCTGGTGAAGCGACCGTACATGCGCGGGTGCCAGAGCTGGCGCAGCAGCGTATAGGCGGCGATGACTCCGATGGCCAGGTCGGCCCAGGGTTGCTGCTCGGGCGCCACCGCCCACCGGGCCACCAGGGCCGCGGCCAGCAGCGCTCCGCCGCCACGGGAGACGCGCAGGCCGCTGGCGGCATACATGGACCCGATCTCGAATGCGATGACGGCCGCTGCCAGCGCCATCGGGACCGCCAGCGCGATGGGATGCCACCAGGCCAGCGCCAGAACGGCCGGCGCCAGGACGAGAGCGCTGGCTACGCGAACGGCCAGCGGCGTCAGGCGTCGCTCGCCGCGGCGGGCGCGGCCACCGGAACACGTCCGAAGCGGCGCTGCCGGGACGCGAAGTCGGCCAGCGCCTGCTCAAAGGCTTCCCTGGTGAAGTCAGGCCAGAGCGTGGGCGAGAAGTAGTACTCGCTGTAGGTGCACTGCCAGACCAGGAAGTTGCTTGAGCGCTGGTCGCCGCCGGTTCGTATGAGCAAGTCGGGGTCGGGCTGGCCGGCGGTGTACATGGCGCGGCTCACCGTGTCCTCGGTTACGTCTTCCGGGCGAACGCCGTCCCGGATGAGGTTGCGCAGGGCCCGGACGATTTCCGCCCGACCGCCGTAGTTGAAGGCGATGTTAAGGTCCAGTGCGTCGTGGTTCGCGGTTTGACGGACGATGTCCCGCACCGCCACGCGGTCAATCAGCGGCAGCGTTTCAATCTCGCCGAGCACCCGGATGCGCACGCGCTGCTCGAAGATCATGGACCGCTCGGCTTGAAGGCGTTCCGGGATGAGGTCCATCAGAAAGCTGACCTCGTCGGCCGGACGGTCCCAGTTCTCGGTGGAGAAGGCGTAGATGGTCAGAACCTGGACACCGTGGTCGATGCAGGCGGCCGCGATGTCCCGAACGCGTCGGGCGCCTTCGCGGTGACCGGCCAGGCGCTCCAGTCCGCGCCGCTGGGCCCAGCGGCCGTTGCCGTCCATGATGATGGCGACATGCGCTGGTACCCGTTCGCACTCGCCGCTCAGACCTGCATCACCTCGGCTTCCTTCTGCCGGCTCAGTTCATCAATCGCGGCGACATGCTTGTCCGTTACGTCTTGCAGGCGTGATTCCGAGCGGTGCAGGTCGTCCTGGGAAGCTTCTTTCTCGCGGACCAGCTCGCGCAGGTCCTCATGCACATCGCGCCGAACGTTGCGAACGGCCACTTTGGAATCCTCGGCGCGCTGGCGGACGATGCGCACGAGGTCACGGCGTCGGTCTTCGCTGAGTTGAGGGATCGGCAGGTGGATCACGTTGCCGTCGTTCGACGGCGTGATGCCCAGATCCGAGGTGATCAGAGCCCGCTCGATGTCGGGCAGCGCGGACTTGTCCCAGGGCTGCACCACGAGCAGGCGGGCCTCGGGTGCGGAAATGCCCGCGATCTGCTTGAGCGGGGTCGGCTGGCCGTAGTACCGAACACTGAGGTCCTCGATCAGCGCTGGCGAGGCGCGGCCCGTGCGGATGCCGGCGAACTCATGGCGGAGATGTACCACGGCCTGGCCCATGCGCCGTTCGCCGTCGAGCAGGAATTCGTCGATCATCGTCGGATCAGGCCGCGACCAGCGTGCCGATCTGGTCGCCGGCCAGCACGCGCACCAGGCTGCCCTCGTCCTCCAGCCGGAAGACGATAATCGGAAGGTTGTTGTCCATGCAGAGGCTGAACGCCGTGGCGTCCAGGATCTTCAGGCCGTTGTTGAGGGCGTCCAGATAGGTGGTGCGTTCGATACGGGTGGCGTCTGGATTTGTCATTGGATCGTCAGTGTACGCGCCGTCGACTTTCGTGGCCTTGAGGAGGGCCTCGGCGCCGATTTCCATGGCGCGCAACGCGCCGGCCGTGTCGGTGGTGAAGTAGGGATTGCCGCTACCGGCAGCGAAGATCACGAGCCGGCCGGCCTCCAGGTGCGCGACAGCCTTGCGGCGAATATACGGCTCGGCCACTTCCCGCATTTCGATGGCGGTCTGCACGCGGGTCGGCACGTCGAGACGTTCGACGGCTTCTTGCAGCGCCATGGCGTTCATCACCGTGCCGAGCATGCCGATGTAGTCGGCCGTGGCGCGGTTGATGTTGCGGTGCTCGCCGCCGCGCCAGAAGTTGCCGCCGCCGACGACCACGGCAAGTTCGACGCCCAGTTCAAGCGCCTCGACGATCCGCGCGGCCAGCGCCTGCACGGCAAGCGGAGCAATCCCAAAGGCTCGTTCACCCGCCAACGACTCGCCGCCGATCTTCAAGAGCACGCGACGGTATTTGAGGCCAGGTGCGGCCATCGGCCCTCCAGTTCGCGTCAGCGCGGCGGTATTCAGATCTCGAAGCGGCTAAAGCGTCCGACCTGGATGTTCTCGCCCAGCCTGGCAACCGCCATCTGGATGACTTGCTCCACGGTCTGCGATCCGTCCCGGAACCACGGCTGGCTCAGCAGCGCCGGGCCATCGTCCGGGTCCCGGTCATCGTCATCGCCGACGTGTGTCGGCGCCATGGCCGCGATGTGCATGGCGATGTCGCGGGCGAGCGTGGTGAAGTCCTCGGTGCGGGCGACAAAATCGGTTTCGCAGTTGAGCTCGACCAACGCGCCGAGCGGACGGCCAGGATGCACATAGGCAGTGACGAGGCCTTCCCTGGTCTCGCGCTCCGCTCGCTTGGCGGAGAACTGCGAACCGCGCTGGCCCAGGAGTTCGCGGGCCTTGTCGAGATCGCCCTCGGCGTCTTCGATGGCTCGCTTGATGTCCATGACGCCCGCGCCGGTGTCGGCCCGGATCGCGCGAATGTCCGCTACGGATGCTTTGTGCGCCATAAGCGTCTAGCCCCCCTGGTTGCGCTGGGGGGTGTTTCGGCCACCGTTCGATCCCGCGCCGCGCTGCCCTGGCTGAGCCCGGCCACGGGGCCGAGCTGTCCCCTGACCTGAGCGAGGCGAACGGCCGTTGGGTCTGCGGCGACCGCCGCGCGCCGGGGGGGGGGGG
>JAJDZD010000030.1 GCA_022824865.1 Chloroflexota bacterium | reverse complement strand
CCATGAGCTTGTCGAGGCAGGCGTCGGACGTTGGATAGTCGCGGTTGAAGTCGAAGACGGTGTACGTTTTGGCCATCGCGTCGGTTCCTGTTTCGCCGATGGCTGAGTATAGCATACTTACCGCAAGGGGATAATCGCGTTCGGCATAATGGCGTTACTGTTGTGGCGTTGCATCATGAGCGGTCTGGCCGTCCAGCTTTGGCGCGCCTGGGAAGGGTGAGTGGACATGGCCGAAAATGAAGGCCGCGGTGGAAGTCGAATCACGCGGCTCACGGGCACAGATGGTGAGGCGCACTCGGGCACGGCAGGTCGCGAGTCACGACTCCCGATCGGCGGAGATTCGCTGGCCGACCTGAAGGTCGTGGGGATCGGTGGCGGCGGTAGCAACGCCGTCGATCGCATGATTGACGAGCATGTGCAGGGTGTTGAGTTCATCGCGATCAACACAGATGCACAGGCGCTGGTGCGCTCGAGCGCACCCACCCGTATCCGGGTCGGCGACAAGGCAACGCGAGGGCTGGGATCCGGTGGCCAACCTTCGCTTGGACAGAAGGCGGCTGAAGAGTCACTGGACGAGATTCGCGAAGCCGTGGAAGGCGCGGACATGGTGTTTATCGCTGCCGGCATGGGCGGTGGAACCGGCACGGGCGGCGCGCCGGTGGTGGCCGATGTCGCACGCGAAACGGGCGCGCTGACAGTCGGCGTGGTGACCCGACCGTTTGATTTTGAGGGCAGCACACGCGCGCGTTACGCCGAGGAAGGAGTCCGAAATCTGCAGGAGCGCGTGGACACCCTCGTAATGATTCCCAACCAGCAGCTCCTGTCGGTCGCCGACCCGAAGATGTCGGTGACCGAGGCCTTTGCCCTGGCGGACGACGTGCTGCGTCAGGGCATCCAGGGCGTGTCCGATCTCATTACGCAACCTGGTTTGATCAACCTCGACTTTAACGATGTGCGGGCGGTAATGACCGAATCCGGCACCGCGCTGATGGCGATCGGCGAAGCCCAGGGCGAAGACAGAGCCACCGAAGCGATTCAGCAAGCCCTTAACAGCCCGCTGCTCAACGTGTCGGTGGATGGTGCGCGCGGCGTGCTGCTGAACTTCACCGGCGGCCCGGATATGACGCTGCACGAGGTGAACGAGGCTGCTGACGTCGTGGCAAAGGCCGCTGAGCCGAATGCCAACATCATTTTTGGGACGGTGATCGACGAAGCCATGGAGGGTCGTCTTCAGGTAACGGTTATTGCGACCGGTTTCCAAACCGGCGCGGCTGAGGCGCGGCCAACTAGACGCCTCAGCTCTCGACTTTCGAGCAGCCCGGTGGTCCGCGAACTAGATTTCTCCAGCCGCTCGCGCGAGTCGAGCGAAGTGGAGATTCCGGCCTTCCTGCGTCGCCGATCGGAGGGCCGCTGACCCGCTTCCGAGACGGCGCATGATGCAGGCCGATGCAGCTGCCGGGATCGCCGCTCGAGTGGCCGCCGTCCGCAGGCACATTGCCACAATCTGTCGCGACGCCGGCCGCTCGCCGGATTCCCTGGCGCTGGTGGCCGTGTGCAAGACCTTTGATGCCGCAGCCGTGCGACACGGTCTGGCCGCAGGTCTCACAGAATTGGGCGAGAACCGGGTGCAGGAAGCGCAGGCCAAGATTCCTCAAGTCGGCGGGGGGCGCTGGCATCTCGTGGGGCACCTACAGCGCAATAAGGCCCGCGTTGCAACGCAGCTGTTTTCGCTGATCCACTCAGTGGATTCTGTGCGCCTGGCGCGCCGACTCGAGGCGGTGCGTGACGGCCGTCCATGCGACGTGCTGATCCAGGTCAATCTCACCGGTGCGGAGACCCAGGGCGGCATTGATCCGGCCGGGCTGTCACCGCTGGCGTCCGTCCTTGACCGTGAAACTGGCCTGACGTTGCGCGGCCTTATGACCATAGGCCCCATGGGTGCCGATGCTGCAGCCAGCCGATCCTGCTTTCGCCACCTGCGCGAGTTGCGCGATGGACTGAGGCTCGATCTGCCCAACCAGCCAGTGACCGACCTGTCCATGGGTATGACGGACGACTTAGACGCCGCGATCATCGAGGGCGCCACGATCGTCCGAGTAGGACGCGCTATCTTTGGGGCGCGTTCCCCGACTCTAGGTCCCTGACGTAACGTGCTCGCCGGACTCGTCCAGCTTCTCGACTGGCTGGTTACTATCATCGTCTTCGCCATCATTGGTCGCGCGATCCTCTCGTGGTTCGTTCGCGACCCTTCTCACCCGTTTATGCGACTTCTGATTGACGTCACGGAACCAATCCTTGGTCCGATCCGCCGGGCGCTGCCGCAGTCCTGGATGATCGATCTCTCGCCGCTCATTGCGATTCTTGTAATCCAGGTGCTCTGGAACCTTGTGCGTTCGCTCGCCCTCGCGTAATCGAACGATGATTGAGCCTCCCCATGCCAGCCGCAATCCGTCTGCGCGTTCGGGCCACTCCGCAGGCCCGATCCGAAACCCTTCAGCGACGAATTGACGGGTCGCTGGCTGCTCGCATCACCGCGCCGCCGATTGACGGCCGAGCCAACCGCGCGCTGATCGACCTTCTGGCAAAGGCCCTATATCTGCCTCGACGCGATGTCAGCATCGAAGGGGGCACGCGTGGTCGCGATAAGCGGGTGGTCGTGACGACCGACAAACCATCCGCCGTTAGGGCAGCCGTCCACCGGCTGGAGGCCGCCGGATGATTCAGCGCCCGAGGGGAACCGCCGACCGTTTACCTGACGCAGCAGCCGCCTGGAGACTGGTGGCTGAGACATTTCAGCGCGAGTGCGAGTTGCGCGGCTTCGCACCAATCAGCACACCAACAATCGAGCGAACCGAACTCTTCACGCGCACGACTGGCGATGCCACGGATCTCGCCCAGAAGGAGATGTACACCTTTGAGGACCGGGGCGGCGACTCATTAACACTACGGTCGGAAGGCACGGCTCCTGTCGTCCGCGCGTACGTACAAAACGGTCTGCACAACCTGCTGCAGCCGGTGAAGCTCTATTACATCACCTCGATTTTTCGTTACGACCGCCCGCAAGCCGGCCGCTATCGAGAACATCACCAGATCGGCGCTGAGGCCTTGGGTGACCCAAGTCCGGCCGTCGACGCTGAGGTGATCGATCTGCTCTGGTCCACCTACCGGGCCATGGGGATCGACGACCTGCGGCTTGAGTTGAATTCACTCGGAGATCCAGAAACCCGACCAGCATATCGGCAGGCACTCGTGGACTACTTCACGCCGCTGGCTGACAGTATGGACTTCGAGAGCCGCGAGCGGCTGACAACTAACCCGCTGCGTATCCTCGATTCCAAGAATCCTGCGGTCGCCGACCTTTGCGAGGGCGCGCCGCGGTCGCTGGACTACCTGAGCGAACCTGCGCTCGACCACTTTGAAGAGCTGAAGGAACTGCTAAAGGCTCTCGATATCTCTTACACGATCAACCATCGGCTCGTGCGCGGTCTGGACTACTACAACCGCACAGTGTTTGAGTTTGTTCCGCCCGATGCTGGATCGCAGAGCACGGTCGGAGGTGGCGGGCGCTATGACTACCTGGCCGAACTTATGGGTGCGGATCACGTGCCGGGCGTCGGCTTTGGAAGTGGCATCGAGCGGGTGCTGCTCAATCTGGAGCGCTGCGGCACATCCGCTGTGGATCCCCGGTCCACTGAGGTGTATGTCGCCCCGCTGACCGATGGTGCGGTCGCCGACGCAATGCGCCTGACTCGCCAGTTGCGTGACGCGGGAATCGCGGTTGAATGCGGCTTCCGTGGCGCCAGTCCTCGCTCGCATCTGCGCCGTGCGAGTCGTTCGCAAGCACGAGCGGCAGTCCTGATCGGAACACGGGAATCGGAGCGCGGCGTCGTGGCGTATAAGCCGCTCGACGGCGCCGCTCAGATGGAGGTTCCGCGCGTTGACGCCGTGAATCGAATTCTGGCGGTACTGGGGGACGAATCGTGATTGCGGTTGTCGACTATGGCGCGGGCAACATTCATAGCGTGGCTCGAGCGCTCACCCGCGTGGGCGCAAGATTCTCCGTGACCAACGATCCCTCCGCCGTGGCCGTGGCAGAGGCCGTGGTCCTGCCGGGCGTCGGAGCGGCAGCCGACACCATGCAAGGGCTGCGCAACGCACGTGTCGACGACCCAGTAGTTGCGGCCATTGAGCGCGGTGTCCCGTACCTGGGTATCTGCATGGGACTCCAGGTCCTGTTCGACCGCAGCGAAGAGGACGACGAGACGCCTTGCCTTGGTGTGCTTCGGGGCAATGTGATTCGTTTTCCGGAGGGCTTGGAGGTTCCGCACATGGGTTGGAATCAGGTGCGGCAGGTTAAGGACTCGCCGCTTTTCCAGGGCGTACCGCAGGACTCCAACTTCTACTTCGTGCATTCCTACTACGCCCAGCCCTCGGATGCGGCCCGCGTTTCCGGCACAACTGACTATGGGCTGGAGTTCACGAGCGTGGTACGTCGAGACAACCTCTTCGCAACCCAGTTCCACCCAGAAAAGAGCGGTCTCGTGGGGCTTCGCCTTTACGCCAACTTCATTCGCCTGGCCGGCCAGACGCCCGCACCGGAGTTCGCCTGACACATGGAGATCTATGCGGCAATCGACATTCGCGGCGGCAAGTGCGTCAATCTGATCCAGGGTGATTTTGCCCGCGAAACCATGTTCTACGAGGATCCGCGCGAGGCGGCCCGTTTCTTTCTGGACTGCGGAACGGACTGGCTGCACATCGTGGACCTTGACGCCGCGCGCAGCGCGGCCCGCGTCCACCATCCGCTCGTGGCCGAAATTATCGAGCTTGCTGGCTCAGTCCCCGTGCAGGTCGGCGGCGGCATCCGCACGCTGCAGGCGGTTCGCGAGGTGCTTGACGCCGGTGCCGCGCGCGCGGTGATCGGAACCGCCGCCGTACGCGACCCCGATCTGGTTCACGCGGCCACGGCCGCACATCCTGGACAAGTCGCCGTAGGGGTGGATGCTCGTGACGGACGAGTGGCAATCGAGGCTTGGGTCGAAGACAGCTCGGTCATGGCGACGGACTTGGCGACAATGGCGGCAGATGCAGGCGTGGCCGCTGTCGTTTACACCGACGTCAACCGCGATGGAATGCTCGCGCGGCCGAACTTTGAAGCTACGGCCGAATTGGTTCAACGGCACGGTGATCGTCTGGACGTGATTGCTTCTGGCGGCGTTCACAGCGAGAACGATGTGGCCCGACTCGCCCAGTTCGGGGCCGCGGGCGTGATCATCGGGCGAGCGCTCTATACCGGCGCCGTCACCCTGGCCGACGCTCGTCGAGCGGCTCGGGGCTAGCCGATGCTCACACGGCGCGTGATTCCGTGCCTGGACGTCAAGAACGGACGCAACGTACGTGGCGTGCGCTTCTCGGCCGACATTGATGCTGGAGATCCCGTCGAACTGGCGGCACGCTACGACCGCGAAGGCGCCGACGAGCTGGTCTTTTACGACATCACCGCCTCGGCCGAAGGCCGAGACATCATGGTTGATCTCGTCGAGCGGGTGGCCTCTCAGGTCTTTATTCCGCTTTCGGTCGGCGGCGGCGTGCGCACGATCGATGATATGTACCTGATGTTGCGAAGCGGCGCCGAGAAAGTCTCGATAAACAGCGCAGCGCATCGAAACCCTGACCTGATTCGCGCCTGCGCCGACCGCTTTGGATCGCAATGCGTCGTGCTGTCGATTGACGCGCTACGCGATCCAGAAAGCGACCCACCGCGCTGGGCAATCTACCTGAACGGCGGGCGCGTGCGCACCGAACTCGACGCGGTGGAGACGGCACAGCGAGGCCAGGAACTCGGCGCCGGCGAGATCGTGCTCAACAGCATTGACGCGGACGGAACACGCGAGGGTTACGACGTTGGGTTCTTACGCGCCGTTACCGACAACGTGTCGATACCAGTCGTCGCCTCAGGCGGCGCGGGCTCGCTGGAACACCTGCGGGACGCCGTTACGGTCGGGCATGCCCACGCCGTGCTCGCGGCATCGATCTTTCACTTCGAGGTCTACAGCGTGCGCGAGGCCAAAGAGTTCATGGCGGCCGCCGGCATACCTATGCGGCTGGACCCCTACCGCTAGCCCAACGGTCGGCGGGCGGGCCTATGCGCAACCGCCAGTCCCAACTTGATCGGGCCGGATTGACGTGGAAACGCCTTACGACGATAAACGAGTCACCAAGCCCGTACCGAAGTACGGCCCCGACTCTTTACGCCCGTGTTCCGACTATTCGTCCTCGGCCGAGCCGCGAATCAGGGAGTAGATCCAGTAGAGAAGTCCGATGATGAGGCCTCCGAACGAGACCCCTATCACGAGATAGAAAACAACTGTCTGCATTCCGGACTTCCTCCAGTTCGGCCCGTGCATAAGGGCTGGGCTGGCTCGGACGTACCGGCCCTGCCCACACGCCAGACGGGGCCACGCCCGAGATTATGCCTAACATCTCCCATTCGCGCATACCGCCACGCCACGCCTCCGACGTGAAGCGACCCGGAGGTAGCCCTCGACCCCGCGTTACGGGGCGGTTCGGTCGGGTGACGGCTGCTGACTTGAGTCACGCGCCTCCGGAGCCAGAACCCGGGAGTCCGGCGCAGCATGCACGTGCGCGCGCACCTTGCCCAGCACCACCACGCTCAGCAGGAAGTAGAGACCCATGAGCGCAAAGACCGCGCGAAAGCCGTAGCCGGGCGCGAGCTGGTTCACGACGTCGAGCGCGATTCCAGCCGAGAGCGTTGCCAGGGCGTCCCCGCCGGCCGTAGCCACGTTCGTCAACCCCATGTAGAGCCCTGCCGCGCGAGCATCGGGAACCAGGTCGATGGCCGCGGCCCAGTCCGCGGCCGTGAACAGCCCCAGCCCGACACCCAGGAGGGTGGCAAATGCAACAACCTGGATGAAGTCCTGTGCGAATACCAGGAGGACGGCCGACCCCAGACCCAGGCCGGTGCCCGTCGCGACCAGCCGCAGCCTGCCGAATCGGTCGGACGCCCAGCCAGCAGGAATGCTCGTGAGCACTGCCAGGATCAACACCGTGCCCAGCACGATCGTGGTCTTGCCCTCAGGACTGTCGTCGCCGAGGCCCTGACGGAAGAAGAGCTGGAGAAAATTGTCCATCGACTGCAATCCCATGAAGAACAGCAGGCGCGATCCCATGAGCCACACAAAAGCCCGCTTGCCCCGGAGTTCTCGAACGCGGCGTCGCACCTCCTTCCAGACAGGGCCGTACGATTCGGGTGGTGGCGGCGGCGACTCCTTCACGAAGACCCACGTCATCAACGACATGGCCGCCAGCACGATGGCAATCGTCAGCAGGGCCAGGAGCACCTGACCTTCGGCCAGGAACTGTCCGGCGACCGCGGCGCCGAGGATCGTGCCGAGGAGATTGGCAATGCCGAAGAATCCCGACGCCCTGCCCCGGGCGGACGGTGGTACCTGGTCGGGAATCACGCCCTGGTAAGGCCCGTGGGCAATGTTTCCGCCGACCTGCACGCCGATCACGGCCAGAAACAGCATCCAGTAGTACGGCGACAGACCAATGACCACCAGGAACGGAATGACGAAGAGCACGCCAGCGAGCATGAATGGACGACGACGGCCAGTCCGGAACTGGGCTCGGTCGCTGACCGCACCCGCAAACGGTTGCACCACAATCGCGATTGCCAGACCAACGAACACGACCGCGCCAATGGCCGTGCCCTGAACATCCGATCCCACCATGTCGGGAATCACGGCGGGGAGAACCTGGATGTTGATGGCCCCCCACATAAACGAAAGGCCGACCCAGAACAGGCTGATGCGTGTGAAGAACCAGCCAGTCGGCCGCGCTGTGGGTGGCTGAGATTCCGTGCTCATGGCTGTGGGACTCGAAGAGTCGTCAGGCCGTCACTACCCGCCGTCGAGAACACTCTCAGTCCCCAGCCGCCTGACGGACAAGGCTATCCGAGGGCCCGCCGAGGGACCAGTCGCACGCCCGCGCTATCCGCGTGTTGAGCTGGTGCCTGAGTCGGCCATCCGCTTCACCGGAAGCCGAGGTTCGCGGTCCGCGCTCGTATAGACTTCGCCCACTATCGCCCCTGAGACCGCCCGTGCCCGCCAACCCCATTACGTTTCTCGTCCTCGGAACCGGCCGCATGGCCCACCGCCACGCGGCCGCATTGGCCAAGATCCGCGCGAAGCCGGAGATCGTCGACGGCGAAGATGTCCCTGTGCTCCTCGGCGTCTATGGCCGCACGCCTGAGCGCCTGCGCGAGATCTTTCACACCTACAGCGCCGACTTCAGCAGCGACCATCTCCAAGGCTCGATCGGTCGATTCGACGTAGATGTGGTGGACAACTGCCTGGTGAACCGGCTGCACTTTGAACCGCTGATGCAGGCCATCGGCGACGGCAAGCATGTGTTCACGGACAAGCCTCTTGGCGCCACGCTGGAAGAGTCCGAAGATCTCCTGGATGCCGCTGCGGCGGCTGGCGTCCGCCACGGCATCATCCAGAACATGCGCTTCCAGGGCGGACCGCAGGCGGCCAAGGCGATATTGGAGTCGGGCGACCTGGGCGACGTGTTTCACGCGCGCGTGGTGTTCGGCTACTTCGTCCCGCCGCTGGTTGCCAACCGCCCGCCTTGGTTTTTCAAGCGCGAAGAGTCCGCGGGCGGCGTGGTGCACGACATGATGGCGCACTTCTACGACTTGCTGGGTTGGCTGATAGGTCCCATTTCCAGCACGCACTGCCTGACCTTCGAGGGCATTACCGATCGCGAGGACCCAGAGTCTGGCCCATTTCACAGCGATGTCGAGGACTCCTGTGCGGTCAACCTGCGGTTCCAGAACGGCGCAATCGGCCAGGTCTTCTCGAGCTGGGTACGGCGGCGGCACGAAGACGTGCCGACCATCGAGATTGATTGCAGCCACGGCGGCCTGCTGATCACAGCCAACCGCTGCTGGGTGCAGCGCGGCGACGGCCCGCTGTTCTCCTACGACCCAGCCGCCGAACAGGGCGATCCGCTGGATGGCTGGGAAGCAGTCCCGACTACCCCGGTGGATCCGTTTGAAGTCCAGCTACGCGCGTTTGTGCGAAGCGTGGCATCCGGCGCCGACTACTCGCCCGATTGGAACGAGGCGCTTCGCACCCACCGCTGGGTCGAAGCTGCGTACGAATCGGCTCAGAGTGGACGCGAGGTGTCGATCCAGCGGGACTAGACGTGCCTTCGGCGGTCTCAGTCTTGCTTGGGAACCAGCTTGACAACGTCGCCTGGGAGGACCACGCCGCCGCGCGTGACAATGCCCAGCATGCCGCGGCGGCCTCGCAATTCCTCCTGGAGACCCGGCCGTAGGGCATCCATCTTGTAGCAGGGTGCGCACGGATGGGAGATCAGCACTTCGGCGTCGGTGCCGAATCGAAGCCGGTCGCCTTCGATCAGCTCGGCCACGTCCAGACCGCGAGTGGCGATGTTCTCGCGGATGTCTCCGGCGCGTAGCTCGAAGTGGTCCAAGGTCTCGACGTCCATCACCAGGACTTGATTTCGCTTCTCCGGTCGAGCGTGGCGATCGCCTTCGATGCCCAGCCCTTCAATCAGATTAAGACTGGACATCTCCTCATTGCGGCCCGGCTTTGGCGAAACCCGAACCCAGGCCACATGCGGCGCCAGGCTCACCGGTCGCTCAGAATCCGCGTCAGGGCCGCGTGCGCTTCCCGCCACACGTCCGCGCGATCACGACCCTGGCCGGCCGCGGTGCCCGACAGATGCGGCTCAAGCGACAGGTAGGCCACCTGCTCGGGATCGGCCGCACCCAGCACGTCGGCCAACTGACCGTCGCCGGCACCCGCGGGCGCCCAGTCGGCGATGGCGGTGTCGTAGTCCTTCACGTGGATCATGCGCGTTGCCGCGCCCAACGTGGACCACGCCTCGTCAAATGGACGCACGCCGGCCCGCACAAAGTTCCCCGGATCAAAGCACATGCTGATCGGTGCACCCTCCAGCGCCAGGAACTCGGCGCAGGCGGCCGGGGTGTCGTCGTACAGATCGTGCTCGTTTTCGAGACTCAGCGTGAGGCTCGGATCTAGCGAGGCCAGGTGCTCGGCAACGCGCTGGAACTTGTACAACGCCGCCGGGCGGTCAGCCGGCAGCGGCTCACCCCGCTCGGGCTGAAATCCGAAAACCCGAATGTAGGCCGCGTCCAGCGCATGCGCCGCGCGCACAGCGCCCTCGAGCTGACGAAACTGAACCTCCAGATCGGACGCCAACGGTGCCTTACCAACCGGCGAGCCAATCTGGGAACAGGCCATCCCGTGGTCGTCCAGCATCCGGCGCATGATTCGGAGTTCCGAGTCCGACATGTCGACGATGTTGTGGGTGTCGCCGCCCGGCAGTTGGACTCGACGCGGCTCCAGCGCGTCGACGCCAAGGTCGGACATGACGCGAAGTTGCACCGACAATTCGTCGGAGATTTCGTCGCCGAATCCGGATACTCTGAAGCGCATGCGCGTATTGTTGCATCGAACCGTCAACACGGCGAAGCGAGCCGCTGTTGGAGGAATATGACGTGCCCGTGATTGTTGGTGTCACCGCGGGTGATGCGTTTCGCGAGCGCTCGGCCGAAGGCGTGCCGAATCGGCCCCACGCCGCGCTCAAGCAGGATTACCTTGACGCCGTCGCCGGAGCGGGTGCTATTCCCGTGGTTATCGCACCTGAGGCAACGGCAGCGGCCGCTCTCGTCGTGTCCCGGATCGACGGACTGATGCTGGTGGGCGGCGTGGACGTCCACCCCGCCAACTACGGGGAGACCATTCTGAACGACACTGTCACCCCGGGCCCTGAGCGCGATGCGCTGGAACTGGCCCTGCTGCAATCGGCACTCAAACGCGACGTGCCGGTCCTGGCTATTTGCCGGGGGCATCAGGTCCTCAATGTTGCACGCGGCGGCACGCTTTGGCAGGACCTTCCAAGCCAGCTTCCCGACGGCCTGCGCCACAGCCAGCGGAGCGATCCACACTCCCCCGGCCACGACGTCCGAGTGGCCGAAGGGTCGCTGCTACGCCAAATCGTTGGGTCCGAGCGGCTGGGAACCAACTCCTTCCACCACCAGGCCGTCCGTGCGCTCGGGCTGGGGCTGCAAGCAACTGCGTGGACTTCCGACGGCCTGGTCGAAGCTCTTGAGGACCCGTCCCATCGATTCGTGCTGGGCGTACAGTGGCACCCCGAAGAAATGTTGGACGCCACCCCGCACCGCGCGCTTTTTGAGGCGTTTGCCGAGGCGGCGGGGACACGAGCCTGCGAGGAGACTCCCTGACACCCGTCTACAATGGGCACAGGCCGAGGTGGCGGAATTTGGTAGACGCGCTAGCTTGAGGGGCTAGTGGCCTTCGGGCTGTGCGGGTTCGAGTCCCGCCCTCGGCACCCGATCGACCCCATGTCGCGCCAGACACCGCACGTTGAGGGGTTCATCACGTCATCACATCACGCTAGGCCGGCGGGGTATGAAACGCGAGGTAACGCTCGCAACGGTCCCACGCCTTGCGGTCTTGGAGTAGGTTTCTGGCGACGTACGCCTGCCCAGGCGCGTTGGCCGCAGGACTCGCTCGCCGATCGAGCGCCCCGTCCACAGTGCCGGACGTTCAGACAATATGATGAGGGTGCGCACCTTGAGCCTCGGACGGACATTGAGCACGAAGTGAACCAGAGTCGAAGACTCGCGCAAACAGTGAGGACACTTGCCGCCTTGGACACCAGACTCGTCAGAACAACATGAGCGAGCGAGCCCCGAACCCTGCGTTGACTGCTGAAGACGCCATTCCGAGAACCAATGGGAATCAAGCGCCCCTTCAACCGGTAGAGCCCATCGCTATCGTCGGGATGGCTTGCCGGTTTCCGCGGGCGCCGAGCGTGGTGGACTTCTGGCGGTTGCTGGAAGCCGGCGAGAGCGGGGTGATCGAGGGCGTTCCGGGTTCCGGCGTTGGGCGTATCGGCGAGCTTTTTCCGTCCGCCGACGTTCAGAGCGAAGGCTGTCGTTTTGGCGCCTACCTCGACAACATCGACCAGTTTGATGCCCCGTTCTTCCGGATTTCGCCCGTCGAGGCGCAGCTGCTGGACCCGCAACAGCGGCTGATGCTGGAAACGAGCTGGCGAGCCCTGGAGGATGCGGGGATTGATCCGGATGGGTTGCACGGCAGCCGCACAGGGGTCTACGCCGGGGTCAGCAACCAGGAATACCGCGAGCTGACCCAGAACATCAGCGAGACGGCCGGGCCCGCCGCCAGCCTGTATGCGGTCAGCGGCACGTCATTCAACACCGCCATTGGTCGCGTCGCCTTTGCGCTGGGTCTCCAGGGACCGGCGATGGCGCTGGACACCGCCTGCTCGTCATCGCTGGTTGCGATCCACCAGGCGTTGGTCGGGTTGCAGCGCGGCGAGGCGGACCTGGCGCTGGCGGGCGGGGTGCACGTGATGCTATCCGGGCGGCTTATCGAGCTTCGCGCCAATGCCCGCATGTTGGCGCCCGACGGACGGTGCAAAACGTTCGACGCCGCCGCCAACGGGTACGTGCGGGGCGAAGGCTGCGGAATCCTGGTGCTGAAGCGGCTGCGCGAGGCGGAGGCCGACCGCGATCGGATTTGGGGCGTCATCCGTGGATCTGCCGTGAACCAGGACGGGGCCAGCGCGGGACTCACGGTGCCAAATGAGACTGCCCAGGAGCAGGTAATTCGAGAGGCGCTGCGGCGGGCGGGCGTTCGACCCTTCCAGGTGGACTACCTGGAGGCGCACGGCACGGGAACCGAGGTCGGCGATCCAATCGAGTTACGGGCAGCGGCAGCGGCCTACGGTGAAGAGCGCGAGGCGGATCGTCCGCTGCTCATCGGATCGGTCAAGACAAACCTCGGCCACCTCGAGCCGGCCGCCGGCACCGCCGGCCTGATCAAGGTGCTATTGGCAATGAACCACGGGGTGATCCCCAAGCACCTGCATTTTCGGGATCCGACGCCGGAGTTCGACTGGGAGCGGATCCCGCTGCGCGTCACGTCGGAGGCAACGACCTGGCCTTCGCATGCAAACGGCCCTCCGCTGGCCGGCGTCAGCGGCTTCGGCTGGTCGGGTACCAACGCACACGTCGTGGTGGAGGGGTACGTGCAGCCGGACGTCGCGTCCAACGGACTCGACGAACGCTCGGGCCCGCCGGGTTTGCCGCGGGCGGTTGCCGTTGCGCCTCGGGAGCCGGCAGTGGACGGACGGGCTCGACGCCCGCCGGATACACGTACGGCGCGGTTGCTGTCGCTGTCCGGCAAGACTTACCAGGCCCTGCGGGACCTGGCGGAGCGCTACCTTACCTGGCTCGATCAGAAGGCCGAGGCCCTTGCGACTTCGGACGGGGCGGCGGACCAATTGCTCGCCGACATGGCCTGGACCGCAAGCGTCGGGCGCAGCCACTTCCCAGTCCGCGCAGGCCTGACCTTTCGCGACGCCGAATCGTTGCGACACGAGCTTCGCGCGCTGGCCGAAGCCGCCGACGAGCCCCGAGGGGCGCCGCCACAGACAGTGGCCTTCGTCTACACCGGCCAAGGCAGCCAGTGGGTCGGGATGGGCGAGGACCTGTACCGGAGCGAGCCCGTGGTACGGGACGTGCTGGACCGCTGCGACTCGGTCTTCAGGAACGAGCGGAGCACCTCGCTGCTTGACGTGATGTTTGGGCGTCCCGGCGCCAAGGGCGACCTTCACAACACGGCCTGGGCGCAGCCTGCGGTGTACGCGTTGGAGTGCGCGCTGACGGAGCTCTGGGCCAGCGTAGGCATCCGGCCAAGCGTGGCCATGGGCCACAGCCTGGGTGAAATCGCGGCGGCGCAGGCGGCCGGCGTGTTCGGCCTGGAGGACGGCATGCGCTTCGTGACCAAGCGCGGCGCCTCGCTGTCCCTCCGATCGAAGCCAGGCGCCATGGCCGCGATCTTCGCTTCAGAGCCAGAGGTGACCGCAGCGATGCACGAGGTCAACGTCGCGTCGGACGGCGTCGGTCTCAGCATCGCGGCCCACAACGGTGCGCATCAGGTTGTCAGCGGCCCGGTGGCCGCCGTTGAAACCATCGTGGATCGATTTGAAGCCGAAGAGGTTCGGGTCCGGCAGTTGAATACCAGCCAAGCCTTCCACAGCGCCCTGGTCGAGCCGGCCCTGGGTGAGGTGGAAGCCGCCCTGACGGGTGTCACCATCGCGACCGCATCGATCACGCTGGTGAGCAATGTCACCGGTCGTGCCGTGGCGTCGGACGAGTTGCTGGATACGACGTACTGGCGTCGACACACCCGGCAGCCGGTGGCGTTCCGGCGCAGCGTCGAGACGCTGGCGGCGTTGGGCGTTGACCTCGTCGTGGAGATAGGCCCGCACGCCGTCCTGGGCCCGATGGCGACCCTGGCGTGGCCGGCGAACGCGGCTGAGCCCCCCTCGGCGCTTGCCACCCTGCGGCGGCCGCCGAGGGATGCCGCGACGCCGGAGCCGGAGACCGGCTTTGTCGACGCCGTGGCGGAAGCCTACAAGGCCGGGCTGGATATTGACTTCGAGGGATTGTTCGCGGGCGAAACCCGGCGTCGAATCTCATTGCCGGGATATCCGTTCCAACGCCAACGCCACTGGGTCGAGACGTCGAAGCGACGGCGCCAGGACGCCGGTCATCCGTTGCTCGGCGTCCGGCACGAATCCGCTCGCGGCGAGATCACGTTCGAGACGGAAGTGTTTCCGTCCGATCCGGCGTGGCTGAACGACCACCGGGTCTTCGGCCGGCTGATGGCACCGGGCGCGCTCTACGGCGCCATGGCGGCCTCGGTGTCGTTTGCCGAGGGCAGCAGCTCGATGGTCGTGGAAGACATGCAGTTGCAGAACGCCCTGGTCTTTGCCGAGACGACCTCCGCGAACGGGACGGACGACGAGGGGCGGAGAGTGCAGGTGGTGCTCGACTATTCCGAGCAGACGTCGTCGCGTGATTTCCAGATATTCAGCCAGGGCGGCGACAAGGACTGGACGCTGCACGTGGAAGGGCGCGTGTCTCCGGGCGCTCTGTTGCCGGAAGCCGGCGAGCGAATCGACCTCGATGAACTGAAGGCCCGCTTGTCGCCGGTCGACGTGCCGGCCTACTACCGCGCCAAGTCCGATACCGGCATCGATCTCGGGCCGTCGTTCCGCACGTTGGGTGCGGTCTGGTCAGGACCGGGCGAGGCGTTGGGCGAGGTGAGCCTTCCGGAGGCCCTGGGCTCGAACGAGCTCGACGTGCATCCGCTGGTCCTGGACGGCTGCTTTCAGGTCGTGGGGGCGGCGCGCAACATGGCCGGCGGCCCGGACGAGCCCACCTATCTGCCGTTCGGCTGGGACCGGTTTTGGCTTGCGAGGCGGCTGCCGGATCGTGTGCTCTGTCACGTGCGCATGAGCGAGGCGTCACAGGAAGCGGAGGCGGCAGCGGGAGAGCCGCCCGAAGTACAGAGTGGCAATCTGCGAATCTACGATGGGAACGGCGCGCTCCTGGGTGGGCTCAGCGGCTACGCGGTGAAGCGGGCTACGCGGGCGGCGCTGCTCTCGGCGGTCGAAGGCGTCGAGGACCTGCTCTACGAGGTGGTGTGGCGCGAGCGCATCCTCGAATCGGGTCTCTTGCCGGCTGACTTCTTCCCGAGTCCCGGCGAGCTTGCAGCCAAGTCTCGGTTGTACGCCGATCACCTGACGGACGCGGGTGACGACCCCCAGGTCCGGGACGCCCTGCTGGGGGATCTGGAGCGGTGGTCGTGGTCCCGCGCGCTGGCCACGCTGGAAGAGTTGGGCTGGCAGCGCGCACCGGGCGATGTCGTGAAGCCCGAGGAACTGCGCGAAGTGCTAGACGTTCTTCCGGAACACAGCCGCCTCTTTCGCCGGTTGCTCGAGATGCTCGCCAAGACCGGGGTATTGGACGAGACCGACGACGGATTTGTGGTGGTGGTGGGACCGGATGACCCGTTGCCCGACGTCATGCCGCTGGATCTTGAGGCGCTCGACGCCCGGATGACGGGCTTGTATCCCGATGGCCTCATCGAGATCGGACTGTTCCGCCGGTCCGGCCGCGCCCTGGCCGAGGTGCTCCGCGGTCGTGCGGATCCCCTCACGCTGCTCTTCGGCAGCGGCGAACCGACCGCAGCCGACCTGTATCTGAAGGCGGCGGCGGCGCAGGCAGCCAACCGGATGCTGCAAGCGGCGATCCAGCCGTTGATCGCCGCGTTGCCCGAGGGCCGGCGACTCAGGATCCTCGAGGTCGGGGCAGGCACGGGATCCGCGACCGCGTTCGTGCTGCCGGAGCTTCCCGAGGGGCGCTTCGACTACACCTTCACCGATATCTCCGCCGGCTTCTTTGCCGAGGCGGAGGCGCAGTTCGGCGAGGAGAGCATCGAATACCGCCCGCTGGATATCGAGCGGGATCCGATCGCTCAGGGCTTTGACTCGCACGGCTACGACTTGCTGATCGCCTCCAACGTGCTGCACGCGACGCGCTATCTGCGGGACACGCTGGGGCACTGTCGTGAGCTGCTGGCGCCGTCCGGTCTGCTGGTGGCGCTGGAGAACCTTCGCCCCCAGGGCTGGATGGACCTCACCTTTGGACAGTTGGACGGCTGGTGGCGGTATGCCGACGCCGATCGACCGCACCACGCCTTTGCTGGGCCCGCGGTGTGGAAGCGGGCGCTCGGCGACGCCGGCCTCGAGGACGCCGTCGTGCTGGGGCCGGACGAGAGCGGGACGCCGGACAAGGGCGTGATCGTGGCCCGGGGACCGGCGAAGGTGACGGAGCCCGCGGGCCTTTGGATCCTGGCGGCGGATCGCGGCGGCGTGGCGGACGAACTGGCCGCGGCGCTGGCGGCGCGGAACCAGACGGTCGTCCTGGCAGGTGCGGAAACCTCGGCCAACGGCAGCGCCGTGCCCGATGACCCCATGATTCGCACGGCCGCCGTTGACGCAGACTGTCGCGAGTCGTGGCAATCGTTGCTGGCGAATCTTCCGGCGGATGCGCCGCTCACGGGCATCGTCCATCTGGCAGCACTGGACGGACGCGGTGCGCAGTCGACCGGCGAGGAGTTCGCGGCCGATGCAAGGCTCACGGGAGCCAGCGCGTTGGCGCTCGTGCAGGGCATCGCGGACGCCGACGTGACGCCGACAAACGGCGTGTGGCTCATCACGCGGGGCGCGCAGGTGCTGGAGCGTGAGCGCGGCGGGCAACTTACCGGGGCTCTGCTCTGGGGTGTCGGCAAGGTGATTCGCCACGAAGCGGGCCATCTGCAACCGCGGATGATCGACCTTGATCCCAGCGCGCCACCGCGGCCGGCCGACCTCGTCAATGACCTGCTGTATCCCGACCAGGAAAACCACATCGCGTATCGCCTGGGACGGCGTCAGGCCGCGCGTTTGGTCAGGTCCGAGGCCGAGGATCGGCGTCTGGCCTTGCCGGCGGAGTCGTCGTGGGTCCTGGCGCCGGATCCGGACGGAATGTTCGATCGACCGCAGGTCAAGCCGCTGCCCACGCGTGCCCTGGCGCCGAATGACGTGCGGGTGGCGGTTGAGGCAACCGGCCTCAACTTCTGGGACGTGTTCCGGTCGCTCGGCTTCGTCCAGGAAGGCGACCTGGGCCGGGAGATGTGCGGACACGTCGTCGACATCGGTTCCGAGGTGTCGTCCGTCTCCATCGGCGACCGCGTGGTTGGCCTGGGTTTTGGCGCGTTCGGCCCGGAAATGACCACGCGAGAGGAGCTGGTGGCGCCGGCTCCCGCGCGAATGTCCGCGTCGGACCTGGCAACGATCCCGACCGCGTACGTTTCAGCCGCGCTTTCGTACGAATACTCAGGACTTGAAGCCGGCGATCGCGTGCTGGTTCACGCCGGCGCGGGCGGAGTCGGGCTTGCGGCCATCCAGCTGGCCCAAGCCGCGGGCGCGGAGGTCTTCGCGACGGCCAGCGCTCCGAAGCAAGCCTACCTGCGGTCCCTCGGAGTCAAGCACGTATTCGATAGCCGGCAGACGACATTTGGCCAGGAAGTCCTCGAAGCCACCAACGGCGTGGGCGTTGACGTGGTGCTTAACAGCCTCACGAGCGAGGGATTCATCGATGCCAGCCTGTCGTGCCTCGCGCATGGCGGTCGATTCGTCGAGTTGGCCGCGCGCGACATCCTCAGCAAGGAGGAGATGGCGGCGGTTCGTCCGGACGTGACCTACGACATCCTGGACATGGACGGTCTGAAGAAGACAGTCCCCGCGTGGGTTGGGGAAGTGCTGCGAGGCGTCATGGCGCGGCTTGCGGCGGGAGAGCTCAGACCGCTGATTCACAGCCGGTGGCCATTGGCCGAGGCGGGAGCCGCCCTGGATTTCATGCGATCGGCCCGGCATATCGGAAAGATCGTCCTCACGCCGCCGCCTCTGCTGCAGGGGCAGTTGCGACACGACCGCACCTACCTGGTCGCGGGCGGTCTGGGCGGCATTGGATGCGCCGTGGCCGGCTGGCTGGCGGACCGCGGCGCCGGCGCCATTGTGCTGAATGGGCGTCGCGAACCCGATGCCGAGGCCGTAGCCGTCATCGACGCGTTGCGCCGACGGGGCGTCAGGATCGAGGTGGAATTGGCCGACGTGACCGACGCCGTGGCGGTCGACGGGATGCTGGCGCGCATCGATGCAGCGCTGCCGGCGCTCGGCGGTGTGATCCACAGCGTGGGGGTGCTCGCGGACGCCGTACTCACCAACCAGACCTGGGAGAGCTTCGAACGGGTGCTCTGGCCGAAGATCCTGGGAGCCTGGCACCTGCACCGCGCGACCGAAGACCGAGACCTGGACCTCTTCCTCCTCTTTTCCAGCCTCGTTGGCGTGATGGGGAATCCAGGCCAAGCGAACCATGCCGCTGCCAATGCGTTCCTGGACCAACTTGCCGGTCACCGCCGGGCGCTGGGTCTCCCCGGGCAGGCCATCGCCTGGGGGGCATGGTCGGATATTGGCGAAGCCGAAGAACAGCGGGAGCGGATTGAGGGTCGTCGGGCAGCGCTCGGCGGCCGCTGGTTTACTCCGCAACAGGGGCTTCGGGCACTTGACCGGCTGGCGCGTGAAGACGCCACGACATCCGTGGTGATGTCGATGGATTGGGAAGTGTTCGAAGAAGCCGTCGAGGAACGACCTCCCCTGGTGGAAGAGCTTCTGTCGTCGGACGACAGCGCCGATGACGCGACCGCGGCGGACGACATCCTCACGCAAATGCGAGGCGCGCCTGCAACCGAGCACGAGCAACTGCTGGTGTCCTTCCTCCAGGAGGAGGTGCAGGCGGTGCTGCGCCTGTCGGCGGCGCCGGCGGCCACCGTGGGATTCTTCGATCTGGGGATGGACTCGCTGATGGCGGTGGAGTTAAGGAACCGCCTCAATCGCGCCTTCGACGGGGAGTACACCGCGTCCAACACCATGGTGTTCGACTACCCCGACATTGCCAGCCTCGCCGGGCATCTGACCGGGGAGCTCGGCGAGGTTGCCGGGGCGGCGGCGCTGCCCGAGCCGAGCCCACAGGTCGAGCTTGCCGACGAGGGCATCGCCATCATCGGCATTGGATGCCGTTTCCCCGGCGCCGAGGACCCGGGCGAGTTCTGGCGGCTGCTGGCAGAGGGCGTGGACGCGGTCGCGGAGGGACGCGATGGGGACGTTTCCTGGACCGGATTGTTCGGCGATCCGGCGGCCAACGATCCAGTGTTTCGGCACGGGGCATTCATCGAGGGTATCGAGCAATTCGACTCGCGGTTCTTCCGCATTGCGCCGATCGAGGCGCGCGTCATGGATCCGCACCAGCGCGTCTTGCTGGAGACGACGTGGCACGCGCTCGAGGATGCGGGGATCGATCCGGGCGACCTGCGAGGCAGCCGCACGGGGGTGTATGTCGGGCTGGGCGGCAGCGAATACCGAGAAGTGATCGCCGCCAGCGACTATGAAGACAGCTTCGTGGGCACCTCGGCCAGCATGACCGTCGGTCGCCTGGCCTTTGCGTTCGGTCTGGAAGGGCCGGCGATTCCGTTGGATGCGGTCTGTGCGTCATCGCTAGTCGCGGTGCACCAGGCCATGGCGGGGCTCCAGCACGGCGAGGTGGACATGGCGCTGGTTGGCGGCGTGAACATTCCCCTGTCCCGCGGTGTGACCAGATTCCTCAACGATGTGGGCATGTTGTCGGCCAACGGCCGGACTCGCTCGTTCGATGCGGCAGCCGACGGCTTCGTGCGGAGCGACGGCTGCGGCATGGTGGTGCTGAAGCGGCTGCGGGACGCCGAAGCGGCCGGTGATCGGATCTGGGGCGTGATTCGCGGTTCGGCGATCAACCAAAACGGGGCGAGCGCTGGCCTCACCGTGCCCAACGGACCCGCCCAGGAGCGGGTGCTGCGCGACGCGCTTGCACGAGCGGGCGCGGCGCCGTCCGACGTGGATTACCTGGAAGCGCACGGCGGCGCTTCCACGCTGGGCGACCCGATTGAAGTCCGCGCCGCGGCGACGGTCTACGGTCAGGGACGCGACCCCGACCGTCCCTTGGTGCTGGGTTCGGTCAAGCCCAACATCGGGCATTCGGAACGGGCGGCGGGAATCGCCAGCCTGATCAAGACCGTCCTGGCAATGCACCAGCGAATGATCCCCCCGCAGCTGTACTTCGAGACTCCGAGCCCGGAGATTGACTGGGACCGGCTGCCGGTCTGTGTGGCGTCAGACGACACGCCCTGGCCGTCGGTCTCCGACCGGCCGCCGCTGGCCGCGGTAAGTTCGTTCGGGATGTCGGGTGCAAACGCGAACGTGGTCGTTGAGGGCTATGACTCGCCGCAGAGTCCCTCGGTCACGTCCGGCACCGTCCGCGTTCCGGCAGGGGCCGCGCGCGCGGTTCCGGTATCCCTGCCAGACACGCCGGCCGATCTGGCAGCCACGACGGACGGAATCGCCGAGCGCCGGACGCGATTGCTGCCGCTCTCGGCACGGACCGACCAGGCGCTGCGAGAGCTGGCGGAACGTTACGTGTCATGGCTCGGCGAGCAAGGCGAGCCGGACGCGAACAACGGCGCCGTCGACGGCTCCGACCTCGCGGACATGGCGTGGACGGCTAGCGTCGGGCGGAGTCACTTCGACTACCGCGCGGGCGTGGTGTTCCACGACGTCGCGTCGCTGGGCGAACAATTGCGATCCATCGCCCAGCGGCCGGTCGAGCCGCAGGCGGCGACGCCGCGGCGCGTGGCGTTTGCCTACACCGGCCAGGGCGGCCTGTGGACCGGCATGGGACGAGCGCTCTACGAATCCGAGCCGGTGGTGCGGGCCGTCCTGGACCGCTGCGAGGCAGCGGTGCGAGACGAGCGCGGGTCGTCGCTGCTGGACGTGATGTTTGGCCGGGGCGACGCCACCAGCGACTTGAATGACACCGCCTGGGCGCAGCCGGCGATCTACGCGCTGGAGTGCGCGCTGACGGCCCTCTGGGCGAGCCTGGGCATTCGGCCCGGCGTGGCGGTGGGGCACGGCTTGGGAGAGCTTGCCGCCGCCCAGGCGGCGGGAGTGTTCAGCCTGGCCGACGGGATGCGCTTCTCCCTGGCGCGCGGCGCGCTTCTGTCGGCGCTGCCCGGACCCGGACTGACTCTCGAAGGAAGTCTCGAGGCGGCGCTCGGCGACATTGCCATCGGGTCCCCAACGTCAGCCCTGGTGAGCGGCGTCACAGGCCGTGCGGTCGGATCCGACGACGCGCTCGACGCGGCATATTGGCACCGCCAGGCCCGCGAGCCGGTGGACTTCGGCCGCTGCGTCGAGACGCTGGCAGCCCTTGGCGTTGATGTGGTCGTGGAGATCGGCCCCGATGCGGTGCTGGGACCGCAAGTCGTCCGGGTCTGGCCCGGCCCGGAGCCGAGCGCCGACGCAGCGCCGGCGCCGATCGTGATCAGTAGCATGCGGCAGCCGGCCGGTGATGGCTCAATCTCGGAGTCCGAAGGCAGCTTCGTGGAGGCGGTTGCCGCCGCCTATGAAGCCGGACTCGCGATCGACTTTCCAGGGCTCTTCGCGGGCGAAGCTCGGCGCCGGGTTTCCTTGCCAAGCTATCCCTTCCAGCGCCGGCATCACTGGGCATAGGCCTCGCCGGGCGCGCCCCGCCAGCCACACCGCCGATTGATCGCGTCCATGGCCACGGTTACACTGGCAGCCGCTTTGCCCATCTGGTCTCTCCAGGACAGGACTCCACGCATGGCCACGACCGCAGAACGTGTCAGACAGCTCGTTGCAGACAACCTCGAAGTCGACGGCCAGCCAGTGGCCGTCCCAGCCGATTTGAGCGTTAGTCTCACCGACGTTGGCGTTCCCTCGATGGACTTCGTGGCGTTTGCCAAGGTCCTCGTCCGCGAGTTCGACGTACCGCTGACGCCGGACGACTGCGCGGGCTTTAGCTCCCTGAAGGACCTGGCCGCGTACATCGACGCCCAGGCCGCCTAGCCACACAATCCCGCGGGAGCGCCCGACACTCGCTGAATTCGTCTTGGCGAGGCGAGCAACGCGAAGTGTTGCGCTCTTCCGCCGTCGGATGCTGGTGGCGGCCGTTTACGGAGGTTGCCGAGGCTGCGGTCTTTGTCATAGACCTTGCGCCTGATGCCGCGCATGAGGCGCAGGCCCTGGAATGGCTGAGCGCCGAGGAACGGGCACGTTCGCGACGCTATGTAGGTGCCGGGCCGCGGCGCCGGTTTACCTTGTGCCGCGCGGCACTGCGAGCCGTTCTTTGCGACCGTCTCGGGTGTGACAGCCAACAGCTCACATTCGGCACGTCGAGCCATGGCAAGCCCTTCGCTCAAATCGACGCGAAACCCGAGCCGATTAGCTTCAACGTCAGCCACGGCCGCAGCCACGGGTTGATCGCCGTCGCCGCGCGTGGGCGCCTGGGCGTGGACATTGAGGAACGCCGCGCGCGCGATGACCTGGAGGACCTCACCGACGCGGTGCTGGGTCCCAACGAAAAGCGCGAATTCGCGCTGCTACGCGGGAATGCGAGAACCCATTTCTTCTTCCGCATGTGGACCCTCAAGGAGGCGCTCCTCAAGGCTCTCGGCCTGGGTTTTTCCCAGGACCCGGCGGAGTTTGAGGTGCCACCGGCAGTTCGCCAGGGCGCGCGAACCAGCACATTCAGTTTTCCCAGCCGGCCACGGCCCCTATGGGGCGTATACGATTTGGGAACGGATGAGTTTGCGGCCGCTCTTGCCCTTGAGACGATTGCCCATCCCCGCCTGTCGTCTGATGGCTAGTCGCGCACTAGACTCTCGACGCGCATCGTTGAGTTTGCACGGAGCAGGCCACCTGCACTTGCCGGTCTTCGGTCGGTCGCAGGTCTCCGTCCGAAAGAAGTCCAGGCTGTGACCGCGGATTCGCAACCTGTCTGGGAGGTTCCCGAACCTCTGGCTGTGTGCGAAGTGAGCGTTGACGAGAGCACGCGGGTCGTTCTGCGGCGACACGGCAATCCATCCGGCCCGCGTCTGGTCCTCAGCCATGGAAATGGCCTTGCCATCGACCTTTACTACCCCTTTTGGTCACTCCTGGCCGACGACTTCGATCTGGTTGTCTACGACCTCAGGAATCATGGCTGGAATGCCCCGAGTCCGCTGGAAGATCACAACGTTCCGACGCTGGTGCGCGACCACGACCGGATTCTAGAGGCGATCGACTCCAACTTCGGAGACAAGCCGAAGGTTGGCGTGTTTCATTCCGTGTCGGCGCTGACAACGCTGCTGTCGCCCGCCAAGGGCAGCGGACTTTCAGCGCTTGTCCTGTTTGATCCCCCGCTGTGCCGACCCGGCGCCAGTTATGAGGAATTCGATGCCGCTGCCATGCGAACCGCCGCGATGACCCGGCGGCGCACCGAGCTATTTCAATCGGTCGACCAGTTCGCCGATCTCCTGAGTTTCGTTCCGACCTTTTATCGTTCGGTTCCGGGGACTTTCGATCTTGCGGCACGGACAACGCTTCGAGAGCGCAAGCAGCAGGACGGCTATGAATTGCGCTGCCCGCGCGACTATGAAGCGCAGATTGTTGACTACGCCAGCGCCTTTGCCGTGCTCGTGGACTTTGACGCATTTCACTGCCCGATCAAGGTTGTTGGAGCCGACCCAACGTTGCCCTACTCATACCTGCCAACATTCGACCTGAGCCATGTGTTGACCGTCGACTACGACTTTCTGCCGGAGACGACGCACTTCCTGCAACTGGAGCAACCGGAGGCGTGTGCGGAGTCGGTGCGTGAGTTTCTGGATCAGGTTGGGTCCGCCTGACCCTCGCGAGAATCTAAGTGCGATTCGTCCACCGTTACCGTAACGATGTCCAGGCCGTGATACTTCTGGTGGCGAACCGACGACGCATAGTGCCGTAACAGCCGGAACGACAATTCCTCTTCATCTGGAAGTTGGTGCTGCTCGGCCAGGTAAGCCAGCCGGTCTGCCAGGTTTTCTTCGTCGGCAGCCGCCACAAACTCCAACTCAACTGACCGGCCCTCGGGGCTCGCGCTTAGCAGCAGACGCGATGCCCGAGTCGTCGACGCCTTGTTTGCTGGTCGAAGCAAACTGGATAACGTTTCCTCGCCCGCCGAGCGCAGGCGATTCGTCGAGGAATCGCTCCATTTCATCGATGCGGCAACGGCTTGCAGGAATGCGTCTATTCTCGGCAAGTCGGCGAAGTCCAGTCGGGCAACGAGCCGTTGCCGCTTCGGCTTCGTGAGATTCAGAAACACGGTGAGACAAATCGCGGTAGCGGCGCCTGCGGTGATTCCGTTGCCTAGCAGAAGACTCCATGGCGGACCCACGATCCCGCCAAACACATCGTATTGTTCGAAACCGACGCCAATTGCGAAGCCAAGTCCGACGATGAGGGCCGTCTGCGCATCCAGCCCACCGCGCGATACCGTGCGTAGCCCCTCCACGAAGAGCATCCCGATGGCTAGCAGCAAGAATGCTCCCATCACAGGTTTGGGAATAGTTAGTAGCAAGCCTCCGAGCTTTGGGAAAACGGCCAGGGCCATCAATATCGCCCCAATGGCGTAGCCGACACGGCGCGCGGCTACGCCGGTCAGCGAGATCAGCGACACGCTTGACGACGAATAGGCGGTGGTCGGCGGCGTTCCGGCAAGGCCCGAGAGGAGCATGCCCAGACCGCCGGCGTACAGCGTCCCCTGGATGAGTCGAAAGTCCGTGGCCCGCGGCCGCCGCCGGCCGACTTGCTGAACGACCACTCCATCACCTATTGCCTTGATCGCCTGGACGAGAGTCACCACGAGGAACATCGGCAGGAGCGCCAGGACCCCCGGTGTCGGTATCAGGTCCAAGCCCGGAAACGCAAGCTCCGGAAGCCCTATCCATGCCGTCCGGCCCAGGAGCTCAAGGTCATAGAGTCCGAACGCCGCCGCCGCCGCGCAGCCCCCTCCGATTCCGATTAGCGGCGACCAGATGCGCACCAATGGAGGTCCACGCAGGGCCAGGGCCACCGTGACCACCAGCGTCACCGCAGCTACAACCGGACCCGCGAACGCCGGGGAACTCGACGGCACTTCCTGCAGCCGATCGAACGATATGTGCAGCAGGAGCACAGCGATGAGCATCAACACAGTCCCCGAGACGGCTGGCGTAATGATCTGTCGCAACAGCGGCAACCACGCGCCTACCGCCAAGAAAAAGAACGATGAGAGCACGATCAGGCTCGCGAGCGCGGCTGGTCCTCCTTCGGCTAGAGCGATGACGGAGACCGCGATGAAATTCGGGGTAATCCCCGTGACGAGCACGTGTCCCAGCCCGACTCGCCCAATGCGCGCCGCCTGCAGGATCGTGACCAGTCCGCTGACGGCCAGCGCGGCGAACACGGCCCACGTCAGATACCGCTCGTCTTGCCCCAACGCCAGCGCGCTTACCGCTACGATCAACACGATCGGCGCCAGCACCAGCAAGACGCCCTGAACGCCGACGCCCACTGCCACCAAAGGTGGACACGCTTCGTCGGGCTCGTATCGGATTCTGTCGTCTAAGCCGACCAATCCCACGTCCCACCCTCCACGCCGCACGTTTGTCTGCCACGGCATATCTACCTGCCGTGACGCCGGCGATTAGGCACAAGCACCGTGCCGCACGCGTTCGACGGTGTAGCCCATCATGCGGAAGTCTCGTCAACGGCTGTGTCTTGAATCATAACAGTGCTCGGCCAAACGAATTTCCAACCATCTCATCGAAAGCACGATCAAGTGACTCCGCTAGATCTCTCACCAGCGGCGCGCACCTCAACTCTCGCTCTATCATAAACTTATACAGTAGCTTAGCTCATCGAAATAGCACGCTATAGTCACAGTTATTTCTCTTCGATCGAATACCTATAGACACACAAACCGCCTCTATTGGACGCTCCGATCAGCCGATGATCCTGACACTTTCGACTATTCTTATATCACTGAATAACACCAAGAGAATCGCCATCTCTTTGTGCTCCAATTGTCACCCCTTATGCAGACTCTTGTCATTGTTTGACCGCCACAGTCTGACGAGACCTAAGGATAGCCCTCGGCAACTCAAGAGCCTCCTTTTGTTACATCGAATTGACTATCCACGCATCCGGCCCCTTAGCAATACCGAGCATTGATTGATACCTGACATCCTAAAGCTGCTGCACTTCGCCACATTTCCGCAGCATTCAATATCCAACACGCAGGGCGCACCCTACCTGATGCCGAAGCCGATAACTTCCAATGTGTGCCCTTCACCGTCCGGGGTTCCACATTGACGTCGGAATCTCGCGGGGCCCGCGGCGGGACAAGGGATCTTCCGATCAATCGGATATACTCGCGACGTGATCCCCGATGGCCTACGGATGCGACGTTGATCTCATTTCGCCTGGCTGGACCACGATGATGGTTGGGAAAAAACCTGCGTTAACCGCCTCTTATCCCTTCAGCCGGGGAACACCCCTGTTTCGGTCTATCTGGATTCTTGCGATTATCGTTGCCGTCCTAGCATTTGCGTGGCAGTTGGCGGACTCCGCCCAGGGGAGCACTCCGAGTGTACTGGTCATCGACATCGATGGTCAGATTGACCCTCTGTCCGTTGACTACATCTCGCGGGGACTCGACGAAGCACGCAACGACGCGGCATCGCTCGTCGTCATACGGCTGGACACGCCGGGGGGCCTCCTCCAGTCCACCCGAGAAGTAGTCGAGCTTATGCTCGAATCCGAGATCCCTATAGCTGTGTACGTCGCGCCCGCCGGCGCTCGAGCCGCCTCAGCCGGGACTTTCGTAATGGCCGCGGCGAACTTTGCCGTCATGGCGCCCGGAACCACGGTCGGCGCGGCATCTCCCATTGGGTCGGGCGGCACGGATCTCCCACCCACGCTCTCGCGAAAGGTGAGCGAAGGAACCCAGGCTTTCATTCGCAGCATCGCCGAGGTCCGCGGACGCAATGCTGCTGCCCTTGAGGACACGGTTTCGAAAGCCGTCGCCTACTCGGCACAAGAGGCGCTCGATGTTGGCATCGTCGACCTGATTGCTCCCGACATGCAGACGATGCTCAATCAGCTTCACGGTCGCATCGCGGAAACGGCCGGCGGACCGGTTATAGTATCGTCCGTCGGTGTGACCGTGAACCGGACGAGTCACACGCTTGTGGAGCGAGTCGTCGAGATCCTCGCTAACCCCAATGTAGTCCTCGCTCTCTTTCTGATCGGCGGCTTGGGTGTTCTCGTCGAGTTCTCATCCCCGGGACTGTTTGCACCGGGTATAGTCGGCATCATTGCCACTACCCTGGGGTTTGTTGGCTTCCTCAATCTACCTGGTAGCTGGGGAGGACTCTTGCTTATAGCCCTTGCGCTTGGCTTATTCTATGCCGAGAGCGTTGCACCCGGGTTCAGCGCCTTTGGTGCGGGAGGAATTGTCGCTCTATTGCTCGGCTCGATATTTCTCTTCGGAAACTACTTCAGCCCCTCGGATTTACCCGAGCCAAGTTATATGGTAAGTCCGGTCATGATTGCGATCACAACCGCAATTGCGATCGTAGCTTGGGTGCTGTTCATCCGCTTTGTTAGGACCGAGGGTGGAACGTCAGGAGGTTTCCAAACCGAGGAAGAGTTGAGCCTTGAAGGAGCTTGGGGTGTGGCCACGTCCGACATCGAGCCATCCGGCAAAGTCAGGGTCGCCAATCAGGAGTGGGCGGCGTCGACCGACCCGGGAGTCTCCATCCGCGCCGGTGATGAAATCCGAGTACAAGGGGTCTATGGCCAGGTGCTCAAGGTCGAAAAGCTCTATCAGAAGCGAAGGCGTTGAATCAGGCATAATGAATGTCCGAAGCAAGCGACCCGGAGGATAACGATGGCGGGCTTTCACACAGTAGGCCCTAATCACGCGCTGATCGTCTCAGGCGGCAGCGCCCAGCCCAAGCTCAAAGTCGGCGGCCGAATGTTTGTGCTGCCGATCCTGCAGAAGGCTCAGATTATCTCGCTGGAGGTGATGACCCTCCAGGTCAACACGGCCAGGGTCTATACCAAAGAAGGCGTGTCGGTTTCTGTCGACGGTGTGGCGCAGGTGAAAGTCGGGCGCAGCGAGGAGGCCATTCGCACTGCGGCTGAGCAGTTTTTAGGCAAGACCGCGACACAGACCGCCGAAGTGGCCCTGCAAACGCTCGAAGGTCAGCAGCGCGCCATCCTCGGAACGATGACGGTCGAAGACATTTACCGCGACCGTGTCGCGTTTGCGGAGCAAGTTCGGGACGTCGCGGCGACCGACATGACCAACATGGGGTTGGAGATCGTCAGCTTCTCGATTCGCGACATCCAGGATGAGCAGGGCTACCTGGAAGCCCTTGGCGTTCGCAGGACCGCAGAGGTCAAGCGGGACGCGGCAATCGGCGAAGCACAGGCCGAGCGCGATGCCGGCATCAAGGAAGCCTCCGCTGACCAGCAGCGCCAGGCCGCTCGGTTCGAAGCCGACACGGCGATTGCCGAGTCCGAGCGCGACTTTCAGACGCAAAAGGCCGCCTATGACCAGCAGGTCAACGCCCGTACCGCCGAAGCCGAGTTGGCCTACGCGCTCCAGGAAGCCAAGACTCGACAGCAGATCCGCGGCGAGGAACTGCAGATTGAAGTTGTCGAACGCCAGAAGCAGATCGAAGTCCAGCAGCAGGAGATCATTCGGCGGGAGCGTGAACTGGACGCCACGATCCGTCGGCCGGCCGAGGCCGAACGCGACCAGTTGGAACTGATAGCCGAAGGTAACCGCCGGCGCATCAGGGTCGAGTCCGAGGCCGAGCGGTACAAGTTGGAGACGGTCGCCGAAGGCGAGCGCACCCGGATCATTGCCGAGGCGCAGGCCGGCGCCGAGTCGATCAGGCTGCGGGGCCAAGCCGACGCCGATGCGATCAGGGCGCGGGGTGAAGCGGAAGCCGACGCAATTCGAGCGCAGGGGCTCGCCGAAGCCCAGGCGATGAACAAGAAGGCCGACGCCTGGAAGGAGTATGGCCAGGCCGCCATGATCCAGCAGCTGTTCGACTCGCTCCCGGATGTCGCGGGCGCCGTCGCGGAGCCGCTGGCCAAGACCGACAGCATCGTGGTGATCAGCAATGGTGGCGACGCCAATTCGGGCGCGGGGGCCAGCAAAGTCACGCAAGACGTGTCGTCCACCATCGCGCAGTTGCCGGCCCTGGTGCAGTCGCTGACGGGCGTTGACCTGATCAGTTCGCTTAAGAACCTGCCGGGCATCGTGTCGGACGAGTCGGCGCAGAACGGCGCGGTCGAGCAGGAAGACACGACGGCGGAGGACGACAAGTAGCGGAACACCGCTTGTGACCGTGGGAGCAGGGGCGTCACGACCAGCAAGGGAGTGAAGCTCCATACCTCGCTCGATGAAATGGTGGGCCGCGGCTAGGACGAGCCGGTGGGTGTAGACGGGGTCGACGACCGAGCCCTTGGCGTCCAACTCTTGTCGGTTCTGGCTAGGCAGGAAGTCTGAGGTGACGCCGAGGTCTTGCAGGGCCTGGGGCATGTTCATCTGGTCAGGCAGTTCCATACATGCCGTCTGGATCGGCCACGCAGTGTTCGCCGCGGTCGGTTTCGATGGTGTGGCCGTAGGTCAAGGGTGTCACCATGCCGTCCTGTCTCAGGAACCCGTTGGCGTCTTCTGAGTAAAGCTCCCGCGCGATGCGCGCCAGGTCGTGGCCGCCGAGGAGGCGGGCGACGGCGTTGCCGACCTCGCCGACACGCACGAGGCCGGCGTCTTCCATGCGCTGGCCGAGACGGTTGAAGTCGCTGCCGGGGTGGCCGGGCTGGGGCGGGCAGCCGACGCTGACGAGGGGCGCGAGTGAGCCGTCGGCGCGGCGCATCCTGGTCTCAACGCGAACGGCCTTGCGGTAGGGAACTTGCACCTCGATTTCGCAGACGTGGACGGCGGTGAGGTTCTGGTAGGGGACGCCGAGCAGGAGGTACTGGCCGTCGCGGTCGCGGATCTGGCACATGGGACTGTCGGCATCCCAGGCCGACTCGCCACCGGCGGTGACGATGGTCTCGGCGAGGGGGCCGATGGCGGCAATGCTGTGCCAGAGGTGAATGCTGCGGCGAGCCCTGGGATGCCGGCGGCCAGCGTCCGAGATTGCACCCATGAGCGAGGGGGTACGGAGTGGGTCGAACACGAAGCCGGGGTCCCGGGCGAGCGGGTAGGTGAACGTGGGAACCATCAGGGTGCCCTCGGGGCCCAGCGCCTCCAGGAGCGCGTCGACGACCGTGGGGGCGCCGCCGGCGACGTGGCCGAGGCTGCGAAGGGAGCTGTGGACCATGAGCAGACCGCCACGGGGGACGCCGAGGCGGGTGAAGGCGCTGACGAGGGTTGCGCGGTCGAGCGGTTCAGTAGGCGGGCGGTGGTCAGGCGTGGTGTTCATCGAGTTCCAATCCCTGGAGGTTCGCCGCGACGCCTTGGTCGTTGGCCCGGTGGGGCCGGCAGCGTAGCCGCAGCTGGCCGGGCGGAGGGGCGCCACGGGGGCGTGAAATGGGGTGGGGTTGCGCGCGTAAGAGTTTTTTCCAAAAAACTCTTGAGGCAAATCGGGGCGCACTTTGGCGGGGCGGGGGA
>JAJDZD010000051.1 GCA_022824865.1 Chloroflexota bacterium | reverse complement strand
AGGTCCCGTTTGATGGTGCGGAAGATGCTCCGGGCCAGGTGCCGCTTGAGCGCGCGGAGCGCCTCGCGACGGCTCTTGCCTTCCCGCAGCCGCCGTTCGACGTAGCGCTGCGACGGGCTGCCGGGGATCCGCGCGCGGGTCACCGCGATGCGGTGCAGCGCCGCGTTGAGCGGGCGGTTGCCGCGCCGATCCAGCCGGTGGCGCACCCGCGAGCCGCTGGAGGCCTCGCGCGGCGCCACCCCGGCGAAGCGCGCGTAGCGGGCTTCCCGCCCAAAGGCCCGGGGATCGCCGGTCTCCGCCAGCAGCCGCGCCGCCGTGATCGCCTGGCAGCCGGGGCTCGCGGTCAGCGACGTGCCGACCTGCGCGACCACCTGGGCCAGCTCCTCGGTCCGCTCGGCCACCTCCGCGTGCAGCCGCAGCAGCCGTCGGGCCAGCCGCTGGGCCTGCGCCTGCCGCACCCGGTGCACCGGGTCGGCCTCGAGCAGCGGCAGCGCCAGTACGCGCTGCGCCCCGACCGGCTGGCTCAGCGCCCCCACCGCGGCACTCACCTCGGCCCCCAGCGCCCGCAGGCCGGCCCGCAACTGGTTCATCAGCCGGGTCCGCTCCCGCACCAGGGCGTCCCGCTCGTCCGCCAGCAGGCGCAAGATCGTGGCCCCATCCTCGCTCCGCGCCAGCGGCAGCGCCGGGTTCCGCTGCCACGCGCGCGCCGCGGCTAGCGCATCCTCGGCATCACTCTTGTCCACCCGCCCGCTGCGGCGCCGTTCCCGGGCCGTCTCCCAGCCGGGGATCTCGTACACCGCCTCCCCCGCCTGCTGCAGCCGCCGCGTCATCACCCGCCCATGGCCGCCGGCGCCTTCTACCGCCCAGACCCGCGCCCCTGGCTCCGCTGCCGCCCAGCGCTGCAAACGCCCGTGCCCGCCCTCCGTGTTGGGCACCGTCTGCTCGCCCTGCGATCGACCCACGGCGTCCACCCGCACCGCCGTCAGCGTCGCCACATGACAATCCACCCCCACGACCCAGCGCTCCATCCCACCCTCCTTCGCGGTACGCTGCCCGGGCAGCAGGAGGACAGCCCTGTGTGGAGTGGCCGTCGCGCCACAATCTCCTATCAAGTCACCCGCGCTGCCCTGAGCAGCGGCCGGCGGGGGGACGCTTCGAGGCCAAGGCCTGCCACGCGGCAGCCACTGAATGACCGAGTCACCCCCGCCGGATGCTCGGGACCCTAGCAAGGCCCTCCCCCAGCTTGGACACACAGGGATGACAGAGGGTCCGCCGTGACAGGGGGCGGGGTTGGGCGGAGACTGGGGGGAGGTTGGGGCACCGCAGCGCGAGGGTGGGTTGGCAGATGAAGTACCGCGAGGTTGGGAATACGGGCATTGAGGTTTCGGAGGTTGGGTTTGGGACGTGGGAGTTGGGCGGGATGGAGTGGGGGGATATCTCGGACGAGGATGCGCTGGCGGTGCTGCGTCATGCCTATGACCAGGGAATCACGTTTTACGACACGGCGAATGTGTATGGGCCGGGTCGAAGCGAAGAACTGCTGGGCGAGGCGTTTGCGGGGATGGATGACGTGATTATCGCCACGAAGGTGGCGTTTCCGATGGATACGGACGGGCATATCGTGGCGGGCGGCCCCGGTCCGGTGCACAACCTGTCGCGCGAAGCGATTTTGATGGAGTGCGACCTGAGCCTGAAGCGCTTGCAGCGGGAGACGATTGACTTCTACCAGATGCACCGGCCGCCGGATCACCATGAGTGGGACGAGTCGTTCGGAGCGATGGAGGAGTTGCGGGCGGCAGGGAAGATCCGGCACTACGGGGTGGCGCTGGGGTCGATGGCGGATGGGTTGAAGGCGGTGCGGGAGAACGACATCGCCTCGATAATGACGACGTTCAATTGCCTGAACCAGGAGCCGGCCGAGGAGTTGCTTCCGGCGATGCTGGCTAAGGGTGTGGGCCTGTTTGCGCGGGTGCCGCTGGCTTCGGGGTTCCTGACGGGGACGCTGACGGCGGATACGACGTTTGCGTGGAATGACAAGCGCGGGGTGATTCCGCGGGATGAGTACCTGGCGACGCTGGCGCAGGCTGAGCAGATGCGGTTCCTGGAGGATGAGCCAGGGGTGAGCTCGATGGCCGAAGGGGCGCTGAAGTTTGTGCTGGCGCACGAGGCGGTGGCCTCGGTGGTGGCCGGGATGATGCGTCCGTTTGAGGTGGACCTGAACGTGCAGGCTTCGGGCGAGCCGCTGTCGGAGGCGGCGGTTGAGCGGGTGAGGGAGGTTTATGGGGAAGGGTAGAGGGGAGAGGGGAGAGAAGTGTGTGGAAGAAGGGGAGAGGTGAGAGGTTAGAGGAGTGAGAGTCGGAGGTTGGGAGCATCTGGTCGGGTGGGTTGCCAGGGGTGGCATCGGTGAGGTTTGACGGCTGGTTGCTGCTGGGTCCCGGCCGCGGACGCCGGGATGGCGGGGTGGTTGCTGCATCCCGGGGGTGTGGTTCGACACGGCTCTACGGGGAATTCGAGCCGGCTCACCACGAACGGGTGGGCGCCTCGAGCGAAAGACGGGCGGGTCGGGGACGCCGCATTCAGGAAGGGGAGAGGTTAGAGAGAAGAGTAGTGAGAGTCGGAGGTTGGGAGCCGTTGGTCGGGGTGGGTTGCCAGGGGTGGCCTGGGTGCGCGTGAGTGGGTTGGCCGAAAGAGGCCGGTTTGAAACGCGGCCCCTTTCGGCAAGCTCAGGGCTGGCTCTACGGAAGACGGCCGGGGACGCCGGGATGGCGGGATTGGTGCTGCATCCCGGGGGTGTGGTTCGACACGGCTCTGCGCGGACTTTGAGCCGGCTCACCACGAACGGGCAGGCGCCTCGAGCGAAAGAAGGGCGGGTCGGGGACCCGCCCCTACGCAAGAACGCACCAGGGCAGTGGGGTTAGTGGGGGATGCCGAGGGCGTGCATGCGTTGGTGGATGGCTTCGCGGGCCTGGTGAAAGGGTTCTTCGAGGTAGGCCTGGTGGTCGTGGTGGCCGTGGTGGTGGGCGGCGTGACCATCGGGGTACTGGGTGCTGCGCTGGCGGATGTACTGGATGCTGCCGTCGATGAGGGTGAGCATGTAGCGGGCGGTTTCGTCGCTCCACATGGACCAGTCGCCCTCACTAGTGGTGACGTAGACGGGTGAGGTGTGGCCGAAGCGGTTGCGGTGCCAGCCGTCGTGGTGGGCGGGCGCGTCGAAGTAGCTGGGTCCGCCGGTGCGGGCGGCGATCCAGGAATCGTCGGTGACACGCACGTCCGCGGTCAGGTCGAGGCGGCGGGCACCGGCAGTTTCGCGGGTTTCGGCGACGATTTCGCCTTCCTGGACGATTTGCAGGCTGTGGATGGGGAGGACGGACTCGGCGCAGGCGCGGACGGTGACGGTGCCGCCGCCTTCGGGGAGGCGGATGGTGTCGCCGATGTCGTGGCCGTCGACGGTGAGTTCCATGAGCGGGCCGCCGCTGAGGTAGGTGCGGCCGGCGGCCATGTTTCGGCACCAGGCGTCGTAGTCGAAGTCCTCGCCCTCAGGCAGGCGGACGTAGGTGCGGTAGAGGCCGACCGGCACCTCGGACGACATCTTGTCGGTGCCGCCGGCGAGGGGCAGGCGGTAGCCGCCGTTGAGGTAGCGGTAGTACTCCATGTGGGGGAAGTTCTGCTGGCGGAGCATCTCAACAGCGTCGACGCGGCCGGTGGCGATGAGGGTGGCGGGTTCGCCGTTGGGGCTGGGGAGATGCGGAATGACGACGTGGCCGCCCTGGGCGTGGGTGGCGTCAGCCCAATGGGAGAGGGCGATCTCGAGGGAGCCGCCGGCTTCGGCTTCGCCGGGGCCGTCGGAGCACCAGGGCATGATGGTTTCCTTGAGGCCGAGCAGGGTGAGGTGGCCGAGGAAGTGCTGCCGGTTTTCCTGGGAGACGTAGACGATGGTGCGGCCGTCATCCGAAACGCGGGGGCGGCCGATGAAGTCCTCGGTGTTGGTGAAGAGGCTGCCCCACTGGGAGGCGAGGACGTTGACGACGTTGAGGCCTTCGCCTGCGGCCTCGAGGTTGGCGCCGTCGCCGGAGAGGAAGTGGACGTGGGTGTCACCGGAGTACCAGCCGCGGGCGTTGGGGTCTGACCAGCGGCGGAGGCGGAGTTCGAGTTCGCGCTGGCCGGGCTTGATTTGGAGCTCGGTGCGGAGGGGTTGGTATTCGAAGCCGCAGGCGGCGTCGACCTGGACTTTGCCAACCGGCAGCCAGCCCTGGCAGCGGCCGTCGATGTAGGCGTAGATGGCCTGGTCCATGCGCAGGTCGCCGCCGACGTCGGTGTGCCAGGTGTCGTGGCCGGTGTTGAGGTGGTTGTGGTGGCCGTGGGGCTGGTAGGGGACGCCTTCGGGGGAGCGGAAGTGGACGCGGCAGGGCAAGGGCTGGCCGGTGGCGTCGTCGACGACGCGGGTGTGGACCCAGTTGCGGCCTTGCTCGGCGAGGCGGAGTCGGAGGCGCGGCGAAGCGTCGACGGGCTGGCCGCCTTCGAGGTCGGAGAGGCGAGCGGCGCCTAGCTCGTCTTCGCCGCGGGAGACGTGGATCCGAGCTGAAGGGACGCCGGCAATTTCGGTGTAGGCAGGGCTGTTGGATTCGTTGCGGGGTTCGCCGAAGCCGGCGGTGTCGGAGGCGAGGAACTCGGCGGGGTCGCGGGTGATGGGGTGGGGGAAGGTGGCGATGCCGCGTTCGACGTTGACTTCGAGATCGAAGGGGGCGTTGGCGTCTTCGGGGTCTGGGAGTTCGATGACGACGGCGCGGCGGGCGGCACGGCGGAAGGGGTCTTCGTCGACGTGGCCGAGGCACAAGCCGCCGAGGATGATGCGGCGGTGGGTGGGGCGGAGTTCGACGTGCTGGATGGCGACGTCGGGGCGGGGGTTGCGCCAGGGCCAGAGGTAGAAGTCCTTAGCGGCGACGCCGCCGTTGACCTCGGTGAGGGCGCGGCCCATCTGATCCCGGTCGGCGGTGTGGCGGGGGACGAGTTCGTCGTCGACGTCGGGCATGGCGACGAAGGGGGCGCCGGGGGAGCGGACGTCGGAGATGAGGTCCGCGGTGGAAATGAGCCAGCCGATTTCGAAGCGTTCGCGGATGGGGAGTTCGGTTTGCTGGCCGTCGGCGAAGTGGACGACGTAGGTGGCGACGTGGTCGCCGGGGACGCCGCTGGCGTGGAGCTGGGCGTCGACCAGGACGTGGGCGAAGACTAGGGTGTGGGCGGTCTGGCCGACGTCGATGCGGACTGAGTCGGTGTGGCCGCTGTGGCCGAGGAGGGGGAGTTGGGCGGAGGCGGGGTCGCCGATGAGGAAGGGGACGCCGCGGTAGGCCTGCGGGCCGAGGGTGGCGGCACCGTCGGCGCCGAGGAGGTCGGCGGAGGCGTTGCAGAGGGGGGTCAGGTCCAGGGGCTGGTAGTCGGACATCGCGCGCTCCGCATTGGGTGTTGGTGGGCGGCCGGTGGGTGGATGTTGGGGGGAAACGGCGGGGGCGTCAATTTCGGGGGTGAATTTGGGGGTCTCGCGCGCAATAAGAGTTTTTTCTAAAAAACTCTTGAGGTGATTCGGGGCACTTTTTTGCCGGGTTTCGGAGCGTGGGAGCGGGCAACTCTGGCCTCCGGACGGCGTCTGGGGCTGGGTAATCCGGGATGCGGGCGTGGTAGGGGTGGTTGGGTGCGGTCGGCTGCCTGGGTGCTGCCTGGTCAGGACTCGGAATGCCGGGTTGACGGGCGGAAGGATGAGCCCGTGGATGAGCCGGATAACGAGTGCCAGGAGGAGGGGCAGAAGGCGGAGGGGCGTGGGCATTTCCGAGGGGTTGTGATGCTTACCCGGCTAGTGTACACTCGTTGCGGACAGGTTGCAAGGTGAGCAGAAGGGGAGAGGGTAGAGGGCAGAGGAGTGAGAGGGGGAAGGGGAAGGAGATTGGGAGCAAGAGGGGCCGCGGCTTGGGGGGAGGGGCGTTGTGCAGAGGTCTCGTCACGGGCGAAGGAGGTAGGGCAGCGGTTGATTCCTTTCAGGATTGCCTGGTAACAAGGGAGTGGCGGCGGTTAGCGCGGCCGAGGCGGGTTGGCGGTGGGTGGCGGCGTGAACGGACGATCCCGCTTCGCTCACTTCTCGCGGTGCATTCCGTCCACCGGCCGGTCGCAAGCAATGTCATGACTGTCGGCGCTGACTGCATTGCCAGCAATGCCTGCATTGATGTCATTGCTTGCAACGCTGCCACCGCGAGTGCCCGCGGCAGCTGGCCGCACCTTCCGTCGTCACCTCGTTGGCCTGTCTTAAGACGACGGTATTGGTGTAATGGTGATGGGCCCGCGCTCCACCAACGGTCGCGTTCTGAAATGGTATTCGTGTGACCATTCGGCTGCCGAGCAGTCGTCCTGGTTGGTGCAGGCGCGCATCGTGATCGTGTACCAGGTATCCGCCGAGAGCCCAGTGAGCCTGTGCTGCCAGGCATTGGCGCCGGTGAACTCAACCGACGTGATTCTGGACGGCTCATCATGCGGCCAGTACCGCATCTGGTAGCCGGTTATCGCCACGCCGCCGGTGGGTGGCGTCGCCCACCAGGACGTCCAACTCACGGTGGTCGCGGTCTTGGAGGCGCTGCTTACGTAGCCGAACAGACGCGGCGGGTACGGCCGCTGCACCGGCCGCACCGGCCCTCCCCGTGCGAGGAGATCGCGCACTTCCTGCCTGGCTTGGTCGGCCGAAGCCTGCTGGTGCGGCGGCACGCTGGGGATCGGTTCCACGGTCGTGAGCTGGGTCACGCTGGCCACGGCGCTGTCGGCCCCAGCCAGCCGCACCTCGGCCGTGATCGTCGCATTGCCCACTGTACAGGCGCGCACGATGAACCGAAGACTGCGTGACGTCGCTCCCGTGAACGTGGTCCATTCCGATGCCCCCAGGCAATCACCGATCCCCACGTTTGAGGGGCTGCTGCTGGACACCACGACCTCGTAGATTTGGCCGGCATCCAGGTTGGACAGGTCAATATTGGCCCCGTCCCAGATCGAAACTGTGCCCCATGACGCCAGTTCACTGAGGCGGATGCTGGGTCGGGTCTGCGGAGTTTGTGGAACAGGGGATGCCTCAGGAGCCAAGGGGCAGGCCGCACTTCGCGACGGGCAATTCCAGAGCCCGTATTGCACGCCCGCATCGGTTCCGCGAAGGAAGCTCTCGATTGCCCCACGTCCGATTACGTCGGATGCCACAGCATCAGCAAGATCCGCATCGCCGCTGCGGGCGAAGGCCACCCCCCAAACGCGTAGGTAGTCCGGATGCTCCGTTGGCAGGACTGGCCGCGGAGCAGGCGCAGCCTCGGGCGCAGGTTCCGGCGTTGGGTCCGGGACCTCGGCCGGGATCGCCCAGGCGAACGTGCGGCGCACATCGCGGCGGTGATCAGTGCGACAGGCGCGCTCGGCCTCGGCGTCATCAGTGAAGGCCCGCTGGTAAATGCCGACGTTGCCCGAGTTGCCGCGGGCGGCTTCCGCCAGATCGTTGAGCGCGACGCAACTGGTTGGCCACGTCCCGGCGACCGCTTCGCCCGTGCCGCCCAGGGCCCAAGCGAAAGTTCGGCGCACATCGTCGCGGTGGTCGGTCTGACATTGGGCTTCAGCCTGATCACCGTACGTTCGCTGATAGATGCCGACGTTCTGGTGATTGCCGACCGCCGCCTCGGCGAGGTCGTTGAGTTCAACGCAGGTTGTGGGCCACTGCGCCTGGGCGATCGAGACGCCAAAGGTGACGAGAGCGATCGCCGCCACAAGCAGCGACGCCGCGCGTCGGACTCCCGGCCACTTTCGTGACGACTTCGATTCGCCGACCGCCGGCTTCACCAGATCACGCTCCAGCGCCCCCTGCACCACCCGCACGGGATAGGCAGTTGCTCAGCATCGAGCCGATGTGAAGAAGCCTACACAACCGAATTGTGCCAATGGGATGCCGTCGAAGGGTGCTCCGTACGGACGGTCACGACGTACGTGACCACCTATCCGAATGCGTACTTAGCCCGGCGGCGTCTTGAACTGGTATTCCCTTGACCACTCGGCTGTCGAGCAGTCCTCCTGGTTGGTGCAGGCGCGCATCTGGATCGTGTACCACGTGTCGGGTGCAAGCCCGGTGAGCCTGTGCTGCCAGGCGTTGGCGCCGGTGATCTCGACCGTGGTTGTTCTGGACGGATCAGAATTCGGCCAGTACCGCACCTGGTAGCTGGTGATCGCCACGTCGCCCGTGGGGGCCGTCGCCCACCAGGTCGCCCAGCTGACGGTGGTGGCGGTTGCGGTGGCGCTGCTGACGTAGCCGAACAGGCTCGGCGGATACGGCCGCTGCGCCGGCGGCACCGGCGCCCCCCGGGCGAAGGCGTCACGCACTGACTGCATGCCCTCCTCGGCCGACGCCCGATGTTGTGCCCACACCCAGTCGGGGATCGGTTCAACCGTCACATGCTGGCTCACGCTGGCCGCGGCGCTACTGGCCCCGGCCGGCCTCACCTGGACCGTGACGGTCGCACTGCCCACCATGCAGCCGCGCATGCCGAACCGGAGGTTACGAGACGCCGACCCAGTGAACGTGGTCCATTCCGATGCCCCCAGGCAATCTCTGATCCCCACGACGGAGGGGTTGTTGCTGGTCACCAGGACCTCGTAGGTCTGGTCGGCATCCAGGTTGGACAGATGGAGGGTGCCCCCGTCCCAGTACGAAACTGTAATCCGTTCCACGAGGTCGCTAATGCGGACACCGGGCGCGGCCTCCGGAGCCTGGCTCTGGGCTCCTTGATCGATCTGCGGCGCCTCGGGAGCCAGGGGACAGGCCGCACTTCGGCGCGGGCAATTCCAGCGCCCGAACTGCACGCCCGAATCCGTTCCGTGAAGGAAGCTGTCGATGGCCCCACGTTCGATAACGTCGGCTGCGACGGCATTCGACAGGTTCGCGTCGCCGCTTCGAGCGAAGGCCGCATTCCGAACGCGTTGGTAGTCCGGATGCTCGGTTGGCGGGATGGACCCCGGAGTAGGCGTAGCCTCGGGCACGGGTTCCGGCGTTGGTTCCGGGATGGCCCAGGCGAACGTGCCGCGCACATCGCGGCGGTGATCAGTGCGACAGGCGCGCTCGGCCTCGGCGTCGCCAGTGAAGGCCCGCTGGTAAATGCCGACGTTGCGTGGGTCGCCGCGGGCGGCTTCCGCCAGATCGTTGAGCGCGACGCAGCTGGTTGGCCAGGTCCCGGCGACGTCTTCGCCTTCGCCGCCCAGGGCCCAGGCGAACGTTCGGCGCACATCGTCGCGGTGGTCGTTCTGACACTGCACTTCAGCTTGATCACCGTACGCTCGCTGATAGATGCCAACGTTCTGGTGATTGCCTACCGCCGCCTCGGCGAGGTCGTTGAGTTCAACGCAGGTTGTGGGCCACTGGGCCTGGGCTATCGAGAAGCCAAACGCGACGAGAGCAATCGTCGCCACAAGCAGCGAGGCAGCGCGTCGGACTCCCGCACATTTTCGTGACGAAATCGCTTCGCCGATCGCCGGCTTCACCAGATCACGCTCCAGCGCCCCCCTGCACACCCGCACGGGATAGGCAGCTGCTCAGCATCGAGCCGATATGAAGAAGCCTACACAACCGAATTGTGCCAATGGGATCCCGTCGAAGGGTGCGCCGTGCGCGCCGCGACTGGAACGATGTGACGACGATGGTGTGAATCCAAGAGCGGCGCGGACGAGGCCAGAGGTCTACGGGACGAATCGGATCGGACGCTGAAGCACTAGGCGACGAATGCCAACGTTGCGAATCTCAAGACGCGGATGGTGGGGCTGTGGCTGGTGGTTGTTCTGAATGTGGGTGGGTCACGTGGCCGAAGTGCGGATGGAGAATCGACGTGGGGCGGAGCGTCAACTTACGCCTGAGGGATTCGGATCGTCGCGGACGAAAACGTCCTGACGTTGGGCTTGGCGCGTCGCGAAATTCGAGACCTTGCCGTTCATCGAAGACCAGGCACCCGGTTGTCCAGCCGAGAGCCATGCCAACGATCTGCGGATGATCGCCGTCGCCAGGGTCTCACGGCTGCTGGTGAAATTGCGTGGCCGGTGGCTGAATCCGCCGGAATGGGTGGGGTGGGTGGATGAGCCGGCGGCGGGGTATCCGATGCGGGCTGTGCCGACCAAAGGTGATCCGGTGCGGGAACTTGGGCGGCGGACGCTGACGAATCTGTATAACGAGCGGCCGTGGTGGTTGGTGGATGCGCATAGGGCGTTGGATGCGGCGGTGGCAAAACCCTATTGCTGGACGGCAGACATATCCGAGACTAGTGCACTTCGTGAACTCCTAGAGCTAAACTCGACAAGAGACTAGTGGTCGAAACTCGCATATCTGCAATCGGTCTGAGAAAACAGCCATGAACGATCCCCGGCGACAACACTATGTCCCGATTATGCTTCTCAAACACTTTACTGACAAAGATGGATGGTTACATGTCTTTAGAAAAGGACTTGCAACTAAGGAAATCCTGAGAATGAAGCCAAAGCAAGCATTTGTCGTGAAACACTTGCATACCACATACGATATGGAGGGCCGCAAGGACTATTCAAACGAGCGAATCCTGTCCAGGATTGAAGGTGAGGCCGATCCAGTCGTAAAGAAAATGCTCTCCGCAGTCAGAAAGCTCGAACACCCTCGGCTGACACACGAGGAAAAAGATATCTGGAACCAATTCTTCACGTGCCAGTGGTTTCGCAGTCCGGATGCGTACCCACCTCCGGACATCGAAAACGAGATGTTTGAAGAGAGTGTAAGGGATTATTTTAAAGACAATTCAGAGGCCATTGAGCATGTATTGAGCAGTGAAGACTTGCCCAAAATGATCAAGCACAATGCCAAGGCGGGAATGGCCCTCTCCGCCGAACGATCATCTGCTTTCGATATAGTTCAAAGAAGTGGGATTCGATTCGCAGTGATCAAGAATGGGCGAAGGAGCTTTGTCATAGGGAGTGACTCATTGGCCAAAGTAATTCCGCGAGGCGTCGCTAGCCTGAGCAATCCGGACAGCTACCAGTGGCTTCCGATCGCCCACGATATAGCTGTTACCTTCGCCTCGATTCCGGGACGCGGTGAGTTTATCGAGACCGTCGACGGCCAATTCGTCCGGACAGTCAACAAGGCCACATTCAGCCAGAGCACGCAGATTGCGGGTCGCTCGCCCGAGTTGGTGGCATCGCTAGCCAGATCAGGATAGGCGTCGCCACTGGGGGACGTCGTTCGACTCGGCCCATTCGACGTCTCTTGACAGGCTCCGCGAGGACTCCGGCCTCGGTCACCACGAGCGGGCTGGGATCCGACGACTGTCGCGGAGGCTTGGGTGCTGTCGGCTTTGTGGTTCCCTTCGACAGGCTCAGGGCAGGCTCCAAGGATCTCCGATGGACTCTGGCCCGGCTCGGCACGAACGGAGGGGGCGGGCGGTTTTGGGGGCGGGAGAGGGCGGTTCGCGAACCGCCCCGACGGGAATTGGGCTCACCACGAGCGGGAGGGGCCAACCAGCGTTCAGAGAGCTTGGGTGCTGTCGGCTCTGTGGTTCGACACGACCGTCCGAAGACTCCCGGTCGGCTCACCACGAACGGGGGGCTGAGGAAGGAGTGAGCGCAGAAGAGTGAGCACCTGTGTTGGGGTGTCAAGGGCTAGGCCATGGTGGGATCCCAGGTGGTCTGCTTGTGGCAGAGGGCGTTGCAGATCACGAGCAGCTTGCGGAGGCAGGCGGTGAGCGCGACTTTGGGCGGCTTGCCGGCCGCGAGCAGGCGCTGGTCGTAGGCCCGCAGGCGGGGATTGCTCCGGACCGCCGTCAGGGCGGCCATGTAGAGCGCGGCGCGGACCCGGCCCCGGCCGCCCCAGATGCGCCGGCGCCCGCGCCAGGCGCCGCTATCGCGGTTGAAGGGGGCGACGCCGACGAGGGCCGCGATCTCCTGGCGGGAGCAGCGCCCCAATTCGGGCAGCTCGGCCAGCAAGGTGGCGGCGGTCACCGGGCCGATGCCCGGGATGCTCTGGAGCCAGGCGGCGCGCGGGCGCAGGCCGGGTGCGGCCTGCACGAGGGCCGCCAGATCCCGGTCCGCCTGCTGGATCAGGTCGCGCACCACGGCCAGCAGGGCGTCGCTGCCCGCCAACGCCTCGGGCTCCAGGTGGGGGCGCTGCAGCTGCTCGGTGACGCGCGTCTTGACCAACTGGTGCCGGCGGCGGACCAGGGTCTGGAGCCGCTGCTCCACCTGCGAGGGCTGGGGGCGCCGCGGCGGCCGCACCTCGGCCGCGAAGCGGGCCAGCAGGCGGGCATCGAGGCGGTCGGTCTTGGCGAGGGTGCCGAGGGCCCGCGCGAAGTCGTGGGTCTGGCGGGGATTGACCCGCACCACCGGCAGGCCGGCCGCGGCCAGGGTGGCGACCACGGTCCGCTCGTAGCCGCCGCTGGCTTCCACCACGATGCGGGTCGGCCGCAGCGCCTGCAGTTGCCCCGGCAAGCGCCGCAACCCACCCCGCGAGCGCGGCACCGTCCACGTCGCGCCCGTGGGCTCGACCGCGACGTCCAACTGCGCCTTGGCCACATCGATCCCGACCGCAACGTCCGTGTGCCCAGCCATTGGGTACCCTCCATCGACGCTGGCCTCACGCCCCGTCTTGCAGACTCGGGCTCACGCTGAAGGCCCCGGCACCTGTTCGGGCTCTGGGCCAGCGTCTAGGCCGGGACGACCCTGCTCACTAACGGTCTCTCAGGACCCAGAGACGATCGGTCTGTCCCGGCCTATGCACTATGACCTTGGTCAATCCAAGGCTCTAGGAACGTACAAGAGGTGAGATTCGGAGTCGGAGGTTGGGAGTGTTTGGTCAGGGTGGGTTGCCAGGGGTGGCTTGGGTGCGGCCGGGTTGTTGGTTGCTGCTGGGTCCCGGCCGGGGACGCCGGGATGGTGGGGGAGGAAGAGAGCCGGCTAGGAGACACCGCCCCTACGTCAAGATTGATCCGGGGTTGGCTGGGAGTTGGTTGCCCGGAAGAGGCCGGTTAGAAACCGGCCCCTTGTATGTTGCAGGACCCTCGGATCGTCCGGGGGAACTCGTAGGGCCGGGACAGCCCGACGGCCCCTAGGTCCAGTCAGACCGTTGCGTAGCGTGGGCGTCCCGGCCCTCACGCTGGCGCAGAGCCCGAACAGTTGCCTGGGCCGTGAGCGCGAGCCCGAAATTACAAGGCAGGGCGGGAAGCCAGCGTCACCTGGAGGGTACCGGAATGGCCCACCCGTTGTTTGTCGGCCTGGATGTCGCGCGCGATCAGCTGGAGGTGGCGGTCTATCCGACCGACGAGGCGTGGCGGGTGCCCAACACCCCGGCGGGCCACACGCGCCTGATCCGCTGGGCGCAGCGCCGCCAGCCCGCCCGCGTGGTGCTGGAGGCCACCGGCGGCTATGAGCGCGCGGCGGATGCGGCCCTGCATGCCGCCGGGCGGCCGGTGGTCGTGAGCAATCCCCGCCAAGTGCGCGACTTCGCCCGCAGCCGCAACATCCTGGCCAAGTCCGACCGCATCGACGCGCGGGTGCTGGCGCGCTTCGCGGCGGAGGTCCA
>JAJDZD010000002.1 GCA_022824865.1 Chloroflexota bacterium | reverse complement strand
TTATTAAACGCGCCTCCCTCACTATTGCCGCTGTGTCTGGCCCGGGGTGGTCGGTTTTGCCGCCCACCACCACTGGGATGCGCGGCGTGTGTCCTGAATCGGCGTGGCACCGATTCGCGACCAACGCGCGCGGCGTTCGTTCGGGATACTACGCGCCCGCCTTCCAGGCTTCCAACACTGAGTTGGGGCTGGCGTTGACGCCTTCGAGGGCGGTGACCGTACCGGTCTTGCGGGAGGCGAAACGCTCAAGCGCGATGTCGTACATCTCGGCCGGCATCGGCACGTAGCCGATCTGGCCGACCAGGTTCGGGGCGTTCTTGAGGTAGAACTCCACGAAGGTCTGTACCTCGGGCCGCTCGGCGGCGACGGTGCTGACGTAGATGAAGATGACGCGCGACAGCGGCGAGTACTTGCCGGTGAGGATGTTCTCGGTGGTGGGGAAGACCGGGCCGTCGCCGCCGTCGATCTGAAGGGCCTTCAAGATCTCGGCGTTCTGCTCGTAGTAGGCGAGGCCGAAGAAGCCGACCGCGCCGGCGTCGCCGGATACCCCCTGGACCAGGACGTTGTCGTCCTCGCTGGGCGTGAAGTCACCGCGGCTGGCGCCTTCCTCACCGTTGATGGCCTTGGTGAAGTAGTCGTAGGTACCGGAGTCAGTGCCGGGGCCGTAGAGCAGGAGCGGCTGGTCCGGCAAGCCCTGGCGGACGTCGGACCAGGTCATGACCTGGCCCTCGGCTTCGGGCGCCCACATGGTCTTGAGCTCTTCCGCGGTGATGCTGTCGCCGATCCAGTCGTTCTGCTTGTTTACGACGACGGCGATGCCGTCAATCGCCACCGGCAGCTCGATGTAGCCAATGCCGTTCTCGTCGCAGAGTTCCTGCTCGGAGGACTTAATGAAGCGGGAGGCGTCGGATACGTCGGTCTCCTCAGCGCAGAACTTCTTGAAGCCGCCGCCGGTGCCGGAGATGCCGACCGGAACGCGGACGTCGCCGAACTGCTTCTGGAACTCCTCAGCGACGGCCTGGCTGATGGGACCGACCGTGCTGGAGCCGTCGACGAGGATGGTGCCGGAGAGCGGTCCGGCCGGCGGGGCGACCTCGACGATGACTTCCTTGGTGACAACCTTCTCGACGACCTTTTCGACCTCGACGACTTTCTGGACCTCGACCGGAACTTCCTTCTCGACCTGGACGATCTTCTCGACCTCCTGGGTCACGATCTTCTCTTGCGTGACAACCTGCGTCTCACCGCAGGCGGCCAAGACGGCGGCGCCAGCGGCCGCCAGGGATCCGAATCCGGCTGCGCGAAGGACGCGCCGTCGGCTGATTGCACTCACGAAATGGCCTGCCTCTCCAAAAAAGGACCATGCGGTCAGATTCGACCGAGGAAACGTTAGGGGGTGTGCTTCAACGGGCGGCGCAGGAGAGTTAACGGGCGGTTAGCGTTGACTTAGCAGTCGTTGAATCTGATAGAGATCCTTGCGTGATCCGGGTTGGGTGCCCGGAGCCCCCTCATCCCAACCTTCTCGCGCTGGAGACCTTTGCGTAACCCTGGCTTGGTTGCCCGGAAGACCCCTCACCTTCCTTCTGGCGCAGGCGCCAGAAGTCTCCTCTCCCCTCGGAGAGGGTGAAGAGGCGCGGCCCTTCGAGGGGGTTGCCACCGCGCACCCGCCCCTCGGGTTGCGCAATGGTCTCCCAGGAGAGGCAAGAGGTCGCGCCCCCGAGGAAGCAGGAGTTCCGCAAAGGTCTCCATAGGTAGAGGGGGCAAAAGCGGACGCAGCTCTACGCATGACGGGGGTTATGCGGAGGTCTCCCGATAGCTCGAGCCGAGAGGCGGCCACAACCCCGATTGCACGCCCCAAAAAAAGGGAATGGCCGCCGCGTGCGGGGCACGCGACGGCCAAAGAGGGGTGGGGAGGGGTGTGGATCGGGGTGGCGCTATCTCCCGATGAGCCCACAACCCGTCTGGTTGTCGAGGTTAGGATGCCGGCGGGAGCGACCGGGATGACGGTTGACGCGAGCGGCACGGGCGAGGTGCTGGGCGCTGGCTGGCTGCTTCACGTCTGGACGTCTCCTGCGGCTCCGGCTGACGTAAGGAACTTTAGGGTGGCGGTCTGAGCAGACGGTTAGCCGGGGCGAACGCTGGTTGAACGAATGCTTAAGCTTTCGCTTCGACCGGCCGGGGAGCGGTTTCCCGGAGGGGAAGGGCGACGCTGAAGGTTGAGCCGCGCCCGAGGCCGGAGGACTGGGCCCAGATGCGTCCGCCGTGCTGGCGGACGGTGTGGCGGGCGATGGAAAGGCCGAGGCCCGCGCCGGCGCCGGTGCGGGAGGGGTCGGCCTTGTAGAAGCGTTCGAAGACGCGGTCGAGTTCGTCGAGGGCGAGGCCGGCTCCGCTGTCGGAGACGCTGATGATTGCCTCGTCTTCCGTGCGGTGCGTGGAGACACGGATGGAGCCGGAGGGCGGGGTGAACTTGATGGCGTTGTGGACGAGGCTCATGACGACGCGGGCCGTGCGGTCGGGGTCGGCGTGGACGGGGAGCGGCTCGGTTTCGGTGTCTAACTCCAGCGTGACCTCGTGCCGGTCGGCCTGGGCACGGAGGCGGTCGGCGGCAGGGGCGACGACCTGATTGAGGTCCACCGTGGCCAGGTCGAGATCGGCCATGCCGGATTCGATGCGGGCCAGGTCCAGCAGCTCGGCGATCATCTGGCTCATGCGCTCGACCTCGACTTCGATGCCGTGGAGGAATTCGGCGCGGCCGGCGGGGTCGTCGGCGGCGCCGTCCTGCAGGGTTTCTACCAGGGCGCGGAGGGCGGTGAGGGGGGTGCGCAGCTCGTGGGAGACGTTGGCGACGAAGTCGCGGCGGACGGTTTCGGTCTGGCGGAGGTCGGTGAGGTCGCGGAGGAGCACCAGACGCTGCCGCAGGCCGGGGACGCCGAGCGGGACGGCGATGGCGTGGACTTCGCGTTCGGTGGCGCCGACTGTGAGCAGGCGGGCGGTGGGCTGATCGCTGGAGGCGGGGGCGCGGATGAACTCGACGAGGTCATTGTCGCGCAGGGCGTCGGCCAGGGAGGCGTGGCCTTCCATGCGTGCGCGAACGTCGAGCAAGTCGGCCGCGGCGTGGTTGACGAGGCTGACAGTGGTGTCGGTCTCGACGATGACGACGCCGTCGGTCATGGACGCCAGGACGGTTTCGAGACGGGCGTGGTCGTGTTCGAGGGCGCGGGATTCGGCCTGGAGGGCGTCGGTGGTGTCGGATATGGCGCGAGACAGGTCGTTGACTTCGGGACCGCCGCCGCGGGGGAAGGGCTCAGGGCCGTCGGGGGACAGGAAGCTCTCGGTGGAGCGGCGGACCTGGCGGAGGGCGCGGACTTCGCGGTTCATCAGGGAGGCGGTGACGGCGGCGGCAAAGACTCCGCCGAGCAGGGCGGCGAGGATCAGGGCTCCCGCCAGGCCCGGAGTCCCGTCGGGGGATGCCTGGATGGCCAGCACGAATCCGACGATAAGGACGGTGGCGAGCACGCCGGCCAGCGCTCCAAGGGCGGCGCGGGCGCGCAGGCCGCCGGCGGGGCGCATCAGCCGACGAACCGGTAGCCGACGCCGCGGACGGTTTCGATTCGGGTGGGGTTGGAGGGGTCGTCTTCGATCTTGCGGCGGATGCCTCGGACGTGGACGGGGACGGTGCGGGTGTCACGGGTGAAGGGGTCGCCCCAGACGTGTTCGAGGAGCTGTTCGGCGGAGTAGACGCGTTCGCGGTTGCGCATGAGGAATTCGAGGAGATCGAACTCCCTGGGCTTGAGGCGAATGGTCTGGTCGCGCAGGGTGACCTGGCGGGTGGCGCGGGAGAGGGTGAGTTCGCCGGCCTGGATGGAGTCGCGGGACGGGGCGTCGGCGTGGCGGATTTCTTCCTGGAGCAGTTCACGACGGCGCAGCATGGCCTTGACGCGCGCGATGAGTTCGCGCATGGAGAAGGGCTTGGTCATGTAGTCGTCGGCGCCGATTTCGAGGCCGACGACACGGTCGATTTCGTCGTCGCGGGCGGTGAGCATCAGGACGGGGACGGCGCTGCGGCGGCGGATCTGGCGGCAGACATCGAAGCCGTCCATGCCGGGGAGCATGAGGTCGAGCACGAGGAGGTCGGGCTGGTTGGCGAGGGCGAGTTCGAGGCCGCGTTCGCCGTCGGCGGCGGTCTCGACCTGGTAGCCCTGGCGGCGGAGGTTGTAGGCGATGGTGCGGGCGAGGCTTTCCTCGTCCTCGACGACCAGGACCCGGGCCACGGTGATTCTCCAGGTGCGCCCGACGCTCGGGCGGGCTGCTTCCGGCTGTCAACTATACGAAGGAGCGAGGCGGGCCGGCGCGGTGGCGAGGGCAGTGTTCAACGCGCGTTAATGCAGGCGCGGGATGCGTGAATGAAACGAGGGCCGGAGGCGGCGGGGGCGGCGAGTTGCGATACTGCGCGCGTTCGCCTCACCGAGGGCTGCACGTGGCACTTGCGAATGCCGATATCCGGCTGAGCCGCTTCAATCCGCTGCCGCGAATCCTGGCGTTTGACGACTTTGACGACGGGTTGCACGGCTGGTGCGAGCTGGTTGGGAATCACAACGGCGACCTGAACGAGATGCAGCCGGTCTTCAAGGACATGCGGCCGGCGCAGCTGAGCACCTGTACGTTTTTCGACATTGGAACGCACGGGGCGGTTGACGGCACGTATTCGATGAAGCTGGCGACCCGGCCGCGCAAGTATCACCAGGCAGTCGCGATTAAGCGGCTGACATCGGCGGCGGACGGGTTGGTGCAGTTCGAGGCGTGGTTTACGTATAAGGCGGAGCAGACGTTTGGCGGCGACGACTCGGGGGCGCGGGCGTGGGATGGGAACTATCACCCGTCGGAGGCGCACTTCGGGTCGTTCACGCTGTGGAACGACATCTGCGAAGAGACCGAGCCGAGAGACCGCTACCACGCGGCGCTGCGGTACGAGAACACGAACGAAGAGGGGGAGTTCACCCAGCGGTGGCTGTACAAGACGGGGCTGCACCCGACGACGCGGATGCTGCGGGAGGGGTTTGACTCGAACCAGAACGACGTGCACGTGGCGAAACCGGACATGTGGGCGCCGATACCTGGGGGCGACCAGCAGCTGTGCTTCAACGAGGTGCCGACGAAGGTGAACTGGCATTACCTGCGGTGGCTGTTTGACCTGTCGACGCGGCGGAATACGGAGTTGCAGGTGAATGACCTGACGATGGATCTGCGGGACATCCCGGTGCTGCGGTTCGACGAGGGGTATTGGGGAATCAACCGGCTGCTGAACCTGTGCATGGACGTGCGCACGACGAGCAACGTGCGGAATTTCCTGTACATGGACTCCGTCGTGATCTCGGCGGACTGGTAGGCGGGGATGCGGCATTCATTCACGGCGGTTATCGAGAAGAACGCGACGTTCGACATGGACTTCGACACGGAGCCATACGAGTGCGCGTGGGCCAGCGAAGCTCGGTGGTTTATCAACGTGATGGAGTTGGAGGGTCACAAGGCGAGGCTGAGCGCCAAGGTTCAGGTGTCGCCGGACGGGCTGTTCTGGTGTGATGAGGGGTCGCAGTTCGAGCCGATGTCCGAGCCGGACCTGTACTCGCTGGCGGTGAGAGATTTCGGCGGGTGGCTGCGATTGGATTGCGAGTTAGACGGGACCGACGCCAGGTTGAGGTTGATGATTTACCTGGTGTTGAAGGAATAGCGGGGGCATCCGATGAAGGCCGTGGTTTATGACGAGGTTGGGGGTCCGGAGGTCTTGCACCTGGCGGATGTGCCGACGCCGGAGCCGGGCAAGGACGAAGTGCTGGTGCGGGTGCTGGCGGTGGCGGTGGACTTTATTCAGCTGCACATCCGGCATGGGGGTAGTGGGCGGATCGGATCGCCGAAGGAGCCGGCCTACGGGCTGGCGCCGCTGCCGCGGATTCCGGGAGGCACCGCCTGCGTGGAGGTCGTGGAGTGCGGCGCGGACGTGGACAACGTGGCGGTGGGCGAGCGGCACCTGACGGGAGGGTTACGGCCAGGTTCGTACGTGGAGTACGGGGTGGTTTCAGCCAGCGGTCTTTCGGTGGGCACCCCGGAAGCGCCGGGACCGACGGCGATGCCCGCCAACTTCAGCCCGGTGGAGGCGGCGGCGTTTGACTATGCGCCGGTGGCATTCCACACGCTTCGGGTGGCGGCCGGATTGACTGCCGGCGAGTCCGTGCTAGTTCACTCGGCGGCGGGCGGGACCGGGGTGCTGGCGGTGCAGTTGGCCAAGCACTTCGGGGCGACGGTGATTGGCGTGGCGAGCAGCGACGCGAAGTTGGACCTGGTGCAGTCGCTGGGTGCCGATCACGTGATTAACTCGCTCAAGGCCGACGTCATCGAGGAAACGCTGCGGCTAACCGACGGCGAAGGCGTGAATGTGGTCTGGGACCCCGTGGGCGGCGATGTGTTTGAGCAGAGTCCGCGCGCGATGGCCGAGGGCGGGCGGCTGGTGAGCCTGGGATCGAACTCGTTTACCGGGACCGGAACGGTGGAGTTCTGGTCGTTCTGGGTGAAGAACCTGAGGCTGATTGGCTGGGGCGGGCGGAGCAACGCGGATGCGCACGCGCCGGAGATCATGCGTGAACTTATTGAGCTGGCCGAGACGGGCCGGTTGCTGCCCGTGGTGGGTGGGACGTATCCGTTCGCGGAAGCGGCGGCGGCGCATGCGGCGATTGAGGCGCGGAGGCCGATTGGGAAGGTTGTGCTAGTCCCCTGACTTGCGGGCAACGCCTTCAGCCTTCGCAGCAGCCCTGTCTGGTCAGGATCTGACGGGACCAGCTGGTTTATAGCGAGTTTAGGCAGTTTATGGTTTTTCCATAAACCGGCTAATTTTGCTATAGACTCTTCCATGGACCCAATTCAGAATCCATTTGCCCCGGGAGCGGGCACGCGGCCTCCGGAGTTGGCGGGCCGGGACGACCTGCGCGAGGCCGCGCGAATCGCGCTGGCGCGGATTCGGATTGGGCGTCCGAGCAAGAGCACGCTGATGGTGGGCCTGCGTGGCGTAGGCAAGACCGTGTTGCTGGACCGAATCAGGGAAGACGCCGAGGTCCAGGGCATGTATGCGCTGTCGGTGGAAGCGCCTGAAGACCGGTCGCTTCCGTCCATCCTGGCGCCGCCACTGCGTCAGGCCCTTCTGCGACTCTCTCGCCAAGCGGCGGCCCGACACCTGGCGCAGCGCGGATTGCGAGCGCTTGCTGGTTTCGCCAACGCGCTCAAGGTGAAATACCAAGACATCGAAATCGGCCTTGACTTCGATCCCGAACCGGGGCTGGCCGACAACGGTGACCTGGAGACCGATCTCCAGGACCTCCTGCAGACCGTTGGTGAGGCGGCGAGGGCGGATGAAAGCTGCGTGGCGCTGATCATTGACGAGCTTCAGTACGTGGCGGAGGACGAGTTGGCCGCGCTGATCACGGCTCTACATCGAGCGGCCCAACGCCAGCTTCCCGTGACCATGATCGGCGCGGGACTGCCGCAGGTGCGGGGACGAATGGGCCGGGCCAAGTCATACGCCGAACGGCTGTTCGAGTTCCCGGAGATTGCCGCTCTGTCGCCCGACGACGCCAAGCTGGCCATAGCCAAGCCGGTGATGGCAGAAGGCGTGCAAATCGAGCAGAACGCCCTCGGACTCATCATCGAGAAGACGCAGTGCTATCCCTATTTTCTCCAGGAGTGGGGCAAGCAGACGTGGGATGTTGCCGAGACTTCCCCCATCACGCCGGACGACGTTGAAGCCGCGTCAATCCTGGCGGTCGCCGGCCTCGATCAGAGTTTCTTCCTGGTCAGGTTCGACCGGCTGACGCCCTCCCAGAAACGGTATCTACGCGCGATGGCTCAACTTGGACCGGGACCTCACCGCTCGGGAGAAATCGCGCAGGCACTTGGACGACGCGCTCCTTCCCTAGGACCGACTCGCGGTCAGCTAATCAACAAGGGGATGGTCTGGAGTCCGAGTCACGGCGACACTGCGTTTACGGTGCCGATGTTTGACGAGTTCATGCTGCGCATCATGCCGGGCGATTCGTGGATGCAGGATTGAACGGGTCTCACGCGCGAAACGGTGCGCGAGCTACTGGACCCATCCGCAGCGAGCCACCTGTGGACGGCAGTCGGCGGAACAAACAATCCTGGGAAGCGGCGGCCGCAGATGCGGTGATCGAGGCGGACGTTCCGATGGCGGAGTCTTGTAAGTGCCAGATAACACCGCATCACAACATCTTGGTATTCTAATATACCCTTACGGATTAACGTTTGGCATTCGGCTATAGATGGGGGACAGTTCCTGTTAGTCGATTACCACTCAGTCTAAGCACTTCAATCTTCGCTAGCTCATCCAATCCCGGAGGCACGTAACCTGACAGCTGGTTAGTCGACAAATCCAGTAGCCTCAACTCAGTGAGCAAACCCAACTCTGACGGTATCGAACCTGTCAACTGATTTCCCCAAAGCGAGAGCTCCTCAAGTCGAGCAAACGAACCCAGCCACGACGGAATTTGCCCAGTCAATTGGTTGCCACCGAGATGCAGCTTCTCTAGGAGATTAGCCAACGAACTCAACGCCGGCGGAATTGTACCTGCGAGTCTATTGCCCCAAAGTGATAACACCTCAAGGCGATGAAGTCTCCCAAATTCCGCTGGAATGCGACCAACCAGTTGATTATTGCCGAGATACAGCTCCCGCAGATGCATTAGCTCACCCAGTTCAGAAGGAATCTGTCCCTGCAAGTTGTTACCCCATAATCCCAGCTCTTCTAGGTCCGCGAGTTTTCCTAGATTGGACGGCACCATACCAGTGAGCTGGTTGCCCCCAAGACGCAACTCCCTCAAGCCTGCTATTTCGCCTAATCCTACCGGTATCTCACCAACCAGTTGATTTCCCCAGAGAGATAGTACTTCAAGATTGGAAAGGTCACCTAACCATTCAGGTATAACGCCAGTGATATTGTTAGATCCTAGAGACAGATATCTAAGCTCGGAAAGCGTGCTAAGTTGCACTGGAATTGTACCGGAAAGACCGTTTTGCTCAAGTTGCAAACTAGCAAGCGCGGAGAGTTTTCCTAACTCAGACGGGATCACTCCTGTCAACTGATTGTCAGAAAGAATCAGAACCCTGAGGTTCGCAAGTTCACCCAATTCGGAAGGAATCGTACCAGTCAATTGGTTTCCCCAGATCCGAAGAATCTCTAATCTGCCCAAAGTTCCCAACTCTTTTGGAATACTACCTGTTAATCGATTGGATCCAAGCCATAAGCTGCTGAGCCTCTTCAATTGCCCGAGTTCCCCGGGAATCGTACCGATCAGATGGTTCTGTGACAGTGTCAGGCTTCTCAAGCGGGACAGCATGCCCAACTCTGCCGGAATCACTCCAGTCAGCAGATTGCCGGAGAGGTTCAGACTCTCAAGGTTGGTCAGCTTACTCAATTCCGCAGGAATTCCTCCTCTTAGCTCGTTGCCACCAAGATACAATTCCTTGAGATTAGTAAGAGATCCAAGTTGAAAGGGGATATCACCGGTCAGTCGATTAGAAGAGAGATTAATCTTCTTGAGACTAGTCATCTCACCGAATTCTGGATGAATCTCGCCTCTTAGCTGATTATTTGAAAGATCTAGCTCTATCAGGTCTTCTAGCTCTGTCAATTCCGCTGGAATCAAATCGTTGAACTCGTTACTTGCGAGCCTAAGCTCCTTCAAGTTGGTCAGCAAACCCAGTTCGGCTGGGATCTCTCCAGATAGCTGATTATAAGAGAGGTTCAACCATCGCAAGTCACTCAGCACCCCTAAACCCTGAGGCATCGTACCCATCAGTTGGTTACCTGAAAGATCTAGGTACCTTAGCTTGTCCAACGTCGCCAACTGCTTAGGAACGGTCCCTGACAACTGACGGAAGGCAAGATCCAAAGCAACCACCCGGCGTGGAATCAGAGCACCAAGACTAACTCCATTCCAATCATCTACCGCTCGATTCACACTCCAATTCAGTTGGGCACCGCCCGCGAGTTCGGACTGAATCTCCAAGAGCACTTCGCAGTCACGCACGAGGAGCGGATTGCCCTGGGGACTCGGGACAGCAACGCCATTCGAACATGGCGTCGTTGCCGTGGGAGTCGCTGAAACTCTCGGAGAAGGTGTCGGCTCCCAAATTGGTGTCGGCTCCGGCTCATTCGGCGGCTCGGATACCACAATTGGAGCCGACTGAGCCCGATATGAACTCGCCGAGGATGTGAACTGACGCTCACCTCCGCATGCAATTAGCGTGACGGCCGCGACTAGAGCAAGAATCATCCGCACTGTTGTAACAACACCAGTCTTGATACTCCGATCTGCCTGAACTGACAACGATCGGTTTGGATGTGTCAAATGTGCGACTCGACAATTGACTCGATATCGTTGGCCAACTCGATATGAAAGAGTGTCAATCTCGTGAGTCCCAAATCTCCGAAAGTGCGGTCCCGCGAACTTGATTGCCCTTTCGAGAGTTCCCTCATTCTCGGTCTCGAGCAGTGTCTGCGAATCTCGAATAGAGAGCGGCTTCGGAGGTTTCAGCACTCTAGCTTCCAAGGTGCATAAGGCTTAGACGGTGCCGTCGATGATGATGTCGAGGAGGGTGGGGCCGGGGTGGTCGAGGGCCTGGGTTAGGGCGGGGGCGATGCGGGATGGGTTTTCGATGCGTTCGGAGGGGACGCCCATGGATTGGGCGGTGGCGGCGAGGTCGAACGGTTGGTTGAGGTCCATGCCGAAGTACTGGCTGGGGCAGTCGGGAGCAACACGGATGCACAATCGCCGGAGATCATACAGGAGCTAATTGAGTTGGCCGAGTTGGGGCAGTTGCGGCCGGTGGTGGGTGGGGCGTATTCGTTTGGGGAAGCGGTGGCGCATGCGGCGATTGAGGGGCGGAGGCCGATTGGGAAGGTTGTATTGGTTCCCTGACGAATGCTCGCCATTGGGCTCGGAATCACTCCGACACAGGGGGTGTTCGGGTGTCCGGAGGCGCGGCGCTCGTCTATTCAGCGCGTGAGCCGGTTGCCTCCCAGGCTCAACTCCCGCAGGTTGTCCAAGTTTCGAAACTCGTCCGGTATGTCTCCAGTCAGGTTGTTGTTGCTCAGGTCCAGAACTTCCAAATGAACCAGCGCTCCAAGCTCCGATGGAATGGTTCCAGACAGCTGGTTGTCGTTGAGGTACAAGGATCGCAATTCGGTCAGAGAACCGATTTCAGGTGGGATCGGGCCGGTCAGTTGATTGTCGCTCAGGCTAAATTCCTCCAGCTGGCGAAGGGACCCCAACTCGTGGGGAATCACACCCGAGAGCTGATTCCAGTCGAGCGAGAGACTTCTCAAGCTCGTGAGCTTGCCCAGTTCAGGAGGAATACTGCCCGTTAGCTGATTGCCCCAGAGCTGTAGGAGCCCGAGCCTGGATAGGTTGCCCAGTTCGGGCGGAATCTCGCCGGTCAGCTTGTTGTCAATCAGCGACAGCGATTCAAGCGCCACCAGCTCGCCTAATCCGGGAGGGACGACTCCCGACAGCTGTGCCTGACCAAGGTTGAGGCCTACCACTCGTTGAGATTCAACACCGCCGAGGTTGATGCCCCACCAGAGCAGCACGGCGCGCTCGTGGCTCCAATTCAGGGGAACCGAGCCCGCCAATTCGTCACGCACCGACAACAGGACGGCACAGTCATGAACGAGCCCCAGATTCTCTTGCGGATCAGGCACGGCGATGCCGTTGGAGCATCGACGCGTCAGTTCGGCTCGCGATGGCTTAGGTTCAGCCTCGGGCGCGGGCGTTGCTACCGCTGCCGTCGCTGGCGCCGCCGTGGGTGTCGCTTCTACAGCGGCCGTGGCTTCCGGCTGTCTCGGCGCTTCTGTCGTTGTGACCGCGGCCGGAGTCTGAGCGTCTTGCCCGGTTTCCGCAGCGGGAGTTACGGGCTGATCAGCGGGACTCGAAGACTCGCCACAGGCGACCAGCAGAACCATGGCCACGGTTAGTAGGAGGGTTACAGCTAGTCGCACGACGGCCCAAGTGGGGAGATTGCCAACGGAATATACGGTAACCGATGCCATCGTCACGGCAGCCGGACGACTTAACGTCGCGGCACCGGCTCCGTCAGGTTGTTTCCGCTGAGGTCAAGCGTTTCCAGGTTGGCGAGTTGCTCCAACGCGGGAGGAACGGCGCCGGTCAACCGGTTGTTTGCAAGCGAAAGCCATTTCAGATTGGTGAGCGAACCTAACTCGACGGGGATGCCGCCAGTCAATTGGTTGTCTTCGAGGCGCAGGATCTCCAACGAGGCCAACTCGCCAAGTTCAGCCGGGATGGGGCCAGTCAGTTGGTTCTTCCAGAGCAGAAGCTCCCTAAGCCTGGTCAACGACCCCAACGCCGCCGGAATCTCGCCGGTCAACTGGTTGTCCTCAAAGGAGAGCCACTCCAAGCTGGCAAGTTCGGCCAACGTCGCCGGGATGCTGCCCGTCAACTGGTTGGCTCCCAGGTGCAGCGATTGCAGGTTGGTCAGGCCCCCGAGTTCCTCCGGGATCTCACCGGTCAGTGCGTTGTTGAAGAGGGACATCCACTCGAGATCAGAGAGCCGGCCCAGCTCCGGAGGAACGCCTCCGGAGAGCTGGTTTACCGAGAGATCCAGACGCGTCAGGTCGGTCAGGTTGCCCAGCGTTGGCGGGATCGCGCCGGTCAGTTCGTTGTCCGCGAAACTCAGCCACTCCAGACCCGTGAGCGAGCCCAACGCCGCCGGGATCTCACCGGTCAGCCGATTACCGCCTAGATGCAGCACTTGCAGGTTCGTCAGGCCCCACAGTTCCCGCGGCATCTCACCGGCAAACTGGTTGTCGGCGAGGAATAGCCACACCAGGCTCGAGAGCCGACCCAACTCGAGAGGAACGTCTCCCGAGAGCTGGTTCGTCGCCAGATTCAGGTGCGTCAGGGAAGTCAAGTTGCCCAGCGTCGGCGGGATCGCGCCGGTCAGCTGGTTCACCGACAGATCCAGCCGCGTCAGATTGGTCAGGTCGCCCAACCAGCCCGGCATTCCGCCGCTCAACTCATTGCGGCTGAGATTCAGCGTTTCCAGGATGCCGAGCGACCGCAGTTGCGGCGGGATCCGGCCCGTCAGCTGGTTGTTATTGAGGTCCAGGTACGTCAATTTGCTCAGCCCGCCCAAGGCTGCCGGAAGTCCGCCCGTGAACCGGTTGTCCGCAAGAGCCGCCCAATGTAAGTGGACTAACTCGCCCAGCCACGCCGGGATCTCGCCGGTCAACCGGTTGTGGCTGAGATTGAGCGCTCCCAGGTTGGCGAGCGCACCCAACTCCTCCGGGATCCCGCCCGTCAATTCGTTCTCCGCCAGATACAGATGCGTCAACCCAGCCAACTCGCCCAGGGCCGCTGGAATCTCACCCGTCAGTTCATTCCCCGAAAGGTCCAGGTAGGTCAGGGCGGTCAACTCGCCCAGGGCCGCCGGAATCTCGCCGGTCAACTGGTTCCTGCCGAGGTCCAAGTAGGTCAACTCGCTCAGCCCGCCCAAGGCTGCCGGAACTCCGCCCGTGAAGCGGTTATCCGCAAGAGCCGCCCAATGTAATTGGGCCAACTCGCCCAGCCACGCCGGGATCTCGCCGTCCAATCGGTTGTGGCTGAGATCGAGCGCTCCCAGGTTGGCGAGCGCGCTCAACTGCGCCGGGATCCCGCCCGTTAATTCGTTCTCCGCCAGGTACAGATGCGTCAAGCCAGCTAACCCGCCCAGGGCCGCCGGTATCTCACCCGTCAATTCATTCTCCGAAAGGTCCAGGTAGGTCAAGGCGGTCAACTCGCCCAGGACCGCCGGGACAGCGCCGGTCAACTGGTTCACGGACAGATCCAGGTGCGTCAGGTAAGTCAGGCTGCCCAACGCGGCGGGGATGGCGCCCGTGACTTCGTTTTGGGCGATGCTCAACGACTTCAGCCCGGCAAGCGAGCCCAACGCCGCCGGGATCTCACCGGTCAATCGGTTCGCGCTGAGGTCCAATCCTTCCAACTTCGTGAGTTTGGCCAACTCTAGCGGGATCCCGCCCTGCAGCCGGTTCTCCCGCAGGAGTAGCTGTTGCAAGCCTTGGAGTTCGCCCAACTCCACCGGGATTTCGCCGGTTAACTGGTTTGCGCTTAGGTCAAGTGCTTCCAGCTCTATGAGTGCGCCCAGTTCTGGTGGGATCCCTCCTGTCAACCGGTTGTCGGCGAGGGATAGCGACCGGAGGTGCGTGAGCGCGCCTAGCTCCGGCGGAATCGCTCCCCGCAGTTGGTTTAGCGACAGGTCTAGGTGCGTGAGGGACGTCAGATTTCCCAGCGTGGACGGGACAACACCCGACAGTTCGTTCCGAGCCACGCTCAGTCGCTGAAGACTCGTGAGCGCGCCCAACGTTGCCGGGATCGAACCGGCCAGCTGGTTCGCGCTCAAATCAAGTGACCTCAACTTCGTGAGTTCACCGAGCTTCTGCGGGATCGCTCCCGCCAACTGGTTGTCTCCGAGATCCAGTCGACGCAAGCCGCTGAGTGCGGCTATTGACGACGGGATGGTTCCGGTCAGCTGATTGTTCGCAACGTCCAGTTCTTCCAATCCGGACAGCGCACCCAGCTTTGCCGGAAGAGGTCCGGTCAACTCATTGCCCGAGAGATACAGGCTCCGAAGCTCAGTCAGCTGGACAAGTTCGGCAGGAATGCTCCCCGTCAACTGGCTGTGCCCGAGATGCAAGTATTCCAATTCACCCAGCGCGCCCAACGAAGGGGGAATCGAGCCTGTCAACTGGTTGAATCCCAAGAACAGAAATTCCAGATTCGAGAGCGCGCCCAACTCAGCCGGGATTCCACCGGTCAGCTGCATGGCTCCGAGATGCAGGAGCCGCAATTCACTAAGCCCGCCCAGCCACTGCGGGACTTCGCCCCTCACGTTACTGATTCCGAGCGACAGAACCAGCAAATGCGTGAGCCGGCTCAGTTCCGCCGGGATATCACCGGTCAACTGGTTGGCGGCCAGGGACAGGATTCGCAGATCGGTCAACGTGCCCAGCCAAGATGGGATTTCGCCCGTCAACTGATTACCAGCAAGGTCCAGCGCTTCCAGGCGAACGAGGTGACGCAATTCCGGCGGGATGACACCGGTCAACTGGTTCTGCCCGAGGGACAGCACGCGCAACCTGGTGAGCGCACCCAACTCTGCCGGAATAGCTCCCGTCAACTGGTTCTGCGACAGCTTGAGTTCGGCCAGGTTCGTGAGCGCACCCAACGCCGGCGGAATAACGCCCGTCAATTGGTTGCTTGCGAGCGACAACTCGTCCAGGTAGTCCAAGCCTCCAAGTTCCGATGGAATAGCGCCGGTCAGCCAGTTGGCTGCGAGGTCCAAGGTGCTAAGCCTTTCGAGCGCGCTCAGCTCCACCGGGATCGCGCCGGACAGCTTGTTGCCGCGCAGATTTAGTACCGCAAGCTCCGTTAGCCCGCCCAGACCCGGCGGAATCGTGCCCGTCAGACCGTTCAATGGAAGCTCCAGCGCGACCACGCGGGAGCCCCAAATGTCAGGCACGACCTGGACACCACGCCAGTCATGAATGGCGCGGTCCGCGCTCCAGTTCAGTTCAGCTTCGCCGGCGAGCGCGTCGCGGGCGGCCAGCAAGACCGCACAGTCCTGGACCAGACCTTGGTTGGCATTCGGATCCGGCACGGCGACACCATTAGCGCACGGCGTCGCCGACTCGGAGGCGGAAGACTGTTGCAGACGATTGGACGGCTCCGTGGCGTCCACTGAGTCCGAAAGCGGCGTGGCCTGGACGGCGCCTGGCGCCGCCTGCCGCTGCTGGAGCGGCCGATCCGTTGTTGCGGCGTCTGGCCCAACGTAAGCAGCGGCCAGCGCCAGGGTTGCGGCTAGCGCAAGGAGGACTTTCATCGCGAGCCGCAATCGCAGGCGTGTTGACGACTCACTGCGCGAGCAGACATGGACGAACTCGCGGATCTTGAAGCGCTGGCGCTAGGCCGGGTCCAGCGCAGAGTCCCGCCTCGGCCAGACGGCGCGAGGGCGGGAGGGTAGCGGCCGTGTGCTTGCCAGCCAGAGGGATCGCTTGCGCCGGGGCGAAAGCCGAAGTTTCGACGCACGCTCAGGCCAGCGAGTGCTTTCGCCCACTTGAAGCACTAGATGTATGCGGCAGTCTATCGATGCTGGCCATCGTGAACGATACATCACGTCAGGAGAGGCGTAGCGACAGGAGTGATCTCGTACTCACACGCTGCCGTCGATGATGATGTCGAGGAGGGTGGGGCTGTTTTGGTTGAGGGCGTGCGATAGGGCGGGGGCGATGCGGGTTGGGTTTTCGATGCGTTCGGAGGGGACGCCCATGGATTGGGCGATGGCGGCGAGGTCGAAGGGTTGGTTGAGGTCCATGCCGAGGTACCGGCTGGGGCGGTCGGGTTCGTGGAGGACGTCGGCGAACCAGCGGCGCAGGTTGAGCTTGAGGACGCGGTAGCCGGCGTTGTTGCAGATGCAGAAGACGACGGGGATTCGGTAGGCGGCGGCGGTCCAGAGGGCCTGGACGGTGAGCATGGCGCTGCCATCGCCGATGACGGCGACGACGCGCTGGTCGCGAGCGGCGAGAGCCACGCCCAAGGCTCCGCCCATGCCCCAGCCGATGGCTCCGCCGGCGCGTTCGGCCTGGACTCGTCGACGCTGGTCAAAGGTGACGGCGGCGTGCAGGTCAGGGCGGCAGGAGATGCTGTCGTCGACGACGATGACGTCGGCGGGGAGACCTTCGGCAAGCGCGGCCATCATGGCGGTGGAGGGCATGGGCCGGGCGCCGTCCATGGGCGGTGGGTCGGCGCGACGACCGGGGTAGCCCGCAGCCAGACTTTCGGCACGACGATTAGCCGCGTCAGCCTGCGCGGGCGTTTGGAGTTCGCTGACGGCGGCGTAGAGCTCGTCAAGACCGATGCCAAGGTCCGACCAGAGGCCGACGTCGGTCGGTTCGACGCGTCCGATGGCGTCTTGATTTATGTCAAGGTGAACGAGGCGGGCGTCGTCGGCCAGGATGCCGGTGGCGGGGGCAAAGAAGTCGTGGAAGACGCGGGCGCCGACGGCCAGGAGGACGTCGGTGTCGGCGAAGGCTTCTCGATATAGCCCGACGTAGGGCGGGAGCTGGTGCATCCACTGGGGGTGCGAGGTGGGGAACATCATGGTGGGGTAGGAGGCGCCGTAGACGGGCGTACCGAGCAGCTCCGCCACGCGGACCATCTGTTCGACCGCGCCGTACTGGGCGACGCGATCGCCGACGAGCAGGGCCGGTCGCTCGGCCGACGCCAGTAAGCGGGCGGCGGCCTGGAGTTCCCGGGGGTCGGGAGTGAGGACGGTGCTGAGGTCGCCGGAGGGGGCGACTCGGACGTCCGTCATTTCGTCCAGGGCGTTCTGGGCGAGCGAGACGAAGGCGGGGCCGGTGGGGGGCGTCTTGGCCTCGCGGAAGGCGCGGCGCATGACGGCCGGGATCTGGTCGGCGCTGGTGACTTCGGCGCCCCATTTGCTGAAGGGGCTGGCGAGGTCGACCAGGTCGGTGCGGCCCTCGGCGACTTTGCCGATGGAGCTGTTGGCAGCGGTGACGACCATGGGGGTGCCGCCGGCGTAGGCGTTGCACATGAGGCTGAGGCCGTTGGAGAGGCCGGTTTCGATGTGCAGGTTCACGAAGCCGGGCCGGCCGCTCTCGCGAGCGTAGCCGTCGGCCATGCCCACGGCGACGCCTTCCTGGGCGACGAGGATGTACTCGAGGTCCGGACGGTCCTCGAGCGCGTGCATGATGGCGCCCTCGGTGGTGCCGGGGTTGCCGAAGATGTACTGGACGCCCTCGGCTTCGAGGACTTCCATCAAGACGTCGCGGCCGGGTCGCGTGGGCATGGGTCAGGCCTCCTCGAGCCAGGCGTCCAGCGCCTCGGCGGCGTCGATCACGTACATCTGGCGGGTTCCCTCGTGGACGGAGTCGATGCAGACCTGCCGGCCGTCACGGCTCCAGCGCGGATGCAGGTCGCAGCGCACCGGGCCAGCGTAGCGCGGCGGGGAGTGGAAGCGGCCAAGCTCCAGGGCGCGATCGGTGTCTTCGTCGTAGACGAGAAGGCGGCGGAGGCCACCGGATTCCGGTTGGGTGTCCATGAGCACGTAGCGGCCGCCGGGACGATAGCTGCAGTGGCCGTCGGGCGGGAGGACGTTGCGTCCGACGGCGCGGGCGGCGCCGGTGGTCACGTCCAGCAGCCAGAAGCCCATCGGCGCCGACCTGGACTCCGGGCTGTCCGGCACGTCCGCCGGTATGGCCGAGAACAGGATTTCGGTGGGTGAGCGCCAGCACATGTGCGAGGCGCGGGTGGGCCAGATTTCGCGGACCGAGCCGTCGTCGATGCGCAGCAGCATGAAGCGCGTGCGGAAGCGGGGGGCGCCGGGCGGCCACCAGCGGTGGACGAACATCGCGTGCGTGTCGTCCGGGCTGAAGATGAGGTGGTTGACCCAGTTGACCGCGCCGTGCATGGACGGGTGTGGGCGGACGGATGCGATGTGGTCGAGGGAGACCTTTAGCTCGGCGGCACCGGTGCGCAGGTCGACCAGGTAGATGCCGTCGTCAGAGGGGTGATCGACGCCTTTCCAGGGGTCGGTGAGACCGGGATAGCCGACCTCGGGGCGGATGCGCAGGCGGGCGAAGTTGAGGCTGAGGGCGCGGCGCTGGTCGTGGCTGACGGCGGCGATGGGGCGTTCCAGGGCGCGGGAGGTCCCGGAGTCAATTTCGGTGACGCGGGCGACATAGCGGTCCTTATCGCAGTCGTTGTAGACGATGGTGGTCGGACCGTGTTTCGGGAGCCAGTGGAGCATGGCGCCCTGTTGCCAGGACCACGAGCTCGTTGTTGCTACGGGGCGGAAGCGGCAGTCGTCTTCGAGGTCGATGGCGCCGATGGTGGCCGGGTCGTCGGCCGAGGGGATCTCGACGTCGAGGTTTACTCGTTGCGTGAGCAGGTAGCGGCCAGAGATGTCCCACGACGGCATGTCGTAGTAGCCGAAGAAGTGGCTGGCGGGGCCCGACGTGACCCGACGAACCTTGACGCCCCGTGCGGCTTGGATCTGGGCAGCCACGTACAGAGTCCTGGGCCCTGGGCGGGCGGATTCTAGCCGGGCCGTTGGCGCCTTTCTTGAGGCTAATGCGCAGCCGAGGTTTGGTTGCCCGGAAGACCCTCACCCCAACCCTCTCCCACGGGGAGAGGGGGCAAGAGCGGTCCCTCTATCGAGGGCGAGGGGAGTTGTGAAAAGGTCTCTATTCGCCGTAGAGGGCGGTGCGCGGGAAGTAGCTGACCCAGCCGAACCAGTAGGCGAGGTGGCCGCCGAGGCGCATGAGCATCTGGTCGTCGGGGCCGACCAGGGCGTCCTCGGTGATGCGCCAGGGGCGTCCCTGCGCATCGAGCACCTGCTCGGTGCCATCAGTGGGCTGGAAGGTGTGGTCTGTGCGCTCGTAGGCGCGGATTTCGGCGCCGGCGTCCCAGACGACCGGACCAGCCCTGCGATCAATGCCAACGCCCTTGAGGTCGGGGCCGCCCGCGATGACCACGATTGGCGTGTCGCCGACCTGGTCGTTGACGACCCTCTCGCGGACGACGTCGGCGGTGGCGAGGGCGTGGGGCTGGCCATCAATGTGGAGCGCGTAGATGCGCGCCTTGTCGGGCAGGCGCTGGGCGGGATCGCCGGCGGGGAACATGGTTTCGGGACTGGCGAAGTAGCTGCCGTAGGGGTTGCCCGGGGTGTAGTCGCGCAGGTGGCCGGTTTCGAGGCTGAGCACCTGGGTGTCGGGATGGCGCTCGAGCCAGGCCTGCCAGCGGGTTACGACGACCGGGAGGCGTTTGAGTTCGATGGTGCCGTCGGCCAGCCTGCCGAGCACCGGCTCGCCGGTGAGCTGGTTCCAGAGCGTGTAGGTGGTGCGGTCGTACATGAGCTTGTTGCTGCGCATGAGGAAGCCGGACGAGCCGAACTCGTAGGTGGCGTCGCCGACGCGGGTGTCGAAGAGCACGCCGGCGCCGCAGAGGGTGCAGTAGGCGAGGGCCACCGGGACGCCGCCGACGACATCGTTGGCCATTTCGTGCCAATCGAGGATGCGGAGGGGATAGGCGCGGGCGTCGCCGTTGATCTCGACGCCGAAGACCAGCTCGGTGGGGGTGATGTAGTCGGCTTCGGCCGCCGGGAGCATTCGGGCGTTGACGAGGGCCGGGATGCCATCCAGGGCGACGCCGCCCCAGACGACTTCTTCCACACGGATCGTGGATGGCGCGTCCTCGCGGAAGAACGAGGGGAACTCTTCGTCGATGCGGCTGTAAATGCGGCCTTTCCAGGTGCGGAAGCCGGGCGGGGGTTCGAGGTCGGTGGTGGCGTACCAGGTGACCCAGTCGGGCCAGGGTTGTTCGGGGAGGCCGGTGAGCTGACTGAGGGCGCGAATGGCCGAGGCTCCCTCGCCGGGGAAGATGCCGATTTCCTGGGCGCGCAGGACTTCGATCAGGACCGAGACGAAGCTCTGGTCGCCGCTTGCGCCGGCCTCTTCGATGGCAGCTTCGAGTTCGTCGAGGCTTGTCGTTGATCGCAGCGTCGTGAACATGCGGGTTGCCAGGTCGTCCTCGGCGGCTGGTGCTTCCGACTGCTCCGCAGGCTCCGGGCCGCAGGCGGCGAGCACACCGGCCATCCCTGCCAGGGCAAGCGCGCGTCGCCGGGTCAGTTGTGGAGCCTTCATTCCTTGAATCCGCGTCGTGGTCGCTTGCCTCAGCTTAGGGGGTGAGAGCGCGGGCGTGTCGTGCGAAAGGCCACACCCACGGGGTCGGCGACGGCGCGTGCCTTAGGCTGAGCGGTGGATGGCAGGCACTGAGTGGATGGGGATCCGAGCATGCGGCTCGCGAATCGCGTCATCGGAATCACTGGGGGCGCCTCGGGGATTGGGCGGGCCTGCGCGCTGGCGGCGGCGGCCGAAGGGGCCGACCTGGCACTGGGGGACATTGACGCCGACGGGTTGGAAGAGACGGCGGCAAAGATCGAGGGCATAGGTCGGCGGGCGGTGACGCGGATAGTCGACGTGACTGCGGACGATGACCAGGAAGCGCTGGTGGAGCTGGCCGTTAGCGAGCTTGGCGGGCTGGACGGCTGGGTGGGCAGCGCGGGGACCGGTTCCGGCCAGTTCGCGCTGGAGCACACCCGTGAGGAATGGCGGCGCGTGATGGACGTGAACGTGGAGGGCGTGTTCTTTGGCGCGCAAGCGGCGGCGCGGCACATGGTGGCGACCGGCAGCGGCTCGATCGTGAACGTGGCCTCGATGTACGGGCAACGCGCGGTGAAGCAGCGGGCGGCGTACTGCACGTCCAAGGCGTCGGTGGTGATGCTGACGCAGGTGATGGCGCTGGAAGTCGCCGAACACGGCGTGCGCGTCAATGCGCTGGCGCCGGGGTACACGGACACGCCGCTGTTCAACGCCGGCAAGGAGCGGGACAGCGTTGAGATGGACCGGTTGATTGCGCACGTTCCGTTCAAGCGACTGGCCGTACCCGAGGAGATTGCGGGTGCGGCTGTTTTCCTGCTGTCGGATGAGGCCGGTTTTGTGACCGGGCACATCCTGACGGTGGACGGTGGGTGGGTCGCGCACGGGCCGCGTGAGTAGCCGCCACACGAACTCCGAGTGTCTGACGAAATCTTTGACCTGGTAAAGGCGGGCGACGTTGCGGCGGTGACTGCTCGAGTTGCCAGCGATCCCGGGGTTACGCGCGCAAGGAATGCCCAAGGACTCTCGCCGATACAGACGGCATTCTTCATGGGTCAGCACGCGATGGTTGCCGCGCTGTTGGCGACCGAGCCTGAACTGGATGCTTTCGAGGCGGCGATTGTGGGCGACGAGGGGCAATTGGCGGCGAGATTGGACGACGATCCCGAGCTGTTGGCAGCGTATTCGCCGGATGGGTGGACGCTGCTGCACCTGGCTCCGTGGGCTGGGCAGCCGGAAACGACACGACTGCTGCTTGCGCGGGGTGCTGATTTGACGGCGGTGAGCAAGAACGGATTGCGCAACCAGCCGCTCAATGCCGCCGTGGCCGGGCCGAATGGCGAGACGCGGACTGCCTGCGTTCGGCTGATCCTGGACGCCGGGGCGAACGCAAATAACCGCCAGGTTGGTGGCAATACGCCGCTACACACCTCGGCGCATCTGGGTGACACGTCAACTGCCGAGGCGCTGCTGGCACACGGCGCGGATGTCGGTCTGCGGGCGGACGACGGGAAGTCGGCGGCGGACTATGCGCGTGCGGGAGGGAATAGCGAGTTGGCAACGCGGTTGGAGGTTGGCTGATCCGGCAACAGACCCGCGTTCAACGCCCCATCGACATGAACAGTGCGGACGCCGCGTACGTCGCCTCATTGCAGGCGCGGGCGCAGGCGTTCAACGGCGAACTCTTTGACAACAGGGTGCCGCTGGCGAAGGTCAGGTTCCTGCCATCCGCCGCGGTGCGGCAGCTTGGGTCGGTTCGTGCGAATGCGGATCGGTCGGCCTTTGTTGTGCGAATCGCGCGTCTGCTGGACGGACCGGCCGGCGATGCCGACGTGCAGGGCTCACGGTTCAACCTGCGCGACGAGGTGCTGGTGCATGAGCTTGTGCACGTGGAGCAGTTCATCATCGCGCCGGACGAGCAGCCGCACGGGTTGTGGTTTCGCGAGCGGATGCGGGCGATCGGGGCGCGTCCGCGGGCTTGTCCCACGGTGCAATTGGAGGTGCGCGGCAGATGGCTGTACCGCTGTCCGGCCGGACACGAGGTAGCTCGCCTGCGACGCTATGGCCGGCGGCGGGTGAGTTGTCGACGCTGCGATCCGCGGGCCTACAACGCGAAACATCGCCTGCGACTTGTAGGGGAAATCACGTCAGCCGGCGGCGCAGAGTAGATTAATGCAGTGAGCGTTGCCGGCTGTGGCGCTGCAATGACGAGTTCAACCACAGGCCGGAGGGCAGGAGGGCGCTGACATGTCGATGCGACGACGAATCATATTGGCGGGCGGCGGCGTGGGAGCCATCGTGGCAGTTGCGATTGGCTGGTGGCTGGTGTCGCCTCTGTTCGTGACTAATGTCGTGGACGAGGCGTTTCCGTTCGAGATGCCAGCGTCGGCGGCCATGGCCAGCATGCCGGCTGAAGAGAAACAGGAGCTGAAGGCCGAGTTTGACGCGGCGATGCCGAGCACCGAGACCATCGAATCCCTGAGCCCGGATGATCGAGACAAGGTCCAGGAACGAGTGATGGAGGTTGCCGCGCAGATGCCGGACACGATGATGGACGAGCCGATGCCGGCCGGCCTGGCTGGGATAGCCACCGCCGTGATGCCGGCCGCAACCCCCGCCGCTACGGCAACTGCCGCAGCGACGGCAACCGCAACACCGGCGCCCACGGCCATGCCTGACACGGGACCTGCGGCGGTGGCCATGGGGATGTTCATGGATGCCGACGATTTCCACCGGGGGTCCGGCTCGGCCACGATGTTCCGCGGCCCGGACGGCAGTCACATCCTGCGGTTCGAGGACTTTATGGTGACCAACGGCCCGGCACTGAGCGTGCTGATTTCAAAGGCCGAGGGGATCACCAGGAGCGAGAACCTGGGCGAGTACCTGGACCTGGGACCGCTGAAGGGGAACGTCGGCAATCAGAATTACGAGGTTCCGGCCGGGACCGACGTCAGCGAGTACAAGACCGTGGTGATCTACTGCGTACCGTTCCACGTCGTGTTTGCCACCGCGCCGCTCGCTTAGCGAGCGGCCGCGGTGGGCGGCGGGGTCAGGCCGCTTCGACCAGCTCCTTGAGCTTGCGCAGTTGCTTGCGTCCGAGGTACCTGGTGAACCAGCTGAAGAGGAAGCCCATGATCCGGACGAACCGAGAAGAGGAGTCTACGTCGCAGACGTTTACAACTTCGGTGCCGCCATCGACCGCGGTGAGGTGATACTCGACCACCATCGAGTAGGAGCCGCCGGTCACCTGCGAGCCGTAGGCGTTTGGCGGGTCGTAGGTGGTGATTTCACCGTGGTACTCGGTGACCCGGCGGCCTTCTCGGATGCGTTGGGTGAAGGTGGTGCCGACGGGGTCTTCGGGATCGAAGTCGGAGGTGTAGTCGAACGTCTCCATACCTTCCGCCCATTCGCCGCGACGTGTGTTGTCGGCGAGAAGGTCGAAGACTGCCTCAGGCGAGGCATCAATCTGGATTCGTGCGAGTTCCTGCATGGGTGGACGCCGGGTGTGAATGGTGGTCATTCTGGCATGCGGACGGAGGGCGTAGAGTTGGTTTCGGTACGGTTTGAGTCGGCCGCAAGACCAACGGGCATGGACGTGACGATTCCCGTTCAACGCACACCATCGTGAGGAAGTCCTGGGGCGCGGGGTCACGCTACGCAACTCGGGGACTGGCGACGCTGCGGGTCACGCCAGTCGTGATTGTGGCGATCATGGTGCTGTTTTCGCTGCCCGCGGCGGGGGTGATTTGGATAACCGCGGCCGACGTGCCTGAGGGGCTGGGGCGGACGGCCGGGACGACGGTCTTGAATCTGTTGTCGGGCACGGTTGCGCCGGTGATGTTCATGAAGGCCGTGGCGGCAGCGCACGAGGGGCAGCGGCCGGGGCTGTGGCACCACCTGAACGATGGAACCCGTTGGCTGCCCAGGTATATCTGGACCAATCTGCACACGACCGTGATCTTCTGGGTACCGGTGGGGATTCTGACGCTGGGGCTAATCAGCTATCAGCGGACAGCCTTTGCGGAGTCTTTCCCGGGAGTTCTGGTCGCCGTTCTGTGGATCGTGGTGATCGGAGGGACCGGGGTTTACGTGCATTCGCGCACTCTGTTGGCGCCGTTTATCGCGGTTCATGGGAACGTGCCGGGGTCGCTGGCGGCGTTGGAGTCGTGGCGGCTAAGCGGGCGCGAGTTCGGGCGAGTGTTTGCGACGTTCGTGATAACCGCCGGGCCGATCGCAGTGCCGCTGGCGGCGATCTTCATGGGGTTCTACCTGACCCTAACCGGACCGGCGCTGGAAGTGTTTACAGCGACGCTGGCGGCGCAGGTGTGGATTGCGATCAAGCTGATCCGGCCACCGCTGGTGGCGGCGACGTATGCGCTGTACGCGGAGGTCTGGGCGGGAGAGTTGGCACGCCGGGGCCGGGAAGGCCATCCGGCGACGCCATCGCTGGTGCGGTGGTTGATCGACGTGTCGTGGTGGCCGCCGCGGATGGCGGCGGCGATGTTCCGCAGGCCGGTGAGCGGGCCGCTGTAGCGCCTGCCAAGGGTGACAGGAAGCCGCCAAGGGGCGAGACTACGGATGACACGATTCACGTGGAGCCTGACCCGTAATGTCGCTGAATAGCGAGCAATTGGCGTTCTTCAAGCGCGAGGGGTACCTGGTGGTGCCGAACGCGCTGGATCCGACGGGTCTGCAGCCGGCGATCGACGAAATCACCGAGGCCATTGACGCGCATGCTGAGGCGGCCGTGGCGGACGGGAAGCTCAGTCACATCTACGCGGACGAGCCTTTCGAGACTCGGCTGTGGAAGATTCACCAGGAGTACGAGGATCTGTATTGGTCGGTGATCTACGGACAGCTGCAGGGGCACGGGATCTTCGCGCTCGTGTCGAACGAGGAGTTGCTGGACGTCGCCGAGTCCGTCGTCGGCCCCGAGATCATCGGGTCGGCGGTGTACCGGCTGCGCCCGAAGCTGCCGGGCCACTGGCACGGGGAAGTGCCGTGGCACCAGGACTCGGGCTACTTCGAGCCCGTTTGCGACGACGAGTTGATCCTGACGGTGTGGGTGCCGTTTGTGGACGCTACGGTCGAGCGGGGGTGCCTGGAGGTGATGCCGGGCGTGCATAAGGGCGGGGTTGTTCGGCATACGCAACTGGATCCAGGCGAAGAAGGCCGGCGTTCGTATCTGGAGATTCTGGAAACAGACCTGCCAGGAGATCGCGTGGTGGCCACGCCGGTGGACCGTGGCGGGGTGGTTCTGCTGACAAACCGGACACCACACCGCTCCACGCCGAATCGCAGCGACGTGATTCGTTGGAGCATCGACATCCGCTACCAGAGCGCCGACCTGCCGACGAACTTCCCGCCGCTGGCGATGGATCGGAACGGCTCGGCCACGAGTAACGGTGCAGACGGCGCGAACGGGTCGCTGCCCGAGGCCGCTCTCACCTGCTATCCACCGGAGTCGGACTTCCTGGTGCGAAGCCGGTCACGGCCGGAGGCTGTGGTGCGGACCTGGCAGGAGTTCAACGCCATTCGATTGGCCCACCAGCCGGCGGACAGCACGGTGCGCTGGGAATAGAACTTCAGACCGGTCGAGGGCGCACCGGCCCGGGCTAGTCGCCATGGAGGTCTGGGCGTGAGGGTGCAGGCGGTGGTTTTTGACCTGTTCAATACCTTGACGGCGCCGGTGGAGGACGGGGAATTCAAGGCGTCGGTGCGGGCCATCGCGGCGGCGGCCGGGATGGACCCGGAGGCCTTCACCCAGAGGTGGTTTGACCTGTGGCGGGAGCGGTTTGACGGAAGGTCCGGGTCAATCGAGGCCGACTTGCGAGGCGTCTGTGAGGCAATGGACGGGGAGGCGGACGAGACGGCAATCCGACGAGCGGTTGAGATTCGCGTGGAGTTCTCGCGGCGAACACTGCGGCCTCGAGGTGACGCCGTTGCCACGCTACGGCGCTTGCGACGGATGGGCCTGCGCACGGCGTTGCTCAGCAACTGCTCGGCGGACGTACCGGATCTGTGGCCGTCGTCGCCCTATGCCGGCCTGATCGACGAGCCGCTGTTCTCCTGCGTGGAGGGGTTGGTCAAGCCGGACTCCGACTTCTATCGGCGAGCGTGCGAGCGTCTGGGCGTGGGACCGGCCGCCTGTATCTACGTCGGCGATGGGGGCAATCACGAACTTACAGGTGCGGCGCGGGTCGGGATGCGGGCGGTGCTGATCAGGACGCCTGCGACGAGGGCGGCGACTTACGACTCGGAGCGGAGTTCGTGGCGTGGCGAGGCCATTGACACGCTGAGCGAAATCCCGGAACTGATTGGCGCTGGCAGCTAGATCTGACTCGAAGATGGTGCTGGCGCTGCGAGGTTAGCGGGGCTTGCGGCGGGTGAAGCGGAGACCGGACCAAGTCTGGTCGATGGCGGCGATCTTATAGTCGACGAGTCCGCTGGCGAGGCCGGTCTCACGGACGACGCGCTCGGAGAGGTCGGACGTGACGCCTGAGGCCTTCTTTGGCCAGCAGATCCAGAGGCCGCCGGGGCCTGCCTTCTGGCCGTAGCGCTGGACGCGCTGTCGCAGCAGGCGTCGGGACCCGACGAACCAAACGATGAGGTCGCAGCGGCCCTGGACGCGGCGGCGGAGGACCACGTCTTCGGGCAGTTGGCCGAGGGTCTTTGGGAAGTCGTCAGGCGCGCCGGGGATGGCGACAGCGTAGCCGGGTCTGATGCCGAGCTTTCGGGGCAGGGGCGTGCCGGAGTAGCCAGCCAGGGCGGACTCGGGTACCACGGGCTGGGACGGAGGGTTAGCGATTGCCTGGCGCAGCGCGGGCTGGATGTTGGGCCAGTCGGTGTAGACCGCATCGGGGAGGAGCTGGCGAACGCGCTCGACTTTGGCGGGGTCGCCGTCGACAAAGACGAGTGGAAGCCCGCGGGTAGCTAGGGTCTGGCGCATGGCCACGCCGACGTCGCGACCGTGGGAGGGGAGCCGACCCAGGTCAATCAGCAGAGCGTCGGGCGGATTGGTGCGCAGCACCCGCAGGCCGGCGGGGTCCAGTGGAGCGTGGTCGACCTGGAAGTCGGGATCCGTGAGGCGCGTGGCGCGTTCTTCGGCCTCGGCGGCGTTCCAGTGAATCAGACGGATTCGCAACACGGATTGCACGGCTGCTTCTCTGACGCCTGACTCAGGCCATCGTACGAGTATCCGACCGCCCGCGGGATGTGGGGCCGGTGAGGTCAGGTGGCCGAGCGAGGTGCCGCCAAACCGTCAGGATTGATTTCGTCGGGGCGCAGACGCCAGATATCACGGACCCACAGCGGGACGCCGATTCCGACCGCCAGCGTGGCCAGACCACCGAGCAGGATGGCGGTTGGGTTGCCCTGATTCTCGGCGACCACGGACAGCGGCAGCAAGCCAATGGGCGAGAGGCCGAAGGTCATCATGCGCAGCGCCATAACACGCCCGCGGAGGGCGTCCGGCACGAGCAATTGCAGGGCCATCTGGTTGACCGACATGTAGACCGACTGACTGAAACCCATGCAGACCACGACGGCGGCCGCCGCCGCAAAGGAGCGAGTGAATGACAGGAGAATCAGCAACGCACCATAGGTGAGAATCGCCGCAACCAGGGCGCGGCCCTTGTCGCGAAACCGCGAGAACGTCACAACCAGCGCCGACCCCACCAATGCGCCGACGCCCAAAGCGCCCATGAGGAAACCCACGGCTTCAGGGCCTCCGGCCAAGTCCTTACGCACGAACGCCGGTAGCAGAATCATCAACGGCATGCCGAAGAGGGAAGGGCCCAACGCCAACAGCATGAGCGCGAACATGATGCGGGTGCGGGCCACGTAGGCGAAGCCTCCGCGCATGTCGGCCCAGGTTGAGGAGCGCGGCCGCGACGTCCGCGGGGGCGGGACGACCCGCAGCATGTTGAGGCTGCTCCACAGATAACCGCCCACCTGGGCGAAGTAGGACGCAGCAATGCCGACGGCCCCGAGCACCAGCCCGGCTACGGCGGGACCGAAGATGCGGGCCGAGTTGAGGGTGGCACTGTGCAGGCCGATGGCGTTGGCGAGGTGCTGGCGCGGCACCAGCCCGGCCACGAGGGCGGTACGGGCGGGCACGTTAACGGCAAACATGGTGCCCACGATCAGCGAAGACACAGCCAGATGTGCGACATGCACCCGATTGGTGGCCACCAGAATGCCGATCGTCAGCATCAGACCAGCCAAGATCAGTTGGGCCACCAAAACCAGGCGGCGTCGATCCAGACGGTCGGCCAGCACGCCGCCCAGCGGCGAAAGCAGCAGCATGGGGACGGAACGGAAGAACGCCAACAGGGCCAGCGTGAACTCTGAGCCGGTGAGTTCCAGTACCAGCCACGCCTGCGCGACCTGCTGCATCCAGAAGGCGACCTGGCTGCCTACGTTGGCCTGCCAGAGGCGGGAGTACTGCTTGTAGGCCAGGGCGGGCGCCACACGATCTCGCAGCCGAATCAGCGGCCAGAGGAAGGAGTTGATGGGCAGCGATCCGATCAGCGGTTATAGCCCGAAAGCTTCGGGCACCGGCGGAGTGTGGGGGATGGGCAGGGACTTGGGCAACCGGCAACGGCTTGAGTCTGTCTGTGAAACGATCCGAAATCGTCTGGTCAACCTGTAGTCGATCCGGGTCTTGTTGCTAAGCTCCCGGCCAGCGCCTACTCAAATGCTTCTCTGCCAAGGTTGCTGCCCCATGCGCTACCTCCGAGCGGTTCTGCTTGCCTCGTTGGCGGTGGCTGCCGCCTGGGTGATGGCGCCTCCGGCGTTGGCGCAGTGGCCGACGACGTGCGTCGATCTGAATGACATCGTGGAGACGCACCTCGGCAACGATGGGAACGTTGGGATTTATCAGCGGGTGTTCGGCGCGGAGGCGGAACAGGGCTGCCAAACCGATCACCGCGAGGACGTGCGCGGCGTGTTTGGTTGGGCGTTCGACCTCGAGGCCCCAGGCACCGACCCCAACCTGCCGCTCCTTGCCTGGCCGACCGACTGCGTGGAACTGAATGACATTGTTGAGGCGCACCTGGGCAATGACAACAACGTGGCGATCTATCAGCGCGTCTTCGGCGAGCAGGCCGAGCCAGCCTGCCGGAACGACCATCGTGCGGACGTGCGCGGCGTGTTTGCCTGGGCGTTCGACGATTCTTCGCTGAGTGGCGCCGGGTCAGCGGCTGCCGCGTCGCCACCGGCGCCGGGATGGACAGCTATCGCGGTTGGCGGGTTTCACAACTGCGCCATTCGCACGGATGGAACCGTCGCCTGTTGGGGGCTCAATACGAGCGCGGGAGGCGTGTACTACGGCCAGGCCGACCCACCGACGGGTACGTTCCAGTCCATAAGCGCCGGCCTGTATCACACCTGTGGGGTTCGAACCGACGACACGGTGGCGTGCTGGGGGACAAACATCGCCTACATCGACAGCCACGTCGGTCAGGCGACACCGCCGCCGGGCGCGTTTCAGTCCGTCAGCGCTGGCACCTTTCACACCTGCGGCGTCAGGATCGACGGAACTGTGGCCTGTTGGGGGGACAACAGCAAGGGCGAAGCCGGCCCGCCACCGGGACCGTTTCAATCCGTAAGTGCCGGAGCGTCCCACAGCTGCGGCGTGCGAACGGACGGGACTGTCACCTGCTGGGGATCGAACAGCCACGGGCAAACGACACCCGCGACGGGCGCGTTCCAGTCAGTCAGCGCCGGGTTGTACCACAACTGCGGGGTGCGAACCGACGGCACGCTGGCCTGCTGGGGTTCCAATGATCTTGGCCAGGCCACGCCGCCGTCCGGTGCGTTCCGCTCCGTTGACGCCGGCCTCCACCATTCGTGCGGCGTGCGGATGGACCACACGGTCGCGTGCTGGGGCTCGAACAGGGAACGAGGCCGAGAATTGGTCGGACAGTCCATCACGCCCGCGGGGTCGTTTTCCACCGTGGGCGCCGGGCACAGCCACACATGCGTACTCAAGACCGATGGAATCCTGGCATGCTGGGGATGGAACGGCTACGGCCAGACTTCGCCACCGGCGTAGCGTCGCTTGCCCGGTGGACCAAGTGTCTCGTGGTTGTGGCGGTGGCGACAGATCGCCTGACACGAAGGCTTGTTGGCGATGTAGCTCAACATCGAGCCGGCGGTTGACCGAGCCCGATCGGTCGATGATCTGGAGCACGTCTGTGGGCAAGGTGGCGCCGCTAGATTTCCCGGCGAACACGAGCTGGCGGGCGCGCAACGAGGCTGCGGTGTGATCCGTTTTTTACGGGCAGCCCTCGTTGCATCGTCTGTGTTTGCAACTGCCCTGGTTCTCACGACGCCAACCAAGGCACAGTGGCCGACGACGTGCGTCGATTTGAACGACATGGTCGAGGCCCATCTGGGCAACGACGCCAACGTAGGGATCTACCAGCGCGCACTTGGCGATCATGCCGAGAACGGGTGCCAGCGCGATCACCTGGCGGACATGCGCGGTGTTTTTTCCTGGGCATTCGAGGAAACCGCACCCGCGACGACGCTGAGTCCGCCGGCGCAGGTTTGGCCCTCCGACTGCGTGGAGCTCAACGACATCGTGGAGAACCACCTGGGCAACCACAGGAATGTCGGAATCTATCAGCGAGTGTTCGGCGCGGAGGCGGAGTCCGCCTGCCGGAGCGATCACCGGAACGACGTGCGGGGCGTCTTTGCCTGGGTGTTCGACGCCGCTACGCCCTCAGCCGCGGAGCCGCTACTCTCCGTCGCTGAACTGGTAAAGCGAACCCAGGACTCGGTTCGCTATATCCGAACTGCGGACGAGAGCTGCGGGAGCGCCTTCGTGGCGACGGCGGACGGCTACGTGGTTACTACCAGTCACGTGCTTAATGGAGCGCGGCAGGCAGTCATTGGAACGCACGACGGGCAGGAGCAGCAGGCCACGGTGGTTGCCGACGATCCCGAGTCGGACCTGGCGCTGCTCAGGTTGCCGGGAACCGGCCATCCGTTTGCCCCCTTTGGCAGTTCGTTGAACCTGGGGCTTGGGGAGGATTTAGTCATCCTGGGATATCCACTTTGCTTCGATACGCTGACAGTCACACGGGGCATTTTTTCGGCACGGCATCCCGATTGGCTGCAGACCGATGCCACCGCTAACCCGGGGAGCAGCGGCGGGCCCGCATTCAGTCTGCGTGGGGGGGTCGTTGGCGTGGCAAACGCCAAGCTCGGGGGCGTTGCCAGGGTCGAGTCCGTCAATCTTCTGCTTGACGGTGATCGGGTGCGCCGCACGGTTGACGACTGGATCACCCGCCACCGCGCCGGGAGTCTGCCGCCACTGCCGGAGCCGGAGCCCCTGCCGCATCCTTCAGCGTTGATCGAGGCGGTCGAGTTAGCCACGAACGGGGACTGTACCTCCGGTTCGGACCAACCCCTGACTGGGTTGGACTCACTGCCCGGGAACCCGCTGCCGGAATCTTTCTGCGCGGTCTACCTTGTGAAATGGTGGCCGGCGGGCTGGATCGTCGAGTCGCACTGGATTTGGCCGGACGGTCTGACTCGATCAACCTATCCCCTGGTGTGGTGCGAGGAAGTCGGCGACCGGTGCAGCGGCGGCTACAACAAAGTGATCTGGCACAACCCGAACGGCTACTCGGCAGGGTCGATCGGCCCACTGGAGATTGCGCTGCACGTGAACGGGCAGCATGTTCGGACGGATCGGTTTCGGGTTTCTTAGGGGGCAGGAGTGCTTGCCTCGAGACGCGAGGTTAGACCTTGGTTTTCTCCAGGTCCTGGCGCAGGTCGCTGATCTGGTCGCGGAGGGCGGCGGCTTTTTCGAAGGCGAGGCTGTCGGCGGCGAGGCGCATCTGGCGTTCGAGGTCTTTGATGGTTTGGGCCAGCTCGACGCGGGACAGGTCGTTGGTGCGGCGGAAGCCGATGTCGTAGGCAGGGGACTCCTCGGCGGCCTGGGCCAAGCCGTCGTGGCCGGCTTCCTGGGCCACGCGCTCGGTGAGGTCACGCAGGCTCTTGACGATGGATGCGGGCGTGATGCCGTGTTGCTCGTTGTAGACCACCTGCAGACTGCGTCGCCTGTAGGTCTCGTCGATGGCGCGCTTCATGCTGTGCGTAACCAGGTCGGCGTACATGATCACCCGCCCGTGTAGGTGGCGGGCGGCGCGGCCGATGGTCTGAATCAACGAAGTCTCAGAGCGTAGGAAGCCTTCTTTGTCGGCATCCAAGATGGCGACGAGACTTACCTCGGGCAGGTCCAAGCCCTCCCGCAGCAGGTTAATTCCGACCACGACGTCGTACACCCCGCGACGCAGGTCGCTGAGGATTTCGACGCGTTCCAGGGTGTCGATCTCGGAATGCAGGTAGTGAACCTTGACGCCGATCTCGGCCAGATACTCGGCGAGATCCTCGGCCATGCGCTTGGTGAGGGTGGTGACGAGCACACGTTCGTGGACATCAACTCGCTTGTTGATCTCCGCGATGAGGTCGTCGATCTGGCCTTCGGTGGCGCGCACCTCAATGGCCGGGTCCACCAGTCCGGTAGGTCGCACGATCTGTTCGACGATCTGTTCGCTGTGCTCATATTCGTATGGCCCCGGCGTGGCCGACATGAAGACGGCGGTCTTGATGTGTTGCTCGAACTCCTCAAAGGAGAGGGGACGATTGTCGAAGGCGGAAGGCAGCCGAAAGCCGTACTCGACCAGCGCTTCCTTGCGGGCGCGGTCACCGGCCAGCATCCCGCGCACCTGGGGCAGCGTGACGTGGGACTCGTCGACGACGAGCAGGTAGTCCTCTGGCAGGTAGTCCAACAGTACCCAGGGCGGATCGCCGGCTTCGCGAGCGTTGAGGTGGCGGCTGTAGTTCTCGATGCCGGTGCAGCTGCCTGTCTCGCGTAGCATCTCCATGTCGAAGTTGGTGCGCTGGCGTAGTCGTGCCGCTTCCAGCACCTTGCGGCGGGCTTCGAGTCGGGCGAGTTGTTCGTCGAGTTCCTGGCCGATGGCTTCGATGGCGCGTTGCAAGCGCTCGATGGGGGTGACATAGAAGCGCGCCGGGTAGACGGTGAGACTGGAAAGCTCTTCAAGGATTTCGCCGGTGAGCGGCTCCAGACGGACCGCCCGTTCGAGTTCATCGCCGAAGAACTCCAGTCGAAGCACGAAGTCGTCGTATGGCGGGTAGACCTCGAGCACCTCGCCGCGTACTCGAAAGCGCCCGTGTTCGAGGCTGGCCGAGGTTCGGGTGTACTGAAGGCCGACCAGGACGCGCAGCAGGCGGGTGCGGTCGTATTCGCCGCCGACTTCCAGCGACAGGCTCATGTCGCCGTAGTCCTCGGGCGGGGTGATGCCGTAGATGCAGGAGACGGTGGCCACCACGATCACGTCGCGACGCTCGAACAGTGACCGGGTGGTGGAGTAGCGCAGCTTCTCGATCTCGGCGTTGATGTCGGTCTCTTTCTCGATGTAGGTGTCGCTGCGGGGGATGTATGCCTCGGGCTGGTAGTAGTCGTAGTAGCTGACGAAGTACTCGACGGCGTTGCGGGGAAAGAACTCTTTGAGCTCAGTGGCCAATTGGGCGGCCAGGGTCTTGTTGTGGGCCAGCACCAACGCCGGACGCTGGATGCGCTGGATGACGTTGGCGATCGTGAAGGTCTTGCCTGAGCCGGTAACGCCCAGCAGGGTCTGGGCGCGGTGACCGTCCTGGACGCCGTCAACCAGTTGGTCGATAGCCTGGGGCTGGCCGCCGGCTGGTTGGAATTCGGCGGCAATCTCAAAGCCCGCGCGGGTGCCGCTCTGCGGAAGGGTGACCATAGTCAGACGATTCTAGGATGTGTGTTCCACTTCACCGCCGAGACAGAGCGGGCACTTTGCGAAACGTGCCCTAAGCGGCCAAGATCAGAGTGTCCGAGATGACTCCAGACGAATCACGTAACAGACGCCGAAGCTCGATGTATCGCGCCCAATCGTCGCCTGCGTCGGGCACGACGCTAGACGAGGTTGTGCAGCAGCTCGCGACGCAGAGGGATGTGGCAGGCGCTGCGATCGGTGGATCTGCAAAAGACACGCCGCTCACGGATGCGAGCGACATCGATCTGCTGATTGTTGTTGGCGAAGAGTGGTCCAATCTCCGTGTGGGAGTCACGTGGATCGACGGTCGCTTAGGCGATCTGCTGTTTGCGACGACCGGCGAGATTGACACGATCGCGAGTGCCGATCCGCCCGTGCCTCCCGATACGTGGGTGGGACGGATAGCGTCCTTCGTGGCCGATGCTCGAATCGTGATTGACTACGGAGGTCGGCTAGCGACTGCACAGCGAGCGGCTCGCCAGTGGCCCGAGACGGCCCTAGCGCCCAGAGGCAGTGACGCCTACCGCGCGTGGCACAAGATCAACTATGACCGCCAGCACAATCGGCGGATGCTCCGAGCGGATGATCTGGACTACGCGACGGCATTGGACATTCGACTGCTCTACGGACTCGCTGATGTCATAACTGGGTACTTCTCGATTCGCAACCTGAGTTGGGAAGGGGAGAAAGCTGCCGTACAGTATCTGCGTGAGCAAGACCCGGGCTTTCTCGAGCTGTTCAGCAAGTACACAGCCGAGCGGAACCGGATCACCAAATTCGCGCTTTACGAGAGGTTATGCGAGGCAGCCACTCTCCCCGTCGGCGGCGTCTGGCCTGACGAACCAACCAGCGCTCACCTGCGCGACCCTGAAACTGCGACCCCTGAGGCTCATGCCGCGTCAACAGTTTTTCTTCAGTCGCTGGTACGCGGGAACTAATCGAGAGTCGCGAGCCCGATGACCTCAGTTGTGCAGTCCAGAGCGGCACGATTTAACTGTCTGAAGATGTACGGTCTATATCTGCGACCGTCTGGGCGCCGTCTTAACGACTCCCAAGAGAAGTGTCGGACACACCTTGGATCTCCGGAAAGTACTTGTTCATGCTGTCCTTGCAGATCCGAGCGACAGTATCGTCAAGGTAGTTCTTCTCGACCAAGCTCAGAAGCGGCCGGACCTTCTCGCCAACGTTGCGGTGGGACTTGGTGGTGTCGATCTGATCAATCGGAACATTCAGGAAGTCCGCCAAGCGCCGAGCTGAGCTACGGATATCAGGTGTTCGGATCGTGATGAGTCGGTCAGGCGAGATGGCTTTCGCAGGTCCCTCGGCGTGAATGGACCAACGTGTCACGAAGCAATCCAGCGAATAGACTCCGGCCTCTTGAAGACCATGATCGAACTCCGTGTAGGGATACTTCGACGGCTCAAACCACCAGTCCAGAATGCTCTGCACGTCCTCAGGAATGGTTCGAACGATCAGGTGATTGATGATCGATTCGAGCCACGTAAAGCAGTCGCGGATGAGTTGAATGAATCTGGCCTCCGGGAACAACGTCGCAAGCCGATCCATGACGAAGTAGTTGGCCCACGACGAGTCGAATTCCAGCTGGAGGCGTCTGTCGCGCTCAAGGAGATACCCATCAAACTCCCTGGCGGTCAGGTGGCCCTCGTCGAAGTCAACAACAGCATCCAATAGCTCCGGCCGATCCGGTTCATGGGCCGCACGGAACTCCGTCTCAAGCATTCCGGCCAGCGAGTACGTACCGGCCTTGGCCGCTCCGACGCAGTACGCGTGAACTCTCCGATATTCGACTTGTCTATCAGGCTGTGTCACCGACCTTCAGTGCCCTTCCGAGTATGTTGACGCCGCTGCACGACTATTCCGATCCCTTCAGGATCTCGTTCAGACGCTGGCCGATGATTTCGGGTTCGCCGGGTTGCAGGTTGGCGGAGGCGGCTTCGACAAGTCCGCGCGAAGGATCGAAGCGGACAACGATGGGTGGATCGCCTGCGAGGAGGGCGTCGACCACCGACTGTACGTCGGGACCCTGCCAGTCGGGTTCGAAGCCGATGACGGCGGTTGGGACGAAGTAGCGGTCGTCGTCGAACTCGACGGTGGCGCGAACGCCATCCAGTTCGCCGACGTCGTCGACGATGATCTCCACGAGTTCATGGAACTCGCGGAGCATTTCCTCCTCGTCGGAGTCCATGTAGCTGCGGAGGGCGGCGTAGAGACCCACCATTTCTTCCTTGGCGATCTTGGACGGACGGCCGATGGCGTGGTTGGGGCTGTTGTTGAGATGGGCCGCTTCGATGAGATCGGCGCGGCCGTAGAGCAACCCGGTGGCCTGAGGACCGCGAATGACTTTCCCGCCGCTCATAGCGACGAGGTCGGCGCCTTCGCGGATAAAGCGCTTGAGGTTGTCGCGCGGCGGGACTGTCATGGAGGCGTCCACGATGACCGGGACACTGCGGGAGTGGGCGATTTGGGCCACCTGGGGGAGGGTCAGACCGCCGCGCGGGTTACCCGGCGCGAACAGGTACGCCACGGCGGCCGTTCGGTCGGTGATGGCCGCTTCGAGTTCCTCGGGCAGGCAGGAGACGACGTTGCCGACCTCGACGAAGCGCGCGCCGGTGAAACCGTACATGTGGCTGTAGGGGCCGCGATGGAGCTTTTGGATGACGAGCTCATCCTTGAGGCCGGTCGTGTCGGGAATACGTCGGACGGCAGCAACATCGGTCCCAGTCATGCAAGCCGCCATCGAGATGACCATTCCAGCAGCAGCGCCGGCGACCACCATGCCGGCCTCGGCGCCGGTTACCTCGGCGATGTATGCGCCAATGCGGCGATTGAGCGTTTCGAGGGTTACAAAGGCACGTCCGGCCTCGGCCATTGCTTCGAACGTCTCCGGCAGCATCAGCGAGCCGCCGTGTGCGGTGGTGGGACCGCCGGCGTGGATGACGCGCGGCACGCCGAGTTCATCGTAGATGCGGTGGGCGGGGAGGGATGGGGCCATCAGAAGGTCCGACGCAATCAGCCTGTGGTGTATAGCACGTCTCGGATTGGAACCGGTATATAGTTCGCCATCTAAGGTTTCCCACCGAAAGTCGCCATCATGAGCATCGACAGCCGCTATCCAGGTCTCGTGACGCCGCTGCCAGTGAAGGTGGGCTATCACCCGTTCGTTGACTACCGCTTCATTCACCCGGGGCGCGCACGCTGGGTGGATGACGACTGCCGGCCCCACGGCGCCTGGGGGCTGACGAATCCGACGTCGCTCCACGCCGACTTTCCGGCCGTGCCTCGCGGCGTTGAACTGCGGGCAGAGCCGGGGGTGCGGACCGAACCTGTACTCAAGGCCACTGAGCCGTGGGAGAAGCTGGTGTGGTGGCCGAAGGTGATTTTCGACGGCGGTCGGTATCGGCTCTGGTACGAGGCGGTTCCGCCGGATCACTGGGATCCGGAGATCGGCCCGAAGCTTGCCTGGCCAAACCCTGTGTTTGGCGGGTTGCTGTGCTACGCCGAGTCGGACGACGGGTTCAACTGGACGAAGCCCAGTCTGGGGATTGGGTCATGGGACGGGTCAACGGACACGAACATCTCGCTTGGCCGCGAAACCGTGGGGCCCATGGGGCTGCACGGAGCCAGCCCGTTCATCGATTCGGAAGCCGAGCCCGACGCTCGCTACAAGATGTTCTGGTACGGGGACGCAACGCCGGAAGTCGTGGAAGCTGCTCGGCGGAATCGTCCCGACGCGGTCGACCCACGGACCACCAACGATAGCCACGTGCGGGCGATGTATGTGGGCACCTCGCCAGACGGGCTGAACTGGACCGTGCAGGACGAGCCGGCGGTGGTGTTCTGCAGCGACACGCTGCAGGTTGTGGAGTGGGACGCGCTGCGGAAGCAGTACGTCTGGTACGGGCGCGGCTGGTCGTGGGGTCGGCGCACGATCACGCGCGCGGAGACTACGGACTTTAGTCGCTGGCCTCTGCCGCAGGATGTGCTGACAGCCTCGCCGACGGCGCCTGAGCAGACGGACATCTACACCAACGGCAAGACGCTCTATCCGGGTGACTCCACCACACACCTGATGTTCCCGACGCTGTACGACCGGGCAACGGACCAGACGACGATCGGAATGGCGACGAGTGTGGACGGGGTTGCGTGGAGTTGGACGCCCGGCAACCCGGTGTTGCCGGTGGGCCCGCCGGACGGTGTGGACGGCGGCAGCATGTTCGTGGGCATTGGGCTGGTTCCGCTGCCGGGGGATCGGATTGGTCTGCCGTACGCTGGGTACAGCTATCCGCACAAGTTTCCGGCCAACCTGGCCGACAGCGGGATCTGCTGGTGCACCTGGACGCGGGGCCGGCTGGCCGGGGTTCACGCGGCGACGGAAGGCGAGTTTTGGACGCCGCCGGTGCGGCTGGCAGGCAAAGGGCTGCGGGTGAACTGCCGGGTGCAGCCGGGTGGGAGCTTGCGCGTTGGGGTGGCGGACGATGAGTGGTCGGAGATTCCGGGATTGAGTGTTTCGGACTGTCAGCCGATAACTGGAGATCAGCTGGACGCGACAGTGACATGGAGCGGAGGCGCCAGACCGCCGGTTGACCAAGCGGTGTCGCTGCACTTCAGTTTGCGGACGGGCTCGGTGTTTGGGTTCGAGGTCGTCGGTGCGGATTAGCGAATTAGCTGGCGCCTAGAATGGCGTCGCCGCTTAGTAAGCGAGTGAGCGGTTGACGCATGCGGGATCTGCGACGGGCCAGCACATCGGAAGCCGACGCCGAGATTGTGGGTCGGCTGATGCTGGACGCCTTCCCCGAGACATTCACCTATGTCTTTGGCGAGCGCGACCGCCAGGCGGCGCGGGCCGTGGGTCACGGGCTGCGAGCGTTTGGGTCGATGCCGAATGCGTGGCTGGCGGAGCGCGAAGGCGTGTGCGAGGGACTGGTACTGGTTCGGTGGGACAACGGGTCGACGCCGTTTACGGGGCTGAAGGCCTTCCTGGCGATGGCGAGGGTGCTGGGACCGTGGCGGGCGCTGTGGGTGGCGTTTCACATTCCGCCACTGCCGCCGCACTGGCTACATGAGCGCGAGGCCTATATCAGCGCGCTGGCCATATCGCCGCCGGCTCGGCGGCGCGGGCACGGCTCGGCGCTGCTGGATCATGTGATCGATTTGGCCCGAGAGCGGGGTTACCAACAGGTGACGCTGCGGGTTGAAGCGGACAACGCCGCCGCGCAGGCGTTATTTCGGCGGCATGGGTTTGTGGAGGATCCGCGGCGGCTGCAGTGGGTGTTCAACCTGGTACGGCGGCACTTTGGGGAGATCATCATGACGCGACGGCTCGAGTCCCCCACCGACTGAGGCCGCCAGGAGGGTCAGTCGTCGGAGTCGCGGCGGCCGGCGAGGTTGCCGAGCATCTGGGTGAACTCGAGCGGGAAGATGAACTTGGAGGCGGGACTCGCGCCGAGTGACTTGAGGGTGTCGAGGTACTGCAGGCGCATGGTGTTGTCGTCGATGCCGCGCGCAGTTTCAAAGATGCGCTGGAGCGCATCGGCAAATCCCTGAGCTCGAAGTACGGCGGCTTGCTGGTCGCCTTCGGCCTGAAGGATTTCGGCCTGGCGGCTGCCCTCGGCCTTCAGGATGGCGGCCTGCTTCTGGCCCTCGGCCACGGTAATGTCGGACTGGCGGGTGCCTTCGGCTTCCAGGATGACTGAGCGGCGCACGCGTTCGGCGGACATCTGGCGGTTCATGGCGTCCTGGATCTCGCGCGGCGGGTCGATTTCGCGGATCTCGACGTTGGTGACCTTGATGCCCCAGCGCTCGGTTTCGGCGTCCAGCTTGGCGCGGATTGACTCGTTGATGCGTTCGCGTTGGGAAAGCACGTCATCCAGGGCGATGTCGCCGATGACGGCGCGCAGGGTGGTAGTGGCGAGGCCGACGACGGCCTGATGGTAGTTCTCGACTTCCAGCACGGCGCGATCGGCTTGATTGATGTCCACGCGCATGTAGACCAGGAAGTCGATCTCGATCGGGGCGTTGTCGCGGGTGATGTTGGTCTGGCGCGGGATGTCCAGGACCTCGGTTCGCGTGTCGAGGCGCGTGATCTGGTGAATGATCGGGATGGCGAAGACGATGCCCGGGCCGAGCATGCCTTCGAAGCGTCCGAACCGGAATCGGGCCAACCGCTCGTAGTCGCGGATGAAGTTGATGATTGCCATTGGTGCCTCCCTGGCTACGCGCTCGGTGGCGGCTGCGCCGCCCCTTCTTGATCTGGCATCGAATCGTCGTCAGCGGGCCTGACCATTAGCGTCGTGCCGTCCACGGCGGTTACCTCTACAGCGTAACCCTCCTCGATGGCGTCAGCGTCGTCCTCGGTCTGCAGGCGGGCGTGCCAGTACTCGCCGAGCATCTGGACTTCGCCTTCGGGGGCCAGCCGACGGGTGACATGGGCGCGGTTGCCGACCATGGACCTGCGGTCGAATGGGCTGCGGTAGGGAGCGGGCTTGCCGGTCCTGGCCAAGACGATGAGCGTTGCCGTGAGGGCCGCAAGGATTGCTCCCATCGCGACCAGGACCCAGACGCTGACGGCGAGGGTCTCGGCGCCGGGGAAGTCCAGTTCGACGGGTCGCAGGGCGCCGCCGGCGAGGAGGATGGCGGCGACGATGAAGGTGACCCCAGCGCCCGCGCCGTAGACGCCGGCTCCGGGTTCCTGGAACTCGAGGAATAGCAGGCCGAGGGCGATCAGGAGCAGGGCGACGCCGAGCCAGTTGACGGGGAGCTGGCCGAGCCCAACGAAGCCCAGGCCCAGGGCCATGGCACCGGTGACGCCGGGGATTACGAGGCCGGGGTTGGACAGCTCGATGAGGAGGGCAATGCCGCCGACGGTGAGGAGGATGAAGGCGAGGTTGGGCGAGGCTACGACGGAGAGGAAGTGTTCCAGGAGGGTGCGGTCGATGGGCTGGATGGGGGCGTCGGTGATCTGGAGCGGGATTTCGCCGGCTGCAGTGGGTACGAATGCTCCGTTGATCTGGCGGAGGAGGTCAGGCAGGTCGTCGGCGAGGACGTCGGCGAGTCCGAGGTCGAGGGCCTCGCTGGCTGAGTAGGAGCGGGCTTCGGTGATGGCGGCTTCGAGGGCCGCGGGGTCGCGGCCACGGGCGTCAGCGATGCTGCGGGCGAAGGCCTGGGTGTCCTGGAGGACCTTGGAGGCGAGGGTTTCGGGGACGTCCTGGCCGGTGGCGTCGATGGGTGAGGCCGCGCCGACGTTGGTGCCGGGGCTCATGGCGGCGACGCCGGCGGCGGCCATCACGAACATGCCGGCGGAGGCGGCCTGGGCGCCGCGGGGGGTGACGAAGACGGCGATGGGCAACGGCGATTCGAGGATGGAGCTGACGATTTCGCGGGCCGAGGTGCTGAGGCCGCCGGGGGTGTTGAGTTGGATGACGAGTAGGGCCGCTTCAGCGTCGGTGGCTTCGGTGATGGCGCGGTTGACGTAGCGGGCGGCGTTGGGGTCGATGAAGCCGTCGAGCTCAATGGTCATGACGGCGGAGGATTGGGCCTGGGCGGCGGCGGGCAGCAGCAGGGCGAGGAGGGAGGTGGCCAGGAGCAGGCGGCGGACGGTTGTGAGGAAGTTGGAGCGAATCACCGGGTCCTCCGTGGGGGCCAGTCCGTCATCCGATTATCGGCGGTGTTTGGGGGTTGGGTGTGAAGGGTTTGGCGCGGTTGCGGTTGGGGGGTGTGAAATGGGGTGGGTTTGCGCGCGTAAGAGTTTTTTCCAAACGCGATTATCCCCTTGCGGTAAGTATGCTATACTCAGCCATCGGCGAAACAGGAACCGACGCGATGGCCAAAACGTACACCGTCTTCGACTTCAACCGCGACTATCCAACGTCCGACGCCTGCCTCGACAAGCTCATGG
>JAJDZD010000060.1 GCA_022824865.1 Chloroflexota bacterium | reverse complement strand
TATTGAGGCCCCGCAGGATGGGCAGGTTGTCGCCGGTCCACATGGTCTGATTGGCGAAGTTGGGCGGCATGGGGAGGCTCTACGATGGCGAACGCGGCCACGCTATCAAGTCTCGCTACTTACCGCAAGGGGATAATCGCGATGCCGAAATTGAATCACCATGGACCGCCTTTCACTGGACGGTCGGCGAGACGACTGAGCGCATCCACCCACCGAGCCTATCCAGGACACCCTGTTGCCGGCGGCTTGCGCCCGATACCCAGCCGTCCGCCTCCTCAGCGGCGGCTGCTGTTAGGACGAGGCCGATACCGGTGCTGAACTCGGGTGCCCGGAGGTTCTCTCCAAGACCCCAGAGCGCGCGAGGCTGTCCCGTCGTCACTGGCATATCCAAGACATCGCCAGCGAAGTTGCGAAGTCCGGCCACGCGCGAACCGCCGCCGGTGAGCACCGCGCCAGCTGGCAGAATGTCGTAATAGCCACTACGCGTAATCTCGTCCCGCACTTGGTGTAGCAACTCCTCCATTCTCGCTGTGACAACCTCGGAAAGATCGCGGCGGCGTACCGCCACTGGTGCCCCATGATCAAATCCCGGTACGGCGACTGTTGCGTCAAGGTCGTCAGGCGGGAACGCGACGCTGCCGTGCTCGACTTTCAAGGCCTCGGCAACCTTGGTGGGAAGCCGTAGGCCCCGTGCAATGTCAGCTGTGACGAGCGCGCCTCCGATGGGGATTACCGCAATGTGCCAGCAGGCATCGTCTACGAAGAGCGCGACATCGGTGGTCCCACCGCCAATATCAATCAACGCCACGCCCTCGCGCCGCTGCTCAGGTGTAAGACAGGCCCGCGCCGAGGCCAGGGGCTGCAGCACACGGCCCTGCGTCGACAGACCCGCCTGATCTACACAATGCTCCAGGTTCGCCATTGCGTTGGTTGCACCCGTGATGACGTGAGCTTCAACCGATAGCCGGCGTGCAGTCAGGCCTCGCGGATCCAGCACATCGGTCAGATGGTCGGTAGCAAAGGTCTTGGGAATGACCGCTACCACCTCACGGTCTTCGGAAAGGCTCAGCAATGTCGCGCCGCGAACGACGGCCCCCACATGCCGCTCGCGAACTTCACGTTCGTTGGATGGTAGGTGAACTTCGCCCCGCTGACTGTGCGACTGTAAGTGGCCGCCTGCGATACCGGTTACGACTTGTGAGGCCCGTACTCTTGCAGCCTTCTCGGCCCGATAGATCGCCTCGTCGATGGCCTTCACCGTAAGCACCACGTCGACTACCTGACCGCCTTTGAGCCCGTAAGACGGCGCGGTACCCACACCGAGAATGTGTAACTGGGTACCGCGATACTCCTTTCCGATCACGGCACAAGTCTTGGTAGTCCCAACATCCAGCCCCACGAAGGTGCGGTTGCGGCTCATTCCTGAACTTTCGCTGGTGCTTCGCGAGCAAGAAGCGACAGTTTACATAACACACTCATGGCCCCTGCAACTCCCGAGACTTCGCCAGCGGCGGGGCGTCCACCGTTCGATACGTCGGGCGTTCGATGGGCCGAAGGTCTACGCTGGCAATTCGCTCGCCCAGGCGGTTAGCCTGCTCCAGCACGGCATGGAGCGCCATGAGCTTTGCGTCCAGGTGCGACGTGTCGCCAAAGTCGAGCTCCCGACCCGCGTGGTCGACCACAATCAACCTTCCAGCCGAATAGCGGATTCGGCTGGGAATCACTCGAAGCAGGGGCAAATTACTCTGCAGTTGATGAGCGGCGTATAACGCCCCAACGTTGACCAGTACGCCTGACGCCCGCCCTTCGGGCGACGCGTCTTCAATCGTGAGGGGGATATCAGGCTCGAATTGTTCGGCAAGAACTTCGCCGGAAGCGTTCACGAGGTAGCTCTGGCCCTTGACAATCCAATTGGCGACCGGCGCTTCGTAGGCAACCGTCGCCGTGGCCCGCCCGTCAATCCTCACGTGCACTAGCGCGTCCGCGACGCCTGGAAGGTCTCGAATCTCCTGCTGAAGCGCTGTCGTGTCGATCCGAAATACGTTCCTTCCCACAAGCGGACGCGCAGCCGCTTCGATAGCTGCCGGATCGACCGCTGGTGGCGGCGACGAGTCGGCGCGGTGGACGACGACGTCCCGCACATTCAATACTGGCGAATTAAGCAGCCAAATCAGCAGCCCTGCGGTGAACGCTGCAATTATCAGCGACATCACTTTCGTAAACAGACTGGCGCGTATTTCTGTCATGAATACAGCGCCTGCGCGCGGCTATTCCATCGGCCCAACAGTTGGACTTCGGGTGTGAGCCAGATACCGGTTGCTTCGGCTACGCGTTCGCGAACGGCAATGGCCAGATCCAGCACGTCCCGAGCCGCTCCGCCTGGTTTGGCGGAGAGAAAGTTCGCATGGATCGGTGAAACGAAGGCACCGCCAAGGGCCTTACCCTTCAGGCCCGTGGCTTCAATGAGGCGTCCCGCGTAGTCGCCGTCCGGATTCATGAAGAACGATCCCGCGTTCTGCCCTTGCGGCTGAGTCGCGCGTCGCCGCCGGGCAAGCGTTAGCAGTTCGGCGCGAAGCGCAGCTGGGTCCGACCTCTGTACGCGGAACGAGGCCGCCAGCACCGCCGGATTCGTGTCATCGGCCTGGAGATTGCTACGGCGGTAGGCGAATCCAAACTCGTCAGCGGCCGTTTCTCTTTCATGGCGTCGCCGCCAGATAAGGGCCGATTCCAGCACAGCGGCGACATCTGACCCGAACGCACCGGCGTTCCCAAATACCGCGCCGCCGACGGTTCCCGGAACTCCTATTGCGAAGGAAAGGCCGCCCAGTCCAAGACGTGCACAGCGTCCTGCGAGACGCGCCATGCTGTGACCCGATGCCACGCGTACAAGCCCGGCAGCCCTGCTCGGCTCAAAGTCCATGCACCGGTTGTAGATCACCAATCCTTCAACACCGGCGTCGGCCACCAGGGTGTTGGTTCCGTGCCCCATGATTGTTCGTGGGATTTTCAGGCGATCCGCGGACTGGAGTGCCAGTCGGAGCGCGTCTAGGCTCCGAATTTCGACCCAGTAGTCAGCGGGTCCCCCAACGCCGAACGACGTGTGACGAGCCATCGGTTCCTGTGTGCGAACCCGGAGCCTCGAGGGGAAGCGTGCGGCGCTGGTCATTCGGCTGGTACCTGCGAAACACCTGCGGCTAGGCGGTCGGCCAACTGCGTAATCGACTCGGGTCCCATGACCAGAATCAGGTCGCCGTCCGTTGCCACCGTCAGCACGCGATCGGCAATTGCATCAAGGCTTGACAGCGCCTCCGCGTTGGGATGTATCAGCGCCTCGGCCAAGTCTGCCGAACAGATATCGATAGGCTCCTCGCGTCCCGGCGGCGAATGAATGTCGGCCAGCAGCACCTGATCAGCGTTCCCAAACGCGTCCAGAAAGTCGTCGAAGAGCTCCCGCGTCCTGGACTGGAGCAGCGGTTGAAAGATCGCGATGACCCTGCGAGGTCTCAACTCGCGCACAGCCTGCAGGCTTGCCCGCACGGCTGTTGGGTGATGTGCATAGTCTTCGAAGATACAGATGCCCTGTACGTTGGCACGGAGCTGCAGACGGCGCTCGGCGCCCTGGTAGGCCTCAATTGACCTTGCAGCTTCGGTTGAGTTGACACCCGCCAGGGACGCAGCAGCCAGGGCTGCCAACGTGTTGGAGGCGTTGTGCCGACCGGGCATTGGCAGCTTTACGACCAGCGGACCGCGAGGTCCTGAAATGTCAAGCGTCGGGCCGGGAATGCCTGGCCGGTAGTGCTTGATGTTCCAGTCGCCGCCGGGGCCGAACCAGATCACCTTTCTCGAGTGGCGCCTAGCCACTCGACGAAGCAGCGACACATCCCGTCTGGCGACTAGTGTTGCGTCGTCAGGCAGCTGATCCACGAATGTCTCAAACGCGGCAACCATCCGATCGACGCTGCCGAAATAGTCCAGGTGCTCCGGTTCAAGGTGGGTCAGTACCGCCACCCGCGGCCGGTATGAGAGAAAAGCCTCGTCGAACTCATCGGCCTCCAGCACCATCCATGCTCCGGTGTCGATTCTTCCGTTGATTCCACCCAGTGACGGGACGTCGGCGCCGATGAGGAACGATGGTGCAAGACCGGCACCGCGCAGAATGGTTGCCGTCAAGGCCGAAGTGGTGGTCTTGCCGTGCGTGCCGGCAACGGCAATCCCACGGCGCTTGTTGAAGAGTGCGGCGATGGCTTCCGCCCGAGTCCTGATTGGTGTGCCGGCAGCCCGTGCCGCGGCCAATTCAGGGTTCTTCGATGGGATGGCGGACGAGTGAATAACCACGTCGGCACCGGCAATGTAATCCGCGCTGTGCCCGATGTTGATGCGAGCGCCACGGCGCCCCAGCCGTTCCGCCTGCGGCGATTGTTCGAGGTCGCTGCCGCTCACAGTCTTGCCCATGTCCAGCAGTGCTGCGCCGATGGCACTCATTCCTTTACCCCCGATGCCCACGATGTGGACATGGCGCACTGTGGAGTCCGCGACTTGGGGCGAAGTCACGCGTCGGGTGTCGTTGGGTGGCCGGCAAGCCGTAGGCCGATTGCCGCAATTCGGGCGGCTGCGTCTGGCTGACCTCGCGACAGCGAAGCCGCGGCGATGGAACGTAGGCGTTCTGGCTCGTCCAGCAGATCGAGCAGTGCACTCGCAAGCCCACGGGACGGCAACTCTTTCTCATGCAGCATCATGGCCGCACCAGCGGCCGCCATGGCCCGGGCGGTTGCAGTCTGATGCCCGGCTCCAAACGTGCCGGGAATCAGCACGGCGGCTGTCCCTACTGCGCTCAGTTCCGCTACCGAGGTGGCACCAGCGCGGCTGACAACGACCTCGGCCGCGGCCAGCAGATCCGCAAACCCGTGTTCAATGAAGGCATGCAGGTGATATCGCTGTCTCAGCAATACAGGAAGGCGGTCGCGATCGGTCGTCAGCGACCGATAGTCACGCTGACCGCTAACATGCACCACATGGGCCTTGGGTAGTAAGCGCGCCAAGTCCGCACGAAGCGCTTGGTTAATGACGTGCGCACCTTGGCTGCCACCCATAACAACAACCAGCGGTTCATGGTCTGGGACGCCAAACTTGGCACGCGCGCTGGCCGCGTCAGGCGCGGCAAATGACGTACGAACCGGATACCCGGCTAATTCGACCGGCGTGCCCCAGATCTGGTTGCGTGCTTCTTCGAACGCAATGGTGGCGACTGACGTCAACGGTGCCATGATCCGTGTCGCCCAACCCAGAGCCGCGTCGCCCGAGAAAATCACCGACGGAATGCGTTGCAGACAGCTCACCAAGAGCACTGGCGCGCTGACGTAGCCACCGCTCGCGATGACCGCGGCTGGCCGTCGTCGACTGAAGTCGCGCCAGATTGTGCACAGCGATTGAATGAGAAGCCAAGCACGCCACGGCAGCCGCCACCAGTCCACGCCCACCAAGCCGCGTGCGGGCAAGGGAAGTACTTCAAGGTCAACGTCACGGTAAAGCAGCCGATCCAGGTCCCGGGACCCGCATACAGCGGTGAGCTTGGCCGCCGATCCCGTCATCTCGGCGACCTGTTGTGCAACAGCGATTGTGGGGAAAATGTGGCCGGCCGTTCCACCACCAACGAGCACCAGCCTCATTCGCGTCGTCCTAGGTCGGATTGTCGAGCAACGTTCATTAAGATGCCCATCATGATCATGGATGCGAGTAGCGATGAGCCGCCACGGCTGATAAATGGAAGCGTGATCCCGGTCACTGGCGTTAGCCCAGTTACAACAGCCATATTGACGAACGCTTGGAAGCAGAGTTGTGTCACGATGCCGATGGCCAACAGGCGGCCAAACACGTTATTGGTTGCGGACGCAATCTGAATTCCACGCACGAACAGCGCCAGGAATAACACCAGGACCAGCCCGGTCCCCACAAAACCGAACTCCTCGCCCAGAACTGCGAATACAGCATCGGAGTCCGGGATCGGCAGCCGGAACTTCTGTGTGCCAAGACCAAGCCCGCGACCCGTGATACCGCCTGAGCCCATTGCGATCTGAGCTTGGGCGGCTTGGTACCCAGTGCGCGTTACGTCCGGATCGCCGCTGAGGAACGTGAATAGGCGTTCACGTTGATAGGCATTCTGTGAGATGGAGATCAGGGCCACGGGCACCAGCGCCGCAAAGCCCAGGAGCAGGTGCCAAAGGCGGGCGCCCGCAGCAAAAATCATTACAAAGCCAACGAAAGCGATGGTAATGGCAGCGCCCAAGTCAGGCTCCAGAATAATCGGGAGCACTACGACGGCAACGACCCCGCCCATAGCGAGAAGGGAGACGCGCATCTCGCGGATTCGTCCGCCAAAATGCTGTGCAAGCGCGGCCAGCATCACCACCATGGCGACCTTCGCGAACTCGCTGGGCTGCAGCGTGAGCCCCCCGATGCGAAACCAGCGTCTTGCTGCGAAGAGACTCGTCGCGTCTTCAACGAAGAGCACGCCTACCAGGGCAATCAACACGCCGGCCAAGCCAAACGGCGCGATCCTGGCATACCGACGGTAATTGACTGCGCTCAGTCCCAGCGCCATCGCAACGCCAACACCGGCCAGAACCATCTGCTGAACCGAGACGCGTTCAAAAACCGAATCTCCGCCCAGCACCACCGGTACTCGAGCACTCGCCACGAGGACGACGCCCCCAAGCGGCAGGATGAATGTCAGGAGCAGCAGGTAGGGGTCTCGCGCCGGCCAACTGGGAAGCCGTCCGACAAACCATTGACCTGTGTGCATGCTCATGACTGAGGTGAGCGCGGAGGAACGCGGAGATGCGCGAACACCCGGCTCATCACCCTCGAGAACGTGGGGGACGCTACATGTGCGCCGAAGAACGCAGCCTGTGGTCGCTCTACAATTACGAGCGTTAACACCCGAGGAAGCTCTAGCGGCCCAAAGCCGACATAAGACGCGATCGACGTGTCCTCGAGAAACCGGCCGCTTGAGGCGATCTCGGACGTCCCGGTCTTGCCTGCGGTTCGATAGCCGGGCACACGCGCCAGGTTTTGCAGCACGCCCGACTCGGCAGCTTCCATCATCTTGATCAGGGTCTGGGCTGTTTCCCTCGAGATGACGCGGCGTATCGGCTGCGACTCGATCGCCCCCTGCCGTCCGTCAGCATGCGTAACCGCATGGGCGACATGGGGCCGCATCATCACGCCGTCGTTCGCGATGGCGCCGACTGCGGTTGCTAACTGCAGTGGCGTGACGGATATTCCCTGGCCAAACGAGTTTGAGGCAAGGTCTGGTAGGAACCAGCCTTGGTCTCCACGCCGCCGGACAATGCCTGGCACTTCGCCCGCCATGTCGACCCCGGTTCTGGTGCCAAAACCGAATCTCTCGATGTACTCGTAAAACGTGTTGGCGCCAATTGTGTCGGCTACAAAAATGGTCCCAGTGTTGCTGGAGTGCTGCAGCACGCTGACCATGGTTTGCTCTGGGTACGTTCGCTCGTCCCAGTTCTTGAATTCCTGTCCGTAGTAGTCAACGGTTCCAGGTAGGTTGTGCGTGGTCTCGGGTCGAACAGCTCCGACGTCGAGTCCAGCGGCCATCGTAATCAGCTTGAACGTGCTTCCCGGCTCATAGATGAGGCTGCACGCGCGGTTAGCGAACTCGGGTCCAAACTCGCGATAAGTGTGGACGCGGCCAGGGTCGTAGGTCGGGCGGTTGGCGAGGCCCAGTACTTCGCCTGTTCGCGGATTGGTGATAAGAATCGTGCCCGCTGTTGCACCGAACTGTTCGATCGCAGCCTCAAGTTCCTGCTCGGCGATGTGCTGGATCGTACGATCGATGGAGAGCGACACGTGCGCTCCGTGCCTAGGCGGCTGCAGCGCGTAGCGGCCTATTGGTATACGGCGGCCAAGGCGGTCAATGTCTGAACTGACTAGTCCGGACTGTCCGCCCAGCACGTCGTTGTACCAGGCTTCAACTCCGGCCTGACCCACAATCTCACCTGGGCGTGCGTCGCCTTCCCCCACGAATCCCAGAACGTGCGCCGCAAGTTCCTGGTTGGGATAGACGCGAACCCGATCGGGATCCAGGCGTATGCCCGGCAACTGCCCGTCTTGGATCGCCTCAGCAATCGTCCGTGCTAGCTCGTCGACAAGGCCTCGTGCAATCTCCGAATATCGTAGGTTTGGGTTGCCTAGGCGTTCGGCCACACTAGCCGGGTCCAGATTCAGGATGCCGCTCAGACGATCGGCAATCTCGAAGGGATCGGACGATTCGTGGATTGCCAATGGGTCCGCCACCACCCGCACCGCGCCTCGGCTAATGGCTAACACGTCGTCGTCGCGGTCAAGAATGCTCCCGCGCCTAGGGGAGATTTCACTACGTGCAAGCAGTGAACTGGCGCCGCGAGCTGAGAGTTCGGCGGACTGCTGAACATGCCAATCGAACAGGCGCCAGCCCAGAACACCGGCTGCTGCCAGAGCGCCACCAAGCATGACCACCAGGCGCCGCGACGGATCGGGTGGCTCGCCCTTATCTGCGGGCGCCTGCGGCTTATTCCGCAAGCTGGGAAATTCGCGCACTGATCTCTCGGGTGATGGCTTCCCACCACGGGTGGTCGGCCAGCGGTTGCGTTGGAGCGGCCCACAGCGGCAGATCAAATGAAACGCCGGGCGGGAGCGGTTGCGCCCGGGAAAACAGGGGCCTTCGAGGCTCCCGCATCCCGAGTTCGGTAAACGCGATGCGCTGCACTCGCGACAGGTCGCTGTGGACGGCTAATTCAGCGAGAATCTGCTGCCGTTCCAGTTCCACTGTCTCGAGTTGACGCTCCAGTCGCTGAATCTCGCCGCCGAGGCGCACCAATGTCTGGGTTTGCTGAACCCACACCATGGCGAGCACAAACGCTGCGACAATGATCACCAGAACGAGACGCGAGAGCGGGATAGCCGTTGGCAGCCACCGGCTGGCACGGACCACCAGGGCCGTGTCGCGCAGCAGTGGTTCTTGCCGAAGGGCCATCAGCCGGCGCTCGCCTTGGCAAACACGCGGAGCCGAGCGCTCCTTGCACGCGGATTTCGCCGCGATTCCGTCCGGCCAGATCGGATAGGCCGCCGAGTGAGAACTTCTCCCTCACCATCGCGTGCCCAGGCGCGAAACGCGTGCTTGACTATCCGGTCTTCCAGGCTGTGAAAGGCAATGACTGCAAGCCGGCCGCCTTCACGCAGCGCGACGTGTGCTCCGGCAAGTCCTTGACGCAGTACCTCGAGTTCCTCATTCGTTGCGATACGAAGAGCTTGAAACGTTCGCGTGGCGGGATGAAGACGTCGTCGCCCGGGAAATGCTCCTGCCACTACCCGGGCGAGTTCAGTCGTGGATTCGAGCGGACGCCTTGCAACAATCCGACGCGCGACCGCGCGCGCCCGCCGCTCCTCGCCGTATTCGCGAAGTAGCGCGGCCAAGTCAGTTTCGGGAAGGCGGTTCACCAGTTGAGCGGCTGGCGCGCCGGTCGTCGAGTCAAACCGCATGTCCAGCGGACCTTCCAAGCGGAATGAAAAACCACGCTCCGCTGTTGCCAACTGATGTGATGACACTCCGAGGTCCAGGAGGACACCTGCCGGGCGTTCGGTCCCAAGTGGTTGCGGCAGGTCCGCATAGCTGGCATGTACCGGCTCGACTCGAGAGTCGTCCTGAAAACGCGTGGTCAGCCAGCGAACGGCGTCGGGGTCGAGATCGATAGCCAAGACTCGCGTAGCCCCGGCGTCCAGCAAAGCTTGCGTGTGGCCACCGAGTCCGGCTGTCCCGTCCACCACAAGCTCGTCCAGGCACGGCCGCAGCGCTTCGACCACGGCTTCCACAAGCACCGGCTCGTGCCGACTGGGCCCGGTGGTCATGAGATTCGGTGTGTGTGGGGCGCGGGGGAGGCGCCGCGCCCCACACAGAACACCCTAAGGAGAGTGCGGTACGCCTCCGCGGGCGCGCCGCATGATGTCGGACGCATCGGCGGCGATGCGGACATGTCGCTTCTGCCAGGCCGTTGCGTCCCATAGTTCAATCACGTCACCCACGCCCATGACGACCACTTCCTTGGTCAGTCCAGCGTGGTCGCGCAGGTGGACGGGAATCGGAATCCGACCTTGTCTGTCGAACGTGACGTCCTCGGCGGATCCGAAGATCTGTCGTTTCGTATCGCGTGCGTCGGGGTTCAGGGGATCCAGGGTGGCCAGTTCGCGCTCCACGTCGCTCCACAGGCCCGCCGGGTAAAACGTGAGGCAGTCTTCTGCGCTCACGGTCAGGGTCCCCCCCTCGGGAATCTGGGTGCGAAGTCGACTGGGAAACGCAAGGCGTGCCTTGGCGTCCAACTGGTGGACATAGGTCCCCTTGAAGCTGGCCATGCCCCGTATTTCGGCCGAAGCCTACCCCTTTGTTCCCCACAACAACCCACCAATCACCACATCTGTGGCTATTTGGCCGTAGAAGTGAAGCATATTCCCCACCCCATGTCAACAACAAACCACCAGTCCCCACGGGGATTTTTTCGGCAGGCATTCGATTGTGCGGCGCGGGTGGTGTCTAGAACTCGTTTGGGCTGTCCGGGGAAGTGCGGTCGAGGGCCCAGTTCGCCAGTCGGTCGGCCAGCGAGTTTTCGGACCGGGCGACATGTACGTAGCTCACCGGTACGTCCGCTGGAGCGGCTGCGCGCACCCGGGCCGCCAGATCGCGCAGACCGGCATTCTTGATCTTCCAGGCCCCGGATAGCTGCTGTGCCGCCAACTCGCTGTCGAGCCGAAACTCGATGGCACTTGGCCGAAGTTGCTCAACCAGCCGCATGCCAGCCAGTACTGCGTGGTATTCCGCCTGGTTGTTGGTGAGGACGCCCAGGCGGAGCGCGGCTCGTCCTGCGATGGCGCCGTAAGCGTCGTAGATCACAACGCCCACCGCGGCTTCGCCCGGGTTGCCGCGACTGGCGCCGTCGCAATGGATCCGGTAGCGCATGCGCGGGTCGATGCCGATCACGGTGGGGGAGCACAATGCATGGTACGCCGGTGTGCAGGCTTGAACGGAGCACCCGCTGTCCGACCAACCACTGGAGCCGATCATCGTCACGCCGGGTGAAGCGCCCGAGGCGGCGTCCGATCCGCTGCGCCGTTTCGATGCGGAACTGGAAGCCGGTTCACACTGGTATCTGGCGGCGCTGCGGGCATGCGGTGAGTGGCGACTGGCGGATGAAGCCCATCAGGGGCGTCGTCTTACCTATCTGGTCGCGGGCGGGGCGTTGGACCTGGTGCTCCTGATCGACCGCATCGCCGGCACCCGACGCGACGCTGTGCCTCGGTCGGAACGGGACGAGCTTCGGTTTCATGGACGTCCGCCGATCTACGTGCGTGGCCACGAATTCGCCGCTGCCCTTGGGGAAGCTCGTTACAAGGCCTACCTCAACCACTTTTATGGAATCGATGTTGAGGAAGCCGTGGTGCATGCCGTTGAACTGGAGGCGGGAAAGGCCCATCGGCTGGATCGTGCGTCCTCCGATGTGTACCCGTTGATCTATGGCCATACGCTTCAGGAATTGCTGGCTTCGTTCTTTGCTGAGCGTGGTCGGAAGGACGACGCTCCAGTCCGGTGGGCTGACTGGAAGGATTTCACGTACTGGTGCTTTCGGTTGCGACTGCGGACCCAGGTTCCGGCGCGCATCGCAAGCGACACGCGAAAGGGCATTGCGCTCCTGCAGCGACTGCGTGGCGTCGGAGTTGACGAGTCACCGGACCCGCTTCGCCCTGGCACGGCGCCGCAGGACATTCCGGGGACGTCGGCTGACGTACCGATCGTCGACCTACGCCGACTCGGGTAGCACTTGGTTGCGCGCACCGCGCAACGGGGCGAGCGTTACGAGGACTCCCAGTAGCACGACCGCGCCGGCGGCGCCGAAGACGATCTGGAAGGCGCCGACGGTATCGGGGCCAGCCGCGGCGTCCGGGCCGGCAACCCCGAGTTGCAGTACGACGATCGATGCCCAGATGGTGCCCCAGAGGGCCTGCCCGGTGGCTTGGGCCATGTTGCGGGCCAGGGCCAGGACGGCACTGGCCTGGTTACGGTGCTCGGCGGCGGCCGATCCCATGAGCATGCTGGCGTTTCCGCTGTTGAACATGGCCATACCGATGCCGATGACGGCCAGTCGCGGAACCACGGCCCACGGCGCTGTGTCGGCCGCGAGCGTGGTCAGCAGCCACAGTCCGACCGCGACGAGGCCAATGCCGAGCGCGCCGACGGTTCGGGGGCTTGTCCGGTCGGCCAACATTCCCGAGGGCGTGCCGAGGAGTCCCATGAGGGCCGGCACCGTGACCATGAGGAGGCCGACCTGCTGGACCGGGAGCTCCAGCACGCGCTGGAGATAGAACGGCAGCAGCAGGATCTGGGTGGCCGCGCCGGCGAATGCCAGGTAGCCGGCCAACATCGCGGCGGTGAAGTCCGGCACGCGAAACATGGCTGGTTCGATTGTGGGCCAGCGCGTGCGGGTTTGCCACCAGCCGAACGCGAGCAGCAGGGCAATGCCCGTCACGACCAGCACGATGACGATGGGTGACGCGATGCCGAGCGTCTGGATCCGGTTCAGGCCGACGACCAGCGCGGTCAGGCCGATCGTCAGCAGCGCGGCTCCGCGCAGATCGAATCGGCCGCCGGTGCCTCGTGCTCCCTCCGGCAGGATCCGAGCGCCCAGGGCCACCGCCGCGACGCCGACCGGAACGTTCAACAGGAAGATGAACGGCCATCCAAGGGACCCCAGAATGAAACCGCCCACCACGGGACCGCTGACCAGTCCAATTGACACCGCAGACAGGATGAAGCCGATGGCTTTGCCGCGTTCGCTGGGCGGGAACGCGGAGACCACCAGGGCCGGTCCCAGGGCCTGGGTGATTGAGCCGCCGATGCCCTGGACGACACGGAAGGCGATCAGCAGGCCGACGTTGGGCGCCAGGCCGCAGAGGAGCGAGCCGAGGGTGAAGACCAGGAAGCCAACCAGATAGAGCCGCTTGGCGCCGCGCATCTGAGCCAGGCGGCCGGCGGGCAGCAGCAGGCTGGTGATGGCGATGACGTAGGCCAGCGTGACCCACTGGACGCGGTCGAAGGGGGCGTCGAGTTCGCGGACCAGGGTGGGCAGCGAGACGTTGACGATGCTGGCGTCGAGCGTGGCCATGAAGACTCCGCTGGCCACGACGGCCATGGTGGCCCAGCGGGTGGTTACCGCCGGCGGTGGGTTGGTATCGACGTCAGCGGTGGTCAAGTGAGCGAGAGGCCGAACTGCACGAGGGCCGAGGCGAGGCGTTCCAGGTCGGCGCCGCCCAACTCAACGGTCAAGGGCAGTTCCACCAGCGATTCGGAATCGCCCGGGACATGGGTTGGGAAGCGGGTCAGATCGTCGCGCAACTCGCCGATCTGCTCGGCGTCCACTCCACGGCGCAGCAGCAGGTCCAGGGCGACTTCGATTCGCGCCACCGGGTGGCGGCGGTCGGGGGCGTAGACCCAGGCGACGGTGGTGAGGCGTTCGCCGTGGGGGGCCTGGAAGGCGAAGCCGCGGCGGGCGGGGCGCAGGGGCATGCCGGCCTGCTGCCAGCGCCCCATCAGGCCTTCGACGAGCGCGAAGGTCTCCTGCGGCATCGCGCGTTGGAGGGCGCGAACTTCGGGCGCGTCGATGTCGTAGGTGCGGAACTCTTCCTCAAACACTGGTGTTCTCCGGGCCCGTCGGTCGTGGGCCACTGTAGGCGAGCGGGGCAACGGGGCGGGCGGGTGAAGGGGGGCGAAATGGGGCCTCGCGTGCGCAATAAGAGTTTTTTCTAAAAAACTCTTGAGGCGCGGCGGGGCGCTTTCCGGCTGTATCTGGGACGCGTCCGGACAGGCCCGTCGACGGAGGGATTGGGGTGTGGCGTGGGTGGGCAGCGGGGTGCGGGTGGGCGAGGTCTTGGCAGGGCGGTGGGGCGAGGCCTGGGCGGCGCGGCGAGTTGGGAGCGGGGATCGGACGGGGTTGAGGGCGGGTGGCCGACGGCGGAATTTGGTTTGGGGGTGAAGGGGGGAACCGTCTCTCGCCAGTCCGTCCCCAGAGGGGACGGACTGGCGAGAGACGGTTTGGGCGGATTTTTTTGGCGGGTCGGCGACGAGCGTTGGGGCTGTGAGGGAACGGCTGGCGGGCCCTGAAGACGCCAGATGGGCGGGAGGCGCCAGGGTGGCAGGAGGGGTGGGCGGAAGGGTAGGGGTAGGGGGAGGAGTTAGAGAAGAGGGGAGCGAGGAGGGTAAGGAACAGCGGCAAGCGGAGAGCCAGGAGGATCGAGGCGAGGAGGGCGGGGGCATTTGGAGCAGGGGTTGCAGGGCTTACTCGGATAGTGTACACTTTCTGAGGGCGAGTGGCAAGTGGTTGGTGGGGAGTGGGCGGTGGGGAAGGGGAGAGCGAAGAGTAGTGAGAAGCGAGACGGGCAGGAAGGGGAGAGCACCTGTGTTGGGAGTATTTGTTCAGGGTGGGTTGCCAGGGGTGTCTTGGGTGCAGGCTGATGGTTGGGTGCCCGGAAGAGGCCGGTTTGAAACGCGGCCCCTACGCCAAAGAGGATGCACCGCGGACGGATGGATGTCAGGGAGCGGGCGCGTTTTACCAGAGGCGGTGGATGGGGTAGCGGTCGAAGGTGGTTTCGTTGGAGACGAGGATGAGGTTGCGGGAGAGGGCCTGGGCGATGAGCATGCGGTCGAAGGGGTCGCGATGGGGGCCGGGGAGGGCGCCGGCGCGGGCGGCTTCGGCGACGGTGATAGGGAGCTCCTGGAAGCCCTGGGCGGCGATGGCTCCGGGAATGTCGGAGGCGATGGGATCGGCATCGGGCAGTTTGCCGATCCGATGCTTGGTGGTGATTTCCCAGGCCGACGCCGCACTAACCAGCACCTCGTTGTTCTCGTCCTGGATGGCTCGCCGGGCGGGCGGAGGTAACCGCGGGTTGTCCTCGGACCACCACAGAAACGCGTGGGTGTCGAGCAGCAGCCGCACGGTTCAGCCGCCCTCCCACAGGCGCAACTCCTCCTCGGGAAGCGGGTCGAAGAAGCTGTCGTCGACCTTGATCTTCCCTTTGAACGCACCCGGGCGCCGTACGCCTCGCGGCTTACATGCCACCAGCCGGGCGACCGGCTTGCCGTTGCGGGCGATGGTGACTTCTTCGCCCGCCTCGACCTGCGCCAGAAGGCGGGACAGGTGGGTCTTGGCTTCGTGGACGTTGACCGTTGCCATTGCCGGCTCCTTTACGGTCGGGTTAGCTAAGGATATGACTAACTCGGAGGGTGTTCAAGACGTGGGGCTGGCGGGGGTACGGATGGCCGTGGGAGGGCGATGGAGACGAGGAGCGCGGGGATGAAGGTGAGGTAGGTGAGCGCAATGACGATGTCCGCGAGCAGCAGCGGCCAGCGCGAACTGGAGGTCAGGAGGGTCAGGAGTCCGGCAAGCTTGCCGCGGGTTAGTTCGCTGGTCCCATAGGCGACGAACTCAAGGCTCTGGTCAGGCCAGGTCGTCTGACCGTTGATCCAAAGATCGCCCACTGCGTGCCGATTCCGCTTGGTCGCGCTAACCAATAGTCGTGCGTCCTGGTTGAGGTCAGCCACCACGGCTAACGCCAATGGTTGACCCTGGGGCTCTAGGAGCTTTGGATAGAGGGTGATGTTGACCCAGTCAGGAGTCGAGCGAGAAGGTGCGGTGGCGGAGCCTTCGGCGAGGATGGGCTCCACGGTTCCGCGCCTGGTCAGGCGGACGCCCACAGTTCCGGCACGGCCCGCCGGATCCTGGCTGGCTACCCGAAGATTGACGCTGCCTACCGGACCCGCGGGCATGTGGAGTTCCTGCACGGCGGCTTCCTGGTCCCCCAGGATTACCGGAAAGACATCGAAGTGGAAGTCTGACTGCGCATCGACGAGCGGCGCGCGGAAGAGGAACCCGACCGCCAGGGCGCCGAGTGCCGCAACAAGGGCAACGGATCCAATGGCCGTTCGTCGCAGACGCTGGGGAAGAAAGGGATCAACCCGCCGCTGAGATGTTGTGCCCCAGCGCAAGGCAACGCCGGCGCCCAAGGCGATTAGGAGGCTCCCGCTGAGTTCCAACGTCTCATCGAACACAACCTCGAGAGCGTCAGCCCGACCTGCAAAGAGGGTCTGTTGGCTTATGTCGACGACGATGGCCAGTACCCAGGCAGAAAAACCGAGCCCGAGCGGCAATGCCACGGCCCTGCTCCGCAGATTTGGGACGATCAGGGGGCATAGCGCCAGCCCCAACGCCATGGGTAGCAGGCTGAGGTGAACAGCCCAATTCCAGGCGTCGCCTGAGTCGGCAAAGAGCGTTTGCCGCAGAAACACCCTTGCTTCCCTGTGCAAGTCGGTCATCAACTCGTCCCAGGCCAAATACGCCACGAATACGCCCAGTACGGCCCAACCGGCGACGAGGAACCATGGTTCCCGCCGGCGTCGCCCAACGAGCGAGTTGGCAAGAGCAAGCGCGGCTACGATGAAAAAAGCGGTGGACGAGACTGCGTTTGCAACAGATCCCTCAATACCAAAGTCCAAATTGCGCGGTAGAGCATCGGGGGGAAGGAGTCCGGGGAACGCCAAGCTGACGAGTTGCGGGACCACGAAGCCACCCCAACCAATCGCGACCGCACCGAGGAGCAGGAGCCGCCCAATTACCGCGGCTACTTGCCAGCGCGAGCTAGCTAGCACGGATGTCGCAGTTCCATGGAGGAATTGAGACGGCGGACTGCGCCAGCATCGGCGGCCCAAGCTCGCGATGGCGCGACGTCTGCCCGGGAGAGCGACGTGTGGGACGAGCTTCGGATCGGAAGGGTCGCGGCATGAGCGGTATGGGGGGCAGGCGGCTCTAGTGAATCGGCCTGGCGTACCCGAGGGTGCACGCGGCACGTGACGTGCGTGTCGTGTTGCTGGGACGGTGCGCGCGGGGAGGGACCTGCGGCAACCAAGTGTACTTAGGCGGCTGAATTGCCGTGTGGATTGCTGTACGGTGAGCGGCGCATGCGACCTCCGGGGGCCTGGCATGGCGGTACCTCTGCGACCGATTAGTGACGTTGAGTTCATCGTGGGCGGGGCGCCCGGGGACCTGGATCACCCGGAAGGGGTGACCTGGGGGCCGGATGGGTTTGCATACGCGGGCGGCGAGGCGGGGCAGATTTACCGGATTGACGTGGAAGCGCGGACGTACGAGCAGATTGCCTCGCTGGACGGGTTTGTGGCGGGGCTGTGCTGCGACCGGGACGCGAACATTTACGCCTGCGACATCGGGGCGCACAAGGTGATGCGCATCGAGGCGGGGGGCGGGGCGGTTTCGGTGCTGAGCACCGGCACTGCTGAGACGCCGATGGTGGTGCCGAACTATCCGTGTTTTCATCCGTCCGGGGACCTGTACGTGTCGGACTCGCAGACGGCGGGCGAGTTCACCGGTCGCGTTTTTCGAATCAAGCCGTCGGGCGAGACGGTGATGTTCAGCGACGCGTCGCGGTATTTCACGAACGGGATGTGCGTGGACCGCAATGGCGAGTGGCTGTACGTGGTGGAGACGTGGCTGCCGGGCGTCTCGCGTATCCGAATCCTGGACGACGGATCGGCCGGCGAGCGGCAGGTGGTGACGGTGCTGCCGGATCACATGCCGGACGGGGTGCAGTTCGATGAGGACGACGTGCTGCACATCACCATGTACACGCCGGACCGGATCTACCGGATGCTGCCGGACGGGCACCTGCAACTGCTGGTGGACGATCCGACGCACGAGACGATCTCATCGCCCACGAACATCGTCTTCGGCGGCGCGGACCGCCGGCTGCTGCTGATGGCCTGTTTGGGCCGGTGGCAGATCAACGGGCTGCGGGTGGAAACGCCGGGGATTCCGCTGGTGTATCCGGCGCCGATCGGGGGCTAGCGTTCGCGAACGACCCCCGTGCCGCCTCGGCACGCGAGTCGGCCCTGGAACGCGTCGCTTGACTTAGCGGTGTGCGGACCGTAAACGCGGGTTGCTCACACTTCGCACACCACACCGTCGCCATCGCCATCACGCGCTGAGGGCACGGCTGCCTGGGGGAAACCCCGGCCGCTTCCTGAGCTGCCCTGGATGCGTGGTTCGCCGGCGGCTACCGCGGCATCACAGGAGTCGTAGACCGTCTCCGTGCCAGATTGCGTCGGGGCTGTGGCAGTTTCAGACGCGCCACTAGCCTCAGTGGTTGAACTGCCACCCTTGACGTGGCCGGCGGCGATGAGGGCCGCCACGACGTCGATCTCCTGGCCCTGGTAGACGACGAAGACGTGGCGCAGGAGGCGGCCGAAGTTGTCGCGATTGCGGCCGTCGCGGACCAGGCGAACCGTCTGGCCTTCCACGCGTACGCGGTTGAATTCGGTGGCTTCGGCGCCGCCCGGCTCGCTTTTTTCGGGTGTATCGATGCCCAGGTAGCGGACCTTCTCGACGTGGCCGACGACGGCTTCGCCGCCGCTGAGGTAGCGGATTTCGATGGTGTCGCCGTCCAGGATGCGCAGGACCTGCCCGCGCTCGACGCTTGACGCGGCAGGCGCACCGCCGATGGCCCAGGCAAAGACGCTGCGGACGTCGTCGCGATGGTCGTTGCGGCAGGCCTGCTCGGCCTGGTCCCCAAAGACCTTCTGATAGATGCCGACGTTGTGGTCGTTGCCCAGATGGGCTTCGACGATGTCGTTGAGTTCGACGCAGCTTGTCGGCCATTGGGCCGCCGCGTACGAAACCGATACCGCTGTCAACAGCGCTGCCAGAACGACAGCCCAAACCGCCCGTGTTCGCATAACCCCGCCCAGTGTTAATGCGTAAGGCTCGAATCAGAGCCCCGGCGCAGGGTATACGCGGGCGGGCGCCGATGAGGGCGACGAGCCGCAGTTGAAGGAACCCTTAGCCGACCCTGCCCGCTTCGCGTGGCATGAAGTCGCTAGGGTGCAGCACTATTGGCTGGAAGTGACTGCCACGCAGACTAGCTAGACGATGTCTGGCAATTTGGGCGGCCAGGAGGTTGAGCCAATCCGCCAGACGGCGTCTTGCGGATTTGATGGAGAGTCCATTCGCATTGCGGAAGCAGTAGTGCGGTAGGTGGAGAAGCACCCATGATCCCCGCGTCTTGCAAGAGCTTAGCCGAGAGCGCCAGGTTGAGCGTGCGGAGGCCAAAGGATGGATCCGCAACGAGCACCGAGTGGCCGAAGGACGGGCAGGAAAGCGCCTGCTCTACGTCGTCACCAACAGCGCCACCGAGCCGCAGGCGCGGGATCCCATAGCCGACGGCGTCTGCTTCCCGTGGCACGAGGTCGCCAATGTGCGGCACTATTGACTGGAAGTGAACGCGGTGATCCGGTCGATGCAGGTTTGGAAGGATCCGGCGAAGTATGAGGCGTCGAAGTGATTAGCGCGCTTGAGACAATCGACCGGCTGAAGAAAGAACTCGATGGTCTGCGCCCACTACCCCACAGCGTTGTCGCCGAGGTCAATCAGAAGCTTAGGCTCGAGGCAAACTATCACTCGAACGCCATTGAAGGAAACTCTCTAACGCTGGGAGAAACTCGTAACCTGATCCTCCATGGTCTTACCGCCCGTGGGAAGCCCATGAGAGACCATCTCGATATTCAGGGGCATGACGCGGCTGTCAAGGCCATCGAGGATTCCATCACAAACGACCATGGACTCACCGAAGTCTTTATCCGCAATCTGCACCGGAAACTTCTGAAAGAGTCTTACGACACGGACGCAGTCGCTCCCGATGGAAGACGTGTGAAGCGGACGATTTCCATTGGCGAATACAAGACAGTGCCTAACAATGTAATCACAGCCACCGGTGAGACTTACTATTTTACACCGCCTGAGCAGGTGAAGCCGGCAATGAGTGACCTTATCGGCTGGTATAGGGCGAAAGAGCGGGAGAATGAACATCCTGTCATTATCGCTGCAGTGTTCCACTATCGTTTCGTTCGCATTCATCCGTTCGATGACGGAAACGGCCGAATGGCCCGGCTGCTGATGAACATGATTCTCATCAAGCACGGCTACACGGTGGCTTTGATTCGACTTGAAGATCGAGGGCAGTATCTGGGGAAGCTCGAACAGGCCGACAAGACTGAGGATCTCACTGAGTTCATCAACTACATTGCGGCCTGCTGCGAGTATTCTCTGAAACTCCATCTGAAAGCCGCTCGCGGAGAGTCAATAGAAGACTCGGCTGACATAGACCGAGAGATCGAGCTCTTCAAACATTCGTTGATGAATGCCTCTGCTGAAACATTGTTAGCTAGGGAATATACCGCATCTGTATTGCGCCCAGCACACAACTACTTTCAGAGCAAGATTAGTCAATTATCTGATGTGTTCGGAAGAGTTAGGACACTAATTAGTATCTTCACTACGGCAGTTGATGGTCAAGTGCTTAACCTCTGCGAGGACTCACCCAGTTGGCCAAGTGAATCAGCGATGCCAGTCAATGTACGATCCATTTCCTTTAAGTCCTCAACTTACTTGACAACATTTCAAGGTCGACACCATGCTCATGTTCTGATCCAAGTGAGGAACACTGCAGATGCACATCATTGTAAATGGACCTTTTCTATTGGCGGACAGGGCGGGTTGCTGGAATACGATGGGCGAGATCTGGAAGAGCTCAAGAAGCGATCCAATGAGGTAATACGAAGAATGATGAAGCGCTTGGGAAAAGCGGGACCTGACCCGGCATGACCGAATCTAAATAGAGACTCAAAAAGCGATCCCGTATCTTGCAAGGGCTTGGCCGAGGTGGAGTTTCCTATTGCGGATTTCCTGCGGCATGGGGCGTGGGAGAAGTCGATTTGGCATTGGCATCCGACGATATGGCATTTGTGGTGGGCGAGACGGCCGTTGGCGTCCTCGAGGCCGTGAGATCAAGCGGATTGCAGCCCATGTGGCCATGCCATTGGCCAGCGCGGAGCGGTTGGTCCGCCTTCGCTAGTCGGTCACGGCCATGGCGGAGGTGACGCCGCCGTCGATGTAGAGGACGGCTCCGGTGACGTAGCGGGCTTCGTCTGAAGCCAGGTAGGCGGCGGCGCCGGCGATGTCGTCGGGGTAGCCGAGCCGTTGGTTGGGGATTGAGGTGCGTATGGCTTCGAGGTCGCGGTTGTCGCGGTCGTAGCGTTCGACGTAAATGGCGCCGGGGGCGATGACGTTGGATGTGATCTGGTGGGGGGCGAGCTCCACGGCGAGGGCGCGGGTGAAGGCGTTGATGGCGCCCTTGGTGGCGCCGTAGATGACGTGGCCGTTGGCGTGCAGGGCGCCATGGACGGAACTGTTGTTGATGATGCGCCCGCCGCCGCGCTCGATCATGTGGGGAGTCGCGGCATGCGATGAGGCGATCATGGCCTGGACGTTGATGTTGAAGAGTGACGACCAGTCGTCGGGCGTGGTTTCGAGGAAGGGCTTGTCGAGGGTGTAGCCGGCGTTATTGACGAGGATGTCGACGCCGCCGAACTCGTCAACGGCGGTCTGGACCACGTCGATGGCGGTGGTGGGGTCGCGGAAGTCGGCCTGGACGGCGAGGGCCGATCCGCCTGACGCGGTGATCTCGTCGGCCAGGTCGCGGGCGCCCTGGATGCTGCTGGCGGCGGAGACGACCACGCGCGCGCCCTCCTCCGCAAGACGGCGGGCGATGCCGACGCCGATGCCGGTACCGGCGCCGGTGACCACCGCCACACGGTCGGCGAGACGCTGGCTCATGCTCCGTCAGGCGCTGTTCGCGACGGCCGCCTGCACCTCGCGGGGCGAGGCCGGGAGGTCGCGGATGCGGACGCCGATGGCGTTGGAGATGGCGTTGGCCATGGCGGCCAGGGGCGGGACGATGGGGACTTCGCCGACACCGCGCACGCCGTAGGGGTGCCCGGGGTTGGGTACTTCCACGATGACGGTTTCGATCATCGGCAGGTCCAGCGAGGTGGGCATGCGGTAGTCGAGGAAGCTGGCGTTGAGCATGCGACCGTCGGGGCTGTAAACGTACTCCTCGTTGAGCGCCCAACCGACGCCCTGGGCCACGCCGCCCTCCATCTGGCCCTCCACGTAGGGCGGGTAGATGGCGGTGCCGGCGTCCTGCAAGGCCGTGTAGCGCAGGACGTCGACCTTGCCGGTTTCGGTGTCGACTTCCACGTCGGCGATGTGGATGGCGAAGGTGTTGCCGGCGGCGTTGGGCGAGGCGGTGGCCTTACCGACGACTTCCAGGCCGTCCTCCTGCAGGGCCGCTGCGGCCTCGGTGAAGTTGAGGCTGGTTCCGTTCTGGCTGAATACGCCGGCGTCGAAGCTGATCGACTCGGCCGGTACGTCCCAGTAGTCGGCCAGGCCCTCGACCATCTGATCCTTGAGGTCCTCGGCGGCTTCGATTGCGGCCCAGCCGGTGGCGTAGGTCACGCGACTGCCGCCGGTAACGCCGGTGAATGCGATCGAGTCGGTGTCCGGAACGATGGGGTCCACGTCTTCGATGGGGATGCCCAGGAACTCGGCCAGCTGCATGGCGATGGAGGTTCGAGTGCCGCCGATGTCCATCGAGCCTTCAAGCAGGGTGACGGTGCCGTCGCCGTTGAGCCGGGCCACGGCGCTGGACTTGCCGCCACCGTTGAGCCAGTAACCGGAGGCCACGCCGCGGCCGCGCCGCTTGGTGCCGGTGGACTCGCCGAGCTCGGATTGCCAGTGGTCGGTGGCGACCGCCGCATCGATGGTTTCAATGTTGCCGATGGGGTGGAAGCGCGTGCCGTCCACCCGCAGGTCGCCTTCCTTGGAGGCGTTGAGGCGTCGGAATTCCAGCGGGTCCATGTCGAGTTCTTCGCAGATCTCGTCGATGAGCGCGTCAACGGCAAACTCGGCCTGGGGCGCGCCGGGGGCGCGGTAGGCGTGCGACTTGGGCTTGTTGACGACGACGTCGTAGCCATCGACCCGGAAGTTCTCAATGTCGAACGGGCCGATGCAGCACAGGCAGCCGGCACTCACGGCTGAGCCCGGGTATCCGCCAGCCTCGAAGGCCAGGTCGACGTTGACGGCCGTGATCTTGCCCTCGTTGGTCACGCCCATCTTGACGGTCATGAAGGCGCCTGGGGCCGGGCCGGTGCCAATGAGGACCTCGGTGCGGTTCATGGTCATCTTGACCGGACGGCCAATCTTGCGCGACAGCACGGCGGCGAGCGGTTCGAGGTAGACGGTGGTCTTGCCGCCGAAGCCGCCGCCGATTTCCGCCGGTAGCACGCGGATCTTGGACTTGGGATGCTCGAGCATAGTGGCCAGTTCGTCGCGGATGCCGAAGTGGCCCTGCGAGCTGGACTCCACGATGAGGTGGCCGTCCTGGTTCCAGTAGGCCAGGGCGTTGTGCGGTTCGATGTAGCCCTGATGGACCATGGCCGTTGAGTAGGAGCGCTCCATGACCAGGTCGGCCGCGGCATAGCCGGCTTCGACGTCGCCTTCCTCGAAGATGAAGTGCTTGGCGATGTTGCTGGGATTGTCGTCAAAGACGCCGCCGGTCTCGGTGTGCAGGTCATCCAGGATGACGGGGGCGTCGTCCTGCATGGATTCGCGGACGTCGAGGACGGGCGGAAGGACTTCGTAGTCCACGTCGATCAGGCTGATGGCTTCCTCGGCTTCGTGGACGCTGGCCGCGGCCACGGCGGCGATGACCTGGCCCTCGTAGGTGACGCGGCCGCGGGCGATGACGCGCTCGGCCATGTAGCGCAGGCTCTGCATGCCGGATTCGTTGGCCTCGGCCTCGCCGGCGCCCGGGTCGGGGAAATCGTCGCCGGTAACGACGGCCAGGACCTGGCCGGCGGCCTCGGCGCGGGACGTGTCGATACCGCGAATGCGGGCCCGCGCGTGCGGGCTGCGCAGAACCTTGCCCCAGACCATGCCGGGCATGTTGGCGTCCACGCCGTAGCGTGCCCGTCCCGTGACCTTATCCACGCCGTCGTGACGGACCGGTCGGGTCCCAACGACTCGGTACGCGCCGTTGCCTGCTGTCATTCGCTGCTCCCGCGGTGTTGTGGTGAGTCTGAGTCGAAAAAGCGGACGTGTGAAAGTCTAGCCGCCGCCGAGCGCCTCCACGAAGAACAGCTCGCTATCAGGCTGGAGCTTGGTGCGCAGGCGCCGGCCGACGTTCGCGCCGTCCACAAAGACCGACAGGCCCGGGCGGAGCTGGCCGTCCTCGACCAGTCTCCCGCCCAGGCCCGGGTAATTCGCTTCCAGGCGGTCCACGATGTCCCGCACCGTGGCGCCCTCAATCTCAACCCTGGCGACACCGTCCGTCGCCACCCGCATAGGGGTGGGGATGTGAACGGTGGCCACCGTCGGTTACGCCTGCGCGGCCAGCGCCGCCTGCACGCGCGGCGGCGACATGGGCAGATGGCTCATGCGGAGGCCGGTCGCGTCATGGATCGCGTTGGCCACGGCCGCGGGGGGCGGCACGATGGGTACTTCGCCGACGCCGCGAACACCGTAGGGATGCCCCGGGTTGGGCACCTCGACGATGATCGTCTCGATGTTGGGAACGTCGAGCGCGGTCGGCATGCGGTAGTCCAGAAGGCTGGCGTTGAGCAAGTGGCCGTCGTCGTCGTAGACGTATTCCTCGTTCAGCGCCCAGCCGACGCCCTGCACGACGCCGCCTTGCATCTGGCCTTCGACGTACGGCGGATAAATGGCAACACCGGCGTCCTGAACGGCGGTGTACCGCAGGACTTCGACCTTGCCGGTTTCCTCATCCACTTCCACGTCGGCGATGTGAACGGCGAAGGCGCCACCCTCGCGGGTGGGCGTGACGGTGTTCTTGCCGATCGGGAAGACACCCTCTTCCTCCAACAGCCCGGCCGCTTCGCGCACGGTGGCCGAGTTGCCGTTGGCCGAGAACGTGCCGTCGGCGTGGGTGATCGAGTCAGCGGCGACGTCCCAGAGGTCCGCCAGCCCTTCGGCGATCTGATCCTTCATGTCGTTGGCCGCGTTGTGGGCGGCCAGGCCGGTGGCAAAGGTGACCCGGCTGCCGCCGGTCACGTCGGTCTGCCCGACCGAGTCGGTGTCCGCCACGATGGGGTCCACGTCCTCGATCGCGATGCCCAACGTCTCCGCGAACTGCATGGCAACTGAAGTGCGGGTTCCGCCGATGTCGGTAGAACCCTCGAGCAGCGTCACGCTGCCGTCGCTGTTCAGCTTTGCAATCACGCTGGAGGTGAAGCCGATGTTGAACCAGAACCCGGAGGCGATGCCGCGACCGCGCTTCTTGCCCGGGGCGGTTTCCAGCGGGGTCTGCCACTGGGCGGAGTCGCGCGCGGCCTCCATGCACTCGATGTGGCCGATGCGCGGATAGGGCGGCATGGCGAGCTGCCAGTCGCCTTCCTTGGCGCTGTTCTTGAGGCGGAACTCGACTGGATCGATGTCCAGCGTACGGCAGATTTCGTCCACCACGGTCTCGCTGGCGAACTCGGCGTGGGTTGCGCCCGGCGCCCGGTAGGCGTGGGTCTTCGGCTTGTTGACGACCACGTCGAAGCCCTCAACCTTGGCGTTGGTCATGTTGTACGGGGCGAAGACACAGCGGCAGCCAGCGCCGACGACGGACCCGGGATAGCCGCCGGCGTCAAACGCCAGGTTGGCGTAGCCGGCGGTAATTGTGCCGTCGTTGGTGACGCCCATCTTGACGCGGACGTAACCGCCCGGCGTGGGGCCCGTCGCCTTCAGAACGTCGGCCCGATCCATGGCCATCTTGACCGGATGACCAGTCTGCTGGGATAGCAGGGCGGCCAAGGGTTCCAGGTAGGCCGTGGTCTTGCCGCCGAACCCGCCGCCGATTTCCATCGGTACAACGTGGATCTTGGTGATCGGGTGATTGAGCAGGTCGGCCAGTTCCTGCCGGATCGTGAAGGCGCCCTGGGAACTGCACCAGACGTGCAGGTGGCCGTCCTTGAGCCAGTTGGCCGTGGCGTTATGGGTTTCGATGTAGCCCTGGTGGACGACGCCGAAGGTGAACTCGCGGTCGACGACCAGGTCGGCCTCGGCGAACCCGGCGTCGACGTCGCCAACCTCGTACAGCATTTCCGCCGCGACGTTGCTGGGCTCTTCGGCGGTGGTGCCGTCGGCTTTGGCGGTGTAGAGGTCCTCGATGATGACCGGAGCGTCCGGCTTCATCGCGTCCCAGACCTCGAGGACCGGTTCGAGCACTTCGTACTCGACGTCGATCAGCTTGAGGGCTTCGGCGGCGATGTGCTGGTTGGTGGCCGCCACCGCGGCAACGGCATGCCCGTGGTAATGAACCTTGCCGCGGGCGAGCATGTTGGCGCTCTTGAACTTGACCGGAAGGCCGGGCGCCTCGCCGCCGGTGGTGAGCTTGTCGCCCGGGTCGGGCAGGTCGGCGCTGGTGATGACCGCGCTTACGCCGTCCAGGGCCTGGGCGCGGCTGGCGTCGATGCTGAGGATGCGCGCGTGGGCGTGCGGGCTGCGCAGCACCTTGCCGTGCAGCTGTCCGGGCAGGTTGATGTCGGAGCCGTAGCGCGCTTCGCCGGTGACCTTCTCAAGGCCGTCGTGGCGAATCGGCCGGGTTCCGATGACCTTGTATTCCTCGTCGTGATGCTTGATTTTGGGAGCGACTCGGGTGTCAATGGCCATGGCTAAGCCTCCGCGCGCATGCGTTCGGCGGCGTCCAGCACGGCGCGTACGATCTTGTCGTAGCCCGTGCACCGGCAGAGGTTGCCGGCGAGCCACCAGCGAACTTCGTACTCCGTGGGATTCGGGTTTTCCTCTAGGAGGGCCTTGGCCGCGACGATGAAGCCGGGCGTGCAGACGCCGCACTGGAGGGCGGCGTTCTCAAGGAACGACTGCTGAAGGGGGTGCAGCCCCTCCGGCGAAGCGACGCCCTCGATGGTTTCAATGGACGCGCCGGCCGCTTCGACGCTGAGCACGCAGCAGGAGTTGACCAGCGCCCCGTCCATGACGACGTTGCAGGCGCCGCAGTTGCCGTTGTTACAGCCTTCCTTGGCGCCGGTCAGTCCCAGGTGGTCGCGCAGGACTTCCAGCAGGCTCTCCCGCGGTTCGGCCAGGAAGTCCACCTGCTCACCATTGATCGTGGTCTGAACGTGGACCTTTCCCGACAGGATTTCAGTGGCCATTGGTGGGACTGCCTCCCTGGGCGCGAGCCTTGGCGCCGCGCAGGGCGCGCTGGGTGAGTACGTAGGACAGCTGCTTGCGATGGGCGATCGTGCCGCGCATGTCGTCGATCGGCGAGGCGGCGTCGCGGGCAATGTCCGCGGCGACCGCGAACGCGTCTTCGTCGGCGGTCATGCCCACCAGGGCGTCGCCAGCGGCCTGAACGAACAGGGGGGTGGGCGCCACGGCGCCGAGGCCGGTGCGGGCGGCGGTGATGGTTTCGCCATCCAACTGCAGCCAGGCGCCGGCGCCTACGACTGCGATGTCCATCTCGTTGCGGGGGATGAAGCGCAGGTAGTGCGAGCCTGAGCCCGCGGGCGGCTTGGGCAGGGTGAGGGAAACCAGCAACTCGCCGTCGGCCAGCACGTTGCGGCCGGGAGCGGTGCAGAAGTCCTCGACGGCCACGGTTCGCTCACCGTCGGGGCCGGCGATGTTGCAGACGGCCGAGTGGACGATCAGCGGTGGAATCGTGTCTCCGGCCGGACCGGAGTTGCACAGGTTGCCGCCGACCGACGCGCGGCCCTGGATGCCAGTGCTTCCAATGATGCGGGCAGCATCCGTGACGGCGGGATAGGTCGCCGTGAAATGAGCGTCGTTGTAGAGCTGATGGCAAGGAACCGCGGCGCCGAGCGTGGTGCTGCCGTCGGCGTTGACCGAGAGTTCCATGAGCTCGGGGATCTTCTTGGCGTCCACGAATACCCCGGTGTCGCGAGCGTCTTCGCGGACCTGGACGATCAAGTCCGTCCCGCCGGCAAGCATGCGGGCGTCTGAGCCGTGCTCGGCAAGGATGGCTACAGCGTCCTCTACGGTCGAGGGCGCGGCGTACTGAATCGCGCGCAAAGCGGCCTCCGTTTCCTGGCAGTGACGGAACCTGCGCGCCCATTGTCACGACTTCGGGCGATGCTTACCAGTCGGAAGCGGGAATCGGGGGCCGGAGGCGCACGGATGGAGCGCGATCAGGCGAGATTCGGCCGCTGATTCAGCCGATGCGCAGAGCCGCGGCAGCCGAGATCGTAACTAGGCGTAGAGGCCCGCTCCCGGACGCCGGCCCGAGGGACTGGCCATGGCCGTGGGGGAGGCCTGCTCGACGGTGTGGGCGGCCAGGAGGTCGGCGTCGAACTCGATGCCGAAGCCGGGTCGTTCGCCCAGGACGAGCCAGCCGTCGTCGAGTTGGATGTCTATGTCGAACAGCGCGGAGCGTCCGGCGTCAAGGACTTCGAGCATGGCGTGGTTGGGCATGGCGGCGGCGGCGTGGGCCATGAAGCTGCCGGGCGAGTTCATCATGGAGACCGGTCGCTCGATGCCGTAGACCATGTCGGCCACGATCAGCCCGCCGGTCACGCCACAGGTGTCGCTGCCGACCTGGACGACGTCGATTGCCCGGTGGTCCAGCAGATGCAGGAACTCGCCGGGATGCCTCAAGTTTTCGCCGCTGGCCACGGCGGCGGCCACGCCATCCGATACCTGGCGCAGGCCGGTGGCGTCCCAGCGCCGGGCGGGTTCCTCGATCCAGGTCAGGTCGAAGCTGCGCTCGATCTCGCGCACGCGGCGAATGGCCTCCTTGGGCGTCCAGAACTCGTTGACGTCCAGCATCAGGTCGACGCGTTTGCCGGAGGTGGCGAGGGCATCGCGCATGATGCCGAGGCGGCGCAGGTCGTCCTGGAAGTCAGCCCCGCCCTTGAGCTTGCCGGCGGAAACGCCGCGCGCGGCCATGCCGGCGTAGTAGGCGTACAGCTCATCGTCGGACAGGGGCGAGTCCAGGCCGCTGGCGTAGGCGCGTACGCGTGGCGAGGAGGCGCCCAGGGTGCGCCACAGCGGCTCGTTGTTGGCCTTGGCCTTGAGATCCCAGAGCGCGAGGTCGATGGCGGACAGGCCCACGGCGATTGGGCCCACGGGTCCAAGCTTGAAGACGACGTCCATCATGCGCTTCCAGAGTCCGCGCACGCCGCGCGGGTCGGCCCCGATCAGGAGATTGGCCAGCGACTGGACGTGGGGACGGCCGACCGGGCTGCCGAGCCCAAGCCCGGTGATGCCGGCGTCGGTGTCCACGTAGACCACGAGGCCGGAGGTGAGGGACCGGCCGGTTGGGCTGTTGACGTCGCCCAGGGGGCGCGCCAATTCATGCTCGAAGACGACCGTACGAACCTCGGTGATACGCATGGTGTGCGGGCCTCGGACGGGAGCGGCGTCCAGTTTAGTGACGTTGCGACTGCAGTGACGGCGGCACGGAAACGATTGGTCCGAGCGAACCTTGTACAGTGGGTGTCAGAGGTTGGAGGTGCGCTATGGCTGTCTTCGATACGCTGCGCGCAGCTCGAACACTGAGGGCGGCAGGGTTCGGAGACGCGCAGGCGGAAGCGGTTGCCGAGGTTGTGCAGGCAGTCGCGAATGGGAACCGTGTGACCAGGGCGGACATGCAGGGTGTCGCCATGAAGGTGGACCTGGAGAGGTTCGCCACGAAGGCGGATCTCCAGGCGGAGCTTCAGGGATTCGCCACTAAAGAGGATCTGGAGCGATTCGCCACCAAGGAGGACCTCAAGCCGCTGGCGACCAAGGCTGAGT
>JAJDZD010000028.1 GCA_022824865.1 Chloroflexota bacterium | reverse complement strand
CGGCACGGTCCAGGTCGCGCCCGTCGGCTCGACCGCGATGTCCAACTGGGCCTTGGCCACATCAATCCCGACCGCGACGTCCGTGTGAGCTGCCATTGGGTACCCTCCGGCCACGCTGGCGACACGCCCTGCCTTGCAGATGCGGGCTCGTCGTCACGGCCCCAGTACCTGTTCGGGCTCTGCGCCAGCGCCAGGGCCGGGACGACCCTGCTCTCTCACGGTCTCTTGGAACCCAGGGGAGATCGGTCTGTCCCGGCCCGTGCACTGTCACCCTGGGAAATCCAAGGCTCGTGGAACATACAAGGGGAGACGGGAGAGAAGTTAGAGAAGAGATAGCGGGGATTGGCCGCAGGCGTAGCTGCTGTTTGGCTGCTGGGGGAGGAGCCGGGGCCGGGGCTGGCGGGTGCTCGCACTGATGGCACTGCCAGCAATGCAATCAACGCAGGCATTGCAGGCGTTGCTGGCATTGCCGGCAACGCTGGCGGGGATGGCGGACTCGGGATGCAGGGGTGGTGCGGGGCGGCTGACGGAGAAGGCGCAGGTTGGACGGACGGACGGTCAAGGGGCGCGCTGAAATGGCTGGCGGCGATTGGGCGGGGCTGCCGGACTTGCGGGAGGCTTTGGCGGATGGCGGGTGTCGCTGCGGCCTGTAGCGAAAAAGCATCGGCGGGCACCGACTCCAACCAGGCATTGTTGGAGACCTTTGCAAAACCTTGGGGTGGTCGCCCGGAAGACCCCTCACCTTCTTCTGGCGAAGTCGCCAGAATTCTCCTCTCCCGCGGGAGAGGGGAAAGAACGGTGGCTGCCCGAAGGGATTGGCACCGCGCACCCTCCGGCGACGATGGCGTCGACCACTCCCCGAGGCGAGGCATGAGGCTGCGCCCCGGAGGAGGGGGTTATGCAAAGGTCTCCGTTGGGGCTAGCCGGGAGGCTCACACCCTATATCTCGGGTGGCGGGGCTGCTGACCAGCGGCTTCGTCCCCGTGGTTGCGTCTTGTCGTGGGCAGGACGCCTAGCCTACGCTGGAACGGGATAGATTTCCCGACAGGTGAAGGGCGGACACCAACCCAAGGAGGAGCCATGTACCACCGGGTGTTCGTCGTGGTGCTCGCGGAAGAAAGCGGCGGCGTACCTGACATTGCCCAGCGAATCAGCGACGTGTACCCGACCGCGTATAGAGTCGCAGCCAACGTGTTTCTTGTCCCCAGCGATGACTTAGCAGAAGAGGTGGCGCACAAGATCAGAATCAAGGGTGACAATCGTATCGACGCCGTGCGCGGCGCCGTATTTAGCCTCAACGGAGCGTACGCGGGCTATGCGTCACGAGCCATGTGGGACTGGCTATCCGAAGCAGTTCCGCAAGTATGAATCAGCCAGCCGAGGCGAGTTTCGCACCGCGAGAAAACGATGCGGTTCCGTCGAGCGGAACAATCAGCCGACTCACTTCACTTGAAACCCATCTCCGCTATCTGGCCACCCAGAACGATGTGACCAATGTGAAGGTCCTTATCTCAGACGCCGAGAAACGAATGGCGGAGAGGGAAACCGCGCTCATGCGCTGGGTCGTGGGTGTGCTCGTGGCCTCTGGCGTGAGCCTGGTTGGAAGCCTGATTATTGGAGTTATTCGAGTCTTGCTCTCCTGACCATCAGGGTTAACGGCGCTGGGGTCGGGCGACCAGTTGTGGGTCAATTTGCTGCGGTGAGGGAATAAATCGGGGAGCGTTGGGAGCGCATTGACCGGCGGACACTGGGGTACTGGTTCCCAGCGTTCTACGGTCGCGATGCACCTCATAACTGCCGGACTAAACGGCTAATGGCTCGGTGGCTTGAGTGCTGGGGGCTTGGTGGTGCTTGCGGCGATCGCGAGGCCCAAGCCCAACCAAGTGAGTAGTCTTGGTCGGGCGGTCGATGGGGACGCTGAGGGGATTGGGGTCAGGCGGCGTCGTCGTGGCGGTCGCCGCGTGGGGCGAAGAGGCCCTTGACCACGCCTTCGAGGCGGGACACGCGCTCGGTTAGCGCTTGTACGTCCTTCCGCACGTCGGCCAGGTTGTTGCTGACCTGGGCAAAGTCAGCGCGGACTTCCGTTCGCAGGCGCTGGTTGTCGGCGCGAACTTCGGCCAAGCCGGCATTGACTTCGTCACGCAGACGCTGGTTATCGGCACGGAATTCGGCTCGCAGGACTTGGCTGTCGGCGCGGAATTCGGCGCGCAAGGCCAGGTTGTCGGCGCGCGCGTCGCGGCGGAACGTGAGCAGCAGGCCGATCATCGTGGCGCCAATGCCGATCAAGGTGGCGCCGACGGCGAGGATGCCGATGAGTTCGGGGGTCATGGGCGGCTCCTAGGTGTGGGTTTGCTTATCCACCGCCCATGGGAGTTCAACGGTAGCACGAACCGTGGAACGTGGGATTGCAGTTGCGTGACTGGGTGCCGACGCTCGGCGCTCGGGTCGGTCAGGCGGCGTCGTCGTGGTGGTCGCGGTCACCGCGACGGGCGAAGGGCCTTCGATGGCGCCTTCGAGGCGGGACACGCGTCCTTCGAGTCGAGACACGCGCTCGGTCAGCGCCTGAACGTCTTTGCGAAGGGCAGCCACGTCGCCGCGAACTTCCGCGCGGAGGTCTTGTATGTCGGCGCGTGCGTCACGCCAAAACGTGAGTAGCAGGCCGATGATGGTGGCAACGACGGCGAGGATGCCGATGAGTTCGGGGGTGATGGGCGGCTCCAACGTGTGGGTCTGCTTATCCACCGCCCATGGGAGTTCAACGGTAGCACGGACCAGGGGGTGAGGAAGGAGGATGGGGGAAGGAGTGAGCTGAGAGCAGTGAAGAGTGAGATGTGAGCGAAGAAGGGGATGGGAGTAGGGAAGGAGTGAGAGGCGAGGGTGCGGAAGGGTATAGGGGAGAGTGCAGAGGAGTGAGATAGGGAGAAGAAGGGGTTGGTTCCCAGGGGTGGCTTGGGAGGGCTGGGGATGACCATGGTGCTGGGTCCCGGCCGCGGACGCCGGGATGGCGTGGCGGGGTGTGGGTGGGGAGGTTGAAGGGGTGGGATGAGGACGGTTGCGAGGGTGGTTGAGGATTACCTGTGGGATCTGCGGCGGATTAGGGTGTCGGGTCGGGCGACGGGGGAGCGGTCGGGGTATGAGCCGCTGGCGAATCTGCTGATTGAGCTCGGCGGCGGGCTGAGGCGGAAGGTGTTCTGGGTGGGCGATCTGGCGGACCAGAGGGCGCTAACGAGCCAGACGTCGCCTTAGACCGGCGCCGACGTCGAGTGGGGGCGCGGCGAGCCGGAGACGGGGATCGGACGAGGCTGAGAGCGGGTGGTCGACGGTGGGTGGTGGAAGGGGAGAGGTGAGAGATGGGAGAAGTGAGAGAGGGATGGGACGGGGATAGGAGTGTGAGGAGGAAGGGAGGGTGTGCTGGCAGTGACAGCACTGCAAGCAGTGCATGCGTTGATTGCATTGCAGGCAAAGCTGACGGGGATGGTGATGCCGGCGAGGCAGAGGCGGACAGGGCCAGATGTTGGACGAATGCCCGAAGGCGAAGGTGGTTCGACGGCTTGGGCACATTGACGGCGTTCCCAGATCCCAGGCTGCGAGCAGCCTGTGCCACAGGGCACTCTGCCGATGTTCGCAACATAAGCGGACATTCACTCGCTGCGAGCCGACATCCAGGTCATGCGGTTGGAGTGGAAGTATTACCTTGGCGGGATGAAGGCCGACCTGCACGTGCGAACGGCGCGGCTGATCGAGTGGATTGCCGGGCCTTTGGTGGCCGGAGCGGCCGCGGCTGCCTGATCGAGACTTGCGCAGGACGCGATAGGAGCGAGTGAGTCGGGATCGTGCGGCCTCCCTCAGCGAGGGAGGCGTCTAGCGACGGCGACAGCCACTAAAGCTCTTACTCTGGCACGGCGAGAGTCGAAAGTTAGCGAGTTGCCGGAGCGAGGCGGACGACGAGTCTGAAAGTATGCACGTAAGATAGCGCAGATTGCATGCTCTACTAAGCTTCAGCCACTTAGCCAGCCGGTAGGGTGCCTTCCGAAGTCACTGGTCCTTGTCTATCTCACGCCATTCATCGCGCGACAATTCGGTCTTGTTGATTCTATACATCAAGTCATCAAGTCGCTGTTTGAGTGCTAATGTGACAGGTCCTTCAAAGTATTCGTAAAGGTACTTGAGCCCTGCTTCAATGGCGAAGTTAGCTACAGTTCCAAGCATCTCTCCATCAGTCTTCCTCCACTCAGTGCATACTTCAAACCCGTCTACACTCGGTACTAGATGCTCTTTGAGGATGTCAACCCAATCCCCGTGAACCGCATGTGAGGGAACCATTTGAAAAGCGACATATACTTCTTCCATACCTAGGGCCGATAGTCTGTCTCGAAAGCTTCCGGCCCATGATCCCCTCTTGAGGCGTGCCGATTCCCGATCTATTCCCGACTTGTCGAACGTGTCTAGAATAGACTTGATCATGCGATCTTCGATACCAAGCATTCGCCCATTGTTTTTCTCGACATTGGCAAGGATGAAGTCGTAAAGTTCTACCTCAGGTCTGAGACTTGATTCCACAAAACGGTCGAATACCCTAGGATCGTGTTTCTTGAGGAGCAGGTAACGTAGAGTCACTGCGGATTCTATAATACACCTATTCAGAATCTTCACTGTCTCGCCATGCTCAGTATCCGAAGATAGTTTAGTTACAGATAGCATGAGCTTCGAAATCCTAACGAGCAGTCCTGCGCAGATTGCTTGATTCCGATTGAGCTGTACTATGTAGGGCTCGGTGGTGACATGATGAATGCAGATCACGCCAACGAGCTTTACTGCCTCCTTATACAGTTCGAATGCAAGGGCACCGAACGTATTCTTGGAACGACAAGAGCTGAGCATGTCTTCGGTGACTTCGATGGGTGGGCCAACGAGCGCACTGAGGTCGGCTGCGGCCAAGGCTCTTAGACGTTGGGCGTGGGCATCTGCGTTCATCGAGTGAGAGAGTGTATGTTGAGCGTCAGCAAGTCATCAATTGTAGCAGCGACTGGCGTTGAGGCGAAGGCAATAGTTACGAGTTTTCGTTCAGTTCTGCTGACCGAGATTTCAGGCGGACATCATTGCTATTCATGGTTGGTTGAGTAGACCATTCGATGCGGCGATTGTCAGCTGTCGAGAATGTGGCCGACGAAAGGTGGCGGTGAGTTCGTCGATAGTGAGGACACTGTCGGCCTCGGTGTGAGGGACCTGCTTAGGTCAATTACAGTGCATAGAGGGCATTGGAATGCTCTGCGCAGGCGGCGAAGAGTGGGAGTGAGGCTTGGGTGGCATTTTGCGAATGTGTCCTAGAAGTGGATGAGCAGGTCTGCGGGCCGGACGCAGCGTCCGGCGATGGCACTGGAAACGCGGTTGCCGGGACGGACTCGTACAACGGCTTGTACATAGCAACAACGATCCATCGACCGACGCTCTGCGCGTTCCCGCTATCGCGGTCATCACGGCAGTCTATCCCATTCGTCGGTAATATGCTGCTCGACATCTGACATGCGCATTTCACGGCGTTCCACCTCAAATTGAATATCCAGTACACACAGAATTGGATCGGGAATATTGTCGCCCAAGAGTGAGCCTTCCAGGGTAATGGAGCCAGGCACTTTCGAACCGATCAGTATCGGCTCGGTTGTCCAGGTTTCATCGCGAGGACGAATATCACCAAAGTCGATTTCGACGCTCCAGTGGTCGCCGTATTCCGAATATTCAGGACACGTGCCGTGGTGGTGCAGTGTCGAAAGAGCTGACGTCAGATAGAGATCTCTCGAGCGACTTGGCTTGTGGATTGAATCTTGAATGACCAGACCGTTGAACTTGGTAATTGATCCCCTAAAGACGACTCGTCGGGCAACTGTGCCACTGATATTCCGAACTACTAAACCCAAAGGAGTCAGCAGAGCTGCATCGGAAGAGTAGGAGATGATCTCCGTGGAGTAGTCTCGGTTCATATTTATGTTGAAGCTGTAGTTCGGGACCGGAATCTGGAGGAGCCCTGTTCCCGCAGTCGAATACCGAGGCTTGACATCAAAGGTATCGCCAGGCAGTTCGGGTTCGAGAACGAGGGACTTTACGAAAACAGACGTAGATAGCGGAGACTTATTATCGAGGTCGGCCCACTCCAGATAGAGTTGCGGCGGAGCGATTGAGTGAGGACTAGGCGAGGTGATGGGCATATTTACAATCTCGTCTGGGCTTGCGGTGTCGGTGGCGCTTCCACGCCTTATGTAGACGCCGTGTCTCTTAACCTTGCCATACGTCTTGTGGACGAAGAATCGGTGAGTCTTGGTGAGAAATCTCAAGCAGGCCGAGTTCTACACCCTGAAAGGGGATTTGACGATATTGGAAGTTTACTGATCTATTAGTCTTTTGGTTGACAAATTGCTGTAGCTTGGCGTCGTCCAGATGACTCCTCACGCCGACGACTGTACAGCGTTGTCCCCGAATTTCCTCGACGCCGATGAGTATGTGAGCATTTGAGTTACGTGACGTATTGGCGAATGCAAGAATGTCTTTGAGAAGTTCACTCTTCGTCTCTTTGTCGACTCGATCGAATTCGTACTGATCACGCTTAAAGTCCAGTACGGCGCTCTCTTCTTCGTTAAGGAGGCGATCTACAAGATCATAGTCTGGTGAGGTCATTTGTTCGCTTTCGTGTCCAAGTCCCCTGCCGCAAGGGCGCTCATAAAGGCGAGGACTGGGTTGCGAAGTCGCCAGGTGCCGAAGGTGGCTTGGTGCTGGCGTTGGATGATGGGGAGGGTGGAGAGGGTGTAACGGCCGTCGTGGGTAGCGATGCCGTAGTGATGGAAGTAGACGGCGTCGAGGTGGGCTCGGCGGCGGCGGCAGGTTTCTTGGTCCCAGAGGAAAGGTGGGCCGTGGTAGCCGAGGTCGCGGGCGAAAGGAAGTGTGTCGTGGGAGATGTAGGCGAGGCGGAGGACGCGGTCGCGGAGGAACTGAGGGAAGGGTCCGGTGACGGATTCGTCGCGCATGATTTCGGGTTGGTGATTCGCTGGCGACATGGGGCTTGGAAGTGGCTGGGCGCTTGCCGCCGGTTTAGCTCGGGGACGCTCGCCGGCCCTTGTCTGTGAGCCAACTGCGTGGTATGTCGAGGTGATCCGGTCCCAAGAAGCCAGCCAAACTGGTCCAGTCGATTCCGTAGTCGTCGCAGGCAGTGGCAATCGATACAGTGATTGGGAGACGGTTGAGCACGTCGTCCGTGACGACGCAGACCTGGACTCGAGCCTTCTGCAATTCCAGGGCCCGGGCAACCACGTACGGGTCGGCATCTTCTCGTTCTTTGTCAGAATTAACGAGCTTTGGCCATCTGGCTAGGACTTGCCTGACGGTGTGTTCGCTAGGGTTCCGTACGCCCGGGTAACTTGAGGCCTTTGCCAGAACCCATGCGCCGGGCACATCTGGATGCTCGCCGTACCCGCACTCCGTCTCAACCTGAGGGGTGACGAGAAGACCTCCTCGATTGACCATCTCTGTCAGAGTCTCGTTGAAGAAGTCCCACTGATGGGCTGCCTTCAGATGTCTCTTCATATTGAAGAGCGAGCATGCGTCCACGACGTAGGTCAGATCGGACACTGGTTATTTCTAGCTCGCTTCCGCCAGCGAGGCGAAGTCCTGGAAGCCCTGACCACCGAGCCGTAGGACATCGCGTGCATCGCGCTCAGAGAGCCGGTTGGCGTCGACGGCCTGGACGATACGGTTGGCGGCTGCCCGGCCGACCTGGGCGATGCGGGTTTGAGCGGCGGTGCGGCCACCGCCACCACCGTTTCTTCGGGGTCGGTCCAGTTGGACCGATTGGCTTACGACTTCGTTGTATAGCCCGCGCGGCGCGAGTTTGAGTTCGATGAGGCGGATCGCAGCGGCGCGTACGCTGACTTTGAAGCGGCTTGCGAGCCTGCGGGCGTATTGATACGCCTCGTCCTCCGACATGTCTGTCGGTACGGCGGCGCTGACGGCCGGCGCGGGCAACAGCACGGCGGCCGCCATACGCTCGCACCAGCGTTCGACCCGATAGCCCGTGGCCAGGCGTCGGTTGCGGCCGATGTGCTCATCGGACGCGGCGTCCTGGCGCAGCAATAGGTGACCGATCTCGTGGAACAGCGTGAAGGCGCGCGCCTGGGGGATGAAGGTCGTGTTGACGGCGACGAGAGGGGCGGCGTCGTTCCACAACGCGAAGCCGCGTATAGCGTCGGAGCCAAGCTGGAGCAGGAGCACGAGGACACCCGTGTCTTCCACGGCCTCGCGCCAGCCGCCGAAGGCCGCGCCCGGGTTGGGCCACTGGCTTTGGCGGTCCAGCGGAACGTCCAGCCGCTTGCGCAGAACGCGTGCGGCGAGGCTCGGCGGGTCGGAAAGCTCAAAGCGCGGGAGGCCGGGAGTGGAGCTTGCATCCTCAGTTCTCAGGTGCCCGACCAGCTGCTGGAGTCGACGCGCCCAGCGGATCTCGCGGAGTTCTTGGGCGTTGAGCGCACGATCTTTGGCGCCGACGGAGCGTCGTAGCGGCGGCGGCAGGTTGAGGTGTTGGGGTGGCTCGGGCAGGAAGAACGCCGCGCTGGGCCGCTTTAGCGTGCTGACGATCTTGTTGAACTGAGTCTTGGTGGGCTGGGCCTGACCAGATATCCAAGCCTGAACGTCTTCGGGCTCAATTCGGATTTTCTGGGCGAATTCGCTGTTGGAGAGCCCGCTCTCGTCGATGGCCCAGCGCAACACGGAGCCGGTGATGGGTATGTAGGTGGCGCGGGGCATGCGGAACGGGAGGGGCTTTCACGACTACCGGAGGATACACAGAGACGACCGGGAGGAATGCCGGGATGACGCGGGGGAGGTAAGGAGTGAGCGGAGAGTCGTGGGTGTAGGAATGGGAGAGGTGAGAGTAGTGAGCATTGAGACAGGAGAAAAAAGGGTCGGTCTGAGTTGGTTGGGTGCTTGGGGCTGTGTGGTTCCCTTCGACAAGCTCTGGGTAGGCTCACCACGAACCGTTGAAGGCCGCGACCGTTGGATTGTGAGCGGAAAGGGCCGGTTTGAGACTGGCCAAAACGAATGAGGGGCGCGGGTTGACCCAACGCGTTTCGTCCGGAAGAGGCCGGTCAGAAACCGGCCGCTACGACGGGGTGAGGGTGTGGACGGTTTGGGTGACGAGGGTGGGGTTGATTTCTACGTTGACGGTGGCTTGGCCGAGGGTGGTGGGGAGGACCCAGCGGATGATGCCGTTCTGGACTTTTTTGTCGCGGAGCATGGCGTCGAGGACGTGGGCGGGCTGGATGCCAGTAAACGTAGTGGGGAGGCCGATGGTGGCGAGGAGGGTGTTCTGGCGGGTGGCCTCGGCTTCGGTCCAGTGGCCGGTTTGGGCGGCGAGGCGGCCGGCGCCGACCATGCCGATGGCGACGGCTTCGCCGTGGCGATACTCGCCGTAGCCGGCGACGGTCTCGATGGCGTGGGCGATGGTGTGGCCGTAGTTGAGGATGGCGCGGATGCCTCGGTCCTCGGGGTCTTCGTCGACGACTTTGGCTTTCCAGCGGACGCAGCGTTCGACGAGTTGGGCGAGGAGTTCGGGGTCGTCGAGCTTGTGGGTTGAGGCTTCGATGAGGTCGAAGAGGTCGGCATCGAAGATGACGGCGGTTTTGATGACTTCGGCGTAGTCGGCGATGAGCTGCGGGCGGGGCAGGGTGGCGAGGGCGTCGGGGTCGATGATGACGCGGTGGGCGGGGTAGAAGGCGCCGACGAGGTTTTTGCCGGCGGGCAGGTCGACGGCGACTTTGCCGCCGATGCTGCTGTCGATCTGGGCGAGCAGGGTGGTGGGGATCTGGACGAGGGGGATGCCGCGGGCGTAGGTGGCGGCGACGAAGCCGACGAGGTCGCCGGCGACTCCGCCACCGAGGGCGATGAGGGGCTCGCGGCGTTCGGCGCGTTCGGCGGCGAGCCAGCCATACAGGTCGCCGGCGACGTGGAGGGACTTGCTTTCTTCGCCGGGCGGGAAGGTGTGGGCGCGGACCTGAAGGCCTGAGGCGGTGAGGGCGTTGGTGACGCGATCACCCAGGATGTCCATGACGACGGTGTCGGCGCAGAGGAAGACGCGGCCGGTGGGGGCCACTTCCCGGACGATTTGGCCGGCGCGGGCGAGGAGGCCGCGGGCGATGGTGACGCCCTGGAGGGACTTTGGCGTGGCCGGGGGGCTGGCGGCTGGAGGAACCTCACCCATTAGGAAGTCGCGAGAGGAGAGGAGTGAGAGGTGAGAGGGTGCTGGCTGGGCGCGATGGGTGGGGATGGTGGCTTAGGTGGTGTGTGGAGTGGTTGCCCGGAAGACCCCTCACCCTGACCCTCTCCCCAAGGAGAGGGATTAAGACAAGGAGAGGAATTAAGAACGGTCGCATTTTGGAGGGGGTTCATGGAGGGGGGTGGAGGGTGGTGGCGATTTCGGTGGCGATGGTGTGGATGGATTTGTGGTTGGCGTTGATGTGGAGGTGGGCTTGCTGGTAGGCGGCGAGGCGTTCGGCGCGGAGGGCGCGGAGGCGGCCGACGGGGTCGTCGCCGAGCATGGGGCGGGGTTCGTCGGCGAGGGCGGGGCCCAAGCGCTCGGCGGCTTCGTCGGGGTCGACATCCAGCCAGACGACGAGGCCGCGGCGGAGCAGGGCGGCGCGGGTGAGGGGGTTGACGAAGGCGCCGCCGCCGAGGGCGACGACCTGGCGGGGGCGGGCGGCGAGTTCGAGTACGGCGGATTGCTCGAAGCCGCGGAAGACGTCCTCGCCCTTGTGCGTGAAAAGCCAGGGAATGGTGCGGCCGGTGCGGCGTTCGACCTCGGTGTCGGTGTCCTGGGGTTTCCAGCCGAGACGGCGGGCGAGGACGGTGGCGACGCTGGATTTGCCGGCGCCGCTGATGCCGACGAGGAAGACGCGGTCGACGTTGGGCGGGGTCATGCAGATTCGGACTGGACGGCGTAGGTCTGGCGGAAGCGTTGGAGGTTGTCGCGGGTTTCGGGGAGGCTGTCGCCGCCGAATTTGTCGAGCACGGCGTCGGCGAGGACGAGGGCGGTCATGGCTTCGCCGATGACGCCGGCGGCGGGGACGACGCAGACGTCGGAGCGCTCGAAGTGGGCGGTGGTGGGCTGGAGGGTGGCGACATCGACGGTGCGCAGGGGGCGGCGCATGGTGGAGATGGGCTTGAGGGCGCCGCGGACGACGATGGGCTGGCCGTTGGTCATGCCGCCCTCGAAGCCGCCGGCGCGGTTGGAAAGGCGGGCCCAGCCGCGGTCGGGGTCTATGGCGATTTCGTCGTGGACGTCATGACCGCGAGCGGCGGCGTTGGCGAAGGCGGGGCCGATTTCGGCGCCCTTGACGGCGTTGATGCTGACGATGGCCTGGGTGAGGCGGGCATCCAGCTTGCGGTCCCACTGGACGTGGCTGCCGAGGCCGACCGGAGCGCCCCAGGCGACGACTTCGAAGACGCCGCCGAGGGTGGAGCCGTCAGTTCGAGCGGCGTCGATCTCGGCCATCATGGCGTCGGCGCGTTCGGGGGTGACGGCGCGGACGGGGGAGGCTTCGACGTCGTCCCAGGGCCAGTGTTCGGGGCGGGCGTGGTCGAGGCCGGGTTCGTCGACGACGGAGCCGATGCGGGCGGTGCGGCTGCGGATGCGGATGCCGAGCTCGGCGAGGAATTTGCGGGCGACGGCGCCGACGGCGACGCGGGCGGTGGTTTCGCGGGCGCTGGAGCGTTCGAGGATGTTGCGGAGGTCGCCGGTGCCGTACTTGATCATGCCGGCGAGGTCGGCGTGGCCGGGGCGGGGCTTGGTGACGGGCGGGATGTCGTTGGACGGGGCCTCGATGGCCATTTTTTCGACCCAGTTAGCCCAGTCGCGGTTCTCGATGAGGAGGGTGATGGGGCTGCCGAGGGTTTCACCAAGGCGGATGCCGCTGCGGATGATGGCCTGGTCGCGCTCGATTTTCATGCGGCCGCCGCGGCCGTAGCCGCCCTGACGGCGGGAGAGGTCGGGGTTGATGTCCTGGACGCCCAAGGGCACGCCGAGGGGGAGGCCCTCGACGATGACGGTGAGGCCGGGGCCGTGGGATTCGCCGGCGGTCAGGTAGCGGAGGTTGGCCATGGGCTAAGGGTGGTTCCTACGAGGGGTCGGCGTTCAACGCGGCGCGGGCGGCTGCGAGCATGGTACGCGCCGGGGCGGGGCGGCCGGTCCATTGCTGGAGGCTGGCGGCGCCCTGCATGACGAGCATTTCGAGGCCGCCGAGGGTGGGGGCGCCGCAATCCTGGGCCGCGGCCAGCAAGGGTGTGACGGCGGGGCGGTAGACGATGTCGTAGACGAAGAGGTTGGGGTGGAGCCGGTCGGGGGGGACGGGGCTTTCGCCGGGGGCGGGGCCGCCGGACATGCCGACGCTGGTGGTGTTGACGAGGAGTTGGGCGGCGGCGAGGTGCCTGGGGAGGCGGGCGTCGGTGAGCGCGCAGGCGTCGATGGGGATGTCGCTGTGCGGCTGGAGGTCTTGCACGAGTTGGTGGGCGCGGGCGGGGGTGCGGTTGGCGATGAGGATGCGGCGGGCGCCGGTGTCGAGGAGGGCGAGGACGGCGGCTCGGGCGGCGCCGCCGGCGCCGAGGACGACGACGGATGCGCCGGCGGGGTCGAAGTTGCCGAATTGGCGGAGGGCTTCGGAGAAGCCGTAGGGGTCGGTGTTGTCGCCGAGGAGGCGGGGGCCGTCGCGGATGACGGTGTTGACGGCGCCGGTGCGTTGGGCGGCGGGGGTGAGGCGGTCCATGGCCCGGTAGGCGGCGAGCTTGTGGGGGATGGTGACGTTGAGGCCGGCGAGGGCGCCGGCGCGGACGGCTTCGAAGCGGTCGGTTTCGCTACCGGGGGGCGTGGGGAGGGCGGTGTAGGCGGCGTCGAGGCCGAGTTCATCGAGGGCGGCCTGGTGCATGACGGGGGAGAGGGTGTGGCCGAGGGGCCAGCCGATGACGGCGTAGGCGGCGCTCACTGAGACCTTGGCGTAACCGCGGGGAGGGGTGCCCGGAAGACCCTCACCCCAACCCTCTCCCAGAGGGAGAGGGAGCAAGAGCGGCCCCTGTTTCGAGGTCGAGGCGGGGTTATGCAGAGTTCGCTCATTCGGAGAGGCGGGCGAGGTCGTCCCAGAAGGTGGGATAGGAGACGTCGACGGCCTGGGCGCCGCGGATGGTGACGGGGCCGGTGCCGCTGACGGCGGCGACGGCGGCGAGCATGGCGATGCGGTGGTCGCCGGCGGCCTCGACGGCGCCGCCGCCGGCGCGGGCGCCGCCGGCGATGGTGAAGCCGTCGGACTCGGCGTCGAGCTCGAGGCCGAGGGCGGAGAGGGCGCGTTCGGTGGTGTGGAGGCGGTCGGATTCCTTGACGCGGAGCTCGGCGGCGTCGGCGATGCGGGATTCGCCGTGGGCGCGGGTGGCGAGGAGGGCGAGGAGGGAGGCCTCGTCGATGAGGCGGGGGATGAGGTGGCCGCCGGCTTCAATGGCGTGTAAGTCGGAGGTGCGGGCGGTGACAGTGCCGCTGGGTTCGGGGTCGGTGGTTTCGATCTGCGTGTCGATGTCGGCGCCCATGGATTGGAGGGCGTCGAGGATGCCGGTGCGGAGGGGGTTGAGGCCGACGTTGCGGATGGAGATCTCGGCGTCGGGGTGCAGTACGGCGGCGGCGATCCAGAAGGCGGCGGAGGAGATGTCGCCGGGGACGTCGAGATCGAGGGCCTGGAGGTCGTGGGCGGGTTCGCAGCGGATCTCGCCGCCGGCGGTGCGGAGCACCGCGCCCTGGGCCCGGAGGATGCGTTCGGTGTGGTCGCGGGAAGGGTCGGGCTGGCGCAGGACGGTGGGGCCGTCGGCGCGGAGGGCGGCGAGGATGACGGCGGACTTGACCTGGGCGCTGGCGACGGGGATGTCGAGTTCGGCGCCGTGCAGGCGGCCGGGGGCGATGGCCAGGGGGGCGTAGGCGCCGTTGGCGCGGCCGTCGATGCGGGCGCCGAGGGCGCGGAGAGGGCGCACGATGCGGTCCATGGGACGGGTGCGCAGGGAGGCGTCGCCGGTGAGGACGGCGTGCAGGGGCCGGCCCGCGAGGAGGCCGCCGCCGAGGCGCATGGTGGTGCCGCTGTTGCCGCAGTCGAGGACGTCGGCGGGTTCGCGGAGGCCGTGAAGGCCCAGGCCGGTGACGCGCAGTTCATCGATATCTATCGAGACCTCGGCGCCGAGCGCCCGGACGAGCGCGGCGCTGGCGCGGGTGTCGGCGCCGAGGCCGGGGTTGCGCAGGCGGGTTCGGCCGCCGGCCTGGGCGCCGAGCAGCAGGCCCCGGTGGGTGATGGACTTGTCGCCGGGGACCGTGAGCTCGCCGCGCAGACGCCGCGCCGGCCGGACGACGCGGGCGCCTGACGGGGCGGGAGCGTCGATCACGCGCCGACCGGGGAGCCGACGGGCCGCCCGAGGGCGGCGGCCATGGGTTCCAGCTGGGCCATGAGGTCGCTGAAGTGGTTGAAGCTGAGGCTTTGCTGGCCGTCGATCAGGGCCGACTCGGGCTCGGGATGGACCTCGACGATGATGCCGTCGGCGCCGGCCGCGACGGAGGCCAGGGCCATGGAGTGGACCATGTACCAGTGGCCGGTGCCCTGCGAGGGGTCGACGACGATGGGCAGGTGGGTGCGGCGGCGCAGGAGGGGGATGGCGTTGAGGTCGAGGGTGAAGCGGGAGGAGGTTTCGAAGGTGCGGATGCCGCGCTCGCAGAGCATGACGTTGGGGTTGCCGGCGGCCATGATGTACTCGGCGCACATGAGCCACTCGTCGATGGTGTTGCCCATGCCGCGCTTGAGCAGGACGGGTTTCTCGCAGCCGCCGACCTCGCAGAGCAGCGGGTAGTTCTGGGCGTTGCGGGTGCCGACCTGCAGGACATCGGCGTAGTCGACGACGAACTCGACCTGGCGGGGGTCGAGGACCTCGGTGATGACGGGGAGGCCGGTGGCTTCGCGGGCTTCGGCCAGGAGTTGCAGGCCCGGGATGCCCATGCCCTGGAAGCTGTAGGGGGAACTGCGCGGCTTGTAGGCGCCGCCGCGCAGCAGCTGGGCGCCGGCGGCGGCGACGTGTTGGGCGGTGGCGCCCATTTGTTCGGGGCTCTCGACGGTGCAGGGGCCGGCCATGACGGTGACCGAGCCGTTGCCGATCTCGACGTCGCCGACCTGGATGACGGAGCGTTCGCGGCTGTCGGTGCGGGCGGCGAGCTTGAAGGGCTCGCTGATGGGGATGGTGGCCTCGACGTGGGGCATGCGCTCGAGCTGCTGGAGCAGCTCGGGCGGGCGGGTGCCGATGACGGCGATCACGGTCTTGTGCTCGCCGGGCAGGACGCGGGTTTCCAGGCCCTCGGCATGGACGCGGGATTCGACCGCGTCCAGGGCCGCCTGGCCGGCGCTGTTCTTCATCACGATGATCATCGGGCGGGCTCCTGCTGGGGACGGTGGCGGGGCGGGTGGTCGGAGAAACAAAAAAGCAGAGGCGGGGGCCTCTGCTGCCGGCGTCTGCGGGTCGTTGGTTTACATAAGCGTACGACCCGGCTGCGCCGGCGCTGGAAACGCAAAATAGGTGCCGCAAGCGGGGGCGTGACCGTGGGTCATGCGTACTCGTAGTCCAAGAGTTCGCGGAGAGTGTGCGCGAGGTTGGGGCGGGCGTCAATAGGCTACGGTTGAGTAGAGTTGTGAAGACAGGGCGAGCGGGGCGCAGTTCGGGTTGCGATCGTTGACGCGCATGGCCAGCAGGGGCGGCGCGCCGCTGCGGCCGGATTCCGAGGCCGCGCTGGTGCAGATGTGGCTGGATGCCGCGTCGCGGGTTGGCCCCATGCGCGATTCGCTGGGGCGTTCAATCGAGGTGGTGTACCCGGGCCGCCGCACGGGGCTGGCGGGACCGGACCTGCAGGACGCGATCGTCAGTATTGACGGCGGACCGGCGCGGCTGGTGGACGTGGAGGCGCACCTGCACGAGGCGTCCTGGGAGCGGCATGGGCACGACGGGGACGCGCGCTACGCCGGTGAGCTGTTGCACCTGGTGTGGACGGCGGCGCGCGGCGGTTCCGGGCGTCCGCCGTACATCCTGGCGCCGCGGGCGCTGGCCGGTGGGCGAGCGCGAGGCGGACAGCGAACGAAGACGGCCGGGTGGCCGTGTTGGAACGGAGGAGCTCGGCCGGCGGACGGAGCCGAGGTGCGAGGGGCGATTCGAACGGAGGGCGCCAAGCAGCACGCGGAGCGGGCGGCGGTGCTGGAGAGCGACATCGAGGCGCTGGGCGCGGACCAGGCGCTGTACCGGGCGGTGATGCGGGCGCTGGGGTACAGCGCCAACACGCGGCAGTTCGCGGCGGTGGCCGAGGCGGCGCCGATCGAGCTGCTGGGCGCGCTGGCCGGAACGTCGCTGGGTGAGCGGCGGATGCGCGTGGAGGCGGAGTTGCTGGGGGCGGCGGGGTTGCTGCCGAGCCAGCGAGGGCAACACGCGGAACATCCGCATGTGGTGATGCTCGAGGAAGCCTGGGCGGGCACGGCGCCGCGGGCGGCGCCGGCGGTGGACGACTGGACGCTGGCGGCGGTGCGACCGCACAACCGGCCGGCGCGGCGGCTGGCAGGGGCGGCCAGGCTGCTGAGCACGGCGCCGCTGGCGCGGCGTTCGCTGGCGGAGCGAGTGGCGGGACAGGTGCTGGCCGCGAACGCCGCCGGGCGGGGACGAGACCTGGTGGGGTGGTTCGAGGTGCGGGTTGGGCCGGAGGACTTCTGGGCGCGGCACCTGGACGTGGGGCGGCCGGCGGCGCGACCGCTGCCGGCGCTGATCGGGCGCGGGCGCAGCCAGGAGCTGCTGGTGAATGCGGTGCTGCCGTTCACGGCGGCGCTGGGCGGCTGGACAAAGCGGCCGGAGTTGGTGGAGGCGGCGGGCGCGGTGCTGGCCAACCTGGGAGCGGTGGGCTGGAACCGGCACACGCGCTACATGGCCGACACGCTGCGGCTGGAGCGGCGGGGGCTGGGGTCGGCCCTGGCCCAGCAGGGGCTGCTGCGAATCTACCGCCGCTGGTGCCGGGCGAAGCGGTGCGACGAGTGCCCCGCGGCGAACGCGGCTGCGGCGATTCCAGCGGGTGCGGGCGTCGGCGAATAGCGCGGCGCCGGGGCCGCCGGTAGCGACCTTTGCGCGACCCGGGGTCGTTTGCGAGGAAGACCCCTCACTCCAACCCTCTCCCCCAGGAGAGAATGTTGCGTAACTCGGGCGTGGTTGCCCGGAAGACCCTCTCCCACGGGGAGAGGGAGCAAGAGCCGCCCCATACTTGAGGGCGCGGGGCGTTTTGCAAAGGTCTCCAGTAGCGAGACGGTTGCGAGGTCTAGATATGGGTGGGCGCCGAGATGATACTGACTGGAACTAAGTAAGATTACTTGACAGTGACTCGCTCAATATCTACGATCGCTGGTGACATGGTTGGATCAGTGCATTCCGAAGCCGATACCGACGGCGCCGAGGGCCGCGCGAGCGGACAGGCGGCGCCGCGGCGCACGGTGGTTTCGGTGCAACCCGAATCGACGCGTCTGCCGCTGGTGCCGCTGCCGGACTGGGTGGCGTACCCGGAGCTGACGATGCCGCTGCATGCCAGCCGGGCGGTCTCGGTGGATGCGCTGGCGGCGGCGGCCGAGAACGGCGACCTGGTGGTGGTGGTGACGCAGCGCCGGGCGCGCAAGACGGTGGATCCGCAGCACCTGTGCTCGGTGGGCACGGCGGCCAAGGTGATTCGCCGGCTGCGCATGCCGGACGGCGGCGTGCAGGTGCTGCTGGAAGGCCAGTACCGGGCGTCCGTGGACGACATTGAACCCGTCGGGGAGCACTTCGAGGCCAGGGTGACGCCGTTGAGCGTGCGGTACACGCCGTCGCTGGAGCTGGAGGCGCTGCGGCGCGTGGTGGTGGCGCACGTGGAGGGAGTGGCGGAAGAGACGAACATGTTCGCCCCCGAGACGGTGGCCATGACCCGGCGCGCCGCCGATCCCGGCTGGCTGGCGGACTACGTGGCGTTTTCCTCCGACATGTCGCCGCACGAGCGGCAGACGGTGCTGGAGACGCTGGACCTGACCGAGCGGCTGCGCTTCGTGGCGCGCTACCTGGCGAAGCAGGTCGAGATCCTGAACATTCGCAACAAGATCCAGGGTGAGATCCAGGACGGCATCGAGAAGGTGCAGCGCGATTACTACCTGCGGGAGCAACTGCGCGCGATCCAGCGCGAGTTGGGCATTTCCACGCCGCAGACGGATGACGCACAGGACCTGAGCGAGCGGGTGGACGTCTCGGACCTGCCGAAGGAGGTGGCGACGAAGGCCCGCCAGGAGATTTCACGGCTTGACGCCACGCCGCCGACCTCGCCGGAGGTGGGGGTAATCCGCGGCTACCTGGACTGGCTGCTGACGCTGCCGTGGGCGCACGAGACGCGCGATCACCAGAGCCTGGCGCGGGCGCGGCGGGTGCTGGACCGCGACCATTACGGGCTGGAGAAGCCCAAGGAGCGGGTGCTGGAATTCCTGGCGGTGCGGGCGATTTCAACGAAGTTCCGCACGCCGATCGTCTGCTTCGTCGGACCGCCGGGCGTGGGCAAGACCAGCCTGGGCCGCTCGATCGCGCGGGCGCTGGGCCGCGAGTTCGTGCGCATTTCGCTGGGCGGGGTGCGCGACGAAGCCGAGATCCGCGGGCACAGGCGCACCTACGTGGGGGCGCTGCCGGGACGGATTATCCAGGCGCTGCGGCGGGCGGGCTCACGCAACCCGGTGATGCTGCTGGACGAGATCGACAAAATCGGCCGCGACTTCCGGGGCGACCCGTCGTCGGCCCTGCTGGAGGTGCTGGATCCGGAGTACAACCACAGCTTTTCGGATCACTACCTGGAGGTGCCGTTCGACCTGTCGCGGGTGCTGTTCGTGACGACCGCGAATTCGGCCGAGGACATTCCGGCGGTGCTGCGGGACCGCATGGAGGTCATCGAGCTGAGCGGCTACACCGAGGACGAGAAGGTGCATATCGCGCAGGGATTCCTGCTGCCGCGACAGATTCGGAACCACGGGCTGCGGAAGGCCGGGGTGACGTTTACGGATCGGGCGGTGCGGGAGGTGATCCGGCACTACACACGCGAGGCGGGCGTGCGCAACCTGGAGCGGGAGTTGGCGGCGGTGTGCCGCAAGCTGGCGCGGCGGATCGCCGCCAACCATCGCACCGCCGCGCGGGTGACGCCGCGGCGGGTGCGCAGCGCGCTGGGTCCGGCGAAATTCCTGCCGGAGGACGAGTCGCGGACGCCGGAAGTGGGCGTGGCGACCGGCTTGGCGGTGACGCCCGTCGGGGGCGAGGTGCTGGACGTGGAAGCCGCCTGGATCGCGGGCGCCGGCAAGGTGCGCCTGACCGGACAGCTGGGCGACGTGATGAGCGAGTCGGCGCGGGCCGCGCTGTCGTACGCGCGAGCGCGCACGGGCGTGCTGGGCGTGGATCCCGGACTGTTCACCGAGCGAGATCTGCACGTGCACGTGCCGGCCGGCGGGGTGCCGAAGGACGGGCCGTCGGCCGGGATCACGATGGGCGCGGCAATCATCTCGGCTATGACGGGCCGCCGGGTGCGGCGCGAGATCGCGATGACCGGTGAAGTCACCCTGCGGGGGCGGGTGTTGCCGATCGGCGGACTGAAGGAGAAGGTGCTGGCCGCGCATCGGGCCGGCCTGCACACGGTGATCGCGCCGGAGGAAAACCGGCCGGACCTGGACGACATCCCCGCGCGGGTGCGCAAGCAGATGCGCTTTGTGTGGGTGAAGGACATGGACAGCGTGCTTTCGACCGTATTGATGAACGAATCCGCGGCGCCGGATCACAAGGGACCGGCGGCCGCGTCCGGATCGGCCTAGGAGGCAGCAGATGGCGAGCAAGATCATTGGGATTGACCTGGGGACGACGAACTCGGTCGTTGCCGTGATGGAGGGCGGCGACCCGAACGTGGTCACGAACTCCGAGGGCAGCCGCCTGACGCCGTCGGTGGTGGCGTATGCCGGGGGCGGGCAGCGGCTGGTCGGGCAACTGGCCCGGCGGCAGGCGGTGATGAATCCCAAGAACACGATCAATTCCTCCAAGCGCTTCGTCGGCCGACGGCTGACGGAGGTCGCGGACGAGTCCGCCGCGGTGACGTTCGACGTGACCGAGGGCCGCGCGGGCGAAGTGCTGATCAAGATCCCGGAGAGCGGCCGCGAGGTGACACCCGAAGAGATCTCGGCGGTGGTGCTGCAGAAGCTGAAGGCGGACGCGGAGAAGTACCTGGGCGAGGACGTGAGCGACGCGGTGATCACCGTGCCGGCCTATTTCAACGACTCGCAGCGGCAGTCGACGCGCAACGCCGGCGAGATTGCCGGCCTGAACGTGCGGCGGATCATCAACGAGCCGACGGCGGCGGCGCTGGCCTACGGGCTGGACAAGCGCGGAGCCGAGACGATCCTGGTGTGGGACCTGGGCGGCGGCACCTTCGACGTGACCATCCTGGAGGTGGGCGACGGGGTGTTCGAGGTCAAGGCCACCAACGGCGACACCCACCTGGGCGGCGACGACTACGACAGGCGGGTGGTGGACCACGTGGCCGACGACTTCCTGCGGGCCGAGGGGATCGATCTGCGCAAGGATCCCCAGGCGCTGCAGCGGCTGATCGAGGCCTCGGAGAAGGCCAAGCAGGAGCTGTCGTCGGTGCCGCAGGCGCAGATCAGCCTGCCGTTCATCACGGCGGACCAGACGGGTCCCAAGCACCTGGACGTGGCGCTGACGCGGGCGGAGTTCGAGCGGCTGACGCAGGACCTGACGCAGCGCTGCGTGGATCCGTTCCGCCGGGCGCTGGGCGATGCCGGCATCCGGGCCTCCGAGATAAATGAAGTGGTGCTGGTGGGCGGTTCGACGCGCATGCCGGCGGTGCAGGCGCTGGTGCGGGAGCTGACCGGCAAGGAGCCCAACCAGGGCGTCAACCCGGACGAGGTGGTGGCGATCGGCGCCGCCATCCAGGGAGGCGTGCTGGCGGGCGAGGTCGAAGACGTGGTGTTGCTGGACGTGACTCCGCTGTCGCTGGGCGTGGAGACGCTGGGCGGCGTGCTGACCGCGCTGATTCCGCGCAATACGACGATTCCGACCAGCAAGTCGGAGATCTTCTCGACGGCCGACGACGGACAGACGGCGGTGGACATTCACGTGCTGCAGGGCGAGCGCCCGATGGCGCGGGACAACACGACGCTGGGCCGGTTCCGGCTGGAAGGCATCCCGTCGGCGCCGCGCGGCGTGCCGCAGATCGAGGTGACCTTCGACATCGACGCGAACGGCATCGTGAACGTCTCGGCGAAGGACCTGGCGACGGCCAAGGAGCAGCGCATCACGATCACGGCCAGCACGAACCTGTCGGACGAGCAGGTGGACGCGCTGGTGCAGGAGGCCGAACAGCATGCCGCCGAGGACCGCCGGCAGCTGGAGGAGGCCGAGCTGCGCAACAACGCGGACAGCCTGGCGTACCAGACCGAGCGCCTGATCAGCGAGAACGGCGACAAGATCGAAGCGGACGACCGGCAGGCGGCCGAGCGGGCCATCGCCGACGTGCGCTCGGCGCTGGAGGGCGAGGACCTGGAGGCGATCCGCAGCGCGGTGGCCGTGCTGCAGACGGCGGCCCAGAAGCTGGGCGAGCAGATGTACCAGGCGGCGCCCGGGGCCGACGGCGCCGAAGCGCCGCCGAGCGCGGACGAGGCTGCGGCGGACGACGACGTGGTCGACGCCGAGTTCGAGGCCGCGGACGAGAAGTAGCGCCCGATGCACGCCGATTCCCACGACAGCGAGGCCACGGCCGCCGCCAGCGAACGCGAAGCGGCGCTGGAGGCCGAGGTGGCCTCGCTGAACGACCAGCTGCTGCGCCTGCGCGCCGAGATGGAGAACTTCCGCAAGCGGGTGAACCGCACGACGGACGACCTGATCCAGCAGGCCAAGTCGTCGCTGCTGCGAGACATCCTGCGCGTGGCGGACGACCTGGACCGGACGCTGGCGGCGCTGGACGCCGGGTCGGACCCGGAGAGCGCGCGGGAGGGCGTGCAGCTGACGCGCAGCCAGCTGACGTCGCTCTTGCAGGCGCGCGGGGTGCGGGCGATCGAGACGGACGGCGTCTTCGATCCCCGCTGGCACGAGGCGGTGGCCACGCGGCCGAGCGCGGACGTGCCGGCCGGCACGATTACGGCCGAGCTGCAGCCGGGCTACCGCTGGGGCGACGACGTGCTGCGCGCGGCGCGGGTTGAAGTGGCCGTGGCGGACGACGGGACGTAGGCGGCGCCCGTGGAATACAAGGACTACTACCAGACCCTGGGTGTTCCACGGAACGCGTCGCCGGACGACATCAAGTCGGCCTACCGGCGCCTGGCGCGGCGCTACCACCCCGACGTCAACCCGGACGACCCGGCGGCCGAGGCGAAGTTCAAGGAGATCAACGAAGCGCACGAGGTGCTGAGCGACCCGAAGAAGCGGCAGCAGTACGACCGGTTCGGCTCGAACTGGCGGCGGACGGGCTCCTTCGACGAGGCGTTTCGGCAGAGCGGCGTGCGGATGGACGGGTTCGGCGACTTCTTCGGCGGCGGCGCGTCGGGGTTCAGCGACTTCTTCGAGGCGCTCTTCGGCGGGCGCGCGGGACCGCAGCGTGCGCAGCGGCCGCAGCAGGCGAACGTTGAGGAGACGCTGCAGGTGAGTTTGTCGGAGGTGCTGAACGGCGGGCGGCGGGCGCTGACGATGCGGGTGCCTTCGCCGGACGGCCGCGTGCGGCAGCGGCGCATCGACGTGACGATTCCGAAAGGCGTGCGCGACGGGCAGCGGCTGCGGGTGGCCGGGGAAGGGGCGGTACGGGCGGATGGGTCGCGCGGGGACCTGTTCCTGCGCGTTCGGGTGGAGGCCGGCGCCGGATTCGAGCGGAGCGGCGACGACCTGGCGACGGAGGTTTCGATCGGGTTGAGCGAGGCCATGCTGGGCGCGCAGGTGGAGGTGCCGACGCCGGCGGGCTCGTCGCTGACGGTGCGGGTGCCGGCCGAAACGCAGCATGGTGCCCGGTTGCGGCTGCGGGGCCAGGGGCTGCCGCGGACCGGCGGCGACGGACGCGGGGACATGCTGGTGCGCCTGCCGCGCAACCTGAGCTCGCGCGAGCAGGACTTGTTCCGGGAACTGGCGCGGATTCGCGGCGAGGTTCCGACGCCGACGGCGGTGAACTGACGTGGTGTTCGACAGCGACGACGGCGACCGACCCGGCGACGACCTGCGCTCGCGCCCGGCGTACTTCATCGGAGTGGTGGCGGAGATCACGGAGGTGCATCCGCAGACGCTGCGCCACTACGAGCGCATCGGCCTGGTGAAGCCCAGCCGCTCGCCGGGCAACGTGCGCATGTTCTCGCAGGAGGACATCGAGCGGGTTCACCTGATCCAGCGGCTGACGTCCGAGTTGGGCGTGAACCTGGCCGGTGTGGAAGTGGTGTTGAACATGCGCGAGAGCCATCGGCGGCAGGCCGCCGAACACGAACGGGTCCTGCACGACGTGACCCAGCGCTACGAAGCCGAGATCGCGCGTCTGCGCAATGCGCTGCGGCGGGCCACGCGAGACCCGGGCGCCCCGCCGTTCCGAAACAGGCGGCCGCCGCGATGATGAATTTCGAGAAGTTCACGGAGAAGGCGCAGGAGACGATCCAGACGGCGCAGTCGATCATGCTGGAGAGCAGCCACAACCAGTTGGACGCCGATCACGTGCTGATGGCGCTGCTGGATCAGAACGACTCGCTGGCGGTGCGGATCCTGCAGCGGCTGCGGGTTTCGCCGGACCTGGCGCGGGGTGAGGCCAAGCGGGCGCTGGGAGCGAAGCCGCGGGTGACCTCGGACCAGACCGACGGCCCGATCGCGCAGGGCCAGATGTTCGTGACGCCGCAGGCGGTGGGGATTATCCAAGCGGCCGGCGAGGAAGCGGACCGGCTGGACGACGAATACGTGGGCAACGAGCACCTGCTGCTGGCGCTGGCCAAATCGCAGGACACGCAGGCAGGGCGCATCCTGCGCTCGATCGGGGTGGACGCCGAGAGCGTGTACCGGGCGCTGCGCGAGATTCGCGGCGCGCAGCGTTCATCCACGCCGAGCGCGGAGAGCCGCTACGAAGTCCTCGAGAAGTACAGCGTGAACCTGACGGACCTGGCGCGCGCCGGCCGGCTGGATCCGGTGATCGGGCGCAAGGCCGAGATCCGGCGGGTGATCCAGGTGCTGGCGCGGCGGACCAAGAACAACCCGGCGTTGATCGGGGAGCCGGGCGTGGGCAAGACGGCCATCGTGGAGGGCCTGGCGCAGCGAATTTCCAGCGGCGACGTACCGGAACTGCTGCGGGGACGCGACGTGCTGGCAATCGACATGGGGGCGATGCTGGCGGGGGCGAAGTTCCGCGGCGAGTTCGAGGAGCGGCTGAAAGCGGTGATCAACGAGGTTCGCGCGGCGGAAGGGCAGATCATCCTGTTCTTTGACGAACTGCACCAGGCGGTGGGCGCGGGCGGGGCGGACGGCGCAATCGACGCCGCCACGATGCTGAAGCCGGCGCTGGCGCGCGGCGAACTACAGGCGATCGGGGCGACCACGTTCGACGAGTACCGGCAGCACGTCGAGAAGGACAAGGCGCTGGCGCGACGGTTCCAGCCGGTACACATCGAGGCGCCGGGCATCGAGGAAACGGTGCAGGTGCTGGAGGGCATTCGCAATCGCTACGAGGAACACCACGGACTGACGATCAGCGACGCGGCGCTGCAGGCCGCGGTGGAGCTGTCGGAGCGCTACCTGACGGAGCGGTTCCTGCCGGACAAGGCTATCGACCTGATTGACGAGGCGGCGGCCAAGGTGCGGGTGGACATCTTTGACGCGCCGGATGAGCTGCGGCAGGCGATGAAGGTGATCGAGGACCTGAAGGCCGACGAAGAAGCGGCCTGGCGGCGGCGCGACTACGAGCTGGCGGCGAACCTGAAATCCGAAGTGCTGCAGAACGAAGCGCAGCTGGAGTCGGCCCGCAAGAAGTGGCTGGCCGAGCAGGACCTGACCGAGACGGTGAACGCGGACGACGTGGCGGAAGTGGTCTCGAGCATTACGGGCGTGCCGGTGGCGCGAATGTTCGAGGAAGAGGCGGAGCGGCTGCTGGGCATGGAAGCGGCGCTGCACCGGCGCCTGATCAACCAGGACGAGGCGGTGGCGGCGGTGGCGGACGCGATTCGGCGCTCGCGCAGCGGGATCGGCGATCCGGCCCGGCCGATGGGGTCGTTCATCTTCCTGGGGCCGACGGGCGTGGGCAAGACCGAGCTGGCGCGGGCGCTGGCCGAGTTCATGTTCGACGACGAGGCGGCGCTGCTGCGGGTGGACATGTCGGAGTACGGCGAGCGGCATACGGTGAGCCGGCTGATCGGCGCGCCGCCGGGGTACGTGGGCTACGACGACGCGGCGCAGCTGACCGAGCGGGTGCGGCGCCGTCCGTACCAGGTGGTGCTGTTCGACGAGATCGAGAAGGCGCACCCCGAGGTGTTCAACGTGCTGCTGCAGGTGCTGGACGACGGGCGGCTGACGGACGGCCACGGGCGGCAGGTCAATTTCTCCAACACGATCATCATCATGACGTCGAACGTGGGGGCGCAGCACATCCGGCGGGAGAACCAGCTGGGGTTCGGGGTGCCGGCCGGGGACGACGCGGCGAGCGAGGCGCGCGACTACCGCGAGATGCGGGCGCGACTGATGACGGACCTGCGCAAGCGGTTCCGGCCCGAGTTCCTGAACCGGATCGACGAGATCATCATCTTCCACTCGCTGACGCAGCCGCAGCTGCGGGAGATCGTGGACCTGATGGCGTCGCAACTGGCGGACCGGCTGGAGGGGCAGCGGATCGCGGTGGAACTGACGACGGCGGCCAAGGACCTGGTGCTGGCGATGGGCTGGGATCCAAACTACGGGGCGCGTCCGCTGCGCCGGACGATGCAGCGGGAGATCGAAAACGTGATCGCGCGCATGCTACTGCGGAACGAGTGCGGCGAGGGCAGCACGGTGCGGGTGGACGCGGCGGACGGCGAGTTCAGCTTTGACGCGGTTGGGCCGGCCGACGCGGAGGCGCCGACGGAACCGGTGGCGGAGGTCGCGGCCGGGGGATAGCTCGCCGGCGCCGCCTGGCGCTTGACCTCGAGCGGCAGCCGGGCTGCCTTGCCAGCGTTCCCGCAACGGGGCACGATTCGCCGAATCGACGCTTCGAGGGCTCCCGATGGCCTACACGGCACTGGAACGTCTGAACCGCGATGAAGTGGGCGCGCGCGCGCCCGAGGCCGTGGCGATATTGCCGACGGCCGCGATCGAGCAGCACGGGCCGCACAACCCGATCGGGCTGGACACGATGTGCTGCATGGCCGTGGCGCGCGGGGCGGCCGAGGCGGCGGGCGAGCTCGACGTGATCGTGAGCCCGCCGCTGCATTTCGGGAGTTCGGATCACCACCGTCCGTTTCCCGGGGTGCTGACGCTGCGCAGCGGGACGTTCAGCCTGGTGCTGAACGAACTGCTGGAGAGCCTGACGCTCTCCGGGTTCCGGCGCATCCTGATCGTGAACGGGCACGGCGGCAACATTCTGTTGATCCAGCAGGCGGCGCGAGACTTCGTGCTGGAGCATCCGGACGTGCGGGTGGCGGCGGGCGCGTATTGGGATATCGCCAGGCCGCGGCTGGAGGCGGTTGAAGCCAGCCGCCAGGTGCACGTGCCCGGGCACGGGGGGGACTTTGAGACGTCGTTGATGCTGCACCTGGACCCGGAGCTGGTGCGCGACGACCTGCTGCCGATCGAGCACGCCGACCGGGACGATCCACGCAGTTCGGGGTGGCCGAAGCTGGGGATGTCCACGATGGGCGGGTCAGTGAACGTGGCGGACGTGGTGTACATGTCGTTCCCGGGCGCCCGGATCACGGGGCTGAGCGACGACGCGCGGGCCGCGACGGCGGAGCTGGGGCGGCAGTACTACGAGATCGCGGTGGAGGAAGTGGCCAAGCTGATCCGGATTATCTCGGCGGGGCCCAGCTGATCACGCGGATAGACATCCAGCGCAGCTGAGCGCCAGGCGCGATGGCACGGGCGGAGCACCGGAACATCATTGGCGTCGGGGGCGTGGTGCGCATGGACGACGGGGTGCTGCTGGTGCGCCTGACGTATAGCGACATCAAGGGCCGCTTCATGTTTCCGGGCGGGAAGGTGGACCCGGGCGAGTCGCTGGAAGGGGCGCTGGTTCGGGAGGTCGAGGAGGAAGCCGGGGTTGTTGCCGAACCGGAGGATCTGGTGGCGGTGCGGCATCGCATCGATCCCGGCGAACTGAACACCTACCTGATGTTCAGCATGCGGTATGTGCGCGGCGAGCCGCGTCCGAACGGACACGAAACGGACGCGGTGGCGGTGGTTGACGCCGAGCAGTTGCGGACGCAACCGGAGCGGTTCGCGTCGCTGGTGCCGGAAGTTGCGCTGCCGGTGCTTGGCGGGGCGACGCGGGGGCTGTGCCGGCGGACCTACCTGCCGGCGCATGGCCGGTACTCGACCGAGACGTTTCAGCTGTACGCGGCGGCGCGGCCGGAAGACCCCTAGAAGCGGTCGGCGTTCCAGTACATGAAGGGCGAGTTGGGGAACAGGCGGCGCAGGTAGACGTCGACGTGAGGCGGGATGTCGAGGGCGTCCAGGGCCTCGTAGCCGCAGGGCGCGCCGAGGTAGAGGTCAAGGAACTGCCCGCTGGTGAGCGCGACGACGGGTTCGTTACCGACCGGTTCGCCGATGACCACGTTGGCCATGGGTGTCTCGATCCTTGCGGCTTCGCCATCGACGTTCAGAGCGAAGGGGGGGCCGGGCAAGGGGGCCATGCGTCGCCGGCGGCGGATGAGCTCGGGAATGACGCTCTCGAGGGCGCCGCGCAGCGAATTCAGCCTGGCCATGTAGTGCCGGGTGGGCTTGAGGGTCGCGTCGGCGCGCTTGCGGAGCAGGTCGAAGAGCTCGGATGCGGGGTGCAGTTCGCCGGTGAGACGGCTGACGTCGCGGTCGGCCGCGCGCGCCCGCCACACGTTCAGCAGGGGAATCGCCAGGTTCTCGTATTGGACGCCGCCGTCCAAAATCGTCATTTCGTCGTCGGACAGCTCAGTGATGGCGTAAGCCACGACGGTGCGGACCTGGACGAGCACGTCGAAGTAGACGGTGGACTCCGGCGCGACGCGGGGCAGCCAGTCCATGAGCGCCTGCCAATAGGCTTCGCTACGGTCGTGCGGGCCGACGCGGTCGGCGGCGATGTCCGAGTAGATGCCCATGACGGCGGGCAGGTCGGCAGTTTCGAAGGGACGGACTACGTAGCCGCCGGCCCACTCGATGTCGCCGCTGGGAAACTCGGCTTCGAGTTGCGCGGTCGGCATGGCGTGCCAGCCGCGGCCGGCGTAGACCTCGGGGGTCCCGGTCGAGAGCAGCGAAAGTGGCTGACCGTCGGCCTGCATTCGTTCCACGGCCGCGTCCAGCAGGCGGCCGGCGTGGCCCTGGCCGCGGTGCGCGGGGTCAACGCCAACGTCGGCAATGCCGCCGAAGCGTACGCGCGCTTCCCCGTAGCGCATGGTGCGGTCGGCGATCCAGAGATGCCCGACGATGGCGCCGTCGTCCTCGACGACCAGGCTCTGGGATACGTCCCAGGCGGGGTCGCCGCTCTGGTGCCGTTCGAAGTAGTCGCGGGGTGTGTCGTCGAAGGCGCGGTCAGTCAGGTCCAACGCTTCGTCGCGTCGGTTCGAGGTCAGGGGGCGGACGGTGGGGTTCATTGGCAAGGGGTTGGTGGGTTGCGGGTACGTAAAAGCGGCCCGACGCGCGGGCGTCCGGGCCGGTAGGGAATATAGCAAAGGCAAAGCTTCATCCACGGCTAGACTCAGGTAGCTGCCTGAGCAATGAAGCGTCAGCGTTCAGCATGCATCCAACGCAACGAGGTCGCGGGGGCGCCGGCACACGCCGGGCGCCAGTGCGGATCGCGTGATCGGCCGCCTGCGCCCGCGCGATCTGTTGACGCTGCGCGGCCTGCTGTTTGCGGTGCTTGGGGTGCTGGCGCTCTCGGTGGCCGGGCTGCTGCTGGCGCTGGTCTCCGCGCAGCCGCCGGATGGGCCGCCAGCGCAAGCGCGCGCTCGTCAACCCGCGCCGGTGCGTGGCGACCATTCAGGCCTGTTGAGCGAAGCCGCGGTGCCGGATGCCGAGCGACTGCCTCGGACGCCGCTGGTGCGATTGCCGCCGCGGCCGGCGCCGGCACGGCTGCAGACCTTGGACGCGCTTCCGGTCAACATGGTCAGCGATCCGGGCTTGCGCTCATTTCTGCGCGAGGCGGATCGAGTGATCGCGGCGCTCGACCCAGCCACGGGTTATCTGGGGATGCTGGCGACCCAGGCGCTGCGCGACGAGAGCTCCCAATTGCGAGTTATTGCCGAGAGCGGGGGAACGGCGGCCGCGCTTGCCGAAGTCGGCCCGATCCGCGCGACGTCGGAACTCCCCGCCGACGCGCAGACGCTGGCGCTTCTCTTGCGGTCGATCCTGACGACCAGTTCGGGTGGACAATTGGGTCTGCTCAACAATTTCGCGGGACAGCCGGCGATCACCGAGCGCATTCAGCAGGCCCGGGAAGCGCGGGCGCTGGGCCGGTTCATCGAGGTCCACGACGCGCTGGAGTTTGGCGCCGAGTTACGCAACCACATAGTGGTGTCGACGGCGATCGACCGTCCCTAGCCGGCGGCCGGCTCGATCTCGGGAAGTTGCCAGGCTTCGATCGCCCGTTCGGCGTTGGCCGTGAGCAGGAGGTTGGCGGCGGGCGCGGCGGCGACGGCGCGAATCTCGGACGAGGTCACGAGTTGTCCGAGTTGCGCGCCATCGGCGCGAATGACGGCCAGCGCGCGTTCGGATGTCTGGGCAATGACGTAGGCGTCGGTGACGAGCAGGCGCTCGACCACGAGCCCGGGTATTTGCCACAGCTCGGTCCCAGTCACGCTGAAGGCCGCCAGCCCGTTCGGTCCGGCCAGCACGATGGTGTCGGCGGCGGGCAGGCGAGCCGCGGCGGACGAGGGATAGCCGATCTGCCAGACAAGGTCGCCGCGAGCGCTGTCGAAGATCTGCATGCTTCGGTCCGTAACGGCGACGGTGTGTTCGCCGGTCTGCGTAAACAGCACATGGTGCACCTGGCCATCGACGCCGAAGCGCTGGTCCAGATTGCCGCCGGAGTTGATGAGAACGACATGGTTTTCCGCCCGGTTGGATGAGGCGACGGCCACGGTTCCGGTTTTGGGGTCGAGGGCGACGTCGGCGGCACTGATGTACGCCTTGGTGGGGCCCCAGAGCTGGCCGGTATGACCGAAGGCAAAGACGTGTCCGAAGCTGCTGGCATTGGTGGAGCGCACCACCAGCCAGTCGCCGCCGGGCGCGAAGACCACGTCCTCGAGCAGCTGGTTGTCGGGGCGAGCGGGCGAGCGCCAGATCGGTTGGCCGTCGGAATCGAGCAGCAGGAGATCGAACCCGTGGGCGGCCATGAGTTCGCCGTTGCCAGACACGGCCGCGCGGGCCAGCGGAATTTTGAGATTGCGCGTCCAGCGGGAGTCGCCGGTGGGACCAAACGCCGCGACGGCGCCATCGCGCGCGATGGCGACCACAAGTTCGGCTTGGTCGGAGGCCGCGAGGGCCGTGATGTCGAAGTCGGTACGAGCGAGCCAGGCGCGCTCGGTCCAACGACCAGCAGACGGGGCCCTGCCCTCGGTGAGCGTAAAGGCCAGATCGACGACATCTTCAATTCGGGTCGCGAAGCCGTCGAGCTGCCATTCGCGGGCCGCGGCGTCGGCTTCGTCCGGGGTGGGAAAGCGACCCGCCTCGACCCAGCGCCGGAAGACGCGGGACATGCGGAGCGAGGGAAGACGCTGGCCGATCCGAGCCCGCGCTTCGGTCTCGCTGTCGAAAGGCCCAACCAGTACGGCCAGCATGGGAACCCGGACGACATCGAACTGAAACTCTCCCAGGTCGGCGATGGTCGCCAGCAGCCAGTTTCTGGTGCGGCCTGGCCCGATGGCCTGGGCGAAGGCGCCGATGGCGGATCGCGCACGCCGTTGCAGAGTGATGACGTGGACGAGGCGCTCGGGTTCTTCGAGCTCGTCGTAGGCGCGTAGTGTGGGGATGATCTCGACCAAGGCGTCCACGGCGGTGGTGAGATGCCCGTGGGCCGCAGCGGCCGACGCCGGTGGGCTGAGCGGGACGAGGGCCTGGCCGAGGGCGCCGATGGTCTCGAATCGAGCCTGCGCAGCAGCCGCAAACTGCTCGGGCGTCTGAGATTCGGCGCCCAGCTCGCGAATGTTGAGTTCCAAGGTACGCACTACGTTCAGGGAGCCGGTGGCGACCGTGAGGGCGGGTTCCCAATACGGTCGCGCCGCCAAGCCAATCGGGGAGGGAGGGGCCTCTCCGCAGGCCGCAGTGACACTGGCGGCAGCGGCCGCGGTCAGGAAGGCGCGCCGCGAGGCGCCGCGCCGCTGCCGTGGGCGCACGAGGGCGTCAGACTGAGGCGTCGGCGGTTACCGCGCCCCGAAGCGACCACGGCGTGGCCGCCATGATCCGGACCGCATGGGTAGCGCCGGGCGCCAGTCGGGGATGATCCGGAGTGAAAACCAGCTTGTTGGTGCGGGTGCGGCCACGCCAGCGGGGTTCGTTGCGATCACCCTTGCCCGGGGTGAGTTCCTCAAACAAGACCTCGGGTAGCCGGCCGAGGTAGGCGCGGTTGATGTCCTCGGCGATGACCGTCTGTTCGCGCTCGATGCGATGGAGGCGTCGCAGCTTCTCGGCGTGCGGGATGTCGTCGGGCCACTCGGCGGCGACGGTTCCCTTGCGGGGAGAGAAGGCGGCGACGTGGACCTGATCAAAGCGCAGGTCGCGGACGAGCCGGAGTGAGTTGAGGAAGTGTTCCTCCCGCTCGCCGCAGAAGCCGACGATGATGTCGGTGGTGAGCGCGACACCGGGGACGGTGGCGCGCAGCATGGCAATGGTGTCGCGGTAGAAGCCGGCGCTGTAGCCGCGCGCCATGCGCTTGAGGACCCAGTCGTCCCCTGACTGCACAGGAAGGTTGATTTCTTCGCACACGCTTGGAATGTCGCGCATTGCCTCCGCCAGCGCTCTGGTCATGTAGCGCGGGTGGGCGGTGGTGAAGCGAATTCGCTCGATGCCCTCCACGACGTCTACAGCTTCGAGGACGTCGGGCAAGGCTGTGCCGCCAAGGTCGAAGCCGTAGGCGTTGACGATCTGGCCGAGCAGGGTGATTTCGCGCGCGCCCTCGTCGCGGAAGCGGCGGACTTCGTCGAGGATCTCGGCGAGGGGCCGGCTGCGCTGGGCGCCGCGGCGAAACGGCACGATGCAGTAGGTGCAGCGCTTGTCGCAGCCGTAGATGACGTTGACGAAGCGGGAGACGGCACCGGCGCCGGGGGCAGGCTGGGCTTCGACGTCCTCGTAGGCGGGCGCGTCGGCGGGGGCGGCGCGGGCCAGCCGAGCGAGCAGGGGCTCGGCGTTCAGGGTGTCGAACAGCACGTCCACGGGATCGAGATGGGGCGCCAGTTCGTCTTCGTCGGCGTGCACGGTGCAGCCGGTGAGGCCGACGACGAGATGGGGCTTAGTTTTTTTGAGACCCTTGAGCATGCCCAACATGCCCCAGACCTTGCGGTCGGCGTTATCCCGCACGGCGCAGCCGTTGACCACGACCGCGGTGGCATCAGCCAGGGTGTCGGCGGATGCGTGCCCCGCCCGCTGAAGTTCGCGCTGAATCCGTTCACCGTCGGCGCGGTTCATCTGGCAGCCGATGGTCCAGATGAACACGCGGTGGGCGGGAAGCAGTGTCGGCGGCATCGAACGAATGGAACCTTGTGTAGCGGCCGAGGGCCGAAATGCCACGCTGGTATGATAGCCCTCCAGGGTACGCGCACCGGATACGCAACCTGGACGGTGATTTTCTGCGCTCCCGATTGACATTTTTCCGCCGCCCCGCCGTGATTGCGTTTCTTGTGTTGGCGGCGGTCCTTACGGCGCTGGTCTTCATGGTGTCGGCCGGACGTGCGCTGGGCGTGGCGCAATACGCGGGCCTGGTGGCCGTGGCGGTGGTTACGGCGGCGTTTGCGGTTGGGCTGATGTACGCCGATTCGGGATCAGGCGATTCGGAGTCCTAACGTGGCTGGCACGACGGTCGTTACAGGCGCCGGCGGTCAATTGGGAATCGAGTTGGCACGGCGGCTGGACGCGCAGACGACCGTTACGCTGAACCGGTCACAACTCGACATAACGAACGCGTCGCTGGTGGAGCGAACGCTTGGAGAGATCTCGCCGCGCCTGATCATCCACGCGGCGGCGGCGACGAACGTCGACGGCTGCGAACGCGATCGGGCGGAAGCGTATCGAATCAACGCCGTGGGGACCTGGAACGTCGCACGGGCCGCCGAGCGCGCCAACGCCCAGATGGTCTACGTGAGCACGAACTACGTGTTCGACGGCAAGAAGCTCGGTCCCTACCTAGAGTATGACGACGCCGCGCCATTGAGCGCCTACGGCTGGACGAAGCTGCACGGCGAACGGGCCGCCCGCCAGGTCCTGGAGCGGCTGTACGTGGTGCGAACGAGCTGGCTGTATAGCCGGTGGGGACGTAATTTTCTGAGCCGACTGACGAACGTGGATGCGCTGGACGGTCCACTACGGTACGTGGGCGACCAAGTGGCCAATCCGACGAATGCCGGCGACCTGGCAGCCGCGATCCTGGAACTGGCGGAGACCGGGGCGTTTGGCGTGCATCACCTGGTCAATGAGGGGGCGACCAGCTGGTATGGCTGGGCGGCGGCGTTTCTCGCCGGTCTTGACCACCGGGATGTCCAACTGGAGGAGATCAGCGCCAGCGAGTTTCCGCGCGCGGCGGCGGTGCCGGCGAATGCCGAACTTGCCAACGAAACGGCACGGGCCGTGGGGGTGACACTACGTCCCTGGGGCGAGGCATTGACGGCACACATCCGAGAGATGGCCGCGTAGGTGACGGTCAGCAGTGGTGCAGACGCGCCGCGCTGGTCGGTCCTGATTCCGACCTGGAACGGGCGGCACCTGCTGGCAGAGGCACTGGACGGTCTGGACGAGCAAGTACTGCGGGACTTTGAAGTGGTGGTGGTGGACGACGGTTCGGACGACGACACGGTGGCCTGGATGCAATCGCAGCGGCCCCACGACCGAGTCGTGGAACTTCCGAGTCAGCGAGGACTTGCGGCCGCGCTCAATCGAGGGATTGACGTCGCGCGCGGGAAGTTCGTTGCGCTGCTGAACAACGACGCGGTGCCAGAGCCCGGATGGCTGGCGGCGTTGGACCGCACGTTCGCGACGGCGCCCGACGCCAGCTTCCTGGCTTCGCGGATCCTGCTGTACGACGATCCCTCGCGCCTGCACGCGGCCGGCGACACGTTCGGCCGAAACGGGCTGCCGGCCAATCGCGGGGTCTGGCAGCCGGACGGTCCGGTCTATCGCGAGTCGTGCGAGGTTTTTGGCGCCTGCGCGGCGGCGTCGGCCTATCGACGCGAGCTGTTCGACGATGTTGGCGTCTTTGACGAAGACCTGGTGATGTACTGCGAGGACGTTGATCTGGATTGGCGAGCGCAAATGGCGGGGCATCGATGTCGCTATGTGCCGGAGGCGGTGGTGCGTCACCGGCTGAGCGCCACGGCCGGCGGACCGATCGCCAGTTACCTGGTGGCGCGCAATCGCCCGCTGGTGGCGGTAATGAACATGCCTGGGTTCCTGTGGCGGCGTGGGTGGTGGCGGATTGCCTGGGCGCAGCTTAAACTGATGGCTGCGGCGCTGCGCGCGATCCAGGGACGAGCGGCGCGCGCCACGCTGGCGGGCCAGTTGGCGTCGATTGCGCATCTGCCCCGGGCCTGGAGCAAGCGGTCGCGCCGCCAGCGTTCACGCCGCGTGGCAGATGCCTACATTGATGCCTTACTCGAGCGTTGACGCAGGTGGAGGACAACGATGGGGTTTTTTCGGCGACTCTTCGGCGGCGGTGACGGCGGATCGAAGGAGCCTGTCGACACGGCGTGGCATTTCTACGTCAAGAGCAAGTACGCGGACGAGATCATCGACGTTCGCGTGGATCCGAACGCCGACCTGTCACCAGAGTTCGAGGGGGCCGGCGACGGGGCGTCGCACTACACGACGAACAAAGACATCATTGGGGCCAAGAGCTTTCGAACAATCAACCTGTACCTGGTGTTCGATGCGGGTCGGGCCTATACCGGCGACTACACCATTGAGGGCGGCGAACTGGTGGATCAGGCCGCCTACGAGGCCTGGAAGGCACGCGAAACGGTCGCCAAGGCCGGAGACGCCGACGCGGACAACGGGTAGCGGCCGCCCGGGTCCGCACGCGCACAGGCGGTGATCGTCGCCAGGCTGTCCAGCGCAGGCCCACCGCTGACGACATTCGCGGCGCTAGCCGCAGCCGCAGTCCTGGCCGGTGTACTCGCGGGCGCTCGAACGCCGCCGGCGGCGCTGGCAGGCACGATGGCCGCGTTGGGCGTCGCCCTGGGCCTTGCGAAACCGGCGTGGGGCCTCACGGCGGCTCTGCTGGTTGCCATGCTGGCTCCGTTCCTCGTGATGCCGCAGCGGGTTGGCGTGCAGCCGCCGGTTCTGGACGTGATTGTGGCGGTGGCGGTGGCTGGCACCGTGATTCGAGCTATCCGGGGCCGGCCGGCGTCAGGTCGCGAATGGAACCTGATTCCTCAATGGCTCTTGGTCGTGGTGGCTCTGGGGGCGACGTTGCCCTTGGCGGCCGGTGCGGCAGCCTTTGGCGCGTCGAGCGACGGCGAGGCGGCGCAGTTGGCGGTGAAAATGTCGCTCTACGCGCTGGTTCCGCCGGCGGTTGCGGTGTCGTGGGCAGGGACGAATTCCCTGCGGACCCTCGGCTCTCTGGTCACGGCGGCGGCGGCCCTGCAGGCCGGCGTCGCAATCGTTCTGCACCTGGCGGGGGCGGTGGGAATCCAGTTTCTTGAATCGATCGGAACGGCGGGGTACCCGACCACGGGCGTCGCGCGTTTTCTGCCAGACCAAGTCACGCCGCGAGCCACGGGGTTGCTGGTCGATCCGAACGTTTTGGGCGTCACCCTGGCGGCGGCGTTGCCGTTTGGATTGACGTGGATTGGCGAGGGCCAGCGTCGCACCGCGCTGGGACTGGCCGCCGTAATGCTGATCGGTGTGGCCTTGGCGTTGACCATTTCCCGTGCAAGCTGGATTGCCTCCGCCGCCGGTCTGCTGGCGTGGCTGGCGCTGGTGCGACCGCGCCTGGCGGCCGCGGCGGCGGCGGTGCTGGGCGCGGCGGTGGCGGCCGCGCCGGTGGAACCATTTGAACGAATTCGCCAGGGCTTGCTGGGCGGGGACCGTTCGGCGGCCCTGCGACTTGACGAGATTCGAGAGGCGTTCCGCGTGATCAGCCGATTTCCGCTGTTGGGCGTGGGATATGGCGAGGCGCCGCATCCGGACGTTTTTGCCGGGGTTTCGAATGCGTGGCTGTGGCTGGCGGAGCGCGCGGGCCTGTTTGCCGCGCTGACGCACCTGGCTCTGGTCGGCGGCGCGGCCCAGGCGGCCGTGAAGACCGCCGCCGCAGATCCGGCGTTGCGGCCGCTGATTGCCTCGCTGACGGCGTTTGTTGTGGCAGGCATGTTCGATCATCACATCGTCAGCTTTCCGCATCTGGTGTTTCTCGTGGGTGGGCTTGTCGGTCTGGTCGTGGCTTGGGCGTCTCGGAGAACATTGAGTCCCGCATGAGGACGATGGCGCTGGACGGGCGGATGCTGCGGCACGATCAGGCCGGCATCGGGCGCTACATCTGGCGGTTGCAGGAGGCGCTGGCGGCCCTGCCGCAGGATGGCCTTGACATCGAGTTGCTGGTGGACCGGCGCGGTGGACTCCCGGGCAGGCCGTCGCTTCCCATGCGTACGGCGTTCGCCCCCGTTCGCGGGCGGCTTGAACGGTTCCTGCTGCCGCGCGCGTTACGCGGGATAGATCTGGTGCACTATCCGGATCATGGAATTCCAAACGGCGTCCAGACCCCCGCGGTCGTAACCGTTCACGACATTTCGTTTCTCACACATCCCGAAACTCACGCCGCGGCAAGTCGGCGGCACTATGCAGGGGCCGTTCGGAGTTGGCGGCGGGCACGAGCTGTGATCGTTCTTTCCGAACATGTGCGTGCGGCGATCCTGGAACGCGATCTCGTGGATGAAGCTCGCCTCACGGTTATTCCAAACGCGCCAGGGCTGTTGGCGGCCAGCGACGCGTGCGACCGTCGGATCTGGCCTGGACCGTTCGCGCTGATGGTTGGAACGATTCAGCCGCGCAAGAACGTGGAGCTGGCGTCACGCGCCTTTGGCGCGTCGACGTTTGCTCGGCAGGGAACGCTCTTGGTTGCGGGGGCGCTTGGCTACCGGGGGGCGGAGATTGTGCGCGCCGTGCGAGCCAAACCGCGAACCGACGCCGTGCGGTTTCTCGGGCGCGTAAGTGACGGAATGCTCGTTCGTCTTCTGACCCAGGCGGAGTTTGTGCTCATGCCGTCGCTCGACGAGGGGTTTGGCCTGGCAGCGGTGGAGGCCATGACATGCGGGACGCCGGTGATCGCGGCCAGGGCGGGCACCGTACCGGAAGTGGTTGGCGAGGACGCGCTGCTGCTCGAACCCAAGGACATCGAAGGTTTGACCGCGGCCATCGATCAACTGGCCGACGACGAGGGACTGCGGGCCTCGCTGGGCGCTCGAGGCCGCGCGCGGGCCGCGGAATTCAGCTGGGAACGAACGGCGCGGGACACGCTGGCGGTGTATGAGGCTCACGCGTGAACATCCTGGCGATCACGTCCACGTCACCGTGGCCGGCAACGCACGGCGCGGCGATTCGAAACGGCCTGCTTCTGGAAGCGCTGGCGAGCGAGCACCGGGTGGACCTGGTGACGCTCGATCGGCCTGGGGCGCCGCCGGTCCCAGCGCCTTCGTGCATGGGCCGGATCATCCAGGTGCGCGCGGCGCCGCCCAAGCCATGGCGGCGACTGCTGGGCGGATGGCGCGGGGGCGTTCCGGATCTACTGATTCGCCACGGGTCCCGCATCCTGCGCGGACGTGTCCAGATGCTCCTGAGCGACGGCGAGTATCACGCCGTGCACGTGGCCCAGGCGCAACTGGCGCCGCTGATTCACGACGCCTGGACCGCGGCGCCGCGCACATGCGAACGACCACGGGTGGTTTACGACGCGCACAACATTGAGTGGATGTTGCAGCGGATGCTGGCGGGGACGAGCACGAGTCCGCGCGCCTGGTGGGCCCGCCGGCAGGCGGGTCTGCTGCGTCAGGTGGAGGCCTGGATTGCGCAGACGGTGGACTTGGCCGTTGCGTCGTCGCCCGACGACAGGGCGGGCCTAGCCGCATTGGGCGCCAAGGCGCCGACCTATATCCCTCATCCGGTGCGGACCGGGAAAGCCAAGCCAGGTACGGACGGCCGGGCCGAGCATCCGCGCGTTCTCTTTGCCGCGAACTTTGCCTACCGCCCGAACATCATGGCGGCCGAGTGGCTCTTTGGTCGGGTTTGGCCAACCGTTGCGCGACGGATTCCGTCAGCCGAACTCCGGGTCGTCGGGCCACGCTCAGAGGGTCTTCATCCGATCGCTCCCGTGGGATCCATCCTGGGGGGGACCGTGGACGACATCGACCGGGAGTATGAGCGTTGCTGGCTCGCGGTTTCCCCAACGTCGGTCGCAGCCGGCGCGCCGTACAAAGTCCTGTCGGCCCTGGCGGCGGGCCGGCCGGTGGTGGCCCGAGCGCAGGGATACGTTGGACTGCCGACACGCGACGGGATCGGCGTGGCGTTGGCGAGCGGGCCGGACGAATTCGTGGAGGAGGTCACGACCCTGGCCACAGACCCAGCGGTCTGTGCGCAGGCGGCGGAGGCTGGATTCGCGTTCGTCAAGAGCGAACACGCCGCCGCGGTTGTGGGTCAGCAGGTGCTGGATGCGTATGCCGGCCTACCTGAGCCGGCAGCGGCCGGAGCGGTACGGTGAGGATCGCGGTCTGCGCGACCGTGAAGAACGAAGCGGCCGACGCGGCCTCGCTGGTGGCAAGTCTAGGGGAACAGTCGCTCGCGGCCGACGAAGTCGTGATTGTGGACGGCGGATCTGACGACGGGACCTTTGAGGCGCTTTCCGCCGCGGCTGAAGGCGATTCACGATTCAAGCTGCTTCAGGCACCTGGGACGAACATTTCCGCCGGACGCAATCGGGCCATCGCCGCTACCGAGGCGCCATTGGTAGCGGTGACCGACGCCGGACTCAAGCGGTCGCCCGAGTGGCTGAGGTCTCTCGTTGCGGCCGTGCAGGACGAGCCGCTGGCCGCCGGGTCGTACGGATACATCCTGGCCGCGCCGCACACGACGTTCGAGGCGGCATTAGGCGCGGTGGCGCTGCCGCTGGCGCGGGAGATCGACCCAGCGCGCTATCCGCCCAGCAGCGGATCGGCGCTGTTCCGCCGCGAATGGCTGGAGCGCGTCGGCGGCTATCCGGAGTGGCTGGCCCACGGCGAGGATCTGTGGCTGGACCGCGCGATCTGGCGCGGCGGTGGCTGGTTTCGCCATGCCCCGGGCGCGGACGTTGGTATTCGTCCCCGTTCCAACGTTGGAGCTTTCTTCCGCCAGTATTTCCTGTACGCGGCAGGCGATGGTCACGTGGGGATGCTGGCGCCGCGCCACGTTCTGCGGTATGGGGCCTACGGGCTGGGTTGGACGCTGCTCCAGCATCCGTCGCCTGCCGCCCGGACACTGCTGGTCCTTCTAGCCGGCGCGTATCTGGGCCGTTCCCTGCGCCGTGCCCCGGCCATGATCCGCCAGACCGCCGGCGTGAACCCGCTAGCGAGCGGTGCGCTGACGCCGGCTCTACGGATCGTTGGGGACATCGCCAAGATGAGCGGGTTCGTCGCTGGCATATCCCGTCGGTGGCGGAGATGAGCGCCGCTTCCGCCGACGTCACGGTCGTCATCACCACCTTCAATGTCCGCGATCTGCTGGAACGCTGCCTCGATCGTCTGGCGGCCGCCGGCGGTTCGCTCGAGCTGGAAGTCGTTGTCGTGGACAACGGTTTTGGCGACGACACCTGGCCAATGCTGCTGGCCCGCGGCGACGTGCGAGCAATCCGCGGGTCGCCGGCCCTCGGCTTCGGGGGCGCCAATAACATAGGGGCCGCCGCCACCAGCGCACCGCTAATCCTGTTCCTCAACCCCGATACCGAGCCCGAGCCCGAGTCGATCGCCGTGCTGGCCAAGGAGTTCGCGCGTCGTTCGGACGCCGCCGCCGTGGGGCCGCGGCTGACGTTGTCCGACGGAAGCCTGGACCCCGCCGGCCGCAGGCACTTTCCGCGTCCGGCTAACGCCGTGCACCGTCTCCTTGGATCGTCGCGCCTTTTCCGCCGAGGTATTTCCAGGCCTTACAACCCCGGTGAGCCCACCGGCACATGCGTGACCGAGATCGACGCCGTTTCCGGCGCCTGCCTGATGGTTCGCCGGCAGGCTTTTGAGGCTGTTGGCGGATTTGATCCCGGGTTCTTCATGTACGGCGATGACCTGGATCTGCAACGCCGGATGGCCACCGCTGGCTGGCGCACCCTGTATGTGCCAGCGGCGCGCGTATGGCACCACAAGCGGCAGTCGTCGCGCCAGCGTCCGCTCCGAACGAGGTTCGAGTTCTACCGGGCGATGTGGCGCTATTACGCTAAGCACCACGTTCGTGATCCATGGCCGTTGCGTGCCGTGGTGCTGGCCGGAATCCTGATCCTGGGCTGTGGCGGTGTGCTGCGTGCACTCGCAGCCTGGCGGCCAGGAGGGACGGACGGCGCCCAATGACGATCTGGACGCGGCGTAACTGGGGCGGCTTGGTCTCCACGTTTTCGCTCGTGGCGGACGTGGTCGCCGTCGGGCTGGCGCTCATTGCGGCCTACTACATGCGTTATCGGTTCGGCTGGTTCGAGGGAACGGCCCCCAATCGTTTCCTGTTTCTGGCGCCAGTCACCGTTGCGTTTGCACTTTCCACGGTCGTTGGCGGGCTCTCGCTGGGCATGTACTCACGTTTCCGCACCGCCGGATCGGTGGATCGGGTGGCGCGCAGCGCGGGCATGGTCACGATTGGGGTCCTGCTTGCCGTCGCGGCCACGCTCTTTATCTTCACCGACCGCCTGGAACCGGTGCGAAACGTCATGCCGATCGCCTGGCTGCTCGGCATCGTATTCGTCGCCCTCGGCCGGTCGTTGCTGGCCACGGTATTGCGCCTGCTGGCTCAACGCGGCATCGGCGTCCAGCGCGTGCTGGTGATCGGCGCCGGGGCCGAAGGCCGCGAGGTTGGCGGACGTCTGCTACGAGATCCAAGCCGTCGCTATCAGCTCGCCGGGTTCGTCGACGACTTCGAGTCGCGCGTAGCCATCGGCGATCTGGAGTATCCGGTTCTGGGTACATCGGTCGCACTTTCGGACCTGATCGCGGAGCATGAGATCGACAAGGTTGTCGTGGCCATTCCATCGTTGTCCCACGACGATCTGCTGGCGATCCTGGCCGATGTCGAGGCGTCGTACGCGGATGTCTGGCTGTTACCCGATCTCTTTCAGTTGATGGTGTCACCGGTGGTTGAAGGCGGTGTCCGGGGGCTTCCCCTGATCGCGGTCAACGAAGTGCGCCTGCGAGGGCTCAGCCGCTTCACGAAGCGCACGCTCGACCTGGTCGTGGCATCCATCGTGTTGGTGTTGGCGTCAGCACCGATGCTCCTCATCGCTCTCTTGATCAAGCTAGACTCCAAGGGACCGGCCTTTTACGTGCAGACGCGCGTGGGTCGCGACGGACGGCCCTTTCCTATCGTTAAGTTCCGCACCATGGTGAGTGGAGCCGACGAGTACGGGCAGACTTGGACCGTTGCCAACGATCCTCGGCAGACACGCGTCGGGCGATTGCTCCGGCGCTACTGGATTGACGAATTGCCCCAACTCCTGAACGTAATCCGCGGTGATATGAGCCTGGTTGGGCCGCGCCCCGAGCAGCCCGACTATGTGACAAGGTTCCGCGGCGAATTCTCGCGCTACATGGTCCGGCACCGCGAGCGCGCAGGGGTGACGGGCTGGGCGCAGGTGAACGGCATGCGCGGCGACTCGTCGATTGCGGAGCGCACCCGCTACGACCTGTATTACGTGGAAAACTGGTCGCTGCTCTTCGATTTGCGCATTCTCTTGCGAACGCTGCTGATCGTGATGCGAGGCGATGCGAGCTAGCGGGGGGACCGGCTCGGTTTCCCGTCGCCGGGCGTTGAGCGTCTTGGCCGCGGCTACCGCGACCACGGCCTGCGAGATTGGCGGCTTCGGCGCCGAGTCGCCGCCGACCACTGATCCGAACGCCACGCGAATTCCGCCGCCCTATCTGGCGCCCACGCCTCAGCCGCTGCCGCCGCCAGTGCGCCTGCCGGCGCTGATGTCGGACTTTGCGGGTACGGGCGACATCGGTGACGGCGGCGACGGCGGCCCGGCTGCGGCGGCGCAGTTCCGCAGTGTCGGCGGTGTGGCGGTCGGTTCCGATGGATTGATCTATGTTTCCGATCCCAGCGCCAGTCGCATTCGCCGGATCCGGACCGACGGGATCATCGAGGCGCTGGCGGGTACCGGCACGCGCGGATATGGCGGCGACGGCGGGCACGCGCTGGCCGCGGACTTTACCGACCCGACTCGCTTGCTGGTCGATCAAGTCGGCGCACTCTTCGTGGCCGAACTCGATCGGGTCCGCCGAATTGATCCGTCGGGGCTGGTGTCCACCATTCTCGGTGACGGCCACGCGGGACTCGAAGGCGACGGCGGCCCGGCGGCCTTTGCCCGGACCGCGGGCAATGAAGGCATGGCGATCGATGGTGATGGCAACCTCTTCATCGCGGAACGGGCAGCCAATCGGGTGCGCCGAATCGATACCCGCGGCAACGTGACCACCGTGGCCGGGACAGGCTCGCCGGGAAGCGAGGGCGACGGCGGACCCGCGCTCTCCGCAACGCTCAATCAGCCGGTGGACGTGGATGTCGACGGTGCAGGGAACTTGCTGATCGCTGAGCTGGCCGGCAATCGGATTCGGAGAGTTTCCACCAGCGGCGTGATCGACACCATTGCCGGGATCGGCCTGCCCGGAGGGGCCGGTGACGGTGGGCTGGCCACCGCAGCTGAACTCCACGGTCCTCAGAGCGTGGTCGTTGACGCCAGTGGCGCGGTTTTCATTGCCGACTGGAACAACCGGGGGATTCGCCGTATTCACCCGGATGGAACCATCCAAACGGTGGCCGGCCTGATCGGCGGTCGCGCGGAGTCCGGCGGGCCGGCGCTGGAGTCACGATTGACGTTGCCACTCGACATTACGCCGACCCTTGACGGAAGCCTGCTGATCGTGGAGCAGAGCGCGCGGCGGATTCGCGCGCTCGTGCCAGCGCCTGGCTCTGAAGCGCTGCAGCGGGCCACCGACGGGCAGCCGGCCAGGACGGCCGAACCCCAGGTGGCCGACGCCCAGACCGCTCCGGTTGCCTACGTGCCCCCGGCGCCGGCTCTGGCCAGTGGCGTACCGCTCGCCGGCGATCTGCTGGCTGAAGTCTTTGCCGGGACGGGCGACTCCGGAAATGCCCCTGACGGAGAATTCCGTCTCACCGCAGCATTTGCGTCGCCGCGCGGAATCGCGATCGACGGCGTTGGGCGGCTCCTGATTGCAGATACTGGCAACCATCGGATCCGCCGGATCGAACCGGACGGCGCGGTGCGCGTGGTGGCTGGAACTGGCGAACCCGGCAATGCGGGTGACGGCCAAGCAGCAACGGCGGCCCAACTCAACCGGCCATCAGCCATCGTGGTCGATGCGCAGGGATCGATCTACATCGCCGACTCAGGAAACTTCCGGATTCGCAAGATCGATCCGGACGGTGTTATCACAACGTTTGCGGGCGGTTCTCAGCCTGGTAGCGGCGGCGATGGCGGGCCTGCCCGGGACGCGCAGTTCACCGAGCCGGTTGGTCTGGTCCTGGGACCTGACGGCTCGCTGTTCGTGGTGGATGCGCCGGTGCATCGAGTGCGTGTCATTCGTCCGGACGGCGTCATCCACGCGTTCGCGGGTCACGGGGTTGATGGGTCGGGCGGCGATGGCGGACGGGCGGCCGAAGCTGAGTTGGGGTTTCCGCAGCGCGCGGCGATCAATGCGGACGGATCGGTGCTCATTAGCCAACTTCACGCGGGCGTGGTACGACGCATCGCCTGGGACGGCCTTATCGACACGCTGGCCGGGTCGGGTCGAGCCGGAGCCCCCACTGATGGTCCGGCCCGCGAGGTTTCGCTTGACGCCCCGGTGGGCTTGGCCGTGGACACCGTGGGCGCCGTGTACGTGGTGGCAAGCGGCAGCGGCCAGGTCCTGAGAGTAGATCCCGGCGGGCACACGCAAGTTGTTGCCGGCAATCCGTTGGGCCAGGGGCAGTCCGGCGACGCCGCGCGCGACCTTCCGTTGTTCACATCGGTTGACATCGTGTTGGGACGCGACGGGACCGCCTACCTGCTGGAGGCGCGCGGGCTGATCTGGCGGATCTCGCCTGCGGATCCAGGGGCTGTACCCGTCTCAGACGACCAGCAAGCCACGCCAACGCCGACCACAACCTCAACCCCGGGTGTGGACGTGGGCGCGAACGAATCGGCGGAGGCTCGAAGCGTGGTGCTGGCCCTGCAGCTGGGCCCGGGCCAGGAGCCCATTCAGCCGACTCTGACGTTTCACCCCGGGGAACGTGTCAACGTCTCGATTGAATTCGTCAACGTTTTGAAGGGTTCGCGCCTTGGAATCCGCTGGTTTGCCGGCGACGCGCTCCAAGGCACATTTCTGACCGACCCGCAGCCGGCCTACACCCAGGCGCGGTTTGGCTTCTGGTTTGGACTGCCAACCACGGCCGCGCCGGGTCCGTGGCGGGTTGAAATCCTGGTTGGCTCCAGGGCGATTGCTTCGGCGGACTTTGTGGTGACGCCTGGTGAGGTGCGCGTGGCTGTGCCCCGGGCCTAGCGGACGGGGGTCGGGACGGCGATTCCGAAGGCTCTCCGGCTAAGGCGGAGTTCATCCGTAGAATGGCACCGAGTGTCCCACGCTCTTGTAGGCCGCATGGCGAATGAGAAGAACGGCGCTGGCGGCGCCGATGACGAACCGCCGATCGAAGTGAAAGTCACGGACCATCGGTCCGCCTCCAGCTTGGATGACGACACGTCTCCGGCAGCCGAGGCCGACGGCGCGACTGAACCGTCGGCTGACGATCCGGAGGATTTGAAGGCGCAAGTCGTCCAGCTCGACGCCCGGCGCCAGGATCTCTTAAATCGGCTGACCCGGGCGCAGGCCGATTTTGCGAACTACCGGCGGCGGACGACCGAAGAAGCGCAAGAGCTCTCGAGGTTTGCAAACCAAGCCTTCGCCTTTCAGTTGCTGAGTGTGCTGGATGCGTTTGAGCGCGCGTTCACGTCTATCCCTGCCGAGTTGCGGCTTCTGACCTGGATCGATGGTGTGGCGTTGATCCAGGCGCAGTTGAGCCGTGTTCTTGAAGCGGCCGGCGTGACCCCTATCGAATGCTGTGTAGGCGATTCGATCGACGTGGAGATTCACGAAGTTGTCATGACTGAAGAGGGTGAGGCAGCGGCCGTCGTCGACGAATTGCAGCGGGGCTACCGCATGCATGACCGGGTGATCCGGCCTGTCCTGGTGAAGGCCGGCCCGAAACCGGCAGCGGCCCAAGAGCCGGGAGATGGCACGGGGCTGTCCAGCCCGCCTCAGGACGTAGCCAGCGGGGACGCGTGAGCGCCAAGCCCGACTACTACGACGTTCTGGGAATCGAACGGACCGCTGGGCCAGACGAGATTCGCAAGGCGTACCGGGATCTGGCGCGGAAGTTTCACCCGGACGTGAGCCGGGAACCCGACGCTACCGCGCGCTTTCAACAGATCAACGAGGCCTACGAGGTTCTGCGCGACACGGACAAGCGAGCCAACTACGACCGCTTTGGGCATGACGGCCCGGCGTCGCCCTTCGGCGCGGGGTTCGACGACTTTGGTGGGATCGGCGACGTGTTCGACGCGTTCTTTGGCGGCGGACGCCGCTCTCGGCCGGGCGCGGCGCAGCGTGGAACCGATGGGCGCGTTCAGCTGCAGCTGGAGTTTCTGGATAGCGTGTTTGGCGTTGAAACCACCGTTACGTATCACCGCCTGGAGCCGTGCGGTACGTGCGCCGGCAATGGCGCGGCTCCCGGCACCAAGCCCACCACTTGCGGGGCTTGCCGCGGCGCAGGACAGGTGCAGCGGGCGCAGCGTTCGATATTCGGCCAGTTTGTCAACGTAACCACGTGCGACACCTGCGGGGGCGTGGGGCAAGTGGTGGAGAGCAAGTGCCCGGTCTGCACAGGGGTTGGCCTGGAGCGGGTGGAGGTTCAGCGCCAGGTCAGAGTTCCCGCAGGTCTTCAGCCGGGCACCGAACTGCGTCTGACCGGTGAGGGCAACCACGGGCCGCGCGGCGGATCGCCCGGCGATCTCTATATCGGCATTGACGTCAAGCCGCACCCGGTACTCGAGCGTGACGGCGACAACATTCTGAGTAATGTCGTCATTAACGTCGCCGAGGCGGCGCTGGGTGCCAAGCTTGAAGTCGAGACCGCGGACGGCCCCATGCGCGTCAAGATTCCTGCAGGGGTCCAGGCCGGCACGCCCATCCGTTTGCGGGGTAAGGGCGCACCACGAAGCCGCAGGTCGGGCCGGGGCGACCACTATCTGTTCGTGCATGTCGCCACGCCCACCAAGCTGAGCCGCACGCAACGCCAGTTGCTTGAAAACCTGGGCGAAACGCTGCCCGGCGGCAGCGACTCGGGCGGGCGTAGTTTTGTGGAGAAGATCCGAGCGGCATTTCGGTGAGCGATCAGTGGGCGGCGATCAGTGTCCGGCTGCAGCCAGAGGCCGTGGACGACGTGTCGATGGCGCTGGAGCGGCTGGTCGGGCCGAATCTTGCCGTGGAGACGCGGCCGCGGCCCCAGGCGGGTGACTGGCCGGTGGTCGCTCACGCCTATCTGGCACCGGGCGCAGGGCAGGACACCGCACGGCATGACGTATTGCGAGCGCTCGAAATGCTTCGAATCGCCGGCGCCGGAACCGTGGGTGCGGCTTCAGAGGAGCTTGTGGACACCGACGCGGATCACACACGCTGGCGCTCGTTTTATGCGCCGCTGGCGGTCGGTCAACGCTTGGTCGTCGTTCCCGCATGGCTGAATCAGCCGGACGAGCACGCCCACCGAATCCCGGTATTCCTGGATTCGGGGATGGCCTTCGGTACCGGTCACCATCCCACGACCCGGCTGGCGCTCGAGGCGCTGGAAGCCTCATTGGATCCAGGTGATGTCGTGGTTGATGTGGGGACCGGCTCCGGCGTGTTGGCTATTGCGGCGGTCAAACTTGGCGCGTCGCGTGTGTACGCCTTTGACCGGGATTCCGATGCCCGGCCGGCGGCTATGCGCAACGTCCGCCGGAATGAGGTATCGGATCGGATCGCCATGACCATCCCGAGCAATGCTCTTGCCGTGCCAGAGCCTGCGACGCTGGTTGTCGCCAATATCGTGGCTTCGGTGCACGTGAAACTGATGCGGGAGTACGCCAGCCTCCTGGCGCCCGCCGGTCGCCTACTCCTCAGCGGAGTGCTTGACGCGCGCGTAAACCACGTCGTTGTCGCCGCCCGGCCGTTCGGCTTGAGGCTGAAGGCAACAGCCGCGTCGGACGGGTGGCGGCTGCTTGAGTTCATGGAGGAGACGTCGCCCACGGCTCCAGCGGAGACGGAGAACACCATGCGAGGAATGGGGCCATGAGTGCTGATTCAACCGAACAGGACTGCATCTTCTGTGCCATCGCACGCGGCGACATACCTAGCGATGGCGTATATGCGGACGACCACGTCATTGCCTTTCGCGACATCAACCCACAGGCGCCGTCGCACGTGCTGGTCGCGCCGCGTCGGCATGTGGCCAGCATTGACGAACTGAAGGACGATCAGGAGTTTCTGGGTCGAGTAATGGCCGTGGCCATCACGGTGGCCCAGGCCGAGGAGTTGGCGGAGTCCGGGTATCGCCTCGCGACCAATCACGGGCGCGATGGGGCCCAGAGCGTTCCGCACCTGCACGTGCATGTGCTGGGGGGGCGCGCTTTGAACGGCCGCCTCGGCTAGCGTCGTTCCGGCAGTTCGGGGTGCCAGCCAGCACCCAGCTGCGGAGCCTGATAACGAGGATGGATGCCCCGAATCGGGCGAAGGCCGGCACTGGCCGAGTGGGCACCGAGGCGTGGGCTTTGATGCCGCGCGGCGGTATGGTACGCTGGGGTCAACGTGGGGGTGCCCGAATAGCCGTACGGCTGCGAGCCAACTGAAGATTCGATGCCCAACTGGCGTGCGCCAGTTGGGTTTTCGTGCCTTGGGACAACGGACGCCTTTCTGAAAACGGATGTGACGCGCTGACGCAGTTCTTGTTGCAGTCTTTCCCGACACGCGCGCTGGGAGTGCGTCGGCCTACTGCCTTTTCACAAACGACCCATGCAGGTTTTTGCGTGAGCACTGGTTCTGTGCGCCGTCGCGGTGGCTGTCCCGGCCACCGACGGTTCCGCTCGCCCGGGAACGAAGAAGGAGCAGGCGATTCATGAGTTCAAACGGCACGCATTCGGGCTTCGACGAGCGGTATTACGGGCGCGTCTCGAGCATCCTGGAGATGCCGCATCTGGTTTCAACACAGCTCGAGTCGTTCGAACGATTTAAGAGCGAGTACCTGCACGAATTGTTCGCCGAGATTTCGCCTATCCAGGACTTCACCCAGAAGAACCTTGAACTCAGCTTCGAAGTACCCGACGACGCGTTCGACGAACCGAAGTACAGCGAAGATGAGTGCCGCGAGCAAGACCGTACGTATCAGGCCCCGCTGCGCGTGAAGGCCAAACTGCTCAACAAGCAATCCGGCGAAATCAAGGAGATGGTTGTGTACATGGGCGACTTTCCGCTCATGACGCGCCAAGGCACGTTCATCTACAACGGGGCCGAGCGCGTGGTCGTCAGCCAACTGGTTCGTTCGCCCGGGGTCTATTTCTCCGCGGAGACCGACCCAGCGACGGGGCGGCGCCGCTTCGGCGCCAAGCTCATCCCCAAGCGAGGCGCCTGGCTGGAGTTCGAGACCAGCAATCAATCCGTGGTCAACGTCAAGATTGACCGCAAACGCAAGCTGCCTGTCACCACGTTCCTGCGCGCCATTGAGCCGGAATTGGGCGAAGACGCCGCATTGCTCCAGGCGTTCGCCGACGTCGACACTGACCGGGAGCACCGTTTCATTGAATCGACGATCGAAGATGATCGCCGCGACGGCGTGTTCAACACCGAAGAGGCCCTGATCCGACTCTACGGCCGGCTGCGTCCCGGCGACCCGGCCACGGCTGACAACGCACGCTTGCTCATTGAGCAGACGTTTTTTGAGAAGCGCCGCTACGACTTGGGGCCCGTTGGACGCTACAAGCTCAACAAGCGCCTGGAGCTCCAGACCGAAGAAGCCACGCGCACGCTGGAGCCAAACGATCTCGTGTCCATCGTGCGCGAGATTGTGCGCCTGAACGTGACGCAGGGTGTACCCGACCACATCGACCACCTTGGAAACCGGCGCGTCCGCGCCGTAGGCGAACTGCTGGCGGACCAATTTCGTGTGGGCCTGCTGCGGATGGAGCGCGTGATCAAGGAACGCATGAGCATCCAGAATGCCGCGGAAGCCACGCCGTCGGGGTTGATCAACACGCGTCCGGTCACGGCCTCGGTCAAGGAGTTCTTCGGCGGCAGCCAACTCTCGCAATTTATGGACCAAGCGAATCCGATGGCGGAACTCGCCCACAAGCGGCGGCTTAGCGCCATGGGGCCGGGTGGCCTCTCAAGGGAGCGTGCTGGGTTCGACGTACGCGACGTGCACTACAGCCACTACGGCCGGGTTTGCCCGATCGAGACGCCGGAGGGTCCAAACATCGGGCTGATCAACACGCTGGCAACCCTTGCGCGGGTCAACTCATACGGATTTATCGAGACGCCGTACCGTCGCGTGATCACGCGCGTGCCCGCCACCGACGCCGAGGGTTTGGTCGGTCGAACCGTGACCGAAGCGTTCGGCTCCAACGGCAAAGGTGAGCCGCTGGCGCAGGCCGGCGACGTGATCGACGAGGCCATGGCGACCACCATTGGCCAAATCGACGGCGCGGAAGGGATGGACGTTTGTATCCGACCCGTGGTGACAGACGAGGTTGAGTACCTGGCGGCCGACGAAGAGGAACGTCACACGATTGCTCAGGCCAAGACCCGGCTCAATGCGAAGAATGAAATCGAACTGGAGCGCGTGTCAGTCCGCAAGGGTCCAAACTTCCATGAGGCAGATGCGAGCGAGGTCGAGTACCTGGACTCGTCGCCGCAGCAGATCGTGAGCCTGGCCACGGCCATGATTCCCTTTCTTGAGCACGACGACGCCAATCGTGCGCTGATGGGCGCCAACATGCAGCGGCAGGCCGTGCCCCTAATCAAGCCGGAGGCACCACTCGTAGCTACCGGCATGGAGGAGGCTAGCGCACGCGACTCCGGGCACATGCTGCTGTCCGCTGCCGACGGCGTGGTGAAACACGTGACGTCCCGAGAGATTACGGTCGACCACGGTGACGCTGACGGCGAACGAATCTACCGCCTGCGCAAGTTCGATCGCTCCAATACTGCGACGTGCATCAGTCAGCGGCCGGTAGTGGCCGCCGGCGACGAGGTCGCCGCCGGTCAAACGATCGGCGAGAGCATGGCGACGGCCGACGGCATGATCGCCCTGGGCCAGAACATCGTGGTGGCCTTCATGTTCTGGGAAGGCGGGAACTACGAAGACGCCATCGTCGTGAGCGAGCGCCTGCTGAAGGATGACGTCTTTACGTCGATCCACATTGAGAAGTATGAGGTGGAGGCGCGCGACACGAAGCTGGGAGCCGAGGAGATTACGCGCGACATTCCGAACCAGAATGAGGAAGCTCTTCGCAACCTGGACGACACGGGCGTGGTGTACGTGGGCGCCGAGGTTGGGCCCGACGATGTCTTGGTCGGCAAGATCACACCCAAGGGTGAAACCGAGCTCTCGGGTGAGGACCGTCTGCTGCGCGCGATCTTCGGTCGCGACGCGCGGGAAGTGAAGGACACCTCGAAGCACGTACCGGCTGGCGAGTACGGCCGCGTGATCGATGTACGCCGGTTTTCAGCGGAGGAGGGCGACGATCTTCAGGCCGGCGTGACCGAGATGATCCGGGTCAGCGTGGCTTCGAAGCGCAAGTTAATGGTTGGCGACAAGATGGCGGGCCGGCACGGAAACAAGGGCGTGATCTCAATGATTCTTCCGCAGGAGGATATGCCCTACCTGGCGGATGGAACTCCTGTCGACATCATTCTGAACCCACTGGGCGTGGCCTCACGAATGAACGTGGGGCAGACGCTGGAGACGCACCTTGGGTGGGCCGCCGACAAGCTGGCGTTCCGTGCGATTAGTCCCGTCTTTGACAGCGCCGATGAAGAAGAGATTGCCGCGGCCCTGACGGAAGCTGAGTTGCCGGCGGATGGCAAGGCCGTGTTGTACGACGGCCGTACCGGTGAGCCGTTTGACCAGGAAGTGACGGTTGGGGTCATCTACATGATGAAGCTCGGCCACATGGTGGACGACAAGATTCACGCGCGCTCCACCGGACCTTACTCGCTGATCACCCAGCAGCCGCTGGGCGGCAAGGCCCAGATGGGCGGGCAGCGCTTCGGTGAGATGGAAGTCTGGGCGCTCGAGGCCTATGGCGCCGCCCACACGCTGCAGGAAATGCTTACAGTCAAGTCCGACGACATTCTTGGGCGCGTCAAGACGTACGAAGCGATCGTCAAAGGCGAAAGCATCCTTGAGCCGGGTATCCCGGAGTCGTTCCGGGTGCTCGTGAAGGAGTTGCAGAGCCTTGGCGTTTCCGTGGACATTCTGGACGACGCCGAGGAGGAAATCGCGCTGGCCGGCGAACACATGCACGACCAGCTGCCCGACCTGGATGGCATCAACATCCAGGGGCGTGAATACCGCCTTTAGGAGGATCCGAACGAATGCTTGAAGTCAACAAGTTTAGCGCGATTCGGATTCACCTGGCCTCGCCGGAGCAGGTTCGATCCTGGTCGTACGGCGAGGTCGCCAAGCCGGAGACGATCAACTACCGCACGCTGAAGCCTGAGCGTGACGGGCTGTTTTGCGAGCGGATCTTCGGCCCAACCAAGGACTGGGAATGCGCCTGCGGTAAGTACAAGCGTGTGCGCTTCCGCGGCATCATTTGTGACAAGTGCGGCGTTGAGGTTACTCGCTCGCGTGTCCGGCGCGAGCGGATGGGGCACATCGAGCTTGCGGCGCCGATTACGCACATCTGGTTCCTCAAAGGTACGCCGAGCCGAATCGGTCAGGTGCTGGACATCACGCCGCGCGATCTCGAGAAGATCGTCTACTTCGCGTCCTTCATCGTTACCGAACTGGACGAAGAAGCTCGCGACGAGGCGCTTGGCCACGTCGATCAGGAGCTGGCCGACCGGATGGAGGAGATCGACGACTCGGCGGCCATGCGTCTGGCGGACGAGCACCGGCGTTTGGAGGAACAGACTGCGCAACTCGACTCGCAGCTCGCGGATGAGTTGAAGCGGCTGGATCTGGAAGCCCAGGCCAGCGTCGACTCCATCAACGCCGAAACCTCCACTGTCCGTAACCTATTGGCGGCCGTCGGCCAGCGCAAGCTCGAAGACGACGCAAGGCTGAGTTGGCTGGTCGAACCTCTTGTTGCCGCGGGCAGCGTGCCGCCGCAGGACGCGTTAGCGCTGCTCGATGCGGCGGCCGAAGCGGCGATTGCCGAAGCGACCGCCCGTTTCGAAGCTGAAAAGTCCGGCGCTCGCGACCGCTTCACTGCCACCAAGGCGGTCGAGCGACGCGAGAGTGACCAGGCCGTCACCCGCATCGACGAGGACAAAGTTCTGGAAGTCAACGACGCACGCGACTTCTACGAACAGCGTCGTAAAGATCTGAGCACGCTGGAATTGCACCAGTTGCTCTCGGAGCCTCGCTATCAGCAGCTCACGCACACCTGCGGTGACGTTTTTGAGGCCGGCATTGGCGCGGAAGCCATCCTTGACCTGATTGCCGATGTGAATCTTGATGACCTGGCGGCTGAGTTGCGTGAGGAGTTGAATGCGACCTCAAAGCAGCGGCAAAAGAAGGCTGCCAAGCGGTTGAAGGTCGTGGAGGCATTCCGTCGCTCCGGTAACCGACCGGAGTGGATGATCCTGAACGTGTTGCCGGTGCTGCCACCCGAACTGCGACCCATGGTTCAGCTGGACGGTGGACGCTTTGCCACCAGCGACCTGAACGATCTCTACCGCCGGGTGATCAACCGCAACAACCGGCTCAAGCGGTTGGTGGAGTTGGGGGCCCCCGAGATCATCGTACGTAACGAGAAACGCATGCTTCAGGAAGCCGTGGACGCGCTGATTGATAACGGGCGGCGCGGCCGCGCCGTGACCGGCTCATCCAATCATCCGTACAAGTCGCTCAGCGACCTGTTGCGTGGCAAGCAGGGCCGGTTCCGGCAGAACTTGCTAGGCAAGCGGGTGGACTACTCCGGCCGATCAGTGATCGTGGTGGGGCCGCATCTAAACCTCAACCAGTGCGGATTGCCGACCAAAATGGCCCTGGAACTCTTCAAGCCCTTTGTCATGCGCAAGCTCGTGGATGACGGGCATGCCAGCAACATCAAGAGCGCCAAGCGCATGGTCGAGCATCCCGAGCCGCTGGTCTGGGACGCCCTGGAAGAGGTCACCCGCGATCATCCGGTGCTGCTCAACCGCGCGCCGACGCTGCACCGGCTGGGGATTCAGGCGTTCGACATCGTGCTTGTCAGTGGCAGCGCCATCCAGATACACCCCCTGGTATGCACGGCCTTCAACGCGGACTTTGACGGTGACCAGATGGCGGTGCATGTACCCCTCAGCCGGGCGGCGCAGGACGAAGCCCGGCACATTATGAAGAGCACGCACAACATCCTGTCGCCGGCGGACGGCACGCCCATCGTGAGCCCAACCAAGGACATGGTGCTGGGCGCGTATTACCTGACCGAAGCCAGGGACGGGGCCAAGGGCGAGGATAAAGTCTTTGCCAACTTCGCCGACGCCGTGCTGGCCTATGAGCACGGAGCCGTGGACCTGCAAGCCAAGATTCGCCTGCGTGTCACACCCGAGGACTTTCCCGTCGATGCCATGGCCCAGGACGGACCGGCAGCAATCGAGACCACCGTCGGCCGCATTGTGCTGAATCAGGCTATCCCGCGAGACCTCCGCTTTGTGAACGAGCGCCTGGATAAGGGCGGTCTGCGGCGTGTGATCGAAATGGTCTTCTTCAACACGGACATGGACGTTACGGGCGACGTCGCCAACCAACTGAAGAATCTGGGCATGTACTGGGCCACCCGTTCGGGCGTGACGATGGGGATTAAGGATCTTGAGATTCCCGAAGTCAAGCGTCAGGTGGAGCAGGAAACCGACACCCGCGTTAGCGGAATCAGGGCTAGCTACGACGATGGTCTGATCACCGATGACGAGCGGTACCGACTCACGGTCAAGGCCTGGACCGATGCCATGGCGACGGTATCCAACTCCGTGGAAGAAAGCCTGGACCGGATGAGCCCCGTGTTCATGATGGGCAACTCAGGCGCGGCAAAGGGGAATTTCGACCAGATTCGGCAGATCTCCGGCATGCGCGGACTGATGTCCAACCCTTCGGGTCGGATCATCGAGATGCCTGTGCGCGCCAACTTCCGAGAGGGAATGTCGGCGCACGAGTACTTCATCTCTACGCACGGGGGCCGCAAGGGGCTGGCCGATACGGCCTTGCGTACCGCTGACAGTGGCTATCTCACCCGGCGTCTGGTTGATGTGGCCCAGGATGTGATCGTCATGGGAGACGATTGCGGCACCCTGGATGGGATCCCTGTTGAATCCGGCACGCTGGACGAGGTGCTGGACTCCGTTGGCGTCCGATGCTTCGGCCGCTTTCCCGCCCGCCCGATCATCCATCCGGAAACCGGCGAGATCATCGTGCCATTGGGCACCCTGATTGATCACGAATTGGTAAAGGTGATCGACAACGCGGGGGTGCAATCGGCCAAGGTGCGGTCGCCCATGACCTGTGGGAATGCCCGCGGCCTGTGCCAAATGTGCTACGGCATGGACCTGGCCCGCCACGAACTAGTGGCCGAGGGAGCGGCTGTGGGCATCATTGCCGCCCAGTCCATGGGTGAGCCGGCAACGCAGCTGACGATGCGCACGTTCCATCTGGGCGGCATTGCCATGGGTGCCGACATCGTGGACAAGGAGCAGGGCCTGCCGCGTGTGCAGGAACTCTTCGAGGCTCGCATTCCCAAGGGCGTCGCCGTGATGAGCGACATTGATGGAACCGTCGAAGTTATCGAGGAGGACGAGCAGCGGCGAGTCCGTGTGGTTGAGGCCCATGTGCATGAATATGACTACGTACTCGATCCGGGCATGGTTCCCATCGTCGAAGATGGCGCGGAAGTGGCCAAGAATGCTGTTCTGGCCGTGCCAAAGCCCCAGGCCGACGACCTGCTGGCCCGCAAGGCTAAGAGCAAGTCCAACACGATCAGCAAGCGCGCGCTGGCCAAGGTTGCTGGCATTGGCGTCACGGCTGACGCCGAAGGCGTGGTCGAACTACGCGAGGGTCGGATCGTGGTGCGCTCAGAGGAAGAGGAGGTCAGCGAGTATCCCGTGTCGCTGGCCGCCGAATTGCGCATACACAGCGGTGAATTCGTTCGCCAGGGTGACCAACTCACCGAGGGCCCGCTGAACCCGCACGACATCCTGCGTCTGCGCGGCCGGCCCGAGCTGCAGCAGTACATCGTCAGCGAAGTCCAGCGGGTGTATCGCATGGTTGGAGTGGCGGTGAACGATAAGCACATTGAGATCATCATCCGCCAAATGCTGCGCCACGACGCGATCGACACCCCTGGCGACACGACGCTGCTGCCGGGCACGCTGGTAGATCGATCCACACTTGACGAAACCAATGTCCAGGTCGCGGAGACCGGCGGTCGTGTGGCGGATTCGCACGCTGTCCTGCTGGGCGTGACCAAGGCCTCGTTGAACAACGAGAGCTTTCTGGCCGCGGCTTCGTTCCAGGACACTACGCGCGTTCTCACCGAAGCGGTGGTGGAAGGCAAGACGGATCACCTGCATGGGCTGAAGGAGAACGTGATCATCGGGAAACTCATCCCCGCCGGAACCGGCTGGGATCGGTACCATGGCCCGGAGCTTGAGGCTCCGGGGCCGTCGGATGTCCTGATCGACACCGAAGCTATGCATATGGCCGAGGGTGTATCGCTGGATGATCTACGCGAGCCAGACAATGGCGCGGACGCGGCCTCTGACTTGGAGGACGGCGCCCAAGCGGGAATGCCGGCGGCCGATGCTCCGCCGATGGACGCCGCCGAGAGCGACCTGCTGGCCGGCATCGAAACATCCTCAACCGCCGCCGACGATGAGTTCGCCGACTTTCTTCGCCCTGCGGACGACATGGGCGTGGACGAGTCGTCGGTCGTTCGAGTCGATCCGGCGTCCGACGGCGATGGCGTTGACGGGGGGCTGGGTCGGTGATAGATTTGCCTTGGTCGCGACTGGCCGTGTGCCGTCGCGTCTTTTCTACGTAAAGGTTCGGTAGGTTAGGTCGTGCCCACAATTAACCAGCTCGTCCGTAAGGGACGAAGAAAGCGACGCAGTAAGCTGAAGGCGCCCGCGCTGCATTACTCGTACAACGGCTTGCGCCGACGAATGCAGTGGAGCGAAGGTTCGCCTCAGAAGCGCGGCGTCTGTACGTTGGTTCGTACGGTCACGCCAAAGAAGCCCAATTCCGCGCTCCGTAAGGTGGCCCGCGTGCGCCTTTCGAACGGGATTGAGGTTACGGCCTATATTCCGGGTGAAGGTCATCGGCTCCAGGAGCACTCGGTCGTTCTCATTCGCGGCGGACGAGTTCGTGACCTGCCCGGCGTGCGCTACCACGTCATTCGCGGGACGCTGGACGCCGACGGCGTTGAGGGACGTCGCCGCAGCCGGTCCAAGTACGGCGCGAAGCGTGGCGGGTAGCGCCAAGGTATACCGGCCGTTAGCAATGACGTTGCATCCCACAGCCGCCGACGGGCGGGAGTGTAAGGCCTGATGCCGCGCCGCAAGCGCCCGGAGCGCCGCGTGATTCCGCCCGACCCTCGATTTAACAACCGTACGGTGCAGCGATTCATTAACAAGATCATGCGCAATGGCAAGAAGTCCTTGTCGCAGCGGATCGTCTACAGCGCCTTTGATCTCATTGAGGGGCGTACGGGCGCTCCTGCTATTGAGGTCTTTGAAGCCGCCGTCCGCAATGCCATGCCCCAGATCGAAGTCAAGCCGCGCCGCGTCGGTGGTGCCAACTACCAGGTCCCAGTGGAAATCCGCGGGGATCGGCGTTATTCGCTGGCCGTGCGTTGGCTGATTGACGCCTCCCGCAATCGCGGCGGTCGTTCCATGCCGGACCGTCTAGCCGCTGAGCTGATGGAAGCTGCCGACGGTCAGGGCGGCGCCGTTCGCCGGCGCGACGAAATGCATCGGATGGCGGAAGCGAACCGCGCGTTCGCGATCTACGCGTATTAGCCCCACCTGCCTGACTCCCGGAACACGAGGCCCATGAGCACCCTGGATATTTCGCGTACGCGCAACATTGGAATCATTGCGCACATCGATGCGGGCAAGACCACCACTACTGAGCGCATCCTCTTTTTCTGTGGTCGTATTCATCGCGTTGGCGAGGTCCATGATGGCAACGCCCAGATGGATTGGATGGCGCAGGAACGGGAGCGCGGGATTACGATCGTGGCCGCCGCCACCACGGCGTCCTGGAACGACCATCGCATCAACATTATCGATACGCCTGGTCATGTTGATTTCACGGCCGAGGTCGAACGTTCGCTGCGCGTTCTCGACGGCGGCGTGGTGGTATTCGATGCTGTGAACGGCGTGGAGCCGCAGTCTGAGACTGTTTGGCGGCAAGCCGATCGGTACAGCGTTCCGCGGGTTGCCTTCATTAACAAGATGGATCGGCGTGGTTCGGATTTCGACGCAACGGTGGAATCCATCCGTGTGCGCTTGGGCGCGAATCCAGTTCCAGTTCAGATTCCGATCGGTTTTGAGGCCGACTTTGAAGGTGTCGTGGACCTGGTTCAGATGCAAGCCGTGCGCTGGACGGGGGATGGCCTGGCCTCCCCGGAGCGAGGGTCGATCCCCGCCGAGCTGGAAGCAGCCGCGGGCGACGCGCGCGACCACATGCTGGAGGCGCTGGCGGAGTTCAACGACGACATTGCCGTGAAATACCTCGACGGTGAAGAGCTGACGGTCAGCGAAGTGACGGCGGCGCTGCGGGAGATGACGGTGACGGCACAGGGGGTTCCGGTGCTGATGGGCTCGGCGCTGCGCAACAAGGGTATAGAGCCCCTGCTGGATGCGATTACGGCTTACTTGCCCTCGCCGCTGGATGTTCCTCCGGTGACCGGCATCAATCCCAAGTCAGGCGCGGAGGAACAGCGCCGGCCGGCAGACGACGACCCGTTTACAGCGATCGCCTTCAAGATCGTCGCGGACCCGCACGCTGGCAAGCTTGCGTATTTCCGGGTGTATTCAGGCTCGATCAAGCCGGGCTCAACGGTGCTCAACACGGCCGCGGGCAAGCGCGAACGCCTTTCGCGAGTGCTGCGCATGCATGCCGACAAGCGGGAAGAGGTGACGGAGGCCATCCGATATGGCGACATCCTGGCCGCCGTTGGCGTTCGCTCAACGAATACCGGCGACACGCTGACGGATCCGAAGTATCCGCTGCAACTCGAGTCGATTTCATTCCCAGAGCCGGTAGTCACTATCGCCATCGAGCCGAAGAGTCGCGGGGATCAGGACAAGATCATCGATGCGCTACGCAAGCTGGGCGAGGAAGACCCCACATTCCGCATCAGTGCAAACGAGGAAACCGGTCAGACGCTGATTGCCGGCATGGGCGAGTTGCACCTGGAGGTGATTGTGGACCGGCTGCTCCGCGAATATCGCGTGGGCGCTAATATCGGCCGTCCGCAGGTTTCTTACCGCGAGCGGCCACGCAAGGAGGCCACCGGTCGGGGTCGATTCGTGCGACAGACCGGTGGCCGCGGCCAGTACGGCGACGTGACCGTTGAGCTTGAGCCGCTGCCGCTTGGTACGGGAGTTCAGATCGAACGGCGCATCGTAGGCGGCGCCATACCGACACAGTTCGTCCCGGCCGCCGAGCGCGGAGCGGCGCGTCGGCTGGCAAGCGGTCCGCAGGGCATGGAAGTGACGGATGTGCGCATCACGCTCGTCGACGGTTCCTACCACGAGGTGGATTCTTCGGAACTGGCGTTCGAAATCGCCGGTGCCATGGCAGTCGAAGACGCGTTGAACAGGGCGCGTACCGACGTGATGGAGCCGGTGATGGGTGTCCAGGTCGTTGTTCCCGAGGACTATGTCGGCGACACGTTGGCCGGTTTGGCCGCCAAGCGGGGCACGATCCATGGCGCGGACATGCGCAGCGGATCGCACATCATCACCGCGGAAGTACCGCTCGCGACGATGTTCGGGTACGCTAACGAGTTGCGTTCGGCGACGCAGGGTCGCGGAACGTTCTCAATGGAATTCTCCCACTACGCGGTGACCCAGCAAGCGGGCGCCGCGGATGGACTGCTGACACCGGTTTCGTAACCGCCCACTGCGCAGGAGCACAGGAGCGAATGGCACGCCAACACTTCGAACGAACCAAGCCGCACGTAAACGTAGGCACGATCGGCCACGTTGATCACGGCAAGACCACGCTGACCGCCGCAATCACGAAGGTGCTGTCGTACAAGCAGTTAGCCGACTTCATGGCCTTCGACGAAATCGACCGCGCGCCCGAGGAGAAGGAGCGCGGAATCACGATTTCAATTACGCACGCGGAATACGAGACCGAGAGCCGGCACTACGCCCACATCGACGCACCCGGCCACCGCGATTACATCAAGAACATGATTACGGGCGCCGCTCAGATGGACGGTGCGATCGTGGTGGTGGGCGCGGACGACGGCCCGATGCCGCAAACCTATGAGCACGTGCTGCTGGCACGCCAGGTGGACGTACCGGCGATCGTGGTGTTCCTCAACAAGGCGGACATCGTCGAGGACGAGGAGTTGCTGGAGCTTGTCGAACTGGAGCTCCGGGACTTGTTGAACAAGTACGACTTCGACGGTGACAACGCTCCGATCATTCCGGGCAGCGCACTGCTGGCCTTGGAGTCGGAAAGCACGGACCTCGATGCTCCGGAATATCAGCCGATCCTGGAGCTGATGGAAGCCGTGGACACCTATATCCCACAGCCGGAGCGTCCGGTCGACCAGCCGTTCCTGATGCCCGTGGAGGATGTGTTTGGCATCAAGGGTCGTGGAACGGTTGTGACCGGTCGTGTCGAACGCGGCAAGGTCCAGGTTGGCGAGCAGATTGACATCGTGGGCATGCGCACTGAAATCGATCAACGTGTGGTTACCGGTGTCGAGATGTTCCGCAAGACGCTGGACGAGGGTGTGGCCGGCGACAACGTGGGTTGCCTGCTGCGGGGTATCGAGCGTGATGAGGTCGAACGCGGAATGGTGCTGGCGCAGACAGGTTCAATCACGCCGCACACCGAGTTCAACGCGCAGGTCTACGTGCTGACACGGGATGAGGGTGGCCGCCACACGCCGTTTTTCAGCGGCTACCGCCCGCAGTTCTACATTCGAACGACGGACGTCACCGGTGAGATTGAGTTGCCGGCCGGGACCGAGATGGTGGTGCCCGGCGACAACGTGGAAATGACCGTTCGCCTGCATCAGCCGATTGCGCTGGAAGACGGCGTGAACTTCGCTATTCGCGAAGGCGGCGTCACTGTCGGCGCGGGCGTCGTAACGAGCATCCTCAAGTAGCCGATGGCACAAGCGCGCGCCAGGCCCTCCCGTCAGGCTTCGTTCGAAGCCTCGTCCCGGCGCGCGCCTGCGCGGCCGCGGCGGCAATCGCCTACGCAGCGGATCAGGATTCGCCTGAAGGCGTATGACCACCGCGTGCTGGATGACGCTGCCCGACGCATCATCGATACCGCCGGTCGGACCGGCGCCGACGTGCGCGGCCCTATTCCGCTGCCCACCGAGCGCAAGACCTGGACGGTGATTCGCTCACCGTTCATTGACAAAGACTCGCGTGAGCAGTTTGAAATGCGAACGCACAAGCGCCTGATCGATGTGATCGATCCGACGCCTCAAACGATGGACGAACTCCTTCGATTGCAACTCGCCGCGGGCGTTGACATCGAGTTGAAGTCATAGCCATGCCCGTTGGATTGATCGGCCGGAAACTCGGCATGACGCAGATATTTGACGACCAAGGTCATGCCTTCGGCGTGTCGGTCATCCAGGCCGGTCCTTGTCATGTCACGCAGGTGCGAACCGAGACGACCGACGGCTATTCCGCCGTGCAACTCGGCTTCGACCCCGTGCCCGAACGCCGACTGACCCGAGCCGAGCGTGGTCATTTGGGCCGCCTCCCGCCCTACCGGGTGCTCCGCGAGTTCCGAAACGACGAGGGTGCGGAGGTCTCTGTGGGTGACGAATTGACGGTGGCCAACGTGGACCTTGGTCAGCGAGTCGATGTGGTCAGCGTTTCAAAAGGCAAGGGCTTCGCGGGTGTCATGAAGCGACATGGCTTCAGAGGCGGTAAGCGAACCCACGGACAGTCTGACCGCGAACGTGCCCCTGGGTCGGTCGGTGCCGGAACATCGCCCAGCCGTGTCTTCAAAGGCACTCGTATGGCAGGGCGTATGGGCGGGGGCCGGGCTACGGCCCGCAACCTGTCCGTGGCCAAGATTGACGTCGAACGCGGACTCGTTCTACTGGTTGGAGCCGTCCCCGGCCCGCGCGACACGGTTGTCGCAATCCGGCCGGTTCGAAAGTCGCTTCAGGGGATGGACTGATGGCCGCCAAACCGCCAGCGCCAACCAATCTCTCTCCCGCCGCCAGCGACTGCTTTGGCGCCTCGAACGCGTCCGCCGAGCTTCTAAAGCGCATGCTGACCGTGCATGCCGCCAGTCAGCGCCAGGGGACGGCCAATACAAAGAGCCGCGGCGAGGTCGCGGCCAGTACGGCCAAGCTCTACCGGCAGAAGTCTACTGGCCGAGCCCGCGCCGGCAGCGCCGGCTCGCCTATCCGACGAGGGGGCGGCGTAGCGTTTGGTCCCAAGCCGCGCCGAACGCGCCCGCACGTGAACAAGCGGGAGCGCCGACAAGCCGTACGCGCGCTGCTGGCGGCCAAGGCCGCCGATGAGTGCATTAGTGTGGCTGCATCATGGGGCGACTCACCGAAGACTCGTGATCGCGCGGCATGGTTGAGCGCCGCCGGCCTATCCGGGCGCGTGCTGCTGGTTGACGTTGACCCGCCCGAGGAACTGCAACGCTCAGCGCGCAATATTCCCAACGTGGACGTTGAGCGGGCCGACACACTGAACTTCTACGAGATTGTCGTCGCCGACCACATCGTGGCCAGCCCGGCGGCGTTGGATGCGCTCCAGAAACGAGTGGGCGCATGAACCCGGCCGACGTCATCACACGACCAATCGTCACCGAGAAGTCCACAGCCCTCAGCGAATTCGGAAAGTACGTGTTCCAGGTTCGGAGCGGCGCATCCAAACATGCGATCCGGCAAGCGGTGGAAGCGATGTTTCACGTGGAGGTGATGTCGGTCAACGTAATGAATGTGCGCGGCAAGCCGCGACGCATGGGCCGCTTCGAGGGCCATCGGCCAAGTTGGCGGAAGGCTGTCGTCACGCTGCGTGAGGGTCACACCATCGAAATCGTACCGGGGGTCTAGGCAATGGGGCTCCGTAACTTCAACCCGACCTCACCAGGCCGCCGCGGCTACGTTGCCGTTGACAACGCAGAGCTTTCCGGAGATCGCCCGCTGAAGAAGCTTTTGCGTCCACTCACCAAGCGCGCCGGTCGCAACAACACCGGGCGGGTTACGGTGAGGCACCGAGGTGGTGGCGCCAAGCGGCGGTACCGTGTGATTGACTGGCGTCGCGACAAACCTGGCGTGCCCGCAGTGGTTGCCAGCGTTGAGTACGACCCCAATCGCTCCGCTCATATTGCGCTTCTCCACTATCGCGACGGTGAGAAGCGCTACATCCTGGCGCCGGTCGGTATTGGTGTGGGAAGCGAGATCATCTCAGGGCCAGGCGTCGAACCCCGCCCGGGCAACGCCATGCCGTTGATTCGTATCCCGGCGGGAACCGAGGTGCACGCCGTTGAGTTAGCCCCCGGACGCGGCGCGCAACTTGTGCGCTCGGCCGGCATGGTCTGCCAGCTCATGGCCAAGGACCGTGGATTGGCTATCCTGCGACTGCCATCGGGCGAGATGCGCCAGGTGCCCGATGCCTGCATGGCTACCGTTGGGCGCGTGGGAAACGTGGATCACAGCAATCAGTCCGCCGGCAAGGCCGGACGGATTCGCTGGCGTCGCCGCCGTCCGCAAGTTCGCGGCGCAGCCATGAACCCAGCCGACCATCCGCACGGCGGTGGCGAGGGCAAGGCGCCAGTTGGCATGCCCGGACCCAAGACGCCATGGGGCAAGCCGACCCAGGGGCGGCGAACCCGCATTGGGCGGCGTCCCAGCGACAAGTTCATTGTGCGCCGGCGGAACAGGTAGGCCCGCATGTCACGCAGCACCAAAAAGGGCTGGTACATCCATCCAAAGCTTGAGAAGCGTGTTGCCGAAGCTTCGCGCAGTCGGCGCAAACAGGTCATTCGGACTTGGAGTCGAGCGAGCGTCGTTCACCCTGAGATGGTTGGGTTGACTATTGCGGTTCACGACGGGCGACGTCATGTTCCTGTATATGTCTCGGAAAACATGGTCGGGCACCGGCTGGGCGAGTTTGCCCCTACGCGTACCTTTCGCAGTCACGCGCGCGGGCGCTCGACATCGCCGATGGGACACTGACCCATGCAAACTTCAGCCACCGCCAGGTACGTGCGCATGTCGCCTCAGCGCGGGCGCACCATCGCGCGTGAATTGGCTGGGCTTGAGATCGACCAGGCAATGGCTACGCTGGCGTTCATGCCCAACCGCGCCGCAGCCGAGATTGCCAAAGTGGTCAAGTCCGCCGCAGCCAATGCGGAACACAACTACGCGCTGGACCGCGACGCACTGCGGATCCAGTCGGTCGTGGTTGACGACGGGCCGACGCTGCGGCGCTTTCGGGCAAAGTCGCGCGGTCGCGTCGGGATGTATCAGAAGCGGTCCGGTCACATCACCGTGACCGTTGACGACGGAATGCCGTAGACATGGGACGCAAGGTTCACCCGATCGGCTACCGCCTCGGATATACCACGCGCTGGGAAAGCACCTGGTATGCCGACCGTGATTACACCGAACTGTTGCTTGAGGATCTGGCGATTCGAAATCTCGTACGTAGCTTTGTAGAAGCACCGGACGGTCGAAACGCGCCGCGTCGCGGTGGGCGCCGACGAGGTAGCTATGGTGCCGGTGTCTCGAAGATCGAGATTGAGCGGCAGGTCAGCCAGGTTCGGGTTGTTATCCACACAGCTCGGCCGGGGATCGTGATCGGACGCGGTGGCAGCAACCGCGAGGAAATTCAGAACCGCATCGAGCGGCACACGGGCAAGCGCGTTGTCGTTGATGTCGAGGAAATCAGCCAACCTGAACTTGACGCATTCCTCGTGGTGCGAAACGTGGCCGACCAGCTCGAGCGCCGCGTTTCGTTCCGGCGGGCCATCAAGATGACTGCGGAACGGACCATGCGCGCCGGTGCGCAGGGCGTGAAGATCATGGTCAGCGGGCGTCTGGGCGGGCGCGAAATGTCGCGCAGTGAGTTCGAACTCCTGGGTACCGTGCCGCTTCAGACGCTGGACGCCGACATTGACTACGGATTCACCGAAGCGCGAACGACCGCAGGCCGGATCGGGGTCAAGGGCTGGGTGCATCGCGGCGCTGCTCGTGACGCCGCCGAGCTGCTGGCCGAGCCGGTGTCCCGGCCGGTCGCGGGGCGCCGCCGGCGGCCACCACGAGGTTAGCCATGTTGATGCCCAAGCGAACCAAATTTCGCAAGATGCACCGGGGCCGGCGGCGTGGCCGGGCCGGACGTGGCAATTCCCTCGTCTCCGGCGAGTTCGGCTTGCAGGCCACCACCGTGGGTTGGGTCGACAGTCGCGAGATTGAGGCGGCCCGCCGCGCCATTACCCACTCGGTCAGGCGGACGGGTCAACTCTGGATTCGGATCTTTCCCGACAAACCCATCACACAAAAGCCAGCCGAGGTCCGCATGGGTAGCGGCAAGGGCAACGTCGAAAGCTGGGTCGCCGTTGTCAAGCCGGGGCGAATTCTCTTCGAACTCGCCGGGGTCGAAGAAGCCATGGCTCGCGAGGCCATGCGTTTGGCGTCGCACAAGCTTTCCGTACAGACTCGTGTTGTCTCACGTTCCGCGGAGGTCGCCGTTGGGTAAGGCCGACCAGTTCCGCGATCTGAGCGACGACGAGTTGACGACACGGATCGCGGAAACCAAGGAAGAACTCTTCCGGCTGCGCGTCCAGCATGCGACGCTGCAGTTGGCGGATACCTCGCAACTGCGCCTTGTGCGCCGCGACATCGCTCGTATGCTGACGGTTCAGCGCGAACGCGCGTTGGTTCCCTACGAGTTGGAGGAGGCCTAACCCGTGCCAGGAGCGCGTGCTCGCCGGGTCGGACGTGTTGCCAGCGATCGAGCTGACAAGACCATCATCGTCGAGGTGGAGTCGGTCCGCCGCCATCGGCTGTACAAGAAGCAGGTGCGTCTGCGCCGGAAATTAATGACGCACGATCCCCAGAACACGTGCCGCATTGGCGATCTGGTTCAGATCGAGGAATCGCGTCCAATGAGCCGGCGTAAGCGCTGGCGCCTAGTTGAGGTTATCGAGCGAACCCAGCTCACCGACGAAGAACGCCAGGCGGCCTTCAGCACCGGTGCACCTGAAGATGAGTCCGATGGCGACCCCGAGGATTCTCGGAACGTCTAATCCCGATGATTCAGCAACAAAGCCGGCTCAAAGTCGCCGATAACAGTGGCGCGCGCGAGATCATGTGTATCCGCGTGCTGGGCGGGTCGTCCCGCAAATACGCTCACGTGGGCGACATCATTGTGGGCAGCGTCAAGCAAGCGGCCCCCAACAGCGCCGTGCCGCGCGGATCGGTGGTTCGCGCAGTCGTCGTGCGTGTCAACAAGGAATACCGGCGACCTGATGGCTCACGGATTCGCTTTGATGACAACGCAGCGGTTCTGCTGGAAGGCGAAGTTCCCCGCGGTACGCGAATCTTCGGACCCATCGGGCGCGAACTGCGTGACCGTCAGTTCATGCGCATTGTGTCCTTGGCGCCGGAGGTCTTGTAGCGATGTCAATCCGGCGCTTTCGCATTCGTAAGGGCGACACGATCCAAGTGTTGCAGGGACGTGACGTGGGGCGGCGGGGTGTCGTTGAGCACGTGGTGCCAGCGACTGGCCGAGTCGTGGTTGAGGGCGTCAACGTCCGCAAGCGTCATGCCAGACCCCGGGCAATTGGACAGCCGGCGGGTATCATTGACTTCAACGCCCCGCTTGACGTCTCCAACGTCATGCTCGTGTGCCCGGCCTGCGACCAGCCCGCGAGAGTCGGTTACGCACTGGGCGACGACGGTATGAAGCGGCGATACTGCCGCAAATGCAGCGAGCAACTCGACGAGTAATGGCCCGACTCCTCACACGCTACCGGGAAGAGATCCGACCGCAGTTGATGCGGGAGTTCGGGTATTCCAATCCGCTTGCCGTTCCACAGTTGGACCGGATCGTGGTCAATATCGGACTCGGCGAAGCGCTCGAAAACGACGCGTCTGTTGACCATGCCGTGCGTGATGTCGCCACAATTACCGGGCAGCGGCCGGTGGTGACCCGCGCGCGCAAGAGCGTGGCGGCATTCAAGCTTCGTGCCGGACAGCGGGTGGGCGTAAAGGGCACGCTACGCGGAACCCGCATGTACGAGTTCCTAGACCGCCTCGTCACCGTCGCCTTACCGCGTATGCGTGACTTTCGCGGCGTCTTGCGTACGTCCTTCGACGGACGTGGGAATTACGCGCTGGGATTGACCGAGCAACTCATTTTTCCAGAGATCGACTACGACCAGATCGATCGAATCCGCGGTCTGCAGGTCGTCATAGTCACGACTGCGCCAACTGACGGAGAAGCCCTGCGGCTGCTCGAACTCCTCGGCATGCCGTTCCAGCGCCTCGACGAGGCGGCTTGAGGTTCGGATATGGCGAGAAAGGCAAAAATCGAAAAATGGAAGCGCGAGCGTGAGGCATGGCTGGACCCAGAGTTTGAGTCCAAGTCCCTGCGCGGGCGCAGACTGCGTTTCAAGGTGCGGTATCGCAACCGTTGCCGACTCTGTGGAAGGCCCCGAGCGCACATGCGCCGATTCGGCATCTGCCGGATCTGCTTCCGTGAGCTGGCCGTCAAGGGTCACATCCCGGGCGTGACGAAAGCCAGTTGGTGAGCCAACGATGACCGACCCGATTGCGGACATGCTGGCCCGGCTGCGAAATGCCGTGGGGGCCCGTCATACGAAGGTCCGCATCCCACACTCCAAGACTAAGGCTCGAATCGCGGCGCTCCTAGTCGACGAAGGCTTTGTTGGCTCAATCGAAACCGTCCACGAGGGTCATCGCACCTGGTTGGATGTGAGCCTGCGTTATCAGAATGGCGAGCCAGCCTTTGGCGGCGCCAGGCGGGTCAGCCGCCCGGGTCTGCGCATTCACACCCGCGCGCGCGAAATTCCACGAGTGATGGGCGGCATCGGAACCGCCGTTATTTCTACCTCGCAGGGCATTATGACTGGCCGTGAGGCTGCCAAGCGTCGCCTCGGCGGCGAAGTCCTCTGCTTCGTCTGGTAGCCCCATGTCCCGTATTGGTTTGACTCCCATCAATGTGCCGGACGGTGTGACCGTCAGCTTTGACGCGAATAATGTCGTGACTGTCAAAGGCCCTAAAGGCGAGTTGGTGCAGGCCATCCCGCCCGTGATCAAGTTCAAGCGTGAGAACGGTCGGATGCTGGCCACCCGGCCTAACGACGAACATCGAGTCCGCGCCCTACACGGGCTGGCTCGTCAGTTGGTGGCCAACATGATTCTCGGTGTAACCCAGGGATATGAGAAGCGGCTTGAAATCCAGGGCACCGGGTACCGGGTCCAACTTCAAGGCACAACTCTTGACTTGCAACTGGGATTCACTCATCCCCAGCGGCGCCAGGCACCGACGGGAATTGAGTTTGAAGTTCCCGATCCCACCCACATCGTTGTCCGTGGAATTGACAAACAGGCTGTGGGACAAGTGGCGGCTGAACTGCGGGCAATCCGGCCAGCCGATCCGTATAAGGGCCACGGCCTGCGCTACCAGGGCGAGATCGTGCGACGCAAGCCTGGCAAGACTGCGGCAACAACGGTCGCGTAGGAGCCTGACGATGGCAACGCTCAACCGACAAATCGCCAGGAAACGACGACATCGTCGTATTCGACGCCGTGTGGTTGGTTACCCTCAGCGACCACGTCTGGCGGTATTCCGCAGCCACAAGCACACATATGCCCAGGTTATTGACGACATCGCCGGTCACACGCTGGCTGCCGCCTCGTCGCGTGAATCTATGACCAAGGGCGCTACCAAGCTTGAGCGCGCGGCTGACGTTGGTGTGCGCTTAGCTGAGCGGGCCAGGGAGCTTGACATAACCGACGTCGTCTTCGACCGCGGCGGACACCGATACCACGGGTGCGTCAAGGCGTTGGCCGACGCCGTTCGTACTGGGGGCATCGCACTATGACAATCAACACCCAGCTTGCCCCGGGCGGTCCCGACGCATCTCGCGATGGTGGTGACCTGCACCGGCTGGACGATCGGGTTGTCCGCATCAAACGGGTCGCGAAAGTCGTGAAGGGTGGCCGCCGCTTTGGATTCAACGCCATCGTCGTCGTCGGCGACCGGCGCGGTCGCGTGGGCGTCGGTATAGGTCGGGCCAACGAAGTGGTCGCCGCGATTCGCAAGGGGCAGGAACGCGCTCGCCGATCCCTGATCGAGATTCCCCTGACCGAAGATGGATCCATCCCGCACTACGTTGAGGAAAGCTTCCGTGCTTCCAAGGTCGTGCTGCGCCCGGCCGGCCCCGGCACAGGGGTCATTGCCGGCGGCGCGGTTCGCGCCGTGCTTGAACTGGCGGGTGTTCGCAACTTGCTCACAAAAATCATAGGGTCCACAAACGCCGTAAACGTGGTCCGAGCCACGGTGAATGGTTTGGCCAGTCTCCGGATTCCAGAAGAGACCGTTGCCCGTCGCATGCAGGCCGTGAGTCCGCCAGCCGATGACTGAACTACGGCTGCGTCAGGTTCGCAGTTCCATCGGCTCCCGGGAGTCCCAGCGGAATACGTTGAAGGCGCTCGGTCTGGGTGCAATTGGTCGGCGATCGTCGCGGTCTGACACATCTGATATCCGGGCCATGGTCAGGGTCGTGGAACACCTCGTCGAGATTGAGTCTGACTCAGCAAACGGCGACCAACCATGAAACCGCATCAGATCACCTCGGCCGCGCCCGCCCGCAAGCGCCGACGTCGCGTCGGCCGTGGCGAAGGCTCTGGGAGAGGTAAGACAGCCGGACGCGGGACCTTGGGGCAGGGGGCCCGCAGCGGGGGCAACGCGTATCCCGGCTTCGAAGGCGGCCAGACGCGCCTCCTCATGCGCTTCCCCAGCCGTCGCGGCTTTTCCAACCACCGCTTTAGGCGCGATTACCAGCCGGTTAACGTTGGCGCGCTGAACATCTTCCCCGAGGGATCGGTCGTGGGGCCAGATGAACTCAAGGGCATGGGGCTTATCGAGCCTGGCCTGTTCAAGATTCTTGCCGGCGGCGACTTGGACCACGCCTTGATCGTGCGCGCACCGAAATTCTCGGCGGCGGCCAAGGTAAAAATTGAAAGCGCCGGTGGCTCCGTCGAGGAGTTGAGCGAGTGATCGAGACGGCCGTCGCGGCCTTCCAGCTTCCCGACGTTCGTCGCAAGATTCTCTTCACAATCGGCCTCCTGATTGTATTTCGGGCGGTCGCGCACATCCCCTTGCCGGGTGTGAACACGGAGTTGCTGGCCGACTTCTTTGCCGGCAACCAGTTGCTGGGATTCATGAACCTCCTGTCCGGCGGGGCGCTGGAGAATTTCTCGGTCGTCGCGCTGGGCGTCTATCCCTACGTGACCGCCAACATTGCCTCGACCGTGCTGGTGCCGTTGATTCCGCCCTTGCAGGAGCTTTCACGCGAAGGAGAAGCGGGACGTCGCAAGATCGCGCAGTGGACGCGACTGGCCACCATTCCGTTTGCCATGTTGCAAGGATTTGGTCAGATTCAGATCCTGCGCTCGGCCCAGCAAGGTCTGTTGTCTCCAACGTTGGGCGCGTTCGACATTTTCGTAATGCTGATCGTGATGACGGCGGGAACGATGTTTCTGCTTTGGGTTGGCGAACTGATTACCGAAAATGGCATCGGTAACGGCGTCTCGATCATCATCTTTGCCGGCATCGTGGCTGGTGCTCCTGCTGCTCTGGGTCAGTCGCTGTTCGCTGGTCAGAACATCGGCGGGTTCATCGCCGTCGTGATCATCGGTCTCATCATGATCGCCGCCATCGTCTTCGTGCAGGAGGCTCAGCGTCGGATCCCGGTCCACTACGCCAAGCGCATCCGGGGAACCCGCATGTACGGCGGCCAGAGCACACACATCCCTCTCAAGGTCAACTCAGCGGGCATGATTCCCCTGATCTTTGCCTTTTCGCTGATGCTGCTTCCGGCCACGGTTGCCAGCTACTTCGAGACATCGCAAGTATCGTGGCTGGCCAATGCGGCCGGCGCAATCGCGATCACTCTCAGCCCCAGCAACGCCATCTACTGGGTCTTTACCTTTCTGCTCGTGATCGTCTTTACGTACGTATACACGTTGGTCGTTTTTCAGCAGCAGAACCTGGCGGAGAACCTGCAGAAAAATGGCGGCTTTATCCCGGGTATCCGTCCTGGCCGTCCCACGCACCAGTACCTGACCGGTGTCGTCAACCGCATCACGCTAGCGGGCGCGGTGTTTCTGGGGATCATCGCCGTCGTGCCCTTCGTGGCCCAGACCGTTACCGGTGCCGACGCGGTGGCCATCAGTAGCACGGGAATGCTGATTGTCGTGGGCGTGGTGCTGGACACTATGCGGCAGCTTGAATCACAGTTGATGATGCGCAACTACGAAGGGTTCATTCGTTAGGCGTATGGGCGAGCGTCCAGTGATCTTGGTTCTGCTTGGCCCACCCGGCGCTGGCAAAGGCACCCAGGGTGAACGGCTGGCCCGCCGCATCGCGCTCGATCATGTCTCCACCGGCGATCTCTTCCGCGATGCAGTTACCACCGGATCGCCGGCGGGGCTCCGTGCCGAGTCTTATCTGCTCAGTGGCCAACTCGTACCCGATCAGGTCGTGCTCCAGGTGATCGAGGAGTACATGGGCGACGCTCGGGGACGTGATATGTGCTTTGACGGTTTTCCGCGTACGCGTAACCAAGCTGAAAAGCTGGATGACCTCCTCAGGCAGTTCAACCTTTCCGTAACTGCCGCAGTCTATATCGACGTACCCGACCATATCGCGCTACGGCGTTTGCTCGGCCGCGGTCGGGCGGACGATACCGAGGAAACGGCCCGCCACCGATTGCAGGTCTACCATGAGGACACTGAGCCGCTCATCGACTACTACCGTGAAGCTGGCGTCCTGGTCGAGGTGGACGGCATCGGCCGCGCCGAACCCGTGGCGCGCCGCGTCTGGACCACGCTGAAGGCCAAAATCTGATGATGTCGGGTTCGATCAAACCCAAGACACCCGAGCAGGTCGAAGCAATGGCGGCCTCGGGCCGCGTCTTGGCTGGTGCGCTTGGGGAAGTCGAGGCTGCGGTTTGGCCTGGTGTCACCACTGGTGAACTTGACGCCATTGCCGAGTCTTTCATCCGCGACCACGGCGGTATTCCGTCTTTTCTCGGCGTGCCGGCGGCCGATCCAGGTGCCAAGCCTTTTCCCGGGGCAATTTGCGCGTCTGTTAATGACGCAATCGTGCATGGAATTCCGGGTAGCGCAGTGTTGCGCGAAGGCGATATCATTGGAGTGGACTGTGGAGTGATTCTTGACGGCTGGCACTCCGACTCAGCGCGTACGCTCGCGGTTGGCGAGATTGGCCCTGACGCGAGCCGCCTGCTTGATGTAACTCGCACCGCACTCGCTGAAGCTATCCGTGCCTCCGTCACGGGTGGCCACATCGGAGATATCGGAGCAGCCGTGCAGAAGCTGGTCGAGGAGGCTGGACTAACCATCGTGAGGCGATTCGTCGGCCACGGAATCGGGCGCACCATGCACGAGTCGCCCCAGGTGCCCAACTTCGGGAGTCCTGGCGGTGGGCCCGAGTTGGTGCCGGGAACCACTCTCGCTATTGAACCGATGGTCAACATTGGGTCCGCCGGTGTGGTTTTTGATGCCGACGGCTGGACGGCCCGTACTGAGGACGGATCGCTGTCCGCCCACTTCGAGCACACTATTGCCATCACCGATTCGGGACCGCGCGTCCTTACGGAAGCAGCCTGAGAGCCGCCATGCCACCGCCCAGAAACCAGAAGAAGGAAGCACCGGCCCCGCCGGAAGAGCCGTCGAGCAAGACGCCGGTCATCGAGATCGAAGGCGAAGTCGTTGACTCGTTACCGAACACGATGTTCCTGGTCAAGCCCATCGGACCTAACGGTGAGCCGCTACGCATTCAGACTGGCGATGGCGGGGACGAGGAGCCGAAAGCCATCCTTGCCCATTTGGCCGGCAAGATGCGGCTACGCTTCATCCGGGTAGGGGTGGGCGATCGCGTGCGGATGCAACTCTCGCCGTACGACCTTTCGCGTGGGCGGATTACTTGGCGGCTTCGCGCCGATCAGCGAGTGGAGCGGTAGCGACGATGCGGGTTTCGGCTTCGGTAAAACCACGCTGTGACCGCTGTCGCGTCATCCGTCGCCATGGTCGTGTAATGGTCATTTGCTCGAACCCAAAGCACAAGCAGCGGCAAGGATGAGGATGGTGGCTACATGGCTCGTATAGCCGGCGTTGACATTCCGCGCCACAAGCCGGTGGCGATCGCGCTGACCCACATCTACGGTATTGGACGCACAACCAGTGCCGAGATCGTCCGACAGGCCGACATCAACCCGCAGACTCGCGTTAGCGACCTAAGCGAGGCCGAGCTCGGGCGCATCCGGGCATTGATCGGGCGCGAGAGGGTTGAAGGCGATTTGCGCCGCGTTGTGCAGACCAGCATTGCCCGGCTACGAGAAATCGGATCTTACCGAGGTCTGCGGCATCGAATCGGATTGCCCACGCGTGGGCAGCGCACGCGTACAAACGCCCGCACGCGCAAGGGGCCACGCCGAACCGTCGGAATCCGCAAGCGCGTGATCAAGCGAGGCTAGGCGAATGGCAGAACGTTCAAGCCGGTCCCGGCGTCGTACTCGCGCACCTGTGCCCAGGGGGGCCGCGCACATCCACGCCTCGTTTAACAACACGATCATTACTATCACTGACCCAATGGGCGATACCATCGCGTCGGCGAGCGGGGGAACCATCGGTGCGCGAGGATCGCGCAAGAGCACGCCGTTCGCCGCGCAACAGGCTGCCGAGCAAGCCGCTCAGCGTGCCATGGATGCCGGAATGCGTGACATCAACGTGTTTGTCAAGGGGCCGGGCTCAGGTCGCGACGCGGCTGTGCGCGCACTGCAAGCCGTTGGACTTAACGTCTCCAGCATCTCGGACGTAACGCCAATCCCTCACAACGGTCCGCGGCCGCCCAAGCGCCGGCGCGTGTAGGCCGCAACCAGCACAGGGAGTCGAACCCGGATGGCTCGTTACACAGGACCTGTTTGCCGCCTCTGCCGGCGCGAGGGGGAAAAGCTCTTTCTCAAGGGCGACCGCTGCCATACGCCCAAGTGCGCGATCGAGCGTCGTGGCGACCGAGGCGGACCGGGTGCCCGCGGGTTCAGTCGGCGACGCCCGACCGAATACGCGATCCAGTTGCGCGAGAAGCAGAAGGCGCGCCGCATCTACGGCGTGCTTGAGCGCCAGTTTCGTCGCCACTATCGGATGGCGGGCAAGCAGAGCGGCCCACGTGGCGAGCGGCTACTGCAACTGCTGGAGCTGCGGGCCGACAGCGTTGTCTATCGGATGGGCTTCGGCCTCAGTCGCGCCCATGCGCGACAACTCATTCAGCACGGTCACATCGAGTTGAACAACCGAAAACACGACATTCCCTCGGCAGTTCTTAGCGTGGGCGACCGAATTCGTCTGCGCCAGAAGAGCCGCAATGTCGATGCTATCAAGAACGCCATGGATCGAGCCGAGGCGCTGGGCCGGCCGGCGTGGCTATCGGTGGATCCGGAGACGTTCGAAGGCACCATCAACGCGATCCCTGATCGCAATCAGATTGACGCGACACTCAACGAACAACTGATCGTGGAGTTCTACTCGCGCTAGCCCGTGCGCGGGAGTCCGGCCAGCCGGACAGGAAGGTAAGGACCAGCGGTGTTTCTTGGACCTGTTGAATCAGCTCAGGCCGAAGCCGACATCCAGCCGACCGTGCAGATGGTCGAGGTTGGGGACAACTACGCGCACTTCCAAATCGAGCCGCTCCGCCGCGGTTTTGCGCACACGCTGGGCAACCCGTTGCGGCGTGTGCTGCTCTCAGCCCTTCCGGGTGCGGCGATCTCCACCGCACGGGTGGACAGCGCCTTGCACGAGTTCAGCACGCTGGATTTCATGCGCGAAGACCTAGTCGAGTTTCTCCTCAACGTCAAAGGTGTCCGGCTCCGATCACATGACGACGAGTCGGCTATCTGTTACCTCGAGATGGAAGGCCCCGCCGAAGTTACTGCCGCCGACCTTGAGTTGCCAAGTGGAGTCGAGATCGTCAACGCAGAACACCATCTGGCTTCCCTGACCGGTGCCGGCATCCTGCGGGCCGAGTTTTCCGTCGAGACCGGCGCTGGCTATGTCGGCAGCGAGACGCGCGGTGATCTGCCAATTGGCGTCATTCCGCTCGACATGGTGTTTAGCCCGGTAACCAAGGTTGAGTACCACGTTGAGTCGGCACGCGTCGGGCGCGAATCCGAGTACGACCGCCTGGTCCTGAAGATCTGGACCGACGGCGCCATGAGTCCGGCCGATGCCCTGCGCGGCGCTGCTCAGCAACTCATTGACTCCTTCCAGCTCATTGCAGGCGTGGACGAAACGATGGATGTGGTGTCGTCCGCGTTTATGCCGCCGGCTCCGGAGGCCGAGGGCGATCCGCTGGAGGATCTCAAGCTCTCGAACCGAGCCTTGAACAGCCTCAAGCGACACGAGATTGAAACGGTGCAGGAACTTGTGCGGATGTCCGAGAACGACCTCTACGAACTACGTGGCATGGGTGAGCGGCTCATCAACGAGATTCACGAGTCCCTCGCGATGCGTGGTCTCACACTGACCGATAACGCGCCAGCGCCTGACGAGAGCCAAGAGTAGCTTCCATGCGGCACCGTCGACGCGGACGTCACCTTGGCCGAAGTCCTTCACAGCGCCGTGCGCTTAAGCGGAACTTGGTCCGTTCGCTGATCCTGCATAGCCAGATCGAAACCACCCTGGCACGCGCGAAGGAGATCCGGCGCGACGTTGACCACTTAATCACGTTGGCAAAGCGCGGCGACCTTCACGCCCGCCGTCAGGCCATTGCCCGCATTCCCGACCCCGAAACGATCGAGCGGCTCTTTGAGGACCTGGCCGATCAGTACGCTGATCGCCCAGGCGGTTACACGCGGATTCGCCGCGTTGGAGTCCGGCTTGGCGACGGCGCACCCTTGGCTCGTATGGAGTTAGTGTGACGGACGCTCGAACGATTCGCGCCACAGTTGAGTACGACGGCGCTGCATTCCAGGGATTCCAGCGGCAGCGTGGAGTCCGCACGGTCCAGGGAGCGCTGGAGGCCGCCATTCAAGCGTCCACCGGCGATGTCGCCACCGTCGCCGGTGCCGGACGAACCGACAGCGGCGTTCATGCCTTGGGTCAAGTCATTGCCTTCCGCACGGCCACATGGCTGGACGACGCGACGCTATTGAAAGCGCTCAACGCCCATCTGCCTCCCGATGTCGCGGTCTGCGAACTGGCAACAGCAGTGCCAAGGTTCGACCCGCGGCGCGACGCCGTGGCGAGAGTCTATGAGTACCGCATTGAGCAGCGGCCTGTCAGGCCTGTGCTCCACAGGGATCGCGCCTGGCACGTAGCTCAACCGCTTGACCTGGCGAGGATGCGGGCTGTAGCAGCCCAACTGGTGGGTTGCCACGACTTTGACGCCTTCACAGCCGGACCTCAGGCCGGCACGCAGCGTGAGGTATTCGCAATTGAGGTCTGGCGGGAGAGCTCGACAATCTTAATCCGCATAGCGGCCAACGCCTTTCTGTATCGCATGGTGCGGCGAATCACGGCTACGCTTGTACGCGCCGGCCGGGGTGAGATTGATGTGGCGGACGTCGCGGCGCTCTTGGAGCCAGCTCCCCGCTCCGAAGTTCGTGGAACAGCCCCGGCGCATGGCTTGACCTTGCTACAGGTCAAATATCCTGAGTTCAAGCCTCGATACAATCAGCGACGCACGAGACAGGCGGTGATTTCGTGAGCGCACAGAGTGACCGGCGATGGGTGGTTGTGGACGCTTCCGGGCAGACGCTCGGACGGCTGGCTACGCGCATCGCCCACGTGCTGCGTGGAAAAGACCAGCCGACCTTTACGCCAAACGTCGACAATGGCGCTGGTGTCATCGTCATTAACGCCGCCCACGTTCGAGTAACGGGACGAAAGCTGGAGCAGAAGTTCTACGCCCGGCATAGCGGTTACCCTGGCGGCCTTCGCTTGACGCGGCTGGATGAAATGCTCGCCCGTCGTCCCGACCGGGTCATTCGCCTGGCCGTGCGCGGCATGCTGCCTAAGAACGTGCTGGGCCGCCGCGCCTTGAAGCGCCTGCGTGTGTACGACGGCCCTGAGCACCGACATGAGGCGCAGCGGCCCCAGACACTTGAGGTTGGTGTATGACACTGGAAGGTCACTACTACTACGGGCTGGGACGCCGTAAGGCGGCCGTGGCGCAAGTGCGCGTCTACGCCGGCCAAGGGCCGTTCGTGGTCAACGGCCGTCCGATCGAGGAGTTTCTCGCCGTTCCCGATCATCGCTTTCATGCGCTTGAACCCCTGCGAATCCTGGAAGAGATGTCGGTCGGCATCTCGGCCCGGGTTACGGGCGGTGGGACGCGCGGGCAGGCTGGCGCCATCCGGCTTGGGCTGGCCCGGGCGCTGGTGGCTATGGAGGCCGAGAATCGTCCGAAACTCAAGCAGGCCGGCATGTTGACCCGTGATCCGCGGGCCAAGGAGCGAAAGAAGCCTGGTCTGGTTCGGGCGCGCAAGGCGAAGCAGTTCACCAAGCGCTAGGTGTTCTGGAGCGGGCTGTCAGGGTCGTCGAGAGCAGGCTCCAGGTCAAGGTCTGGTAGCTCGTCCAGTGACGTGAGGCCGAAGTAGGCCAAAAACGTATCGGTTGTTGTGAACACCGCCGGCCGGCCCGGGGCATCAAGACGGCCAGCTTCGCGAATCAGATTTCGGGCGAGCAGAGAAGCTAGCGCGCTGTCGGAGTCGACGCCGCGCACGCGCTCAATTTCGGCACGCGTTGCCTGTCCGCGATAAGCCACGATTCCCAGCGTCTCCAAAGCTGCGCGTGACGGCTGCCGGCGTTGATCCAGACCCAGGAGCCGGCGGCAGTGGTCCGCAAGGTCAGGAGCGGAGACCAGCCGGAAGGCGTTGCGGTGCTCGATGAGGATGATGCCGCGCGCGCGATAGTGATCAGTCAGTCCGCGCAGTGCTTCTCGGACCTCGATTTCCGACGCACCCGTGACGCCGCCAAGCTCGGCTGCCGAGAGGGCGCGGTCCGCCACGAACAGCAACCCCTCGATTGTGCGCGCCAGTCCGAAGTCGCCTTGGAGGCTGTCGGCCACGGCGTCCTTGTCGGGCTCGGTTCGGGCGTCGCTATCCGTCGCCATGCCCGCGAGTGGATCTGAGCACGATGGATCCAAAAGTTCCCGACTGCTCTACGGTCGCTGCGCGCTGTCTGACCAGGTGAAGCACGGCGACAAACGTGGCGATGAGTTCCGCGCGGTCGGAGCAGGCGGCCGCAATCGTGTCAAAGGCCAGCGTTCCGTGGGATATCAACATGGTTTGAAGATCGTGCACCTTATCTGCCACACGAAATCGCCGTGTTGGCGCTTCGATAAGCGACTCGACGGGCGTATCGACTTGGGTCAATCGCTCCAGCGCCGTGAGCAGCCGCATCAAGTCACCAGCGCCCGGTTCGGGGGATGGCTGGGGAAGGCTCGGCTGTGCAACCCGTATGAACGACGACTCCCCGGCGCGCAGACGTGCGTCGAGGTCCATGGCCACGGCCTTGAAGGCCGCGTAGACTCGAAGGCGTTCCGCCAGGTCGTCAACCGACTCTTCCTCATCCTCGGGCTCGATCTGCGGAAGCAGTGCTCGCGACTTGAGCAGCGCGAGACGCGATGCGACGAGAAGAAACTCGGAGGCCGCCTCCGCAAACTGCTCGTGGAGCTGGTGTGCGTAGGAAACGAACTGGTCCGTGACGGCAAGCACCGAGATACCCGTGATGTCCAGGCCTTGCTTCTCAATCAATTGAACAAGGAGATCCAGCGGACCCTCGAAGTCGTCGATGTCAATCTGAAAGCCGCCCAGCGCGCTGGCCTGCCCGACGGGGCCCCAGGTGGTGGTCACAGCCGTGCGTCCAGTTCGGCCAGTCGCCGACCGCTCGTGTGCTCGCGAAAGCCGTAGCTCCGCAGAGTCTCCACAACGTCCGCGCGAGATTCGGCCAACTCGGCCAGACGTGCACTGGCTTCCGTGTCGCCGGCGAGGCGGGCGATTCGTCCGCGGCGTGAGTCTGGCTGGAGAAGCTGCCAGCGCAGGAGCAACCACGGCGCCATGGTCTTGGTGAGAGTCAGACCTGTACGGTCCGCCAATCCTGGCCGGCCTTTTCCGACGTCGTGAAGCAGCGCAGCGATGTGCAGGGCCTCGTCCTCAGGCCAGCCGTCCTTCGCCGCTTCATACACGGCCAGCGCATGGCGTTGATCGGTCGGGCTGAGGCGCCGAAACAGCGTCCGCTCATCCTCGTTGAGCCGCTGCATGGCCCGATCGCGTGAACTCGCTGGAACGCGCGGATCAAAGAACGCCAGCGCCTGCCGTAGCCGGTAGCTAACCCCCAAGCAGCAGCCTCGTGGCCCAAAGCACCGGACCGCTGATGATACCGGTGGCTCCCGGAACGATGGCGATGAGCAGAAAGAGTCCAATCAGGAGTCCGGGTCCGTATCTCCGCAACCCGTCCAATCGGTTGGCCGTTTCACGTGGGACTAGGCCGATCAGCACGCTAAACCCATCGAGCGGTGGCAGCGGGATCAGGTTGAAGACGGCCAGGAAGAGGTTGAGTTGAATGATCAGCACCACAGCGACGGTGATCAGGTCCGTCCCGGAACCGGAGGCAAGCTCACGGGCGACTGGCGCAAGCACGAGCGCGAGGGCCACATTGGAAGCCGGTCCCGCGGCGGCGACCAGGGCCATGCCACGATGCGAGCCGAACCGCAGACGGTAGGGATTCACTAACACGGGACGTCCCCAACCGAATGATGCGATGAGGATCATGACCGTGCCGAGGAAGTCCAGGTGCCGCAGCGGATTCAGCGTCACCCGGCCCTGAAGCCGAGGCAGGCCGTCCCCGAGCCAGGTCGCCACGAGCGCGTGGCTGGCCTCGTGAAGGGTGATCGCGATAACAAACGCGAT
>JAJDZD010000056.1 GCA_022824865.1 Chloroflexota bacterium | reverse complement strand
TGGTGAGCCGCTTTATCGGTTCACTGGATGCAGGATTGCGCGAGCGTGGATTCGCTCGGTCCTGGTCAGTGATGAAGTCGAACGGCGGCCAGATGCTGGCGGAGACGGCGGGCGAGCGTCCGGTGCAAACAGTTCTGTCGGGTCTGTCGGGGGGAATCATTGCCGGGCAGGCGTTTGGCGCGGATGCCGGCGCGTCGAATGTGATTACGTTCGACATGGGTGGGACCAGTACCGACGTCGGAGTGGTTGCTAACGATCGGATCAGGTACACGACGGCCTGGGAAATCGAGTTCGGCCTGCCGGTGGCGGCGCCCTTTATCGAGATGACGACGATGGGGGCCGGCGGCGGTTCCATTGCGTGGGTGAACAAGGGCGGCCTGTTGCAAGTCGGACCGCAGAGTGCCGGCGCAGTTCCGGGTCCGGCGTGTTACAGCCAGGGCGGCGAGGAGGCGACGGTTACGGACGCCAACGTAGTCCTGGGCCGTTTGAATCCGGACAACTTCCTGGGGGGCGATCTGCCACTGGACGCGGACCTTGCTTTCAGGGCGATTGAACGTACGGCTCGGGACGTCGGGCTCCCGCCGGTCGACACCGCGCATGCCGTGGTCGAAATCGCGGTGGAGAATATCGCCGAGGCTATGCGGTTGCTGACAGTGCAGCGTGGACTGGATCCGCGCGTGTTCAGCCTGGTGGCATTCGGCGGCGCGGGGCCACTGCATGCGGCGGCCATAGCCCGAGTTATTGGGACGCAAGCGACCTTAATCCCCCCGCATCCGGGACTATGCTCGGCGTTCGGCACGCTGCTGGCCGACATTCGTGTCGACAAGACTTGGACGCATCTCGTGCGCTCCGATGCTCCGGACCTGGCAGATCTGGATGTGCGCCTGAATGGTCTGGTTCGCGAGGCGGTTGAAGACCTTGGACGTGAGGGATTCGAGGGTGCGCCGGCGATTCACCGGTCGGCCAACATGCGGTATCTCGGGCAGAATTACGAAGAAGAGATTCCGATCCCCGCCGGTCCACTGACGCAGGACGCGTGGCAGGCGCTGATCGACGGATTCGAGCAGCACTATGAGGCGGAGTACGGCTATCGCATCGCGAACGAGGTCATTGAAGTCGTGCAATTGAGTGTGAGCGCGGTGGGAGCGGCTTCGAAGCCGCAGCTATCGCCGCTGCCAGAACGGCCGCCGGCCGCGCCGCGCGCGAAACGCCGGGTCTACTTCGATCCGCGCGAGCCGGTTGCCTGCCCAGTTTTCGAGCGGAGCGATCTCTCGCCGGCCGACGTGATCCAGGGTCCGGCGGTGATCGAAGAACTGGACTCGACGACGCTGGTGCATCCGGGACAGACACTGACCGTCGGATCTCGCGGTCTGGCCAGCCTGGTGTGGGCGTGAGCGTTTCACAGGTGGCCGTGGGCACCGACCCGGCGCGCGATTTGGTGACGCAGACCGTGCTGTACAACCGGCTGGTGGGCGTGTGCCGTGAGATGGGCACGACGATGATGCGCACGGCCTATTCCCCGATCTTCAGCGAGAGCCGCGACTTTTCGTGCGTTCTCTTTGATCGCGAAGGTCGGATGTTGGCGCAGACGGAGTTTTGTCCGGCCCAGGTCGGCGCGATCCGGTTCGTGGTGAAGTGGCTGATCGCGGAACTGGGCGACGACGCCGTAAAGCCCGGCGACGTGATCGTGCACAACGACCCGTACCGCGGGGGCGTGCACATGCCCGAACACGTGGTCATCAAGCCGGTGTACTACGAGGGGGAGCTTTTCGGCTACGTGGCCAACATTGCGCACCTGGTGGAGATCGGAGGCATGGCCGTTGGCGGGTTTGCGGCGACGGCTACCGAGGTTTACCAGGAAGGCCTGCGCCTCCCGCCGGTCTGGCTGATGCGCGAGGGCGAATACAACCACGACGTGTGGCGCGTGATCATGTCGAACCATCGAGCGCCCCGGTACTCGTGGGGCGACCTTCACGCGATGATCGCGTCCTTGACGGTGGCCGAGCGACGCTGCCACGAGTTGCTGGACGAGTTTGGTCTGGAGACCGTTCGGCAGGTGAGCAGCGCGCTCATGGACCACGCCGAGCGCTGGATGCGGAACGAGATTCGTTCGATTCCGGACGGCGAGTACGAGTTTGCCGACCACATGGAAGATGCGCGCGATCCGCCGGCGCGGGACTGGATTCGGCTGCGGCTGATCGTGGATGACGGCGAGATCGTGGCGGACTTCACGGAGAGCGATCCGCAGGCGGCGCACGTGCTGAACTGCACGTATGGCGTGACGGCGTCGGGCGTGTACAACGCGATCTTCCATTTCGCGGACAACGACGTGCCGCACAACGACGGGGCGTACCGGCCGATTACGGTGATCGCGCGCCCGGGGTCCATCGTAAACGTGATTCACCCGGGTGCGTCGGTGGGCGGGAATACGGAAACGCATCCGCGGATCTGGGGGATTGTGATGGGGGCGCTGGCGCAGGCGGTGCCGGAACGGGTGTCGGCGGCGACCGGCGGCACATCGTGCAACTTCCTATTTGGCGGCACACATCCCGACACGGGCCACTACTACGTGCACTACCACTTCGACGGGGTAGGCTGGGGCGGTCGGGCCGCGGCCGACGGCAACAGCCACCAGGTCGTCCCCAACGGGAATTGCCCAGCCACACCGGTGGAGATATTTGAGACACGCTATCCCTTCATGGCGCGCGCCTACCGGCTGCGCACCGACTCCGGCGGAGCCGGCGCCCAACGTGGGGGGCTTGGATCGGACCGCATCCTGGAAGTGCGCGCACCCTCCATTACCGTTTCGGCGCTCTTCGACCGCATGGTGTCGCGGCCGTGGGGACTTTATGGCGGCCACACGGGCGACTCGTCGCGGCTGCTCGTCCGCACGGCCGGAACGCCGACCTTCCAAACCTTCGGCGAAGCCTTTGGGACGACCAGCAACTCGCGCATCGCGAATATCGAGCTTCGGGAGGGCGACGAGGTGTTGATTGGGAGCCCCGGCGGGGGCGGCTACGGTGCGCCCGAGCTTCGGGAGCCCGAGCAGGTGCTGCGCGACGTCCGCGAGCGGTTCGTCTCAGCTGAGGCGGCGCATGAGGTGTATCGGGTGGCGATTGACGAGATTGACGGGCGATACCTGATCGACGACGCGGGCACCGAATCCTTGCGTCGGGATTTGGCCGCGGACTCCGTCCTGGAGCAAACCGCCCGCGATCCGCTACGACCCGCTAGCGACGCCCAGCCGCCCGAGGGCGGTCATTGGGAGCGCCTGGACGGCGACTGGTGGCAAACCGACGTGACGAACTGCGTGTTTTGCGGGCAGGTGATTCCAAGCGACATCTGGCGCGCCGGCGACGGCCACCAGTTCTGTTCGAAGGATTGCGACGCGCGCTACCGCACGTACTGGCTGCCGAGATACGGGCAACGAGCAGACGCGAGGATTCAATGACAGAGAACGGCACGCTGCTAGAGGTGGACGACCTGGCGGTGGAATTCGACACCGACGAGGGCATGGTCCACGCGGTGAACGGGATCTCCTACGAGCTGGACAAGGGCGACTCGATCGGGATCGTGGGCGAGTCAGGGTGCGGCAAGAGCGTCAGTTCGCTGGCGATCATGGGACTGGTGGCGCGTCCGGCCGGCAACGTGTCACGCGGATCAATCCGGTTTCGGGGCAAAGACCTGCTGCAAGTCCCCGCCGATGAGATGCGCGAGATCCGGGGCGCGCAGATCGCCATGATCTTCCAGGACCCAATGAGTTCCCTGAACCCCGTATACCCGGTCGGACGGCAAATCGAGGAGTCCCTGCGGCTTCATCTGAACATGACGAAGCAGGAAGCGCGGGCGAAGGCCGTTGAACTGTTGGACACGGTGGGGATTCCGGCGCCGGAAGAGCGGGTCAAGGACTATCCGCATCAGCTATCGGGCGGCATGCAGCAGCGGGCCATGATCGCGATGGCGATTTCCTGTCAGCCCGACCTGCTGATTGCCGACGAGCCGACGACGGCGCTGGACGTGACGATTCAGGCGCAGGTGATCGAGCTGCTGGCGGAACTACGGCGTGAACTGGGCATGGCGGTGATTCTGATCACGCATGAACTGGCGCTGGTCGCGGGGTTCTGCGACCGGGTGGCGGTGATGTACGCGGGATTCATTGTGGAATACGCGCCGGTGCACGAGTTGTTCGCGCGGCCGCAGCATCCGTACACATTGGGTCTGATGCAGGCCGTGCCGACGATTACCGGGGATCGGTCGGAGAAGCTCTCCAACATTCCGGGGTCGCCGCCGGATCTGATCGGTTTGCCGCAGGGCTGCCCCTATGCGCCGCGCTGCCCATACGTTCGCGATGCCTGCCACTCGATGGTGCCGGCGCTTGAGGATCGGGGCGCCGGGCATCCGGTTCGCTGCATTGTCGACCCAGCGACAGGAGAGTTGCGGTGAGTGTCTCCAGCCCTGCCCCAGCCGACACGACAGCACAGTCCAACGGCGCACTACTCAACGTCAAGCACCTGGTCAAGCACTTTCCCGTTACGCGCGGCGCGTTGATCCGGCGGCACGCGGGCTGGGTGCGGGCCGTGGACGACGTGTCGTTCAGCATCGAGGCCGGTGAAACGCTGGGACTGGTAGGCGAGTCGGGGTGCGGCAAAACGACGACCGGCAACGCGGTAATGCAGCTGGAAGTACCGACGGCGGGTGACGTGGTGTTTGAAGGGCAGAACCTCACAAGCCTGAAGTCGGACGCCCAACGGCGGGCGCGACGACGGATGCAGATGATCTTCCAGGACCCGTACGGCTCGCTGAATCCGCGGATGTCGGTTGGAAAGATCATTGAAGAGCCGATGTTGGTGCACAAGCTCTATGAGAGCCGCCAGGACCGCCGCAACCGGGTTCAGGAAATCCTTGAGCTGGTCGGCCTGAGCCGTACGCAGGCGTCGCGGTATCCGCACGAATTCTCGGGGGGACAGCGACAACGAATTGCGACCGCACGGTCTCTGGCGGTCGAGCCTTCCTTCATCGTTTGCGACGAGCCGGTGTCGGCGCTGGATGTTTCGATCCAGGCACAGATCATCAACCTGTTGCAAGACCTGCAACAGCGCCTGGGAGTGGCATACCTGTTTATCGCCCACGACCTGAAGGTTGTGCGGCACATCAGCCACCGGGTTGCGGTGATGTACCTGGGCAAGCTGGTGGAAGTCACGAATAGCGACACGCTGTACCAGCGACCGTTGCACCCCTACACGCGAGCATTGTTGTCCGCGGTTCCAGTGGCCGATCCGGTGATCGAGTCGAAACGGAAGCGGATCATCCTGCCGGGCGACGTGCCGAGTCCGGTGAATCCCCCGTCGGCCTGCCGCTTTCATCCGCGCTGTCCCTGGGCTCAGGAACGCTGCAAGACCGAAGAGCCGTTGCTGACCGAAACGGGCGACGGACACGCGGTGGCATGTCACTTCTGGCGCGAGATCGAGGATTCCGGCGGCGTGCCGCCCGTGACGGTGGCCGAAGCGCTGCGCGGCGGCGAGGCCCGCAGCGGCTGAGGCCGGCGATGCCTTTCGTCGGCCGGTTGCGCCCTGTGTCCGTATGAGCTGGGAGCGCCTGCTTGCCCTGGAAGGCGGCACGGTTGGCTCGATCGCCTGTGCCAACGACCGAGCCGGGACGGCGTTTGCCGCGACGCTGGCTGGCGTATTTCGATCCACTGACGGTGGCGAACGGTGGGAGTGGACCGGCAATGGACTGATCAGCCCGTTCGTTCAGGACGTGGCCGTGTCGCCCGACTTCGAGCGAGACGGCGTGGTGGCCGCGGCGACGGCTGTTTCCGGTCTGCACATGTCGTTTGATCGCGGTGAGAGTTGGTTTCGTCGCGAGTTCTGGGGCATTCGGCCGACGGTAACGCGAGTCGCTATCTCGCCAGACTTCGGGCGAGACCAGATGATCGTGGCGGGCACGCAATACGAAGGCGTGTTCGTCTCGCGAAATCGAGGGCAGAGTTGGAACGGCTTTGTTTCCGGCCTGGAAGACACCGAGATCTCGGCGCTGGCCGTTGCGCCCGGGGCGGCGGAGGGTGGAGTCGTCCTGGCCGCGACCGACAGCGGGTCATTGCTGCGTTCGACTGACGCCTGTCGAAGCTGGGACCTCGTGGAGGGCCTGGACGTCGACCCAATCGAGAGTTTGGCCTGGATCGAGCGAGAAACCGCCGTGGCAGGAACAGTCTCAGGTCGGGTGCTGCGTTCGACCAATAGCGGTGGACGCTGGGAGACCGTCTGGCGCTCCGAGGGCGACACCGTCAATGGAATCGCCGTGTCCGAGTCCGGCAGCGGAGGCCGCCAGGTCGTTGCCGCGACTGGCCGTGGCCGGCTGTTGCAATCAAGCGACGGCGCCATGACCTGGCAGGAACAGCCAATTGCCCCGAAGGGCGAGGTTTCGGCTCTTTGTGTGGGTGCGTCCAAAGGGCGTGCGCTTATCGGAACCGATCGCGGCGGTGTCTATCGGCTGACCGGGCACAGCCCGCCAACCGCGGCAAATGTCGGACTGGTCAACCGTCCGATCCTGGATCTGGCGGTGTCGCGGTCGGACGACGGCGGCGATACGGTGGTCCTTGGAACGTTGCAGGACGGTGTGCTTGTTTCGCGCGACGGCGGGTTGAACTGGTCGACAACTCTGGATGACCCGGGATTGGGTCCGATTACGGCGGTGCGGCTGTCGCCCGGATTTAGGCGAGACGGGATCGCTGGCGGAATAGCGGGCGGCCAGATTATCTGGAGCGCCGACGGCGCCCGATCGTGGGTGCGCGCGGGCGGCCTCACGGACGACTCGGCGGCAAACCTGCTTGAGTTTTCACCGAACTTTGCTGCCGACGGCCACATAACGGTGGGTGCTCAGGACGGGATGCTGCTCCAGTCCTATGACCATGGCGATACGTGGCGATCGGTCTGGACGGGGCTCGACGGCAGCGAGGTTCTGGCTTTGGCCTATTCGCCGCACTTCGGCCAGGATCGCGCGATGGTCGCGGCCGCTGGCGATGCGCAGCGGCTGGTGGTTATTCGATCCGCCGACGCGGGCGAGACGTGGATGCCCTGGGTCGAGTACGACACGTCCTTGGGCTGGGCCTCGCTCGCTATTCCCCCGAGCTTCAAGCCAGACGTTGGGCCCGTGCTCCTGGCGGCACGCGACCGCATTGCGATGCCTCCGACTTCGGGCCGTGGTCCGTGGTCAGGACTTCGGGTCGCGGAAGGCGGAGTGGCGATTCGGCAGGTCACCGCCTCGCCAGACTTCGAGCGTGACGGCTTGGTTGCCGCCGCCACCAGTGACGGCGTGTATCTCTCCAACACCCAGGGTCATGACTGGTCACGGATGGACGGGCCGCTGGCCGGCCGGGCTGTGGAGCGCGTGAGCATTACCGAGGCCCAGTCGAATCCTCGAACGATTCTTGCTGCAGTCGGTAGCGGCGAGTTATGGCGTTTCAGCCCATGAGCGACGAGCCGTTGCGCAAGCCGCCTTCGCCGACCGCGCACGCGTTCATTCCGGGGCCGCCGTTCGATGAGTCGCGCATCCCGCCCGCCCGTGTGGCGAATGTGAATACGACCAGCATTCCGGCGGCCGTGGAATCGGCCTGCCACGCAATGGGAAACGTGTTCAACCCCGCGGATAACGGCTACCCGTACATGTACACGCGAATCTGGCCGGACGGATGGCTGGGGTTCAGCCCGTACCACGGGGCCATCCAGTTGGCGGGTCGCCACCTGGACGCGCTGCTGGCGGCCGAGGATGTGCTGGGCGTTGAGCTGGACGAGGATGTAATCGCACGGCACACGGAGGCGAGCTTCTTCTCCTTGGGCGCCGGGCCGCTGCCGTGCAATCACAGCACGCCCGGCGGTCCGCTGACGTCGGTGGACGAGCATTCGATTCGTGAGGCCGTTCATGGACTGCACGCGCTGGCCCGGTACCGAGAATCCGACCGGGCGGCGGAAGCGGCTGAGGCCCTGATCGCCGATATTCGTCGCTACTGGAGCGCCGCGGGCGATTGGGATCAGAATGCAGTGCGCGCGGCGTACGGGTTGCCCATGACCGCGCGGCCAACGTTTGTTGAGGGTGTCGGGCGTGCGATCGGGCCGCTGACGAAGCTACACCAGGCAACCGGCTCCGGCGCCGCGCTGGAAATGGCGCAGGACCTGGCGGCCCACGCCACTGACCGGTTTTTCCTGGCCGACGGTTCCTATGACGCGGATCGGCTGGGGGCGCATACCCATTCGACGACATGCACGCTCTCGGGGATGGCACTGCTCGGCAGCGAGACAAACGACCTTGGGCTGCTGGGGCGTGTTCGAGCGTTTTACGACAAGGGGCTGCGGGTGATTCGCGACGAGGTTGGGTGGGTGCGGGAACGGCACCATCCGAGCTTTCACCCGGAGCAGGGCGAGATGAACAACGTGGGCGACGTGATCGAGACGGCGCTAATCCTGGGACGCTATTTCGGCGACGCCTACTTTGAGGACGCCGAGCGGTATCTGCGCTCGCAGTTGCTGCCGTCGCAGGTTCGGGACCTGAGCTTCATGGACGAGGCGCCGGGCGGCGACGAGCGGCGTGATCTACACACGCGGCTGCTGGGGCTCTTCGGATTCAATGCCGTGTACGGACATCTTCCGCTCGGCAAGAACCAGGTCACCCCGAGCATTGACATCGTGGGGGGCGCAACAGCCTCCCTGTGCGCAGCCCAGCGCACGGTGGCGACAACCGTCGACGGGGTGACGCGGGTCAACATGCTCTTCGACTTTGAGAGCGATGCAGTTCGGATTGAGTCTCCGTATACGGGCGATGCCCTGCGGATCACGCCGAAGATTTCCGGCGACATTGCCGTCCGCGTGCCGTCGTGGGCAGACCTGAACGCGATTGTGGTCGACGGCCATTCGGCCGAACGCTTCGTCGTTGACGGACGCCTTTGGCTCCGCCAGCCGGAAGTCGGACCAGTAGTGGCGGTGCAGTTTCCGCTAGCCGAGCGCGACCTGACGATTCACCACCAGGACCACGAAATCAGGGCGCGAATGCGGGGCGACGCGGTGGTCGCGATGGACGACCTCGGAGCGGGGTTGGCCTACTTCCCACCGCTTAGCTGACGACAGGCGTCAGCGGATTCCGCGCTCGGGGTAGCGGGCATTAGGGCCTTCCAGGATTGCTTGCTGGCGCTCCGTGAGACCCTGCAGGCCTTCGGGCGTCGGATACTCGCCCCACCATGCCAGTGGGTTTGGGCTGTACTTGTAGAAGATCGTGCGTCGCTCGTGGTCGGCGGTCCACGGCAGGGGGCCGTGGGTGAGCGCCTCGGTGAAGATGATGGCCGTGCCGGCCGGCCCGGTGACACGCTTGACGGTGTCGTGCTCGTCGGTCAGATCCTTCCATTCGTCCGGGAATGGCAGATTGCTCTTGTGGCTGCCGGGCACGCAGGCGAAGCCGCCGTCGCCCGGATTCACGTCGGCCAGATTGAAGGCGACGACGGACAAGCCGTTGTGAAATTCGCCGTTGCTGTAGTGGAAGTACTGCACCGGATTGAACGGCATGGCGCCACCGTGGAGCGTGGCGCCAATGGGGCTTAGTCCGCCTCGGATGATGTCCAGATAGGTGTGATCCAATCGGAACTTTGGACCCAGGATGGCGTCGAGATACGGCACGATCTTGGGCGGGTCCAGCAGATCAATGTACTGCTGGCCCCATTCGAGCAGATTGACGAAGCGATGGGTCATCGCGTCGGCCGGCGTTTCCTCGGCGATCTTTCCATCGAGAATCTCGTTCAGCGCGGCCACGGTATCGGCGTCAATTGCGTTGGGAATGGTCACGTAGCCCTGCAAGTCGAACAGATAGCGGTCATGGTCGTTCATGCATTCCTCCCGACGCCGCTCATCACGCCGCGCCGTGCGACGAACTCTGCGAGGCATAGGCCCGAACCGTTGCGAGCGAGGCAGTCAGCCAGGCTTCGACGTCATGTTCCGGGCGAGTGACGATCTTAAGGCAGTGAATCATCCCGTCGGGATCGGCCGAGCGGTCGTGGAGGATGTCCAGGATCTGGTCCACCGGGACATGGCCCTCGCCGATTGGGGTGTGAAAGAGCGCACCGGTAGCAATTTCGGTGAGGGCCTGGACGCGCATGTCGCGTAGTTGGGTGGCGACCACGTAGGGCGCCGCGAGGCGGGCGGCGTCTAGCGGATCTTCCGTGACGGCGAGGGGGCTGGCGACGTCGAGGACGAGTCGGAGATGGGGGGACGCAATTGCTTCGACGACAGGGACGAGTTCGACGCAGCGGTAGTCCATGTGCGGTTCGAGTGCCAGCGTGAGACCCGTATCGGCTGCGAGCGGGAGAAGTGTCCGCACATTGGACTCGATTCGTTGCAGTTGGTCGGCGAGGACAGGCCCGGGCGAATAGCGATTGGGGCGGTCGGGCTGCCCATGGACCAGGCTAAGGACGGATGCGCCGGCGTCCGCGGCCAGGCACATTGCGGTTGCAGCGACTAAAGCTTCGCTATCACCAGACCAGCCAGACTGCAGACTGCTGGCTCGCTCCTGGTCGAAGTGTGCGGTCGAACCTTTGGAGGCGGCATGTCCCCAGCGATCGGGTCCGGCGACGAGATCAACGGATACGCTGCCAAGGAGTTGCACGCCGGCGTCGGCACAGCGGGCCCCGAAGGCTGATGCGCGAGCCCGGTTCCTGAGCAGGCCGAGGTCCATCGTGAGTGCGGATAGCCCATGCGCGCGGACACGATCCAGTAGCCAGTCGGGCAAGTCGGCATCGGAGTTCGGGGGAGCAAGCGAGAGTATGTGCGGCGCGTAGTGGCTGGCGGCGCGAAAAGCCGGCCGATCGACCCGCATCCAGGGGTAGGCAATCCAGCGGTAGGTGTCGGCCGAGAGCCCGAGTCTCACGCGGCTGCCTGGTTCGGGAAGTGATCGGCGGCGTGCCGACGGAGGTGGGCGATGCTGGCGCGCACCCAGCAGTCGGGATCCGTCTGGGGCAAGCCCGCGATCTCGATGTGTGCGAGGAGTTCATCCGGATTCGGCGCTTCCGCCTGGAGCAGGTCGAGGACTTCCGCAATCCGGGAGTCACCGCGACCGACCGGCGCCCAGTGGAGTTCCGGTTCCCAGGTCTCGGTGAGCGGGTGGACAGTGAAGTCCTTCAGATGCACCGCCACGGTGTAGGGCGCAGCAAGTTTGGCTCCTTGCAACGGATCCTCAAGAACCAGGAATGGGTTGGCTGTGTCCAGGGTAATCCGGGCGTATTCGCAGTCGAGGCCCTGGACGATGGCCACGACCTCGCTCAGCCGGTAGTCCATGTGGTTCTCGAAGGCCAGGGTGACGCCATGCTCCCGACAGGCCGGAAGGATGGTGCTGAAGTTTCGGATGGCGCGCTCGATTTGCTCGCCGACTGGCGGATCGGTGGTGAAGTGGTTATGCACCCCGGCCATGAGGTGGGTGACAGTAGCGATGGTCGCGCCGCTGCGAGCGTTGAGTTTGACGTGTTCGATTGCTCGTTCGCGGTATTCCCTATCCCATTCGTCGGCCATGGCCGCCCAGTTGGCCGTTAGCCCACCGTTGAAGATGAGACCGGCGGCGTGCATGCGCGCGCCAAAATCCTCAACCGTCGCGAGGTCTCCGACGTCCGCAGCGTGCATGTAGAAGCCTTCCAGACCCAATTCGCGCGTCTTGGCCAGCATCCAGTCATGGCGCATCACGCCCGGTTGCGGCGGGGGCTCGGATTGCAGGAACGCCGGAGGCCAGCCGAAGTTGCGGTGCTCAGGACGATCACGACGCCGATGCGGATCCAGCATCCAGCGGTAGCAGGCGGTGGAGATGCAGAGTTTCACGCGACTCGAGGGGCTTGGACGAACCTGCAGGTTCCGTGTTGATCAGTTCGCTTTTTGATCGGTCAGCCGTACGCGTGGGTCAACGTACGTGTAGAGGATATCTACCAGGAGATTCACAACGGCGTAAACGACGGCGGCGAGTAAGACGAGAGCCTGAATGACGGGGTAGTCGCGGGCTTCGATGGCATCGACCAGTCGCAATCCGAGACCCTGGCGAAAAAAGACGGCCTCGATAGCAACTGCGCCGCCCAAGAGTGAACCGAATTCCAGGCCAACTACGGTAAGGACGGGAATCATGGCATTGCGAAGACCATGCACCCAGATGACATTTCGTTCGCCTACCCCCTTAGCCCGTGCCGTGCGAATGTAGTCACGCGAGAGGACGTCAAGCATCGACGAGCGGGTGAGCCGGGCCAGAATCGCGGCCGCCGCGGTTCCGAGCGTGATGGCCGGCATGATGAGCTGTGGGCCGACTCCGTTCGAGATCACGGGCAGCCAATTCAGGTTGATGGCGAAGATCAGGATTAGGATGGTTGCCAGGAAGAAGCTAGGGAATGACACGCCGAGGATGGCGAAGATCTGGGCGCCGTAGTCGACCCACGTGTGACGTCGAATGGCTGAAAGGATGCCGGCGCCCAATCCGATCGCAAGAGCCACGGCCATGCCGGATAACGTGAGTTGAATGGTGGCGGGTGCGTGATCCTTGATCAGGTCAGTGACCGGGCGACGATACTGGATCGAGTCGCCAAAGTCGGCGCGGAACACGTCCCTAACGTAGAGCACAAACTGGTGTGGTACGGATTTGTCGAGGTTGTAGCTCTCGCGCAGTTTTTCCAGCGCGGCCCGGCTGACTTCACCGCCACTCCCGGCGGTGGCCCCTGAATCCCCGACACCGCCAGTCGCATAGAACAGTGCGATGGGATCTCCGGGAACAAGACGCATCAGGACGAATACGGACAACAACACCCCGAATAAGACGGGGATGGTGTAGAGCCCGCGACGCAGAATGTAAGCGCCCATCGCTCAGCCGTGTTCCGGACGGTACGGTGCGAGAAGGCGTCCGGCCGGCATCAGCCGGCCGGACGCCTTTCGCATTACGTCCGAATCTACTCCTGGGTGCTGTAGAACTGACCGAAGAACGGCAGGTAGTCGATTCCGAGGAACAACTCGCCGCCGATGCGGTCGGGGTTCGTCAGCCACGGCAGGTAGTCGTGGACCAGCGGGATCGCAACCGCGTTCTCCATCAGGTAGAGCTCGGCCTCTTCCCAGAGCGCCTTGGCCTCTTCCGCGTCGAAGCTCGCGCGCGCCGCCTCGAGCAGCCCGTCGATCTTCGCGTTCGGCGTGGCCGACTCGGGAATACCGTCGAACTCGAAGAACGAGTAGGAGCGGTTGGCTCCGCCGTACGAGGCGGTGTGGAATCGGTCGTACATCACGTCGCCGCTAGGCGCCGCGACACCGATCCATGTGGTGTGGTAGAGACCCTTGGAAGCGCCTTCGCGGTGCGTAGCGCCGTCCATCTTCGGGATATCCACGAAGATGCCGAGATTCTTCTCCACGTCCAGCTTGAACAGCTCGACCACCGGGTCGCCGCGGTCGGGATAGCTGATTTCCAGCCGCCGGCCGTCGGAGGCGTAGCGGAAGCCGTCCTCGCCCTTGGCGTAGCCGGCCTCGTCGAGGATCTGGTTGGCAATGCCCACATCGTACGAGTAGAGCTTGCCAGCCTCGGCGCTGCGGCCGATCGTGCCCGGCACCAGCAGGTTGCTGATGTTGAGCGGGGCGGTACCGCCATTGGCGCGCACCGTGACCGTCCGGCGGTCCACGCCGAACAGCAGGGCCTTTCGCACGTTCAGGTCGTCCAGCGGCCAGAGCTGCGTGTGCAGCGGCATGTACTGACCCATACCAGGAGCGGCGTAGCCGATGACGTGGTATTTGGCGTTCTCGGACACCCGCTTGTAGTCCGCGAAGGACCAGTTGAGACAGATGTCAACCTCGCCGGCCTCGAAGGCGGCGGCGTTGTCCGTCATGTTGTACCCAAGAATCTGGAGGCGCATCCGGTCCGGGTACGGCGCACCCTGGTGCGCGAGGAACGACGGACCCCAGTTGTAGTCCTCGTTGCGGTCGAAGACAACCTTGACGTCATCTTCCCAAACGCCCGACCACTTGAAAGGGCCGGTGCCAACGGGATCACGGCTGAAGGCCTCGCCGCGTTCCGTCACCGCCTTGGGAGAGGCCATGCCCGTATGCTGGTGGGCAATGGAGTGAAGGAACGACGGAGGCGACTGCGGCTGTGGAGTGGAGATCCGAATCTTGAAGTCGTCCACCTTCTCCACGCTGCCCATGGACGCAACGTCGCGGATGACGTGGCCGCGGGCTAGATCCGGGTCCAGGAAGCGCTGGAAGTTGAAGACGGCCGCGTCGGCGTTGAACGGCTCGCCGTCGTGGAACACGACGTCGTTGCGCAGCGGGATGACCCACGAGAGCTTGTCGTCTGCGGGTTCCGGCAGGTCAGCCGCCAGGTGCGGATAAATCAGGTTGCCCTTACCGTAGGTGTACAGCAGGTCGTACATCGCGGCTGCGGGCTCAGCGCTGCGGCCGCCCCAGGTGGCCGGGTCAAAGCCGGTGGGATTGCCGAAGGTCATGTAACTGACTTCGCCACCCGGCTTGGGGTCCCACGGCTTGGCGCCGATGGCCACGGACTCGTCGAGGTTGTAGATGTCGATGCCGGGCGCTCGCTCAGCGGCCGCCTCGACGATCTTCTCCACGACCCTCTCGACGATCTTCTCGACTTCAACGACCTTCTCGACTTCGACCTCGACCGGGACTTCGACGACCTGTTTGACTTCGACCGTCCTGGTCACGATCTTCTCGACCTGCTGGGTCACGATCTTTTCGACCGGGACTTCCCTGACTTCGGTCTCACGGACGATCTTCTCGACCGGGACTTCCTTCACTACCGTGGTCTCGACCGGGACTTCCTTGGTGACGACCTGAGTCTCACCGCAGGCTGCCAATGCAGCCGCCCCGACGCCACCGGCCAAGCCGGCCAAGCCAGTCCGAAGGACGAGCCGCCGGCTCACGCTCGGCGTCTTGATCATGTGCAACCTCCCCTTGAGGCGCGCAACTACAGCGCCTCGACGAATGCGATAGCGTACCGAATGCACGCGCGGAATGCCATGGACTCGAAGCTCAGCTAATCAGACCACGAACTGGCCTGGGGATCGAGCGCCTCACGCAGCCCGTCGCCCAACAGATTGATTGAAAGCACAGTCGTTGCGATGGCGAAGCCGTTGAATGTGGCTATCCACCAGTACTCCCGCAGCAGATTGCGGCTCTTGGAGAGTTCGTAGCCCCATTCGGGAGCGGGCGACTCGGCACCGAGGCCCAGGAAGCTGAGGGTGGCCGACGCGAGGATAGCGCCGCCTAGTCCGAGCGTCGCCATGATCAGAACCGGACTGATCACATTGGGCAGGATGTGGCGCATCATGATGCGCACGTCGGACATGCCGACGGCCCGCGCGGCGCGAACATACGTGAGGTCGCGCGCGGCCAGCGTCGTGCCGCGCACCACCCGACCGTAGAACGGGATGCCGGCTACTCCCAACGCAAGCATGGCGTTGTTAAGCCCCGGCCCAAGCGATGCCACAACCGTCATTGCCAGCAGAATCCCGGGAAACGCCAGCATCACGTCAAGAATTCGGCTGATAACCATGTCCGGCCAGCGGCGAAAATAACCGGAAACCAGGCCAAGGATGCTGCCGGCTATCAGCGAGATCGTGACCGCCGAAAACCCGATTCGCAAGGAAATGCGCGCACCTCGCACGATCCGGCTGAAGACATCCCGTCCAATGTCGTCGGTGCCCAGGAAGTGACGCTGTCCCCAGGGCCGCCAGTCGTCGGTTGGGTCCAGACGTTCGGCGAATGGCGGCAGTCCTGTCGACGCGATGTCGAAGTCATTCTCAGCTTCGGTGGCAATAAAGTCGGCAAAGACTGCGGCCAGCGAAATTACGATCAATACGACCAGACCAGCCATAGCCGCCTTGTTGCGTCGCAGGCGGCGCCAGGCCAGGTTCCATTCGCTGCGGACGGGCGCTTCCGATGCGGATTGACCCACAAATTGCCCGACGGCTGCCACGCTATTGCCCCGATTCAAGAAGTTGTGCCCGAATACCGGCGCGCATCATAGCCGCATCGAACGCGAGTTCGGGCCGAAATGATGACTTTGCTATCTAGGTCAAGGCGTAAAGGTCGGGACGACGACTCTGCATAGTGTTCAGTACGTGACTGTTCCGGCGCCGGCGTCCGGCCTGGAGATCGAGATCGCCGACGACTACGGTTTCTTCCCCGCCGTGAGCGGCGGCGACAATTTCGCCCTCGTGATCGACGATTGCCGAAACCCCGGTGAAAAACCTTGGCGGTGCGCCGGCCGGCTGCCAGCCGGCCTCGCCGACTCGGTTCACGGCGGCGACGGGCACGCGATTGAATCTAGCGATCGCGGAAGCTTCCCAGACTGGCATGGAGGTCCGGTTGTTCAGCCATATCAGCACGTCGGCACCGCCGGCGACGAGAGCAACTGGCAACTCGCCGTGGTGACCGTCATAGCAGATCATCACTCCGATCCTGACCCCGTCGAGGTCGAACAGCCCCAGCGCCTCGCCGCGGGCGAACGCCGTGGACTCGTCGACGCGCGGGTCGTCGTTCACGCACATGTGGGCCTTGGCGTAGGTGCCGACGACGCCGTGGGGGCCAAGGATCACGCTGCCGTTTTGCGGGTGGCCGCCCGGCGTGCGGGTTACAAGGCCGACGGCGATACATGCGCCAGATGAGGCTGCCAGATCAGCGAAGGCACGAACGGTCAGACCTTCGAGATCCTCCGCAACCGTCGTGTAATCGTTGGTGCAATAGCCGGTTGTGACCAATTCCGGAAGGATCACCAGATCCGGGTTTTCGGCCAGCGCCTGTTCCGTGAGGCCCAGGGCACGCGCGCGGTTGGCATTGATCTCACCGTCGACGGTGGCGACCTGGACGCAGGCGATGCGCATGGCACCAGCGCCTATCCGTCAAACGGACGCCGCTCGTTGCGGTCGAGCGGGAGGTCGACTCGCGATTCCGTCGCGGCGCTCAAGTACGCGGCCTGGAGGATCTCCACACAGCGCAGTCCGTCCTCGCCCGTCAGGACGGGGTCTTCGTCGCGGAGGACCCAGGCGGCGAAGCTGGACCACTCCTTGTCGTAGGCGCCGTCGGGCGAGTTGTGCTCAAGGCGAACGACGCCTGGAGGCTGGTCTTCAAGCTGGGTAGTGATGGTGAGGTTGTGTGGGTTGTAGCTGACACCGCCGCGCTCGCAAACGATGTCAAAGCCAAAGGCTGTCTGATAGGTGGCCATTGGATAGAACGTGGAGACCTGGATTGACCCGAGCATGCCGCTCTTGAACGTGAGCGCCACGGAGATGGCGTCCTCCTGGTCCGAGACCTCGGGACGCACCTTGGGTCCGATGACTGCGTATACGGAAGAAACATCACCAAAGAGGTAGCGCAACGTGTCCACGTCATGGACTCCGGCCCAGTAGAGCAACCCGCCGCAGAGGGCCCGCTCGCGCCAGAAGCCGGTAATGCGACGGCCAAAGAAGCCGCGAATGTTGACGGCCAGGGGGCGTCCCAGTCCATCGGTAGCCAGCGCCCGCCTGAGCGCGGCGGAGGCGGGCCGAAATCGGCGTTTGTGGCCAACCATGAGCTTCACGCCGAACGTGTCCGCCGCTTCCACCATGTCGTGGCAGTCGGCGACGGTAATGGCCATGGTCTTTTCGCAGAAAATGTGGCGACCGTTGGCCGCGGCGCGCACGGCGATGTCGCGATGCGTCGAGTGGGTAGTCACGATGGCCACCGCGTCGCAGTCGCACTCGTCCAGTAGCGCTCGGTCGTCGGTCCAGAACGGCACGCCGCGATCGTGCCCAAGGCGCCGGGCCTTGTCGCCGTCGGTATCGGCAACGCCGACCAGTTCGATCTCGGGCTGCCGATCGATCAACTCGGTCGTATAGGCGCCGAAGCCGCCGGCGCCTATCAGGGCAATCCTCACGCGAGAAGGCCCGGGGACGCTGGCGCTCACGATCTGATCTCCGCCATTCCGAAATCTCCGCGACTCAGGTTCGGTAACCGATCGGCTCGATGCCGCGTGTAGTATGCGCGACCCAGCGCCGCCGGCTGTTGCGGCGGACTCCAGAAGGCCAGGTGACTGGTGGCAGCCTCGAAACAACCGGGCCAGACGGCCGCCCCGAATGGCGAGCTCCTTGAACTCGCCGGCAACGTGCTTAGTGGCGGAGCCCTTGGTTTTCTGATGCTCCCGCGCTCCCAGGATGTCGTGATTCGCGAAGGGCGCGGCAGTCATTTGATCAGCGTTGACGGCCGGGAGTACATCGACTACCTGATGGGTTCCGGACCCATGCTGGTTGGTCACTGCCACCCGCGAATCCTGGAAGCCGTCGAGCACCAGATTCGCCAGGGGACCACGTTCTATTTCCTGAACGAACCGGCCATCCGGCTGGCGGAGCAAGTGATCGAGGCCGTTCCCTGCGCCGAGCAGGTTCGATACGTGACGACCGGTTCCGACGCAACGTTCTTGTCGCTGCGTGCGGCGAGAGCATTCACCGGCCGGCCGAAGATCTTGAAGTTCGAGGGCGGCTGGCACGGAACCGGCGACTTCGCCATGTTCGGCACCGTTCCAGGTGAGGCCAGCGACTATCCGCACGCGGACCCCGACTCACTTGGGGTTCCGGGCGTGCTGGCTGACGAGATTCTGGTGGCTCCCTACAACGACACCGAGTTTGCGCTGCAGGTCATCGAGGAGTACGCGGACGAACTCGCGGGGATAATCATCGAACCGCTGCAGCGCGTGCTGCGGCCGGTTCCCGGATTCCTGGAGTCGGTGCGCGAAGCTTGTGACCGGCACGGAATCGTGATGATCTACGACGAAATCGTGACGGGATTCCGACTGGCGTGGGGTGGCGCGCAGGAGGCTTATGGCGTGGTGCCGGACATGGCCTGCTACGGCAAGGCGATGGCCGGCGGGTTTCCGCTGGCCGTGATCGCCGGGCGCCGCGACATCATGGAGCTTTACGGCAACGTGGGCCGCGCGCCAAACACGATTGCCTGGGCCAGTGGGACGTTCAACGGTAACCCCGTCGCGGCAACGGCGGCGCTGGCCGCAATGGAAGTCCTCAGCGAACCGGGGGTCTACGACCAACTGCACCGAATTGGCGGTCGACTGCGGGCCGGTATTGAGGAAGCTGGTCGTCGACACGGTATCGCCCTGCAGGCGCTGGGCGAAGACATGGTGTTCGGCGTTCGCTTCATGGAGAACGAGAGTCCGACCCAGTGGGTGGACCTGCTGGATAACGACCGCGAAATGGGAACGCAATTCGCCATCGAATGCGTGAAGCGGGGGATCCTGATCGTGCCGAACGAGAAGTTCTACATCTCGATCGCGCACAGCGAGGACGACGTGGATCGGACGCTGGAGATCGTGGACGACGCCCTGGCGGCGTGCAAAGCGACGGCGGGCCAATAGCGAAGCGTCTCAAGAAAGGGACATCCGATGCGGGTACTGATGTGCAGCCCAGACCTGGCGGCGATCACGGATGTGCTTCGAGAAGCGCTGCCGGAGCACGAGATCGTCCCAACCGAGCCTGACGCACTGGCCGCGGAGGCGCCGAGCGCCGAGGTGATCATCCCGGCTCGTACGCCCATCGATGCCGCCACCATCGAGTCCGCTTCACGCCTTCGCCTGATTCAGCAGTTCGGGATCGGAGTCGATCACGTCGATCTTGAGGCTGCACGCGTCCGCAGCATTCCAGTGGCCAACGCACCGGCGGGACCTTCGGGCATCGGCAAGGCGGTGGCCGAGTTTGCGCTGATGCACCTGATTGCCGCCGGGCGGCAGTTGCCGACGCACCTTCGGACGCTGGCGGCGCGCTCGATTGCCGTACCGTTTGGCGCGTCACTCTTCCACTCTCGGATTTGCATCGTGGGTGTCGGCGGTGTTGGCAGCGAAATCGCGCGGCTGCTGATGCCGTTTGGGGCGACCCTGATTGGGGTGAAGCGAACACCGGATCCTGAGCTGGCGCAACGGCTGGGGCTAACCGAGCTCTACACCGCCGACCGCCTGACTGAGGCAGTGCGCAATTGCGGGTTCGTCGTGCTGTCGGTGCCGCTCACGGATGAGACGCACGGCCTGATCGACCAAGCCGTCCTGGATTCCATGCCGGACGGATCCGTCCTGGTCAACGTATCGCGCGGCCCGGTGGTCGAGCGACAGCCGCTGATTGACGCGCTTGACAGCGGAAGGCTGCGGGCTGCCGGCCTGGACGTATTCTGGGAGGAACCGGTAGATCCCGACGATCCGGTATTTGAGCGTGAGGTCTTTGCAACGCCGCATGGGGCGTCGGCTTGCGACATCTTTCTGCGCGGAACCACGGAAGTGGTGCGCGACAACATTGCGCGGATCGAGGCTGGGCACGCCCTCAAATACCGGGTGGTCTGAAAAAGCCCGAGCCGGACCGATCGGGATCCGCGGCAGGCTTCCTAACCAGGCGTGTGGTAGGTGAGGTCCCAGTCGCCCAAAGTGCGGAGTTCGTGGCAGGTCGAGCTCAGGTCGGTCTCACCGCCGGCTTTCCAGTTTTCGATTTCTTCGATGTGTCCTAGCCGGCGAAGAGCGCTCCACATGTCGCTGAAATTGGCGCGGCCGTCGCCGGCGGCGCAATCCCAGAAGAATAGGTGCTGGACGCCGGTTCGATAGAGACCGGAGGCGCGTCGGCGCAAGAGTTCCGGGGGAACCTGGCGGGGCATCATGTTGGGCGCGATGATCGTGCTGCTGCCGCGCACGAGATTCACGAAGTAGTCGATCACCTTCGGGTCGGACCAGGCATCCACGCTGCTATTGAAATTCGTTGCCGACGAATAAGGAATAAGCGTGTCGACCAGGCCTTCGTTAACCCAAGCTCCGGGATCCACTCCGAAACGCAGGTTTTCTGCCTCGGTGCCAGCGACCACGGCCGATACCTGAATGCGACGGCTGCGGCCCTGTCGCCGCGATTCCTCGTCCATCGCGGCACGCAGTTCGCGGTGAAACTGGGTGAGCACGCCCGATCGGTAGCGCAGCCAGGTCGGGTCGAGCGGGTCGAGGCTGCGCGGATCGACGCCGTGGTCGGCGCGAAAGCCCTCAACGAGTTGCGGTTCGTATTCCACCAGCGGTAGCCGCCGGTTGTAGAGCATGCAGACGCCGTCTACCGGGTACTGAACGACCTCGCGCAGAAGAGAAATGACGTAGGCGCGAACTTCGGGATAGGAGTAGGCGAAACGCGGCGTGCGGCGGCCCTCCCGGTCGACACCGCGCCACTCGGGCCGCCGCTTGTAGACCGAGTCGCCGTGCGTGAAGTGATCCAACGGGGGCGGGTAATGGAAGCCGGCGACGCGATAGCTCGCGTGGAGTTCCAGGCCGACATCCCGCGCATGTTCGGCCGCCACCTGCAAGGGATCAATGCCACGGTCGCGGAGGACTCGCCAGCTTTCGGCGTTGAGTCGGTCGCTTTGTCGCGGAAAGTCATCGAGCCCATCGTGCGTGGGCATGCGCCCGATCTGGGTGAAATAGTTCATCAGGTCGCCGGAGCCGCATTCCCAGTACAGGCGCGAGAAGTCCGTGTGTCGATACGGCTCCACCTCGCGCTGGATGTCGGCGGCACTCGTTAGTCGCCAAGCGGAGTGCGGTCCGTGGGCATCCTGGTGGGCGAACAAGCGTCGATTGTCATCTTGAGTTCGGTCGGCCGCTACGGCGCGCACCTCGGCGGATGTCAGCGGAACTAACTTGACATAAGCAATACGTGCGGGTTGGCCGAGGAATGACCCGGGGCCGTCGACCGAGGACATGCGCGCAGTCGGCTGCCCAATGCCCAGATCACGCCCGGTGAGATCCGCCACACCCCAGAAGTGCTCGTGGAGGTGTTCGGCGTGGCCGCCGAAGGGGACGCGCGGCCAGGAAAGGATGGTGAACGGGCCCAAGCCGCTGAGTTTGACTTGAGCCACCAGCTGCCTGCCTTCGGGCTCGGACCAGAACGGATGTACGCCAATCGATATGGCATGCCAGCCGTTGGCATTCAATGGATAGGTAACGGAGGGCGCGGCGGTTTCGGGCCCGGCCAGCAGCATCACGCCGCTGAAGGCGCCTGTGCCGTAGGGCAGCGTGCGCCACGTGTGGCGGCAGGGCTCAGACGACAGTGCGCTGGATGGAGTACATCGGTCAAGGTCGGTCAGGTAGACGGGCGGCTGGCTGAAGCCGCGGTCGGCGATGAAGTCCGGCGTCCGTCCCGTCATGAGGTCGGCGCTTCCGTGGTCACCGCCAGATGCCCAGTCGACGCAGCAGGCCTCGCACGTCGTCCATCTCGGCGTCGGTAGCGTTGGGCGCGGGGGAGCGGCGCCACCGGGGGGCTACGCCGTAGGCCTCGATCATAGCCTGGGAGAAACCGTTATAGCCGGCGGGAAAGCGGTGGGCCGCCGCACGCACCGGAGTCTCGATCTGCATAACGATGCTCCAGGCCTCGGCGGTGTCGCCGCGCTGAAGCGCGCCCCAGTACCGCATGGCCGGCTCGGGATAGCAGCGGACGAACGGTTCGAGCCAGGAGCGGCAGCCGTGGGGCCAGAGGAGGAAGTGCCGCTTCATGCCGCCGCCGCCCACCATCGGCCAGCGGTCGCCCCAGCGCATGAGCACTTCGTGGGCGTAGTCAAGCTGGGTGTCTTCCTTGAAGCCCAGGATTCCGGCCTCGTCCTCGATCAAATCGCAAGTCCTGATCGGCACGTCGCCAACCAGCATTACCGGCGTGCGACGAGCGACGGCGCGGTAGAAGTCGGCCAGAGACTCCGGCGTTCCACGAGCCCACTCGGCGGGGCGGACCATGTAGAGGTCGTAGCCCAAATCGCGAACCAAGTCTCCAAACTCGAGTGTCTGGTGAAGACCCCACATGTTGTCGCAGGCGATCGTGAGAGCGCGGTCGCCAACGTGCGCGATGGCGGAGCGGTGGACCTGGGCCAGTTCGGAGTCAGTCAGGAGTGAGACGAGAGTCTCGCCCCAGGTGAGCATAATGACCTGGCAGCCGGCCTCCAGCGAACGATCGATCACGGCGTGCATGCCGTCGAAGTTGATCGACCCGTCCCTGTGGAATTTGGTGGGCAGCGGGTTGACGGGGCCGCTCAGCAGGCCACGGATTTCGTCCCGGTCCCTCACTCGCGATCCTCTCGCACTCATCCGACGACGGCGCTGGTTGCCTGCATTGGAACAGAGCGCGGTGTTTCGCTCAACTAGGCGGTGCAGACTCTATTGGGCGATCGACGCTTCGGGAAGCTTGCCAGGGAGTGCAGGCATCAGCGCGTGGCACAGTACGAACAATGTCGCGCGTCTCTCCTGACAGATTGCGTCTGAAGGAAGCGCGTTCTCAAGCTCAATGGCATATGCGCGGATGCTGATTGAAACCGAAGGGCTGACCAAGCAGTTTGAGCGCCGACGGCCGTCGCGCCGCCCCTGGGACATAGTGAAGCGTCGTTCAGTCCCAGTGCCGGACCCCGTAGTCGCCGTTGATAACGTGACACTTTGGGTCCGCGCCGGTGAGGTGTACGGCCTCCTGGGGCCGAACGGCGCGGGCAAGACAACGATGGCGCGCATGCTGTCAACCCTGCTGGAGCCAACGGCGGGCACGGCCAGAATCTGTGGATTCGACTCTCTGCGAGACGCCGGCGCGGTAAGGGCGCGCATCGGCGTCATGTTCGCGGGGGAGCGAGGAGTCTACTGGCGGCTGACAGGCCGCGAGAATCTGGAGATCTTCGGGCGGCTGCAGTTCATGCCCGGCCAGGCGATCAATGAGCGCGCGGGCAGTCTGCTCGAGCACCTCGGGCTTGCGGAGCAGGCCGACGACCTCGTCGAGACTTATAGCACCGGCATGAAGCAACGGCTGAACCTGGTGCGGTCGCTACTGCATGATCCACCGGTGCTGCTGCTGGACGAACCCACGGCGGCGCTCGATCCGGCCGCCGCGCGCGCGACGCGCGAGTTGATACGGACGCTGCAGGGAGCCGGCAAAGCGGTGCTGTTGACGACCCACAACATGCACGAAGCCGACGAGGTCTGTGATCGTGTTGGAATCATCGATCACGGACGGCTTGTGGCCGAGGACCGGCCGGCCGCCCTGATCGCAAGTGCCGGGGTCGAGCCGCGGCTGGAGTTGCAGCTACACGGTGACGCCGCGGCTGCCCGGCAGATTCTCGGTGCCGACGCGGTCTGGTGGGGCGATGTTCAGGACGACGGCGGTATCGCAGTTGCGGTGAGCGCCCCCGGCGGCTGGCAATCCGCCGACCGGATTGCAGCCAGCCTCAAGGCGGCTGGTGTGACCGTGATTGAATCGCGCCTGCGGGAAGCCACGCTGGAGGACGCCTTCATCAAACTGACCGGAAGCCGCCTGGGAGGGTCGCTTGAATCAATTTGACGCTCCTGCGATGCGTTTGGCGCGCGGCGGGCAGGCCGTGGCCTCACTGGCCGTGATGGGTTGGAAGGTGCACCGCCGCGAATGGGCCTTTGTCACCACGCTCGTGATCTCGGCGTTCGCGCTGGTGCTGCCGGGGATCCTAGGGGCGCGTGCGCTGGCCGGCCCGAATCACGAGCAGGCGGCACGGTTTGCGTCGGTGGCGGGGACGGAGAACTACCTGGCTTTTGTAACGCTCGGCGTGATTGGCATGACCTGGGCCGGAGCCACCCTGACCCTGCTCTCGATTGCGCTGCAACGTGAACGAGAGCAGGGCACCTTGAGCGCGATCTGGACCGGGCGGCTTGCCAAACCCCTGCTGATCGTAGGGCGCGCGATGGGCAGCTCAATCGGGATCGCGGTGCAGTCGCTCACGATGTTCGCCGCGAGTTGGGCGGTGTTTCGATTCACGCTGACGTTGGAAGCCGGCGCCCTCCTGCTGGTGCTCGGGGCGTCGTACGCCGCCAACCTCGCCGTTGGCGTAGCGTTCGCGGGGTTGGTTGTGCGCTATCGCGCGGCGGCGGCCTTATCCAACCTCGCGGTCGTCGCGTCGGGGATCTTTGCCGGCGTTGCACATCCCGTTGGCGTCCTTCCCGAGTGGGCCCAGGTCGTGGCCCAGTTCGTTCCGCTTACCTGGATACTGCGCGGATTGCGCGCCGCGCTGGTGTTTGCCGACGCAGGCGAGGCCGTGCTGTCAGCCGGTGTGCTGCTCCTTATGGCGTTTGCCTACGGGGCGATTTCGCTCTGGGTATTCGGGGCGCTCGAGCGGTCCGCCCGGCGTCGCGGCGTTCTTGACGCGATATGAAGCCCTTCGCAGGCACACGACGAGCATTGGCCCTTGCCGCCTGGGCCTCATTCGTCCGCGAGTGGCGGGAGTTTGGACGGCAGAAGCTGTTCTATGTCTCGACGCTGCTGGCACTGGCGCTGTTGTTGACGACCCGGCTGCTGGCCGAGCGGGCGTTCGGGAGCGAGGGGTTTGAAGCCAATGGGGGCGGATCCAACTTCGTCGGCTACGTGGCGTTGGGATGGCTGGCCTTGCAGATTGCTCAGCAGGGGCTCTACAGCGGCCAGGGGTACCTGCGCTGGGCGAGCCAAGCCGGGGTGCTACCGCACCTCTGGGCCACGCCTTGTCCACGCTGGATCCCAATCGTGGGCGTGACGGGCTGGGAGATTGCCCAATGGACCGGCATGCTGGGCGTGCTGGCGGTGGCGCTGCTCTTTCTGCCTGGCGCGGCGCCTGCCGGGTTCAATCCACTGGTGATTCCCGTGTTCGTCCTGGCCCTGATCGCGTTTTGGGGGCTCGGAATCGCCTTTGCCGGCGTCGGACTCGCCCAACGACAGCCCGCGTTGGCTTCGATATTCGTGGTGCTGATCTTCACCATGGCGGGGTCCACGTTTCCCGTAGCGATGCTGCCCCTGGAAGTTCGCTGGGTGAGCCTGGCGCTGCCCTATACCTACGTGATCGACGCCATGCGGCACACCTTGCTGGGAACCCCAACGATCGTGCCACTCGAAGTTGAACTGGGCGTATTGGCGGCCAGCGCGTTTGGCGGTGTGCTGGGCGGAATCTGGCTATTCAACCGCATTGCGAATCGGGCTACGCGACGCGGGCTGATCGGGCTATACACGTAGCAACGGGCGCCGCCCACGACCAGCCGCGGACTCCGCGAGAGGCGGAGCCCGCCTGCGATAGACCGAACCCGCCCTGTCCCTAGTTGGGACTGATGGCCACCGCCCGGATCTCGCCGAACTCGCGCTCAAGCTTGCGCCAGGTCTCGCCGCCGTCATCGCTTAGGTAGATATAGCCATAAATGCTGGCCGCCGCGACGCAGTCGGGGACGTCCGCATGAGCGCTGAAGCAATAGACCACGGAGTTTGGCGTCACGGGCAGCTCGGGTGTGTCCCAGGTAGCGCCGCCATCCACGGTGCGGCGGATCGCGCCGGTGACCCCGGGGATTCCATTTCCGTTGCCCACGAACATGACATCGGGATTGTCCGGGCGAACAAGGATGTTGCGGCAGTAGGACGATCCACCAGGGTCAAAGCTTGGGAACTTGTGGTGGTCCCAGCTGTCGCCCTCATCTGTACTGATGGCCAGACCGAACGGGCTGGTGGAATACACCAGCGTGGGATCGCCGGGGCGGATCGCCAGGCCGTGAATGTCGTCATACATCAGCTCCGGGCCAACGTTTGACAGGGCGGTCCAGGAATCTCCGCCGTCTTTGCTGCGGTACAGCCCAGCGACCTCGACTCCTGCCCAGACGGTCTGATGGTCCCGCGGGTCTACGAGCACCGTTGTCGTGCGGGGTGGGACGATCGGGCCGTTCATGTTCACGTTGACCGGGAGTTCTTCCCAGTTCTCGCCGTCGTCCTTGGACCGGAAGACGCCGGGGCGTGTTCCGGCAAAAAGAGTGCTGGGATCAGCGGGATCGACCGTTATGGACCAGATATGGATTCCATCCATAGGCGTGTCGAGCTGTTCCCAGGTCTCACCCTGATCTTCGCTTCGGAAGACGCCGACATCGGTGCCCGCAATCACACGGTTGGGGTCGTTGGGATAAACCGTGACGGACCGGACGTTGCTCTCGGTCGGGACGGGGCTTCGAATCTGCGACCAGGTTGACCCGCCGTCAGGACTCACATTCAAGCCGCCGCCGACCGTACCCACGAACATCGTGAAGTCTTGCGCCATTGCACTCGTCCCCCGCGACGGCCCGCACGGCGTGCCCGGCGCAGCCGGGACGACCGCCGAACCAACGCTTGCTTTGCCGTTGTGGGGCGAGTCTATCGGAACCCGGCCTTCATGTTTGGCGCTTCATGATCTCAGGGTGATGTGGACGATCACCCGGCAGCTGCCAAGCCGGATCAGGCAGGCAGAGTTGCCCGAACAGAGAACATGAACGGAAGGCGTCCGGGCTGATCCGCAAAGCGCCACCAGCCTTCCGCGCCCTTGACCAGGTTGGGCAGGGCCCGGTAGGGGGAGAACGGGTATTCGCGCAGCGAGTCAATTCGGAATCCGGCATCTATGAACGCATTGACGATCTCGCCAAGCCCATGGTTCCACTCGTAGTTCACGGTATGTTCTATCGAAACGTCCGATTCGACATAGGTACCCGGCTCGTCATAGCGCATGGCCTGACCCTCGAAGTATGGGCCGACGAATTCGAGTCGGCCGTCGGGACGATCCAGATCGAGTGAGTGAACGACCGGGTGCCCATCGCGAATGTAGGCCGTTCCGCCGGGCCGTGTGAGCCGGCGCACAACCTGTGCCCAGGCGACGATGTCCGGCAGCCAGCAGAGGACCCCCTCGCTGGCGTAGACGATGTCGAATTTCTCGTCCAAGGTCTCCGGCGCCTCGTACACGTCGGACACGACGAACTTGGCCGGTGTCTGGGATTGACGGCTGATTTCGCGAGCGGCGTCGATGGCTGGCGGCGAGAAGTCAAGCCCCGTCACCTCAGCGCCGAGCCGCGCCCAGGACAGCGTGTCCAGGCCAATGTGGCACTGCAAGTGCAGCAGGGACAGGCCTCCGACATCGCCTAGCTCTTCTCGATCCAGCTTTACGGCCTTGGCGATTCTCCGCGGATCGGAAACAAACCCATCGACGTCGTAGCCGGGCGACACGAGATGGGCGGCCGCGCGGTCGTTCCAGTTTGCAAGGTTGGCGGATCGTTGATGTTCGCGACCGCTCCACACTTGACGTTGCGACTCAGAGTCGTCGGCGGGAGGATTGGGACAGATTGGTCAGTCCTCGATGGACAGCGGCAGCAGAATTTCCGGTCGTGGTACCCCCGGTAGGACTCGAACCTACAACCAACTGATTAAGAGTCAGCTGCTCTTCCAATTGAGCTACGGAGGCTAATGCGTTCGCGGAATCCAAGCCCGCGGACGACTCTGACGATGGTAGCAATACGGCGACGCCCAACCGAGAGCCTCCGAGGCGGAAGGTTAGTCGTCTCACGATCTGGCGTCCGTGGTCGTGAGACGATGGCTATGACGCAATGGCTTTCGATGGTGTCCGCATGCGGTGGAAGTTCTCCGCTCGTCTGACTTCGTTGATTGTTCTGGCGGCCATCTCGCTGGCCGTCGGCGGGACTGCGCTTGGGCTGGCGCTGGCGCGCGATGGATCGTCCGGCGATTCCAGGATGGTTGCCGCACACATGAACAAGGCGGGCTACGCCGGCAAGTCGAAGTCCGACTCGGAAGCGCACCGACGAGCCGGCGACAATCGGCACTCAGTCCGCCACGAGCACGCCTGGCGAAAGCAAGATGCTGATCGCTACAAGCAGGGCAAGGACCGTCGCGACAGGTTTCACCAATGGTGGGGTCCAAAGCGCGTGTTCGTGGTTCCGCGAGCCGAAGGGTTCCCGCGCTCGTTCTTCCATCGCGATTCACCGTTCGTACGCCGACTCGATCGTCCTCAGCCCGAGCGGCAGGTTGCTCGGCCCGGCGGCATGGTGATTGCGGTAGGCGAGGTCACCGCGGTGCGCGACGGTGTTATCGAGATGTTCACCGTGCTGGGTAACGAGGTGACGATCGACATCACTCAACTCGGCGAAGGCATCGAACTTGAGCGGGGCGTGGCGGCCATTGTGATAGCTGAGCGCGACGGCGAGAGCTACGTTGCGCAGTCACTGGACCTGCTTGACGTTCGCCTGTCGGAGATGCTGGAGGGCATGCGCGCGCGGTCGCGATCTGCGTCTTAGAGCACTTCACCCGGCCTGGCCGCCGGCGCCGCGCGGGTAGAGTATTCGCGTCGGAGCCGGAGGGTCCGGCCCGCTGAGGGTGGAATGCGATCGTTCCGACATGACCTCGTTGAGGCGCTGGTCATCATCCTGGTCTTTACAGCGGTGGGGACAGGCCCGCTGTACGCGTTGGGCGCGGTAGCCGGCGGCTTCCTCAGACCTGAGGATCCAAGTAGTTGGGGCGCCAGTTTGCCGGTCATCTACTTGCTGGCCATCGTGCTCATTGGTTATTTCTTCGGCTGGACCTTGACTAACCTGGCGGTGGACTACGAAGCCTTCTGGCGGCTGCCGGGACGCTTGCGGGCGTTTGAGGCGCTGGTGGCCGAGGCTAGCCCGGGCAGTGCGCTGCATGCCGCCTCAAATGACCGAGACGGCGCTGTTGGCGCCCTCCGCTATCCCCGGCTGCGGAGCCACGGCGTCAATGTGCTGGCGGCAGCACCCCTGACTTTCGTTTACGTCGCCGTCCGCGGTGCCTGGCTTGCCTCATCTCTTGCGGGCGTCGCGGCGGCCGTTGAACTCGGTCGCACGGCGGCGACCGGTGAATCTGCCAACGCATCACTTGTGGCGCTGACTGTCTCGCTGCTCGTATTCGTAACGGCAAGTCTGCTTACACGATCGCTTGCGATTCCGGCGGCGCGCCAGGCCGTTGGCGTGATCGAAGCGAGTGCCGCCGGGCGCCGGGCCGGCTAAGCGTTGGTCGGAAGATCCACGAACTCGGCGGTGCAGTCCAGTTCAGTTGAAATCAGATCCGCCAGCGCCTGAACGCCAAAGACCTCGGTGGCGTAGTGTCCGGCGGCTAGGAAGTGCGCGCCCAGTTCGCGGCTCCACATTTCAACGGGCTCGAACATGTCGCCGGTCACGAACGCGTCGCAGCCTCTGGCCACGGCCTCGGGGAAGTCGCTGGGACCGCCTCCGCTACAGACGGCGATGCGCCGAATCTCAGAGGGGCCGTTGGCGTAGTAGGCGTGCAACGGGCCAATGACGTCTTGAACTCGTTGCGCAAACTCGTCCGATGGCACTGGCTCTTGGGCCGAAGCGAACCATCCGATCGGCCGGTCGCCGACGTGAGCGAAGCCCACTCGGTCCTTTTGAAACCCGAGAGCTTCGATGATGCGCGCGTTATTGCCGAGCGTGGGGTGTCCATCGAGCGCCAAGTGGTAGGCCGCGAGGCTAATGTCGTAGTCGAAGAGCAAACGTAGACGTTCGCGCAACATTGGGTCGACCACGCGCGAATCCTTGTCCCAGAACAAGCCGTGATGCACGACCACTAGCCCGGCGTCTCGTTCCGCAGCGACTTCGAATAGAGCGCGACTGGCCGATACGGCCGTAACCACCGTTTCGACCACTTCACGGCCGTGGACCTGAAGGCCCATCGGGCCGTAGTCAGGAAAGGCCTGAAGCTCTAGGACTCGGTCTAGATAGGTGACGACGTCGTTGCGGGATTCAGGCACCAGCGGCCGGCTCGGGCGACCGGCGGCGTTCGCGCACCTGGCGAACCAACTCGGCGTCCGTGCCGGAATCCACCGCGATTTCCATGAATTCGTCCGCGCTCATTCCAAGCTCGCCGAGAACCCGGCGGTCGATTGGGCACGGGTAGATGTAGTCGTCGATGGTGCCGTCGGCCTTGGCGCGGGCCTTGTCCGACATGCGGGCAATCCATGGAATGCCACCGATCACCAGATCGCGCCCCCGCGGCTGGAAGGTTTGGTTGGTCCCGGACTCGTTGCTCGCAGCCATTGCTCGCTCGTTTCCGCTATCCGCTATCGGACGTGACGTTTGATTCTAGACCAAGGCATTGAAGTACTCGCCTGGACGCCGGTGAACGACCGAGCAGCAGGCCCGACAGTGCCTCGGTCTCGATCCGGGGAGCGTCCCACAGGCCGGCGGCCCGAGCCAGGGCCAGTAGGGTCACCGCCGCATCAAGGCCAGGTGCCGGGTCGTCCGGGTGGCTGGTGGCAAGGCTCCGCACGGTACCGGCCTCGTCAATTGCCGTTACGTATTTCCCGTACGTCCAATCCGCGAAGTCAAGACCGAGCAATTCCAGGTCGATGAATGTGACCAGGTCTCCGTTGAGGATGATATTGGAGGACGAGGCGTCCAGCGGAAGCACGGCCAGGTCAGCGGCGGCTACGGTTTCACGCAGGTCGTGAATCGCGTCGGCGGGAATCGTCGGAAAGCAGTCCGCTATGGCTTGGGCGACTGCGCCAAGTTCCAGGTAGCGTTTTCGTCGGGCGGCCAGACGACGGGTCGGGTCAATGCGTGCGTCCCACGGAGTGAGCGCGTTGGTCAGTTGTCGCCAGGCATCGCGAACGGTCCCTGCCGCCGATTGGTTGGGCGGCTCGTTGGCCAGTAGGTGCTCGTACAGGGTCGAGCCCGGTATCCACGTTCTGGCCAAGGCGATCGACTCCTCGTGGGTGGCAACCAGGCCAGGGACGGGTGCGCCCACTCGACCGAGTTCGCGGTAAAGCGCCGCCTCGGTGCGGAAACGCTCAGTGGCGTTCGATCCGGCAAAGAGCTTGATGGCCAGATCGGCTTGTCGTCCGCTGAAGCGCCAGAGACCCGGACGGACCTGCGTGAGTCTCCGGCGCGCAATCGACTGACCGGTAGCGGCCAGCACGGCGGCGAGCCGCGCTTTCGTTTCAGCCGACGAGCTTGAGCTCAATGTCGGTGCGGACGGTTGTGGCGGGTTCGATCTGAAGGGCGAGAGCGAGGTCTCGGGAAGTCACGATTTGGTCCTGGGCGATTCGCAGGCAAGCAACGAGCTTGCCATTCAGCGATTGCAGTGATCTGACTCCCGGCCGGATGTCGCGCTTCACGCCCTCCGGGTCGCGGGCACGCTCGATTTCCACAGCGTCAAGCGCCAGCAAGCGTTCAACCCGGTCGGCCAAGTCAGGCGGGGGCGGGTTGACGGTGATTTCGTAGGTGGCCCAGGTGGTGTGGACCCGGCGGCCGGGCGCACTGGCGACTTCAACGACCGCCATGCCCGGAATAGCACCGGCGGCCAGACGCCGCTGAACCTCGTCGGCGGCCAGAGCGTTTCGGAGCGCCATGGTCATGTACTCGCGGCGGCCTTCGGCACCGACCGGGAGCGGCGGTCCGAAGCTGAGACGTGGCTTGGGGCTGAAGCCGCGGCTATAGGCCAGCGGCAGGCCGGCGCGGCGGGTTACGCGCTCCCAGGCACGCCGGACATCGTGCTGAGACAGAAAACGCGCTGCGCCCGCCTTCGTGAAGCGGACCAGATACCAGCAGTTCGGTGCTTCTTGTTCCGATGTCACGCGCAAGGATAAGGCGCACGAGTGACTTGATCGCCGACTGACGAGCGGCAGCGATGTGAAGCGGCGGCCGACCTGTACTATTGCCGCGGCTAGCCGCGACGCGTCGGGGGCTTGTGGACACGCCGGTTCTGCTGCTGAATCAGAACTACGAGCCGCTAAACGTCTGCCGCGTGCGCCGCGCGATCGTGCTACTGGCGAAGGGCAAGGCCGAACCGCTGGCGCATCACGATCGTCCATTGCGCACACCGGCCCGCGAGGTGCCGCGGCCAAGCGTGATCCGACTGCGATACTACGTACGGCGGCCCCGGCCCACCGTCAGGCTAAGCCGACGTGAGGTGCTCGTGCGGGACGCCCACACATGTCAGTACTGCGGAACGCACGGCCCGGAGATGACGATTGACCATGTATTGCCGCGTCGGCTTGGTGGACGTCGGCGCTGGGACAACCTGGTGACGGCCTGCCGGCCTTGCAACCTGCGCAAGGCTGGCCGCACGCCAGTCGGCGCCAATATGCGGCTGCGGCGGCGGCCTACACATCCGCGCTCCCCGTATTCGCACTTGTTGGGTCGGTTCTTTAGCGGCGCACTTGACCCGGCGTGGACGCCTTACCTGCCTGCGCAGTTACGGGGGGCTAGTTGAGCCGGCGAATCATGCGGCCTGGCGAGAAGGGAATGCAGGGCCAATGACCCCGATGGTGCAGGACGGCTGCGGGCAGTTTTTGCCGCCGCGAGTAGTAGCGATGATCGAGTCCACGATGGGTGCAGGGCTGGACGCCTTTGGCTCCGACCCGATTCCAGTGATTGGGCGACCGCCGGACGTGGGCGGTCTGGCGCTCGCGGCAATTCGGCTCGACCGTGGATCGCTGGTCAGCGCTCGGAACGAATGGCTGGCGGAGCTCCGGCCGGTGGTGACCAACATGCATGCCGATCTGCTCTTTTCGACGTTCGGCGCCTACGAATTGGCGCGGGTGACGCAGCCTGACGGCGAGAGCGCCTGGGGCCCGGTGTTTTTCTTTTTTGGCGACGCGTCGACCTGGAATGATCCGGCGGATCCACGGGTGGTGAGGCTGGGGGAGGACGACCTGGCCGAGGTCGATTACAAGCGATTCTGGCACTGCTATTACGGCGAGGCGCACGACGGCTATGGACTGATCCAGGACGGCGAACTGGTGGCGCTGGCAGCGGTGATCCCCTACGGCGAGGGCGTCGAGGAAATTGGGATGGACGTGATGCCGGAGGCGCGGGGGCATGGGATTGGCCGGGCTGTTGTGGGGGCGGCGGGTACGGCGATCATCGAGCGGGGGAACCTGGCGCTGGCGACGACGTCGCCGTGGAACGTGCCGTCGGCGCGGACGCTGCGGTCAGCGGGTTTCCGGTACTCGTACAGCCAGATGATGGCGTTCGACGCGTTTGACGGGGCGTTTCCGATGCCGGCGCAGCCGCTGGGGCGACCGTATCCGGGGGCGCGGATGGTGAACTACTACCCCGCCTGGGCGATGAACCAGGACGTTGAGCCGAGACCGGACATGTAGCGGGCCGCCGACCTTGCGGCTTTTTTGGGGTACTCGCGCCCCCCGGGCCGGGAACCCCGTAGGGGTGTTACCGGCCCGGGGGGCGCGGGATTTGGCGGATTTTTGAGGTGCGTCGGTACCGAATAGTTCGTGGTGGGAGCAGGGT
>JAJDZD010000079.1 GCA_022824865.1 Chloroflexota bacterium | reverse complement strand
ATCGGATGCAGCAACGACCCTCGATACCGTTCGTGGTGAGCCGGGCCGCCGTCTTCGGCGGCCCGTGTCGAACCACCCCTCCCCAGCAACCAACGCTCTCAGGCGGTCCCCTCTCACTCCTCACTTCTCTCAAATCACTCCTTCTTCCCCCACCCGTGGCACGATGTCCCCCGCACCGGCAACCATCCCCAGAACCCACCCCATGGCCGCCCGACGCTCCACCACCGGCGAAGCCCTCGACTACCGCGCCGAGCTCTGGAGCATGGCCGACGCCCTCCGCAACAACATGGACGCCGCCGAGTACAAGCACGTAGTCCTCGGCCTCATCTTCCTCAAGTACATCTCCGACGCCTTCGAGGAACGCCACGCCGAAGTGCTCGCCCAATGGGGTGAAGAAGCCGCCGAAGACCGCGACGAATACATCGCCGAGAACATCTTCTGGGTACCCCCTGCGGCCCGCTGGTCCAAGCTGCAAGCCCAGGCCCGCCAGCCCACCATCGGCACCGTCGTCGACGACGCCATGGTCGCCATCGAGCGGGAAAACCCCGCCCTCAGGGACGTCCTCCCCAAGGACTACGCCCGCCCCGCCCTGGACAAGACCAGCCTCGGCCGCGTGATCGATCTGGTCAGCAACATCAAGGTCGGCGGCGCTGAGGCCCAGGCTACAGATGTACTCGGCAGCGTCTACGAGTACTTCCTCGAACAGTTCGCCCTGGCCGAGGGCCGCAAGGGCGGCGAGTTCTATACCCCGCGCAGCGTCGTGCGACTACTCGTCGAAATGCTCCAGCCCTACCAGGGTCGCGTCTACGACCCCTGTTGCGGCTCCTCCGGAATGTTCGTCCAGTCCATCGAGTTCATCCAGGCCCACGCCACCGGCAACGGCAATGCCCGCTCCGGACCTCGATCCTCTGGCGCCCAGACAGCAGCCGCTGTCTCCATCTACGGCCAGGAGTCCAACTACACCACCTGGCGCATGGCCCGCATGAACCTCGCCATCCGCGGCATCGAAGGCCGCATCGCCCACGGCGACAGCTTCCACAACGACCGCCACCCCGACCTCCGCGCCGACTACATCCTCGCCAATCCCCCCTTCAACGTCTCCGACTGGGGCGGCGAGCGGCTGCAAGACGACCAGCGCTGGCGTTACGGCGTCCCGCCCAGGGGCAACGCAAACTTCGCCTGGGTCCAGCACTTCCTCCACCACCTCGCGCCCCGCGGCCGGGCCGGCTTCGTCCTGGCCAACGGCTCCATGTCGTCCAACCAGTCCGGCGAAGGCCAGATCCGCAAGAACATCGTCCAGGCCGGTCTGGTCGACTGCATCGTCGCCCTCCCCGGCCAGCTCTTCCGCTCCACCCAGATCCCCGCCTGCCTCTGGTTCCTGTCGCGCGACAAGAGAAACACGGCGCGGCGCGACGAAACCCTCTTCATCGACGCCCGCAACCTCGGCCACATGCTCGACCGCACCCGCCGCGACCTCTCCCCCGACGACATCACCCGCATCGCCAACACCTACCACGCCTGGCGCAAGCCAAGTGCTACGCCGTCTTCTCCCTCTCCCTTGCAGGGAGAGGGTCGGGGTGAGGGTAGAGACTCGGCCGCGGCAACCCCACAAGCCGAGAGTCCCGCTGCAGACGACGCCTACACCGACATCCCCGGCTTCTGCAAAAGCGCCCCCCTCCATGAAATCCGCAAACACAACCACGTCCTCACCCCCGGCCGCTACGTCGGCGCAGCCCCCCAGGAAGACGACGGCGAACCCTTCGAAGAAAAAATGGCCCGCCTCACCACCCAATGGCGCCAACAGCAAGCCGAAGCGCGGCGGCTGGACGAGGCGATTGAGGCAAATCTGGCGAGGCTGGGCTTCGGCAAGTAGGCAGTGCTTCCTCAGCCGCTCAGTTGCCCGGCCACCAACGCGTAGCTACAACCAACCTCGGGCCCATTGACGCCGCAATCATCAAAAGGTAAAGTTGGGAACATCTTTGATGCGTTCACTGCGGGAGCACTCTAAAACTCGCCGTGCGTATCATCGCAAGGGAGCTGCTGGAGGACTTCGCGAAGCGTCATGCGGACGCCAGGGGTCCACTGCTCGCCTGGTTCCGGGAAGTCGAAAAGGAGGACTGGGATTCGCCGATTGAGGTTCGGAATCGATACCCGCGCGCCAGCATCGTGGGCAAGGACCGGGTGGTCTTCAGGATCAAGGGCAATGCCTACCGGCTGATCGTGCGGGTCAACTATCCGTACCGCGCGGTCGTAATCCGGTTCATCGGCACCCATGCCGAATACGACCGCATCGACGCGAGGGAGATATAGCCATGGCCAACGTCACGCCCATCCGCACCGAAGCGGACCACCAGGCCGCGCTCGCGCGCGTCAACGCTCTCATGGATGCCTCCGCCGGCAGCCCTGAGGGTGACGAGCTCGACGTGCTCGTTGACCTCGTCGCGCTGTATGAGAGCCGCCGCTACCAGATCGGCCACCCCAGTCCCGTCCAGGCCATTGAGTTCCGCATGGACCAGCAGGGACTCAGCGCGCGCGACCTCGTCCCCCTCATCGGCAGCCGCGCCAAGGTGTCGGAAGTGCTCGCCGGCAAGCGCGGCATCACCATGGCCATGGCGCGGGCCCTCCACCGGCATCTCGGCATCCCCGCCGAGGTACTGCTCCAAGACCCGGACGTCGACCTGGACGACTCGTTATCCGACGTTGAGTGGACGCGGTTTCCGCTCAGGGCCATGGCGCGTCGCGGATGGATTCCGGACGTTCCCGATCTGCGGGACCGGGCCGAGGAACTGGTCCGGGGCTTGATCCAGCGCGCCGGCGGACCGCGGGCCGCGGCCGCCGTGCAGTTCCGCCGCAACGATCACCGCCGTCTGAACGCCAAGGCCGATCCCTACGCGCTCCAGGCCTGGTGCTGGCAGGTCCTGGCCGCGGCCAACGCCCGCCCGCCTGACGCGCCCTACCGGCCCGGCGACGTGACCCCCGAGTTCCTGCGCCGGACCGCGCGGCTCAGCGCCTCGGCCCAGGGCCCCCGCAAGGCCCAACAGTTCCTGGCCGACCACGGCATCGCCTTGGTGATCGTGCCCCACGTGCCGCGGACCCATCTCGACGGGGCGGCACTCAGGCTCGCTGACGGCCGGCCCGTCGTCGGGCTGACGCTGCGCTACGACCGGCTCGACAATTTCTGGTTCTGCCTGCTGCATGAACTGGCCCATGTCGGTCGCCACCAGGACGGCGGACGCAGGAGCGTATTCGTGGACGACCATTCGCTGCGCACGAATGTGCCCGGGCAGGACGACATTCACGAATCCGAGGCCGACGCCTGGGCCGAGGAGGCCCTCATCCCCGCAGCCGCTTGGCAGACCGGCGTCGTTCGCGAATTCCCCACAACGATGAACGCCATCGACCTGGCCCAGAGCCTCGGCATTCACCCCGCCATCGTCGCCGGCCGGGTGCGCCACCAGCGTGCGAACTATCGCCTCCTGTCACACCTCGTCGGCAGCGGCCACGTGCGCCGCCAGTTCCAGGCCCCCGCATGAGCCACGGTCAGCAGGAACCGCAAGCTGAGCCTCGCACCAGAGAGGTGAAAGTGGTCGCCATCGGCAACTCGATAGGCATCCGGCTTCCCAAGGAACTCTTGGACAAGTACGGCTGGGGCGACCGGCTGGTGTTGGAAGAGTTCGACGAAGGCATCGCCCTGCGCGGCAAAGAGACGCACCGGCTGTCCTGGGAGGAAACCTCCCGCGCCATGGCCGCCGAATCGGAGGATTGGAGCGATTTCGACGTCGCCCTGGCTGACGGCCTGGAGTGATGGCGGACTTCCCCCGCCGCTACGGAATCTACATCGCCGATCTCAACCCCACCCGGGGCAGCGAGATTCGCAAGGTTAGACCCGTCGTGGTGGTCAGCCGCGATGCCATGAACCGGATGCTGGACACCGTGGTCATCTGCCCGCTCACCACCAGCCTGCACCCCCGCTGGCGCGGTCGTCTCCAGGTGCGCTGCGCGGGACAGGACGCCGAGATCGCCGTTGACCGGATTCGCACCATCAGCAAGCAGCGCCTACGGAATCGCATCGACCGCCTCCCCGCCGATCATGCGTCCCAACTGCGCCGCATCATCGCCGAGATGTACGCCGAATAGCTGCCAGAACACCGCCGTGATCGCTCACCGACGTCCCCGTGCTCAGCCCCGTTGGGGACAATGGGAATCCGTAGGAATCTGGTGAGGATGCGTACCGTGGCCATCAATACGGACTTCCTCATACGCTGCATCGACAAGCTGGAAGCGGCCGTGGAGCAAATGCAACAGCGCGAAGCCTCCGATGAGTTGTACGACGTCTTCCGCGAGATGTCCGTCAAGGAGTTCGAGATCGTCCTGGAGCAGTCCGGCAAACTACTGACAAAGCGGCTGCGGCCCTACTTCGCCAGCAATCGCCAGGCGGACCAGCTCACGTTCAAGAACACCTTCCGGCACGCCGCCAGGCACGGCCTCATTACCGTGGACGCCTGCGAACGCTGGCTGGCCTATCGGGACAACCGCAACGACACCGCGCATGACTACGGCGTGCAGTTTGCGGAGACGCCGCTCAAGCTGCTGCCCAGCTTCATCGACGACGCCAGGGATCTGGCCGGAGTCATCGGGCAGGACGCCGATGACTGACCACCTGCACCTGCCGCCCCGCTACCGGGAGCAGCTTGAAGCGCTACTGCGCGAGCACGTGCCCGACGTAGAAGTGTGGGCCTATGGCAGTCGCGTTAGCGGCGAAAGCCACGAGGGCAGCGACCTCGATCTGGTCCTGCGAAGCCCGACACTGGAGCCACTGGGCATCGAATACGTAGACCTCATCGAGGCCTTGGAAGAGTCGCACATCCCGATTCTTATTCAGGCCCATGACTGGGCGCGATTGCCGGAGAGCTTCCACAAGGAGATTGAACGGAACCATGTGGTTTTGTGGAATGGTGACCTCGTCAGATCAACTGAGCATCCGGGGTGAGCAACTCAATGGGCAATGAATGGAGCGCCCATTCACTATATGAGTTGGCCGACTACGTCAATGGTCGAGCGACGAAGCCGTCGGAACTGGTAGCTGACGGTATACCTGTAATCAAGATCGCCGAACTCCACCGTGGGATTTCGGACCGAACGAACCGCATACCCGTTAAGAGCGTGCGGGACAGACATTGGGTTAGAAACGGCGACCTGCTCTTCGCTTGGTCAGGATCGGTAGGCGTCCATGTGTACCGTGGACCTGATGCAGCATTGAATCAGCATATATTTCGAGTGGTTGCACGCGACACGATCGATCAGCGTTTTCTTCGGTATCTGCTTTCTGCACAGATGGACACGTTTCAGGCATTCGTGGAGAACAAGAAGACGACGATGGGCCACGTCACAGTTCGTGACCTGAAGGCAACCTCGGTACGAGTTCCTCCACTCCCCGAACAACGCGCCATCGCCCACATCCTCGGCACCCTGGACGACAAGATTGAGTTGAACCGCCGTATGAACCAGACCCTCGAAGAAATGGCCCGCGCCCTCTTCAGATCCTGGTTCGTCGACTTCGACCCCGTCCGCGCCAAGGCCACCCTCAGGCAGCACGACCTCCACGCAAACGAGCAAGAGGCGATCGCTGCGTCCAATTCGCAAGATAGCGAGTGGACCGTCGAACGTGTCCGCGCCTACCTGGACGCCCTGGACCCGCAGATAGTCGACCTCTTCCCCGACCGGCTGGTGGACTCGGAGTTGGGGAAGATTCCGGAGGGATGGGAGGTGAAGGCGTTGGGGGATATGGCAGACATATCAAGTGGCAAGCGACCTGCTCGCCGTGTTTCTGTGGCCGATGGCGAAATGCAGATACCGCTCTGGGGTGGCAACGGGCCAATGGGTTTTGTTGCTGAAGCGCTTGTAGACTTTCCGATCATGCTAACTGGCAGAGTCGGTACTCTTGGATCAGTGTTCAGAATAACCGCTCCATGCTGGCCCTCTGACAACACACTCATAATGAGAGCCAATTCCACCGAACTCTTCAACTTTCTGTTCCTTCACATGAGTACGATTGACTTTGATTCCCTAAACAGAGGATCAACGCAGCCCTTGCTGACTCAGGGAGATCTCAAAGTACAAAGGGCTATAACGCCTACCGGGGATGTGTTAGACCGATTCAGTGAATTGACAGCCGACTTGTTCGACAAGATCGACAGAGGGCGTCGGCAGTCACAATCCCTTCGCCTGATTAGGGATTGCCTGTTGCCTTGGTTGCTGTCAGGAGAGACACAAGTGAGATCGATCGGATGAGCAGTCTTACTGCGGCAGAGAAGATATTTTTCGAGAATGTATTCGACATGGGAGGTGGCTACGTTCTGAATTTCTCGAATCCGAGCTTCGGTCAGTTCTTTGACAACTATAACGTCGACATCCACAGTGCGAAGTATGAAATCTATGGCACTTCCAAGGCCAATAAGATGCGCGCATTCTGGGACAGAGAATCTGACGCCGTTGTGAGTCGCGTTTTGTCCGATATGCTTGATGTCTATGAGGCAATCTGCAATTCGGCCGGTCGTGAGATAGATTCAGCCGTGCTCAAAAGGTGCCGAGTTATCATTGCCAGGATTGCCGGAACAATCCCCGGACCACCATTTGGAGCGAATACAGGATTTCTAAATCAGGTTGTTGATATACCAGATGTCCAGAATCTGCCAGTGGAATTTGCCGTAGCGCAAATCATCGAAGATCGACTCAAGGAAGTACAAGCGTGCCAGTCTGTAGGGGCACACCTATCTGTCATCTTGGGGCTTATAGCGATGGCTAGCCAAACCGCTTAGCTGGCGCGGCTCGCGTTGCGACGTCGCTCCCGCGCTTTCTCGAAGTCCCATTCGGCTTTCGGCGGCCCCTGCATGATGGCGCGAGCGATGTTCTCCGGGGTGTCGG
>JAJDZD010000006.1 GCA_022824865.1 Chloroflexota bacterium | reverse complement strand
GGGTTCCCGGCCGGCGGTCGCGAGTACCCAACAAAACGCCGCTCGCCAACGGCTGGCCGCCGCCAGACACCCCGCCGATAATGACCCCACTCACCCGGCAGGGACGAGACCCATGGCCATCCGCACCATCCACGTCGGCGCCTGGAACCGCGCCCGCTCACACCTGGGCGTCATGACCCAGTCCGAGGACTTCGAACCGGTCGCCCTGGTCGACGTCAACGACGACTTCATGGCCCAGGGCCTCGACCTGGCCGACCTGGGTTCCGATGCCGCTCACACGTCCCTGACCGAGGCCCTGGACACGCACGACTGCGACGCCGTCGTGGTCGTAACGCCCGTCGTAATCCACGCCCCGTTCATCGACGAAGCGCTGGCCGCCGGCAAGCACGTCATGGTCGAAAAACCCTTCACCGTCAGCCTGCAGGACGCCGAACGCGCCGTGGCCACGGCCGAGGCCGCCGGGTTGCAACTGCTGGTGACCCAGAACGACCGGCTCAACCCGGTTTACCCCACCATTCGCCGCCACCTAATCGAAGAGACTTATGGCCCGCCCGGCTACGCCGTGATGATCCACCACAAAGCGCGTGGCGGTCCGTATCACGACTCGCCTCATATGCACCTCTGGCAGCAGGGCGTGCACCAGATCGACACGCTGCTCAGCGCCATCCCGCGCAATCCGGTCCGCGTCCGCGGTATCAGCGTTGAACCCGCCTGGGGCACCTGGCCCACGCCGTCCCTGGTGCACTCCATCATTGAGTTCGACGACGGAACCTCAGCCACCTACGTGGGCACCTCGCAGGCCCGGCACAGCGAGTTCCAGTTCACGGTCGAGTGCGAAGAGGCCGCCCTCGCCACCTCCGGCCTCAGAACCAACGACTCACTGCTACTCAAGCGTGGCGCCGAGGTCGAATCCATACCGACCGATCCGCCGCCCGGCGGCATGTCCCCCGAGGAACAGATCTCCGGCATGTTCGCCCGGCAGATCAACGAAGGCGTCGACACCCAGCTCTCCGGCCGCAACAACCTCACCACCATCCGCGTCATCGACGCCATCGCCCGCTCAACCGACTCCGGGGAGGCGGTTGACCTGGCCTAGTGCAACGGCCCTATCGCCGGTCCACCGGGTCGATGTCGACGACCTCCACGGTCGGCCCACGCTGCCAGCGGCGATAGGCGCGCGCGGCCCGGCCGGCGCGCCACAAGCCCACGATTACGCGTCGCAGGTCAGGCCGGAACAACGAGGCCACGGCCAGCACCAGCGTCGCCGCGACCAGGAATACCAGGCCCACGGCAACGACGATCAGGCCGCCAACCGCCGCGATCAGGAATAGCGGCAGCGCAGCCAGCGAGCGGCCAAACGAGCGTGCGTCGTCAATCATTCAGGACAGGTTAGGACACCTCGGGTAACTGGAGCCGCATGGTCATTGAATCGTCGCATCCCCGATTAGACATTGGCGTTCCCGTAGACTGAACCGGCTGTCCACCGGATCACCCAACCCCTTGCCAACTTACGAAGTCCGCGAACTCCAGCATCAGCAGAAGGTCTATGTCGACGGTCACTACCTGGCCGCCGTCCAGCAGGGGAAGTTCCGTCCCTACATCCATCCGGTACTGACTCCGGGCGGCCATGTAGTCACCGAGATAGCAACGGCCGACCACCTGCATCACCTTGGCATCTGGTTTGCCCACGAGGACATTGACGGCGTCAACTTCTGGGCGCCCGAGTCCCGATGGACCGTCCCTTGCCCGCGCATGTTGGTGACCGCGGTCGACGTGGAGATTGCGGAGGACGGGGTGACGTTCCGGCAGGAGGTCGACTGGCTGGACGGCGACGAGCGTCGCTGCATGCGGGACTCGCGAGTCATCGTGATCGGGGAACGTCCCGGTCACACGATGATCGACGTCACGGTCACCGTGCGCGCGGACGAGCGCCCAATCCGAATGGGTCAGACGAAGGAAGCCGGCCTGGCCCTGCGAGTTTCAGACCAGATCGACGTGCTGGACGGCGGACGCATCACCAACGCCAACGGGCAGGTCAACGAGGCCGAGACGTTTGACCAGGTTTCCGATTGGGTGGACTACTCGGGGCCCGTCAGCCGAACCCAGACGGCGGGAATCGCAACTTTCCCGCACCCGGGCAGCGACGGAATCCCGTGGTTCACGCGCGACTACGGCCCGCTGTACGTCAGCCCCTGGCGGCACGAGGAAATCACCCTGGCAGCCGGCCAGTCACGCACGGTGGGTGCGCGTTTCGCGGCGCATGACGGATCCTGCGAGGAGGCGGACGTGGCCGGCCTTTATGCGCGATTCCTAGAGGAAGTCGCCTAGGGCCGGTCCTCGATCGCCGGCGTCCAGCAGCCCGGCATCGGCCGCCAAGCTGACGAGCGCGGCCGTCGCGGCGGCCTCCGCGTCGATGAACACGATCTCTTCGGCAATCTCCTCGATCACGGCTGGCGTGGTCGGGCTGGCCACCGCCACCAGGTCGCCCTCGTCCTGCAGCTCGCCGCCCGACAGGTCCACCAGGTAGAAGGCCGTATTGCTCAGACCGTGCAACTCGGATTCCTGCCCGGTCTTTATCAGACCCACGCTGCGCGGCGAAGCCACGATGATCCGGTTGTGACGGCCAGCATCCAAGGTGCTCAGCAGCATGTCCTGGCGAGCGAGCTGGCCGATCCGCGCAAGGTTGGCCAAGCGCTGCTCGCCGGAGTCCACGTACTCGTTCACTGCGGCTGGGTCAACCTCGGCCTGCCGGAGTTCGGAAGGTTCGGGCAGGCGCAGAAAGCTCCAGAGCCCGGCGCTGGATGCCAGCGACGCCTCGCGCAGAGCCATGCGAGCCGATGATGCGTCGGCCCGAAGCCGCGCCTGGAGCAACGATGAACCGAATCTCTCACGGACCGCCACATAGAGAAACCCGATCGAAAGCAACGCACTCACGCGCGATTGCATGAGGCGCGTGCTCAAGGCCTTTCTCAGGTTGCGATCGTCGGCCTGGCGAATGGCGGCCACGAGCGCGCGCGCCTCCACCCCATGGATGGAGGACACCCAGCCGGCGTAGTCCCGTAGATAGGCCCGGTCTGCGATCAACGACGCTTCAGTCGACTTCGGCCACATCAGCCAGCCTCCGCCGAGCCGCCGAACACGCCCTCATGCTGCTCGGTCTTCACACCATCAGAGGCCTGCAGGCGAAAGGTCCACGCGTCATCCAGCATCACGCGGCCCATGCCCTGCAGGAGTTCGGCCAACTCGTCCAGCAGTGCCGCTGGCGGCTCGTCGCCCGGGTCGAATCCGATCATGGTCATGCCATCGGGCATCACGCTCGGCAATCCCAGGTCAATTTCGATCAGGCCGGTGGCGGCGGCGAAGCGTGTGATTCGCCACGACCAGAAGTGCTGCCGAATAGCCACGATGAATGGCATGGCGGCCGTGTCATAGCGTTCGGGATCCCACTCGATCGGGACGCCGTTGTAACTGGAGGGGAACTCTTCAACGTTCCAGGCCGGGCCAGATTCAGGACCGCTCACTTTGCCCTCTTCAGCATTCACATTGAGCGCAAAGCCTACTCCAGTCTGTCTGATTCCGCGCACCCAGGCGACCAGTAGTGTGACCGGCAACGAATTAGCCAAAATGTCCCAGCCACCGCCGAGATGCCCGTCATTCTTCCCTCAGACGAACGATCCGAACGTCCCTGCCTACCAATCAACCCACCTCCCGCGCCGGCGGGCGGCTGGGGCGTGGCGGAGTTGCACTGTCACACGACGGCCAGCGACGGCGTCGTATCACCCGAAGAACTCGTGGAAATAGCTGAGCATATGGGCCTTGACGTACTGGCCGTTACCGACCACGACACCATGGAGGGAGCGCTTCGCGCGCGCGACCATTCGCTGGCCACGGGCGCACGTGTGGAGGTGATCGTTGGGATGGAAGTCACGACCCGCCGGCAGGATCACATCGTGGGTCTTTTTCTAGAGCGCGCCCCTAGGATTTTCCGCTCAGTGCCCGACACCGTGGACGAAATCCATGCCCAGGGCGGCCTTGCCGTGGCGGCGCACCCGTTTCTGGGGTTGCCTTCGTCCATTTCGCCTGACCGGCTGCGTGATGCGCTGCGGAAGTGCCAGTTCGACGGAATCGAGGCGGAGAATCCCTACATGCGCAAGGGCTCCCGCGACCGGCTGACCGCGTTCCTGCGGGACCACAGCGAAGGCGTGGGGGCACAGGTCGGCGCCAGCGACGCGCACTTTGGGGACTTGGCCAAGGCTGTGACGCTGTTTGAGGGACGAGGCGCTACTGACTTGCGACGTGCTCTTGAGAAGCGAACAACTATTCCAGCCGTTGGCCGGGTCTCGCACCCCAAGCCGAGCCTGCGCGCGCACCTGCAGAACCAGTATCGAAGTCTGCTGCGGCTGCCTGTCATGCGGGCCGGCACTGTTTGGCGGCAGTGGCGAGAAGCCTAGAAGCTCAACGTAGCAGCCTGCTCCGCTGATTCGATTCCTAGACGGCGCCTTCGGCAGGTCGGGGTTTGGGATTGGGCGGGAGCTCCAAGTCGGGAGCTTCCGCAGGCTCTCCGTCCATTGGTTCGGACTCGGGCATCGGCTCGGGCACGTCGGGCGGGGTTATCGGTGCCCGGCCCTGATGCTGGTCGATGAGGAGCGTGAATTCCTCGGCGTCCAGCGTTTCCACCTCGATCAGCCGCTCGGACAGCTTGTCCAGCAAGTCATGGTGGCGAGAGAGGATGTCCATCGCGCGGCGATGGGCGTCGTCGATGAGGTGAGAAACCTCGTTGTCGATGTCCTCGGCAACGCGCTCGCTGTAGTTGCGCTGCTCGGCGATGTCGCGACCCAGGAACACCAACTCCTCGCGGCGCCCAAATGCGCGGGGGCCGAGCTTGGGCGACATGCCGTACTGCGTGACCATACGACGCGCGGTCTCCGTGGCCTGCTGGATGTCGTTGCTGGGGCCGGTTGACATTTCCCCAAAAACCAGAACCTCGGCGGCGTGGCCACCCATGATCATGGCCAGCATGTCCTCGAAGAACGACTTGGTGTATAGATGGCGATCCTCAGGCGGCTGCAGGCGCGTGTAACCGCCCATCTGTCCGCGCGGCAGGATGGTCACTTTGTATACCGGATCGGAGCGCTTGAGCATGTGCGCCACCAGGGCGTGGCCGATCTCGTGGTAGGCAGTCACGCGCTTTTCCTGGGCGCTCATGACGCGACTCTTGCGCTGCGGCCCCGCAATCAGGCGGTCGATGGCCTCCTCGATCTCGAACATGCTCAACACGGACCGATTACGCCGCGCCGCGAGGATGGCGGCCTCGTTGAGCAGATTCTTGAGGTCGGCGCCCGAGAAGCCCGGCGTTTGCTTGCCCACGGTCTCCAAGTCCACGTCGGGATCGAGCGGCTTTTCGCGGGCGTGAACACGGAGGATCGCTTCGCGGCCGCGGATATCGGGTAGATCCAACGTGACCCGGCGGTCGAAGCGACCGGGCCGCAACAGGGCGGGGTCGAGAACGTCCGGCCGGTTGGTGGCGGCAAGTACGATCACCGTCTGCTCAGTCTCGAAGCCGTCCATTTCAACCAGGATCTGGTTGAGGGTCTGCTCACGCTCGTCGTGGCTGCCGCCAAGGCCCGCGCCGCGCTGGCGCCCGACCGCGTCGATTTCATCCACAAAAACGAGCGAAGGCGCGCTCTGCTTAGCTTTTTCGAACAGGTCGCGCACGCGCGATGCCCCGACGCCCACGAACATCTCAACGAATTCCGAGCCGCTGATGTTGAAGAACGGCACGCCGGCCTCACCGGCCACGGCCTTGGATATGTAGGTCTTGCCGGTGCCGGGCGGACCGACCAGCAGCACACCCTTGGGGATCTCGGCGCCAATCTTGGTGAACTTCTCAGGGTATTTCAGGAACTCGACGACCTCGGCCAGTTCCTGCTTGGCCTCGTCGACCCCCTGCACATGCTTGAACGTGACCTTGGGACGGTTGGCGGTGACCATGCGGGCGCGACTGCGGCCGAAGCTCAGCGCCTGCGAGTTGGACCCCTGGGCCTGCCGCATCAGGAATATGAGCAGCCCGATAAAGACCAGCAGCGGCAGCACCGAGGTCAGGATGCTGATGATCGTGGGCGCGTTGCTGGGTTCATCGAACTCGACCGTGACTTGCTCGCCCCCGATGTTTATCCCACGGTCGGCCAGTTCGCGTCCGATGTTGAAGTTGTCGTCCACAACGGAGCTGATGGTGCGCCCGTCCACGTTTGCCGAAACTCGCGTACCGCCCAAGCGAATCTGGGGACGACTCCCTCGCTCCGCAGCGGCCTGGACCTCGGCAAGCAGGGTGGAGATGGGCACGGGCTGCTCGCGCGGACTCGGATTGAACATCACGAACAACACGACCAGAATCGCCACGGCCAGCACGATGTACATGAAGCCGTTGCGGACGAGTCGGTTGTTCATGGAAGGGCAGCCTTTCGTCCCGAGGCAGAACGAGAAGGGCGCTGCGCCGCGCGAAAGTCGGCGATTATATCAGCGGCCCTATCGCGCCCTGACCCGCACCTCTGCTATGTATCGAGTGTACGAACGCCTGTGGGTGGTTCCGTAACGAAACCACCCGGTGCGTTCGCCTGGGGCAACGGCGCCCACACCATGGAGACGGCGAGGATGGCGTGGGCATCGGGCGGGGGGTGGTGGTCCGCGTCAACCACTACTCCCGGAACGCAGACGGGCTGGTCGTTTATCGTGACCACGGGAGTGCCGTCGCGCAGCGCGGCGGGCACCCGGCGACGGCGCAACAGGCGCGCCAGGTCGTGTCGGCGCCCATCAACCGACGACCTGAGACGGTCGCCGGGGCGCGGTGTCCGAACGGCCAATTTGGCGTCGGGTGGGGGAACGGCCAGCGTCTCGATGGTCGGCAGGTCCCACTCCTCCTTGGTGGGCGACAGGTAACGGAGCTTTAGCCGGCCTGTCGCCAGATCCACCTCCGACGGAACCGACAGGTCGGCCGACGCAGGCCAACGCGGGTCACTGACTCGGTGGTCGTACAACCCAATCGCGCGGTCCCGCGCATAGGCCCAGCGCCCGCCGGGCAACTGGATCCAGCGTCCGGCTGTGTTGTCGGCCAACGCCCGTTGCAACGCTCGCCAGTGGGACTCGCCGAGCTGGCGAGTTGACCGCCCGTCGGTCCGCAGCGTGGCGTTCAGCACCTCGCGCAGCGGGCCGGCAGGCACCGCACGCCGATCCGGAGCCAGCGGCATTCGAATTCCCTGAGCAGAACCCACCATGGGCTCGGCTGCCGGCGCCGCCAGCCCACCCGCGCGCAGTAGTGCCTTACGAACGCCCGGGTAAATCTCGTCGAGCAGGGGAATCAACTCGTGGCGGATACGGTTGCGGCGATAGGCGGGGGTATCGTTGGCCGGATCGCGGTGCGTCGGCAGACATCGGATCGTCGCGTATGTCTCCACCTGGCGGCGCCACACCGTCAACAGCGGACGCAGCGTCCAGCCGTCGTCCAGCCGCATGCCTTGAAGGGCTTCGGGTCCGCCGCCGCGAGCAAGGTTCATCAGGATCGTCTCGACCTGGTCATCAGCCTGATGTCCCGTGGCCACCCGGGCGACGCCCAGCTGCGCGCCCGCGCGGCGCAGGAAGTCGTGCCGAAGGCGGCGGGCTGCCATTTCCCGGGACTCACCCCGATCCGGCGTGGGCCGCGCGGCCCGCTCACTCGTTATCGCCACGCCTCTCGCGCGGCAGGCCGCGTGCACGTCCCGTGCCACAGCAGCACTGCCGTCGTGCCAGGCGTGGTCAAAGTGCAGGACATGGAGCGCTGGTCCCCCGCGTTCACGGGCGGCCAGCAGCGCGTCCAACAGGACCATGGAGTCAGGTCCGCCCGACACGGCCACGGCCAGCAGATCGCGCGCCGTCAGCCCGGCGGTTCGGACGGTCGCCCTGTAGACGGCGTCCCGCACCAGGCGTACGGCCTGCCGCGGAAGCTCGCGACTAGCCGGTGCTTCCGAACCCACCGCGTGACGGGGCTTCCGGCGTCTCACGTTCGTCCCACGTGGCCACCGCGACAGACACGAACACCCCCTGGGCGATCCGATCGCCGCGTTGCACGACCACCGGACGATCCGTCGGGTTCCAGACGTCGATATGAATCTCGTCTTCCGGGCCGGCGTAGTCCTGGTCGACAATGCCAATGCCGTTGGAAAGCCGTAGGCCCGTACGGTGGGGTGTGCTGCTACGCACCGCCACCAGCAACATGTAGCCGGGCGGGGTCGCGACAACAAGGTTTGACGGGATCCGGGCGGTACCGCCCGGCGCAACCTCGGTAGTTACGCGCGTCGTGAAGTCGAACCCCACGGAGCCGTCAGTGGCGTATGCAGGTAGGGGGAGTGAGGGATCGACGCGAGTAATTGGCACGCGCATAACGAGGCGAGTCTACGCCGTGCGTCGAACGTCTAACCGCCGGAAAAAGCCTCCAGCCAGGCGCCGATGTGGCCAAATCGCACTGGCGGCGGCGGATCTGGTGGCGGCGGCTCCAGCGGTACCGGGGTATGAAGCGGCCCGCCGCTCAGATCATCCATGATGATGATCGCGCGGTCACTGGGATCGACCAGTCCCAAGTCACGCTTGGCGACTTCTCGCAAGGCCGGCAGCGATTCTGCGTAGGCCAGTCGTTCGCGGAGTTCCGCGTTCGATCGCTCGACACGCTCAATCTGCGTGTTCAGTTCCTCAATGCGCTCGTTGGCTGCGACGTAGGCAGGTGAGTTCGTGGTTTCGCGCACGACCACAGCGACAAGGACCAGTACTCCGACGAGGGCCAGAATCTGGCCTAGCAGCCGTGCACGGTCGTTGGCTGGCGAAGTGGCCGGCGCCTGCATTATTCGACCGTCACCGACTTGGCAAGGTTGCGTGGCTGGTCCACGTCCACACCCAGCCAGACCGCGATGTGGTACGCGAAGAGTTGCAGCGGGATCACGCTAGTGATGGGCGCAATCAGCGACGGCGTGCCCGGCACGATGATGACCTCGTCGGCTATCCCATCCTCCAAGTCGTCCCCTTCGGTGGCGACCAGGATGACTCGCCCGTTCCGCGAACGCGTCTGTGCGACGGCGTTGAGCGTCTTCGCCCGCAACTCGTCATTCAGCGCCACGGCCACCACCGGCATGTCGGGCGACACCAGCGCGATCGGCCCGTGCTTCAGTTCGCCGGCCGCAAACCCTTCGGCGTGGATATAGGAAATCTCTTTGAGCTTCAGGGCACCTTCCAGCGCGATGGCGTGTGCGAGGCCACGTCCCATGTAGAGGAAGTTGACGGCGTCGTGAAAACGACGCGCGAGGTCTTCGATCTGCGGTTCGATTTCCAGCGCGCGGGCGACCGCCAACGGCGCGTGTGCGATGTCTGCGAGTCGGCGCGCCAACTGGTCCGCAGGCAGGATGTTGCGCTGCTCACCAACGTGACAGGCCAACAGGTACAGCGCCCCCAATTGGGAGACAAATGTTTTGGTGGCTGCCACGCTGATTTCAGGACCCGCGTGCAGATTCAGGGTGGCGTCAGCCGTTCGGGTGAGTTCGCTACCGACCGTATTGACGAGCGCCACCACAGGCGCGCCGGCATCCCGGGCCCGTTCCACCGCCAGCAGCACGTCGGCTGTGGCGCCCGACTGCGAAATTGCAACGATAAGCGTCCGGTCTGAGAGTGGCCCTGGCGCATAGGCGAATTCGGACGCGACCTCGGCTGAAGCTGGAATTCGTGCAAGATCCCGCAGATAACGCGCGCCAACCATGCCGGCGAAGTTCGACGAGCCACTGGCCACGATCACCGCTCGATCAACGGCTTTGGCGTCGACCGGAAGCTGGAAGTCGTGAAGTCGAAGCTCGGCAGGATCAAGCGTGACCCGAGGCCGAATCGTGTCAGCCAGCGTCTCCGGCTGTTCGTGGATCTCCTTGTGCATGAAGTGCCGGTGGCCCGCCTTGGCTGCCGCCATGGGACCCCAGGGCACCGAGAACAGGCGTCGGTGGCGCGGACGGCTGTTGAGATCCTGAAACTCAGCCCCGTCGGTGCGTAGGGTGACGGTCTCCCCAGCTTCCACAACTTGCAGGTTGCGGGTATGCCGAACCACAGCCGGAAGGTCGGATGCCAAGAAGGCTTCGGAACTTCCGTGTCCGACCACCAAGCCACCGGCCGAACCTACACGCCCACCCACCAGCAGGTCCGGTTCGTCGGCAGCTAGCGCAAGCACCGAGTGGGCACCCGCGAGGCGACGCAGCGTTCGCCCGACCGCGTCCGTGAGTGACGCCCCGGCATCGCGCTGTATGCCGATGAGATGGGCAATGACCTCCGTATCGGTCTCCGAGGCGAATCGGTGCCCGTCGGCCAGCAGTTCGGCGCGCAATTCGGTCACGTTGTCGGTCATGCCGTTGTGGACGATGACCAGACGGCCCGAAGCGTCGGCATGAGGGTGCGCATTGTTATCGGTCACGGCCCCGTGGGTCGCCCAACGGGTATGACCTATGCCAATGGCGCTTGACATCAACTCGTCGTCAATCAATAAGGCCAGGTCGTCGATGCGCCCGGCTCGACGACGGACGCTTAAGCCTTCTGCTGTGAGGACCGCCAGACCTGCGGAGTCGTAGCCTCGATACTCAAGGGCACGCAGCCCATCCAGGATGGCTGGGGCGGCCGATCCATCGCCGATATACCCAACGATGCCGCACATGGCGCCGTTCTCCGGCCAACAAGGCCAACGAGGGCCGTGTGTGGCCCGCGGAACCTGCGCCTCCCCTGACGAGACAATAACGCCTCGCACGCGTCGCGGTAAAGAGCAGACCAGTGCCCTTCGGGCGGTGGCGCGGCTACGGCCGCCGGCTGCGATTCGTCGCTTGGACGCTACGCCGCGTTGCGCGAGTGGCGGAAGAACCAGTCCAGCGTTCGCGAGATCAAGTCCACACGATGCGCCGGCTCGGCAATGCGGTGGTACTCGCGCGGATAGCGCACAAACTTGGTGGTGACGCCGGCGGCTAGCAGGAGCGCGTGGAGTTCAAGTCCCTGGGCAATGGGCACGCGCCGATCCTCTTCGCTGTGGACCACGAGCGTTGGCGTTCTGGTTCCTGCGAGATGCTGGACGGGCGAACGGTCGCGGATCAGATCGCGCTGGTCCAGTGGTGAGCCGCCAAATTCCCAGTAGACCCAGCTTGGGATGTCAGTCTGACCGAAAAAGCTCTCCACGTTGGTCACCGCGTTCACGGCAACCGCCGCGGCAAACCGGTGCGTATGTCCAACCGCCCACGCGGTCAGATAGCCGCCGTAGCTGGTACCGGTGATGTAGGCCGGCAGGTCGTCATGATCCGCGGTAGCCAGCCACGAATCGAGGGCCGCCAGGCAGTCCGCATAGTCGCCGCCTCCCAGGTCCATCCGGTCGGCCAGAACGAAGTCGATCCCGTATCCGTGGCTGCCTCGAAAGTTGGGTTGCACCACCGCGAATCCGTGCCGGACCGCCGCCTCACTCTCCGGACGGTACTCATGGGCGGTGCGACTGTGCGGACCACCGTGCGGCCAGAGGATTACGCCCCGTGGCGGGGTGACGGCCGGCGCCAGCGCCAGGCTCTCGATCGCGAGTCCGTCCTCGCATTCGATAGTCCAGATTCGGGGCCGTGCTTCACATTCGACGCCCTGGTGCGTCGAGCGCCAGCGCGTGCGCCCATCCGGCGACAGCAGCTCGACCTCGGGTGGAACGGTGGCCGCCTGCGTGACGCAGGCGATTTCGCCGCTGTGGCAATCAACGTCAGGCAGCGAGGCGTGCGGCTGTTCGAGCGCTAGCGGCGTCGGCGGCCGATCGTCGCGCGCCTGCATGAGCGCGTTGCGCATGCCGTCCATCACGGGAACGATCCATGATCCGTCGGGCGCCGGCGCCGGCGGCGCTTCGGTGTCCACGCTGCGGTCCAGACCGGAGGTAAGGGATCGCGGGTGGCCACCGGCAAGGTCGACGGTGGTCAGCTCCATGTTGACGGAATGCGGGCCCATCATGGGCGCGGCGAGAAACGCGATGCGACGCCCGTCGCGCGAGGGCGCCGGCGCGATGGCGGCGTTTGAGCCCACGACCAGTGGCCGCTCGGACGATCCAGCCACGTCGGTCGTCCAGATCCCGAACGGCTGCGTCAGATTCGAGACCGCGCCCTCTTCTCGTCCGCTGCGGTTGGATACGAACATCACGGTCTGGCCATCGCGCAGCCAAACTCCAGCGCCGCTGTGAAATTCGTCGGACGTGATCGGTCGCGGCGGCTCGGTTCCACCCAGGTCATGCACCCAGAGGCGAATGCGTTCGACTTCGCCCAGCCCGTCGCCGTCGTTGCGCGGATTCACGGCCGGGTCGGGCGGGTTTTCGGGCGCAGGGTCATACGCGGTGTACAGCAGCCGGTCAGCGGTGGGCGACCAGGCGAACGTGCGGAAGAACGCATGGGTGGCCAGGCGTCCGTGCGCGGCTAGCGCGAGATCGATCTCGCGCCGCGTCCCGTCAAGTCCGATCAGGACAATGCGGTCGGTCTGGTCCTCGGATTCCACAACGGCGAGGCGGTCGCCGTCCGGCGACCAGGAGACCGAAGGCCCGCTGCCTGGAATCCCTCCGACCAGCTTTTCGGCGATTAGCCGCTCGGTGTCGAGGATCCAGATCTCGCTGGACGTGTTGTTCGCCTCAACGTTGGGAATGGCAACCGTGTAGGCAAGGCGCCGACCTTGCGGCGCCCATAGAGGACGGGTTGCCGTTGGCGCTTGGAAGAGCGCCCGAACTGTCGAATGATCCAACTCCACGACAGACTCCGCAGCCATTGGCTAAGGGAAGGCTACGCGTCCGAAGCCGTAGCAGCGGGGGCAGCGCGGCGGACGGCCGCTGGGGCGGGCGGGCGGACCCTCGGGATCGATTCCCGAGCCCCCGCACACGGGGCACCGCCGTGAGAGCAGGCGGTTCAACAGTCTCCAGAACAGCCCGGAGATGCGACCGCCGCCGGTATAGCCCGGCGGCCTTGCTTGTTGGCCGGGTCCAACGGCGCTCATGCCGCCGCAACGCCCCGTCGCAGCCCGCGGCCCGGCGTGGCGCCCGTGTGACGCCCGTGGTCAACCACGACCTCGCCATTCACGATCACCATGTCAATGCCGTCCGGGTAGCGGGTCGGGTTGTCGAAGGTCGCGTTGGACTTGACCTGCGGCATGTCAATCAGGACCAGGTCCGCAGCCATGCCGGGCTGAATCAGTCCGCGATCGATCAGTCCGAATCGGCGGGCTGGCGCCGAGGTCATGTGGCGGATCATTTCTTCCAGGGGCAATGCGCCCCGGTCGCGCACGAAGTGCCCGAGGAAGCGCGGATAGGTTCCGAACGTTCGCGGATGCGGGGAGCCACCCGTCAGCAGCGCGTCGGTTGAGCAGATGTGGGCGGGATGCCGCATCGTCATTTCGAAGTCGGCGTCAGTCGCCGAATTGTGGATCACCGCCGCCGCAACGCCGCGTTCGGCGATCACCAGGTCAACCAGCAGCGTTTCCGAGGCGACGCCACGTTCCGCGGCGATGTCCGCGAGGATGCGACCCTCCAAGTGACGGTTCGTCGGCGATGGGACGCTGGCCAGCCGGAGACTGGAACCGTCGAGCCGTCGCCCGCTGTCGGCGCTTCGCATTTCCGCCTCGATGCGTTCCCGGGTTGCCGGGTCAGCCAGCCTTGCCAGCATGGCCGGTACTCCGCCATCCAACGCCCAGTCCGGGAACGAAAAGTGCATCAGCGTGCTACCGGCGGCCCAGGCGTAGGTGTCGAACGACACTGAGACGCCCAGGTCGATCGCCCGGTCGGCTTCGTCATGGTTGACCCACCAGCTGTTGTCCTGGCTGTTGAAGTGCGAGATGTGGACCGGGCACCTGGCGCGACGGCCGATTTCCAGCGTCTCGCGGATGGCCTGGCGCATTCCCAGCTTGTAGCGCATGTGCGTGACGTAGGGCGCGCTGAAGCACCCGGCCGGTTCGCTGATCGCCACCAGCTCATCCGTGTTGCTGAAGGTGCAGGGGGCGTAGTCCAGGCCGGTTGATACCGCTGCGGCGCCATCGCGCATCGCCTCATGCGCGATCTGGCGCATTTGCGCCAATTCCTCGGGCGTGGCCGGACGGTCCTCCCAGCCCAGGACAGCCGCACGCACGCAGCCATGGGGGAGGTGGTGGGCAACGTTGACGGCGACCGTACGGTCAAAGCTGTCCAGCCAGCCGCCAACGGTCTCCCAGGGACCGTCCACATCCGGCTGGCCGTTGAGGGCGTCGAAGTAGTCCAGGAAGGGCTGGCGAGCCTCGGCAGCCAGCGGCGCGTAGCCAATGCCATCAAGGCCGGTGAGTTCGGTGGTGATGCCCTGCCGCACCTTCGGCTGATGGTCCGGGCGGTCCAGCAAGAGCAGGTCGGAGTGGGTATGCACGTCAATAAAGCCGGGTGACACGACCCTGCCGCAAGCGTCGATCTCGCGCGTGGCGCGGTCTTCGACTCGCCCCGTGGCCACAATCATCGAGCCATCCACGGCTACGTCGCCCCGCACGCCGGGGGCGCCGGACCCGTCCACAATCAGGGCGTCGCGGATGCAGAGATCGTGCATCAGATCATGGGGCGGATTCGCGCAGGTGCGCGGCATCGTAGTCGGCCGCGGTCCCGGCGGCGAACGCGCGCAGCCGACGCACGGCCTCTGCTTCCGCCTCCGCCAGAAATTCGACGGCGACATCGGGGCCAAAGATGTCGCGTCCAATCGCCGCTCGCGCATCGGCTTCATGCGCGGACTCCACGGGACTCACCGTCAGCCCGTTGAGCGCAACGATGGCCCGGCGCAGTTCGCCAAGTGGCAGTCCAGGGTCGATCGTGCTTACGCCACCTGCCTTACGCTCCAGCAAGCTGGCCTCCGCGATGGTGTCAAGACCGTCAGCCCGAAAGTCGGCCAAGCATCGAAACGCGGTCGCGAGTCCGCGCGGAGGTTCAGGCGAGCCGGCCTCAATGGCCCAGGACAACCCGCCGATCGCCGCGCCATTGCCCTGGACCGCATGCTCACCGAGCCGGATCACGAACACCTCATCGGCGGCCAGGTGGGTCAGATAGCCGGCCACATAGGCGGCCTGAGGCTCCGTCTGCGACGACGGATCGCTGAGATGCGGGTAGGCATCAAACAGTCGACGGGTGGCCGTTCCCCAGGTGGATGGATCACGAAAGCTGTAGAAGTGGGTCGCCTCGCGGGCGGCTTCATCGCGAACGCGGGCGTCGGGCGCGATGGCTCCCGCGTAGTAGGCCGCGGCCGAGCCGTGGAGGGCGTCGCGGAGCCTGTCCGGAGCCTGCACAAGCGCGGCTAACGCCACCCACATGTGGGCCCGCTGTGTGGCCAGAGACGCCCCCGCTCCCGTGCGCTGTCACAATGCCGTCAGACACTGAAATTGTAGGAGGCGCGCCGCATGGCGATTCACTCTGGACACACCGGGATCGTCGTTCAGGACTTGGACCGGGTCGCGCGGTTCTACAAGAAAGTGATCGGATTGACTGAGGCGCGCCGGATGAGCCGCGAGGGCGCGCCGTTGGATGCGCTGCTAGGCCTGAATAATGTGCGCTTGGAGGTCATGTTCCTTGGAACGCCTGACCGACCGGCGGCCATTGAACTGTTGCAATATGTCCGCCACCCCTCGGCGCCTGTCCAGCGCCAGCCCAACACGCACGGACCCAACCACGTGCACTTCATCGTGTACGACCTGGACCCGATCCTGGATCGCCTTGCGGCGGCGGGAGTCGAGTCAATTGGGGAACCAGTCGCCTGGTTCGATACCTGGACCCGCGTGATTTACACCCGCGACCCGGAAGACAACATCGTTGAACTGACGGAGATTCCCGAGGGACAGCCGATTCCCTATGCGGCGACTAGCGACTGACGCGCTGTCCAAACGAATAGGGTCTTCCGACTTCCGGGCGGGAAGGTGCGCAGTTCCGGTTCAGCGACTCTGGACCGCTACGGCCTCAGCGTTGCCAGACGACATGGAGGCCAAGACGGCGTCCTGCACGGCGGCGGCCTGCGCTGTCGGGGCGGGATCGAGCGACTCGCCGCGTGTGAAGGCTTCTACGGCCCGAATATGGCCGGCGAATGGTCCATCCAGATCAAGCGACGTGGATTCCGAATCGCCAAGCCGCTGAGCCGCCGAGGCTCGTCCATCGGCGTGGATCGAGCCGTTGGCCCCGATCAGCATGGCGCGGTCGAACGGCTGTCCGCCGGAGGACGCCGCGCCAACGTCCAGCACCGCCGTGAGCCCGCGTTCGAACGTCAGGATGGCCGTGAGGTAGTCGGGTTCGTCCTCGCCCACGGCCTGGCCCGCTGCGTATGCAGTCACCGCTGGTCGACCCATCAGATTGAGCACGGCAGCCAACTCGTCAATCAGGGCACCCGCAAGGTCTTCAGGACCAGCCGGTGCCCAGCGCGTCCAGCGCAGGAATCGCGGCGAGCCGATTCGTCCCGTGTCCAGCGACGCACGTAACAAGCTATGCGGCGAGCGATGCAGAGCGGGCGCCAGCACCTTTATGCGCGAACTTCCGGATTCCTGCAGCGCCGACAGCCCAGCCGTCCCCGCTACGGCCGACATGAACACCGCGCAGGGAATCCCGGCCTCGGCGGCCGCGCCGCCTGCATCAGCGGCAGTCTGAACAATCGCCTGCGCGTCGGGACGCTCGTGGCCAACGATGTCCAACGACGGCGCGCCGATTAGCGCGTCTTCCAGGTCGGCGTCTTGCGCAGCGCCGGCGGCCAAGAGTAAGCGCATTAGGGTCCAATCTGGCTGGGCTCGCGACGCTAGTGTGGCGGTCAGCGGCATTACTCTGCAAGCCGTACGTCGTGTGCTGCGACCACCCTGACCTGTCAGACAACGTGGAATCGGGCTAGGGCCGAACCCCCGCCAGCACTGCACCTCGAAAGAAATACCGTTGCGCGATCAAGAAGAAAATCACGACGGGCGCCATCGAAATGATGCACGTCACCATGAGTAGCTGAGGGTCGTAGCCATGCTGGGTGCGAAACCAGCGAATGCCCACGGCCAACGGCAACCGCTCAGGCCACTGGATGAAGACAAGCGGCCAGAAGAACTGATTCCACTTGGCGACGATGTTGAACACGGCAACGGTAGCAATGGCCGGTGTCGACAGCGGAACCACGACGCGGAATAGCACCTCCAAGAGGTTGGCGCCGTCAATCTCTGCGGCTTCGTCCAACTCCACTGGAATGGTCAGGAAAAACTGCCGGAAGATGAAAAATGTAAAACGCGTTGCCCCATAGGTCCGGCAGCGCAACTGACCACAGGCTGCCAAGCCGACCTATTTCGCGAAACATGGCGTACCAGGGTCCCATGAACATCTGGTACGGCAGCATGAGTGTGGCCAGGACCACGATGAATAGGTAATTCCGGCCGGGTAGCTGCGTACGTGCGAAACCGAAGGCCACGAGAATGCTGACGAACGTTTGGCCGAACAGGCCCAGCACAACCAGGATCAGCGAGTTGACGATCCAGCTCAAGACCGGCGCGGCCTCCCACACGGCCATATAGCCTTGTGAAGTCCACGGGTCGGGCCAGAGTGCGTTCTGAAGAGTCCGGGTGACGCGCCAGGTTGTCACTTGTGCGTCCCGAAATTGATGCGGCCCCATGAACGACGTGAACACCATCTCGACGTACGGCGCGAGGAAGAGAACGCTTCCCAGCGACAGCACCCCGTAGGTGAGAATCCGCCCGACCCTACGCTTAGTCCGGATTCGGTTTGGAAGTGCGTGACGGCGTGGACCCGGCGCTGCCGGCGCGCCGATTCGAGCGGCTGGCAGATCCTCGCCACCGGATAAGCGAGCGTCCAGCAGATAGCGCATCGCTAGTAATCCGTAGCCTGACCCGCCTGGCAAACCTAGCATCGCCGACAGCGCGTCGCGGCCAGGCGAAACCCCGGCTGCCGTCCGGTGCGCGGACTTGGCGGGTTACGCCTTGATGCCGCTCAGGCCAGCGCCGCGCGCGAAGTGTTGCTGTGCGAAGAAGAACACGATGACGATTGGCGCCACCGAGACGATGGACGCCGCCATGAGCATCGGATACTCGCTGGCGTATTGCGTCCGAAACCATCGGAGGCCCACGGCCAGGGTCAGCTTCTCAGGGGTCTGAATGAAGGCGAAGGGCCAGAAAAACTGGTCCCATTTGTGGATCAGGTTGAACACTGCCACGGTCGCGATGGCAGGTTTGGAGAGCGGGATCACGACGCGAAACAGGACCTGGAGCAGGTTGGCGCCGTCGATCTCGGCCGCTTCGTCCAGCTCCACCGGCACGGTCAGAAAGAACTGCCGCAGGATGAAGATGTAGAAGGCGTTGCCCCACAGATCCGGCAACGCGATACGCCACAGGCTGTCGAGCACACCCACGCTGCGAAACATGATGAACCAGGGCACAACCGTCACGTGGTACGGCAGCATCAGCGTCGCCAGCACCAGCATGAATAGCTGGTTTCGGCCCGGGAACTGCGTTCGGGCGAAGCCGAAGGCCACCACGATGCTGACGAATGTCTGTCCGAAAAGGCCCAGCACAACCAGGACCAGCGTGTTCGCGAGCCAGTTTGCCAACGGCGCTGTCTCCGACGCGTCGATGTAGCTCTGCCAGGTCCACGCATCGGGCCAGAACTGTGTCGGGGCCGCGGGATCCGAGTCGATCTGCCTGAACGACGTGAGTAGCATCCAAAGGAACGGAACGGCGAATAGGCAACTCCCCAGCCAGAGCGCGAGGTATGTGATCGCCCGGCTGGCTAGGTGCATGGCATTGGCCGGAGTCTCGCGACGGCCAGCGATCGCCGCTCCCTAATAGTCAACGCTGATTCATAAGCCCACGACAGGATGGCCCTTGGTGGCGACCGACGGCAAACGACCCTTAAACGACCGGTGGGGGCCATTTGGCCCCCACCAGGCGGATTACGACGTCAAGCCGGAGCTACGACTTGATGCCGGTTAGCGCAATTCCGCGCACGAACTGCTTCTGTGCGAAGAAGAACACAATGACGATTGGCGCCACCGAGACGATGGACGCCGCCATTAACATCTGGAATTCCGTCCCGTATTGGGTCCGGAACCACCGGATGCCCACGGCGAGAGTCAACTTCTCAGGCGTCTGGATGAAGACGAACGGTTCAAAGAACTCGTTCCACTTGTTGATGAAGTTGAACACCGCCACGGTGGCGATTGCAGGTTTGGAGAGCGGAATTACGACGCGGAACAACACCTGCAAGAGGTTCGCGCCGTCAATCTCCGCTGCCTCATCCAATTCAACCGGCAGCGTTAAGAAGAACTGCCGCAGGATGAAGATGTAGAAGGCTTGTCCCCAGAGGTCCGGCAGGGCCACCGGCCAGAGGCTGTCCAGCAGTCCCACGGTGCGGAACATGATGAACTTGGGCACGATCGTCACGTGACCCGGCAGCATCAGCGTCGCCAGAATCAGCACAAACAACTGGTTACGGCCCGGGAACTGGGTTCGCGCGAAGCCGTAGGCCACGAAGATGCTGATAAAGGTCTGCCCGAACATGCCGAGCGCGACCAGGATGAGGGAGTTCACGATCCAGTTCGCGAACGGCCCCGTTTCCCACATGTCGATGTAGTTCTGCCAGATCCAGGGATCGGGCCAGATCTGCGGCGGCTCTTCAAAGAGTTTGTCCAGCCGCATGAACGACGTGCGGACCATCCACAGGAAGGGGATGGCGTACACGAAGCTTCCCAGCCAGAGAATCACATACGTCAGGACGCGTCCACTGACGCGCATCGCGCGGATACGCGCCGGCGTACGGATGCGGACCGACGACGGCATCCCGGAGGGGTCCGATGGTTCTACAGTTACCGTTTGCTGCGCCATAGTCCCCCCTAACCGGCCCTTTCACCCTCGTAGTACACCCAGCGTCGCGCGGTCAGGAACTGCACGATCGTCAGGAAGAGGATGACGAAGAACAGAATCCAGGCGATGGCCGAGGCGTAACCCATCTTGAAGAAGCGGAAGCCGTTCCAGTACAGGTACAGCAGCAGGAACAGCGTCGCGTCGGCCGGACCACCCTCGGTGATGATCAGGGCGGCCGTGAAGACCTGGAACGAGCCGATGACGGCCAGCACCATGGTCAGGAAAATCTGCGGCGTCATCATCGGAATGGTGACGTGGCGGACCTTGCCCCACCAGCCGGCGCCGTCAATCTCGGCGGCCTCATACAGGTGCTGGGGAATCCCCTGCAGCCCGGCTAGGTAAATGATCATCGTGGTCCCCACGGACCAGAAGCTCATGATGATCAGCCCCGGCATGGCCCAGGTCGTGGACCCCAGCCAGTTGGGCGCCTGGATGTCCAGCGGCTTCAGAAAAATGTCCAGGAAGTTGTTCAGCAGGCCGTTCGGCTGCAACACCCAGTACCAGAGCACCGCAGTGGCGACACCCGTGGTGATTGAGGGCAGATAGAACGCCGTGCGGTAAATGGCAATGCCCTTCACCTTGCGGTTGAGCAGCCCCGCGATGATGAAGGAAATGATCAGCACGCCCGGAACGTGGAACACGACGTAGTAGGCCGTGTTGTAGACGCTCTGGACGAACCGGGTGTCTTCCCCGGATAACAGCTGGGCGTAGTTCTCAAAGCCCAGCCACTTGATGTCGCCCACCAGGCGCCACTGCGTGAAGCTGAGGAAGAAGGAGAAGAAGAAGGGCCCCGCGATGAACACGATGAACCCAAACAACCAAGGGAGGATAAACAGGAACCCTTGGGTCTCCTTCCACGTCCAGCCCAGAATGCCGCGCCCGCGTCTGGCGGGTGTGGGCGCACTGGCCATGTCAGTTGCGGTCATCGCACCTCCTTCAATTCCGAGCGTCAGGCCCCATTTTGGTCAAAGGCCGCTCGGCCCCCAATTAACGGCGCCCGCCAAAGCGGTGGCGGACCGTACAGCCACCACGGCACGCGCGTCAACAGATGTGCGCGAATTCTACGGGGGCAAGCGCCCCGTGGACATTAGGGAATCGCCGGAGTCTTAGCCGACCACCGGATAGTTGAAGGTGGCGTTGGCGGGGCCGGCAAAGGACCAGGTCTCGTCGCGGCCAGCGCGACGCACGACCAGACCGGGCAATTCCTCTGACGACGATGGCACCCAGTCAACGTCCGTATCGTCGCCGTATACGAAGGCGGCGGCACTCCAGAACGCCTCGCCCGTGACTTCCCAAATGAGCGTCGCACGCAAGTCGCTGGCCGGATTGCCCGGTGAACGTGCGGTGAGGAGTCGCGCGCCCGGCTGTGGCGCAAACACGACCGTCAGCATCGCCGGGGGCTCGCCGTTGACCGGCACATCCAAGCGCACCTCGGCGCCCTGCTCGGCCGGCCAGGCCACCGCCTCGCTCAAATGAGCGTAGGAAACGTTATCCGGCAGATTCGGCGGCGCCTCCGGGCCAGCCGGCCAGCCGGTGCACGTGCCCTCGTGGTGAAAGACAACATGGGCGCGACGCGCGACTGGCGATTCCACGCGCGTCAGGACGATAAAGTACCCATCGCGCGCCAGCACCACGCGGCGGGCGTAAACCGCCGCGTACGGACCCTGCTCCCAGTGCACCTGGGCGTCGGCGATGCCAAAGTCATTGCCGCTGACTGGCCGGTAGCGGCGAGCCTCGCCGGTCGCCGGCGGCTGCTCCTCGCCCTCCAGCAGAATCGTCGAGTGGCTGAGGGTGTGGCGGTACCACGAGTCGTTGATGGCAATCCCGTAGCCCGGCGTACCCAGGTCGGCGCCCCAACGCCGGCCTCCGCCGTAGATGCTGAGCGCCAGCTTGTCGGCGTGCCCGTGCCCACCGCCGTGCGGCCCGTACTTCAGCAGCAGCTCGCCCGGCGAGCCGGACGGAAGCTCCGGCCGCAACACGGCAAAGCCACTGGCCGCCTCGTTGGACTCGACCAGCGGCGGCGACGCGGCATCCGATACCTCGTCAGGCCCGTAGAGCAACGACTCGACGTTTGACCTCGGCATCGACTGATACGCGCGTGCCAGCACCGCCTCAAACTCCGGCGCGCCGTATCTCCCCGCGGCCATTTCGTAGAAGCCGGGGCCGTTGGGAATTCCGTGCCCCACTTCGTCGGTGACGCGCGAGTGGTACCAGCAGTCGTTGATCGCCGGCACGTAGTCGTCCGGATACGCGATCCGTAGCGGCGCCTCGAACATGCGGCGCATCGTTGGATTGCCGACCGGGTCGCCCGATAGGCCTTCCCGCGCCTGCGCCAGGTAGAGAACCGCCCCGAGGGTGTAGTAGTGGTAGCTGGACGCGCCCTCGTACCAGTGACCGTCGTCCAACACGCCGCGGGCGAGCTGATCAGTCAGGCCATACGTGTCGTTAATGACGGTTCGAACCAGCGCCTCGTCACCGAGCGCCGTGCCCAGGGTGGCCAATGCCGCGTTGAGCCAGTTCTCGTAGTTGTGGATGCGCGGCGTGCGCTGCGACTCGATGTGCGCCGCCGCCGGCTCCAGGAGTCGCGTGCGCAGCAGATCTCGGTCATCGACGACGCCGGGCCAGATCCAGTGGCAGGCCCAGGCAATAGGAATCGCCCAGACCGACTCGTCCAGGGCGGAATAGGTGATCTTGCCCACGCTGGGATCATTGCGCGGACTGTGAACGTCCGGGTAAATGGCGGCGTATTCGGTGAGAATCCGGCGCGCCGCGTCCAGGTGCGCCCGGTTGCCTTCCAGCCGCCACAGCAGCGCCAGGCGATAGGCGCGCTGCGCCATGCGGCGGTTGGCCGTCCAGAGCCAGGAATCGTCGAACGGTTCGCCGGACCAAACGCGTCCACACACCGGACAGACATGCTGGGTCGGCTTGTCCTCCTCGAAGATCAGCTCGGCCGCGTCGACAGGGCAGAAGTACGAGTGGTAGTAGCCGCCGTTGCGAGCCACCGGTCGCAGCGGGCTGGCCAGGGCCGCCGCCGCTTCGTCGCGCAACTCCTGCATGGTCGCGGCAAAGGCCGGCGATTCGTGACGCGATAGCGCGCGCTCCAGCGGGCCCGCGGGCAGTCCCAGTTCCCATCCGGTCACTCTGAACTCCCATCCAGGCCGTAGGCGGCCACCGTCTTGCGGGCGATTCCCGCCCAATTGAGCCCCGCGTCCAACTCGCCGGCCGACCGAACGGAAACCTCGGCATCAAGCGCCTGCGCGTCCAGCAACGCCTGGCGAAGCGCCGTTGGATCGTCCGGGTCGTATAGCACCGCGGCCTTGCTGTCGCCGACCAATTCCGGCAGACACCCCCGGCGCGGCATCACCAGCGGCGTGCCGTGGCCCAGGGCCAGGATCGCCGAGCCCGAGGTCAGCGTGTCCAGGAACGGCAGCACCAGCACGTCAACCGCGGCCATCACCAGTTGCACTTCCTCGTCGGCGATGTGTCGCAAATGGGCGACCACTCGCTCGTCTTTGATCTCGGTCGTGTGCAGCGGTCCGTGATAGTTCGCATGCAGCGCTCCGGCCACCAGCAGGCGCAGGTTGTCGCCTTGCAGCGACCCGAACTCGTCGATCAACTGCTCAACGCCCTTATACGCCCGGATGTTCCCGAAAAACCCGTAGACGAACGCGTCGTCGGGAATGTCGAAGGCCCGTCGCGCCTCCGCCCGCGTGGCTTCCCGCGGATAGGCGTCCGCAAACGACCCGTGCGGAATCACATGCACGCCCCAGCGTCGGCCGAAGCGACGGCCCAGCACGGACTTGGCGTACTCGCAGTGACAGATCACGGCGTTGGCCAGCGTGGTCACCACCCGACGCGCGATTTCCCCGTGCGAAGCGCGAATCTGCTCGTGCGGAACCACGTTGTGCATCGTCCAGACAATGCGGAATCCGCGCAGCCGCGCAACCACCAGCATGGTCGCGAATGCCAGAAGGCGCAGCACCGCCAATACCGGGTTCGGGTGCTCGTAGAACGTCGGGTTCCAGTTGAAGTGCACGATGTCGTAGGGACGCGGGAACTTCCAAACGAATCCGAGGTTGCCCGAGCGCTTGACCTCAACACGGACCCGGTGCTCGGCCAGCGCCTGCGCCAGCAGGCCGGCGTAAGGGTTCGAGCTGTCCAGTCGCCAGTTCAGCGTGGTGGCGCTCCAGAAGAACACCACGCGGGCGACAGGGTTCGACACCCCATTTGACTCGGCCAGGGTCATGCGTCAACCGGCCAATGGCGACGACACGGCCGATTGAGACGCGCGCCGCCGTCAGGCGCCGCGAATGTCACGGCTGTCCCTAGAAGCCGATACCAGCCGATGAGGCCTTGCTCGGGTTGAGCTTGAAGCTGCCGCTTCGTTCCTGGCCACAGCCCGAGGCCACCGCGATGGCAACGATAAGCACAACGGCGGCGAGCATGCCCGCAACGCGGCGGACAGATCGAGTCTTGACGGCTCTTCGCATGTGAACCCTCCCTACCACGCTGCCGCAGCCTACCCGTTCGGCTGCGACGATTCACCGAGCTCGCGAGCGTAGGCAAAGATTAGCGGGGTTCCGCCGGTATGCAGAAATACCACGGTGTCTTGCTCCGAGAGATCGCCGCTGCGTATGTCATCCAGCAGAGCGGCAAACGCCTTGCCCGTATACACGGGTTCCAGAAAGATCCCCTCGGTCTCAGCCACCAGCCGAATAGCATCGAGACCCTCCGGCGTCGCTTCCGCATAGGCGGGGCCGACGAAGGCCTGCGAGTTCCAGATGTCCTCGGCCCGAACTCGCACGTCTAACCCCAGGAGTTCCGCGGTGGCGTTGGCCATCCCCGCCTGTTGGGCGGTGCGACCGCCGTCCACGATCAGCGGGCTGAAGCCACGAATGGCGTAGCCCGCGCCCAACGCGCGGTTGCCGAGTTCCAGCCCGGCCTGCGTGCCGCCGCCCGAGGCCACGTAGAGGTGCGTGACCTCTGCGCCCAACGTCCGAGATTGTTCGTGGATCTCCAGAACACACTCGACGTACCCAATGGAGGTCAGCGGTCCGTAGTCGATCACGTAGGGCTTGCGACCCGCGGCGCGCAGTTCGTCCGCCGTCGCGGCCAGGTCGGCTTCGTGCCCGAACATCCCGTCTCGGCCCGTGGGTCGCACGTCGGCGCCCAGGATTTCGAGCAGCAGCCGGTTGCCCTGAGATTCACTGCCGTGCGGCCCCTCGTTGAGCACCAACACCACGTCCAGACCCGCGCGTCGGGCCGCCGCCGCGCATTGGCGAGCATGATTGGACTGCATCACCCCGCCGCCCCACAGGAGCACGTCGCAGCCCTGCTGGAGAGCCGCGCCGACCTCGAACTGGAATTTGCGGTTCTTGTTGCCGCCCAACCCGTGCTGCGTCAGGTCGTCGCGCTTCATCAGCAGCCGCGGGCCGCCCAGTTTCCGGGTCAGGTTCGGCAGATCCAGCAGCGGCGTTGGCAGATCGGTCAGGTGAAAGCGCGGGAGCGAGTCCAGGCGTTGCCGCAGGTCGGTCGCTGTGTACACGGCTGGCGCCTGCGCCATCGAAACACTCTCTCCCGGGTCAGTCGAAAACGGTTGAATCGGCCGTCAGCCGCAGCCTACCCCTCAATCGCTGAGATCGCAGGCGTCCGGGCCGGGCCCGACCCTACCGATGCGAGCGGTCCAAGGTTGAATCCTGGCCTCGGGCCGCCTACAGTCTGAAGTCCGAACCTTTGGGCGCGTAGCTCAGCTGGTTAGAGCGCCACGTTGACATCGTGGAGGTCAGAGGTTCGAGTCCCCTCGCGCCCACCAAATTCGCCGCCGCGTCGCGCGTCCTGACGGACCACGTCGCGGTCAGTACCGCAGAGGAGACGGGATCCAGCCGCGCTTCTCGCGCCAGTCGGGGCCGTAGTCCGCGAAACGATTCAGCCCCAAACCCCGGATGTCGATGCTCGACTCGCCGTGCAGCACCAATTCGCTCACGACCTTGCCCGTGGCCGGCGAGATTCCGAAGCCATGCGCCGACGCCGTGACCACAACGTAGTTGCTCGGGTAGTCCAGGATGTCAATGATCGGCCGATAGTCGGGGGCCTGCTCCACCACCCCCGCCCAGCTTCGGATAACCGGCGCGTCCGCCGCTCCCGGCAGCAGTTCGGCGAGCCGCCTGGCGATATTCCTGATGAGGGGCGTATTGGGCTTGCCGGGACTGGTGGTCAGATCCACGTCGGTCCACTCGTGGGCCCCACCGCCGAAGATCAGGTTTCCCCGGACGGCCTGGTGCCCGTAGAGCCCGTTCCCCACCAGGGCGATCGGGAAGCGCGGCTCCACGGGCGCGGTCGCCAGGATCTCCACCCGTGCCGGCGCCACTGGAACGTGAACGCCCGCCAGCTCCGCCAACAGCCCGGTCTGCGGCCCGGCGGCGCCGACCACCACGTCGGCCGCGATGGCGCCGGCGGTCGTCTCGACCGACGTGACCCTATCGTCGACGATCCGAAGACCGGTAACGGTCGTGTTCTGGTAGAGCCTGCCTCCCAGGTCTTGCAACGCCCATGCGTACGCCTGCACCGTGAGCTGGGTGTTGGCGTGGCCGCCATTGGGGAAGAACAACCCGCCCAGCGTCCGCTCGGTGATTCCCGGAATCATGTCCCGTATCTCCGATGGTTCAACCAGCGCGGCGTCAATGCCGTGGCGCATTGCCACGTCCCGCTCCGCCAAGAGGTCGCCCATATCCTTCTCGGTTACCGCGACCTGGAGTCTTCCTTCCTGTACGAATTCGGTCGGATGGCCCAACTCCTCGTCCAGCGTCGCCCACAGCTCCGTGGCTTCCACGGCCATCGGGATCAGCAATGGCTCGTCAACCCGCTCGCTGACCATCCCCCCGTTTCTGCCGGAGGCCTCGCCCCCCACGATCCCCTTGTCGACCACCACCACATCCCGTCCCGCCCTGGCCAGGAAATAGGCTGAACTCAGGCCGGATACCCCGGCCCCGATAACGACGACGTCGGCGCTTTCAGCGGGCATGTCTTCGGTTCCTGCCGCCCCCTACCCCATCACTGGACTGGTAGGGCTGAACCACTTGGCCCATTCCCTGCGTACCTGATCCGACTCTTCGTGCGACCACAGCACCCGCAGTGGCAGCGGCCGCGCCGGCGGCCGGTAGGACATCAGCGGCATTTCGGCGATGTCGCTCCCCGACGCCTCGGCAAGCAGCAGCGCAACTTGCTCACGGCAAAGCCGTCCCTGGCAGTGGCCCATGCCGGCCCGTGTCAGGCGCTTGACCTGGTCCGGGTTGACCGGAGCATCTGGGGCAAGCGTTCCGAGGCTGCGGCCGTCCCGTCGCTCCGATTCCCATTTCAGGAACCGCGGCGGCCGAAGGCCGATCAGGTCCGCACGGGTGACCTCCTCGCACGGGCACACGGGGACCTCTGATCCGCCGGCGTTGAGCAGAGCCCGGAGCCACCGTATCCAGTTCAAGTAAGCGTCGGTCGGTCCCGAGTCGATGGCCGTCACCTGAAGGTCACTTCTCCGGGCAGTCGCCTCCGCTGTGTCGATTGCGCCGAGCGACTCGGCCGCGGCAATCCCAGCCAGGCGGCCCTGGTTTCGTGCGATCTCGGTGTCGAGAACCATTCCGTCATGGAAGCCGGCGGCATCTCCGGCAACGAGCACGTCTTTGACGCTGGTTCGCATGCAGTCGTCGTGGACCGGCACGTGCCCCCCGAGCTCGGGCTCGAAGGCGAGGTCGCACCCCAGGAGACTTAGTAGCTCAACGTTGGGCACCAGGCCGATTGCCAGGCAGACGGTGTCGGCGGTGATCACTTTCTCCGTGCCGGAAACCGGCTCACGGCAGTCGTCGATCTCGACGAGCACGACGGTCTCGATCTCGCCGTCTCGTCCTACCGCCTCCCTGACGGTGTGGGAGGTGTAGAGCTTGACGCCCCTGTTCTGCAGCGCCGCACTCAGGGCCCTGTCGCCGCGCACGGAATCGGCCACGTCCACGACGGCGGCTATCTCGATTCCGCGGCCCAGCGCCATCCGGGCGGTGTTGAGACCCAGGTTGCCGGTGCCCACCACCACCATGCGTCGCGAGGTCAACGCCTGGTAGTGGTGCATCAGTGCATGCGCCCCGTTGGCCCCCATGGCCCCAGCCGAGTTCCACCCTGCGAAGGCCACGCCCAGGTCCCTGGCGCCGGCTGCCACGATGAGCCTGTCGTACTTCATCAGCCACGACTGATCCCGGTCGGCAAGGCCGAGCTGTGGACCGTCGAGGATTCTGCTGGTGTCGCTATTCCGAAAGGCGCCCCAGACACACGTCCCAATCTGAACGTCCACACCGGCCTCTTCGGCCTCGGCCAGGGCTTCGTTCGCCGCCGCCACCCGTCTCAGCATCAGGGCGCTGTCGTGCAGCACCGCATTGAATCGCTGGCCGAAGAACTGCGGAACATTCAGCGCGGCCATTGACGCTGGGACGGGGTTCTCGTCGATCAGCGTGACCTGCACGCCGGCCCTGGCCGCCTCGATAGCGGCGGCCGTCCCCGACACTCCGGCCCCCACTACCACCAACGGTCTGGATTCCATATCAGGTCCGCCCGCCTACGCCGAAGCCACCTTTACGTCCGGTTTCCATGGTTGTGTGCGTGCCCGGCCACCTTTCGCGGCGACGAAGTCCCGGCCGGCAAAGCATCGCGCAGGGACCTGGTGTAGTCGACGCCGAACCCGCAGCATGTGCCCACGACCTGGGCGCCCATTTCCACCCAGGTCTCGGCTTCGCGCGTCAACTCCTCCACGGACTCTTCGTTGCTCACGCTGCGGTCCTGCCAGGTCGCGAGATAGTCTTCCCTGCCGGCGTCCGGATACACGATCACGGGTCCGGACCACTCGTCGAGCACGACCTCGAGCGCCCGCGTCGAATCCGCGATCCGGCTGTGGAACACGCCCAGGACGTCGGGCTCCAGCGACGCAATCTCATTCACGCCGTCGGCCAGGCTCTTTGAGTCATCGACCGGGCGCCAACTCTCCGTCCATAGGGGCATGCCGATGCCGGTGCTGTAGTCACGCTCGCCGCCGAAACTCATTCGCACCGCCTGACCGTTCTCCGCTACAGAGGCGGTGAAGGCCACCCAGACCGGCAGCCCTGTGGCCTTTGCTGCTTCCGCGGCTATGGCCCGGGACTCATTGTCGGCCCACAGGTTCTCGATCAGGAACAAGTCCACGCCGGACTCGGCCAGGATATTGGCCTGCTCCTCGGCGTAGGACCGCAGTTCTGCCGTCGAAAGACTGGCGCCATATCCGTAGCCGGTACCTCCCAGCAGTGTCCCCGTCCTGCGGTCGCGGATTGGGATTCGACACGAGATGGAACCGGCGATACAGATCGGCCGATCCACCGCGGTCCGGGCAATGGCGTCGTGCGCTGCGTCCACGGCGCGCACGTTGACTTCTCGCACCAATTCGCTGTACCCGGAAGCCTCCAGGGCGGGGCGCAGGGTGTTGAAGGTGTTGGTGGTAATGACATCCGCCCCCGCCTTGATGTACCGCTCGTGCATCTGCCGCACCGTTGAAGGGTGCGTGTAGTTGCCGGGACCGCACCATGCGGCCGGATCCATGGGCACACCCATCGACTGAAGCTCGGTTCCAATGGCCCCATCGAGAATGACCACCTCGCCCTGGTCCAGACGTCTCTTCAGCGCCGCATAGTTAGCCATGCGTGATTCTCCGTAGCGGCTACTACTCCATGCAGCATATTCCTATTTCGAGCTATCAGGACAGAACTGACGCCTCGGAAACCAGGAAGACCACCGCGATTCCTCCAAGACCTGCATTCTTCCAGCCAGATCGTCAGACTCCGAGGGGCTGTAGTCGGAAGCTCGGCCACCGAAATCTCGATGACGCCCATACCGGCGTCTGCGGACTCTCAGGTGACGGCGGTCCACTTCAGGAACGCACGCCGGCTCGTCAACTCCAGGTCACGTCCGCCCGACCGCCGGCTCCAAGCCGGCATGGTCAGCTTCAGCCCACGTGCCTCAGAAATCGCAGTAAAGTGCTCCTTGGTCCACCAACACCACTTGATGCGGCACGCGGAAGCTCGCGCCAATAGCCTGGCGCCTGGCGGCTGGGGCGGTGGCTACTGCTGTGCTGGCAGCTTGCGACGGCAGACCCGACGAAACCGTCGTTCTGCGCCTGACCGCGCGCGCGGCAACCGCCGCTCCCAGTCAGCCGGCGTCCGCCGCGGACACGCCCGATCCCGGCCGGCCTTCTAGCCTCCGTGAGCCGGTGAGTCCCGCTACCACCTCCGCACCCGTACCACCGCCTAACCCCTCCCCAACGGCTACCCCGGCCGCAACTCCCACACCGACCCCATCCCCTGCGCCGTCGGTCGCAGTGGAGGTGGACGGCGTTCGCGGCCGGCTGCTGGAGGTGATCGACGGTGACACATTCACCGTCAGGATTCCGTCGGGCGAGGTCACGGTTCGCGTCCTCGGGATCGACGCCCCCGAGTTTGACGACGCCGGGCAGCGATACCTCGCTGAGCAGGCGAGCGACACCCTTCGCGCCCTCATCGGCGATGGCCCTTTGCGGCTTGTTGCCGACGCGGAACCTACCGATGCCGGCGGCCGCCTGCTCCGGCATGTCTTCAGGGCGGACCGCCTGCTGGCGGCGGACTTGGCACGCCAGGGCTGGGCACGGGCGCTGCCGGTATCCCCGAACCTGGCGCATCGGGAAGCCATCGATCGCGCCGTCGCCGAAGCTCGCGCGGGCGATAAGGGCATGTGGGCGCTTGGCGCCGCCGACATCTCGCTAACCGTCGACAAGGTCGGAGAAGTCGTAACGCTCACCAACGACGGGCCGTCTCCGCTGGACATTGCCGGCTGGTGGCTCGTCAGCCTTCGCGGCAAGCAGGGCTACCGCTTCCCACCCGGGACCACGATCGCGCCCGGAGCAAACCTGACGGTCGTCTCCGGCCAAGCCTCAGGCTCGCACCGCTTTCAGCAGCGCAACGTCTGGAATAACTCAGACCCTGACCCCGCCGAACTGCGGGGTCCCGACGGACGCATCGTCGCTGTGTGGGACGACCCCGGGCCGGCATAGCAGCCGCTAAGACCCTCGTTGCCGCCTGCTTCATTCCACCCGTGTCAAACGTCGCAGAACGTAAACTAGGTGTAAGGCATTCGGGCGAATCGCCCCCACAAGAGAAATCACGCGCCAAATGACAAGGCTTGTTTCTGCTTACCCGGACGCGCTGTCGCTGCTCGTACACCCCCGCCGCATTGGCGCGGTTCTGCTGGCGACACTTCTGGCCCTTCTGGCATTTGTATCGCCAGTCGTCGCGGACCAGCACGACGCAGACGAGATGGCGTCCGGCGGACTCTCCGCCATGGTGCAGCGGTCCGCGTTTCTAGCTCCCGACGCGACCCTGGGTCACAACATTCCCGACTTGCTGATAACCGTCGGCGACGCTGAGGTGACCTGTGACTTCCTGACCTATTACCGCACTACCGGCGATGTTCCGCGCTGGGGCTATCCGACATCCGAAGTTATCGCTGAACGCCCCGGCGGCGTGACCCAGTACTACCAGCGCGGCATCGTGGACTGCCAGCAGCGCGACGGCGGCTGGCATATGGAGCGCCGCCTAGTCTGGGACGACCTCGGCGGTCTGGGCGGGGAGCCGGACCTTCTGAGCGAGCAGCCCGGCCTGCCGCTGGGGCCGTGGGGTCACCGCGTATCCAACGTCGCCATCGACGGCACGCCTGTCGGCTTCCTGGACTTCTTCAACGCCCTGGGTGGCCTGCAGGCCTTTGGCCACCCCAAGTCCGAAGCCCGTCCCGACGATGCGCCCGGCGCAATCTTCAATCTCGAGAGCGCCGCTCCAAGCGTGATCCGCCAGTATTTCCAGGCCGCGGTCTTCGAACACCGGCCGGACAGCCCCGAGTTGGTGCATCTGCGCTTCCTGGGCGATGCCGCCCGCGACGCCATGTACCCATTTGATATTCATCAAGCGTTCGAGAGCTTCCGTTCCGCGGAGCCGCTGGAGGATGGCCAGGAGTTCGTACTCGAGGAAGTCTCGGGCGTTGACGCCCGGATTGCGCAGTACGCCGCCGACCGCGACGCGCTGGTTGCGCTCTACCACGCCCTCGACGGCCCGAACTGGAATCTGAACCACAATTGGCTCAGCAACGCGCCGCTTCGCCAGTGGTACGGCGTCACGATCGGAGCTGGCCGGGTCGTTGAACTGGATCTCTCGCAGAACCAGTTGAGCGGCGAGATCCCGGCGGAGATCGGCCAACTGACCGGCCTGACGAATCTGGACTTCTTTGGAAACCAACTCACGGGCGAGATTCCGCCTTCAATCGGCAACCTCGACAAGGTGACCCGTCTCTCCCTCTGGGCCAATCAACTCAGCGGGTCCATTCCCGCGGAGCTGGGGGACATGGAGAGTTTGGAGTGGGTAGCTCTCGGCATCAACGAGCTGACCGGTGAGATTCCTGCCGAGTTGGGCAACCTCACCACCCTGACCCACATGGACTTCACGTTGAACCAGCTCAGCGGCTCGATTCCGGCCGAACTGGGCAATCTCCCCAATGTGGTCTGGATTGGGCTCTGGTCCAACCAGCTCAGCGGCCCGCTTCCGGCCGAGTTGGGCAATCTCACCGGCCTGACGCAACTGGACTTCGATCACAACCAGTTGAGCGGCCCGATTCCGGCCGAACTGGGCAACCTCGTCAACCTGGACGAACTCTGGCTCAGGCATAACCAGCTGAGCGGTCCGATTCCAGCTGAGTTGGGCAACCTCGGAAGCTTGACGGTCTTGGGGTTGGAGCAGAACCAGCTGACGGGCGACATTCCGGCCGAGCTGGGGAACCTGGCCAATCTGCGCAGGGTCGACCTCGCGGGGAACGAGTTGACCGGGTGCATTCCTGCGGCTCTGGCCGAGGCCAGACAGACCGATGTGGACGAGCTTGGGCTGCCGTTCTGCGAAGCCGAAGAGGAGGCGCCGGCCGACGCGGCCTGATCTCCTGACACAACGGCGCCGGTGAGCTAGCGGGCCGATAGGTCCGCGCCATCGGCGCCGTTGTCGCGTCTCCCGTCCAACCGGCGGGTGCACCCAGCGTCTTGTCGGCGCACCGCAGAGAAGCACTAGTCCTTTCGGCCGACTTGCAGGTCCGAAATTACGCCGTTCGGGCGATGGCGCATAGCGCGGCTCCGCCTACAGTGAGCCGCGTGAACGCCGCACAAGGAGCGCCAGATGCGCAGCTTGCCCAGGAGACCTCGGCCATGACCGACACCGTGATTGAGACTAGGGCGCTCACCAAGCGCTACGGCCGCGTGCTGGCCGTGGACCGGCTCTCGCTGCAGGTGCCGCGCGGCCACGTGTTCGGCCTGCTCGGCCCCAACGGCGCGGGCAAGACCACCGTGATGGGCATGCTGCTCGGACTGGTTCGGCCCACGTCCGGCAGTTTCAGCCTGCTGGGAACTAGCGGCGGCGGCCGGGACGCCCTGCGCCGCATCGGCGCGATCGTGGAGACGCCGGCGTTTTACCCCTACCTCTCGGGCCGCCGCAATCTGGCCTACTTCCAGGGTGTCATGGGTCGCAACGACCCCCGCGAACTGGATCGGTTGCTGGAACTCGTGGGGCTGGCCGGGCGGGCGAACGACGCCTTCAAGACCTACTCGCTCGGCATGAAGCAGCGGCTGGGCCTGGCCTACGCCCTGCTGGGCGATCCCGAACTGCTGCTGCTGGACGAGCCCACCAACGGCATGGATCCCGCCGGCATGGCCGAAGTTCGCGACCTGATTCGCGATCTCGGGCGCGAAGGCCGCACGATCCTGCTCTCCAGCCATCTGCTCAACGAGGTTGAGCAGGTCTGCGACAGCGTGGCCATCATTGCCAGGGGGCGCCTGGTGGTGCAGGGCGACGTGGCCGAGCTACTGCGTCCGCAGGAGCAGGTGCGGCTGCGCACCACCGATGACGCCAAGGCTTTGACCATCCTGACGGCGTCGGACGAGGTGGAGGCCGCCAGCGCCGAGGACGACGCGCTGGTGGTGACGATCGCGCACGAGCGCTCGTCCGAGTTGACCGCCCTGCTGAGCAAGTCCGAGGTCTACGTCACGGAAATCGCGCCGCTCCAGGTCTCGCTGGAGCAGTACTTCCTGGACATCACCGGCGAGAACGGAGAACGGTCCGAATGATCGCCGATGTGCTGTCCCTCACCCGCTGGGAGTGGTACAAGCTCCGTCACCGCTGGATGCCCTGGATTCTCCTGGCCATCACCGCGCTCCTGGTACAGGTCAACTTCTGGGTCACCTACGTCTTGTTCCGCAACGGCAGCGAGGTGACGGTAAGCGAAGGCGGAGGGTCGAGCGACGTCACCGTTTCGACCAGCGACCAGTTCCTCGAGATGTTCGCCTTTCCGACCAGCCTCGCCAACGGCCTCATCGCCGGGCGCGGGACCGCGGGAATCCTGGTGATGATCCTGGCCGCGTCCCTGATCGGAAGCGAATACGGCTGGGGCGCCCTGCGCACCGTGCTGACCAAGGGCACCGGGCGCTGGCCGTTGCTGGCCTCGAAGCTGTTGCTGCTGACCGGGTTGAGCGTCGGGGCGCTGATCGTCGCCACCGCCGCGCTGGGCGTCAGCAGCGTGATCGCCCTTACGACGCTGGATACCAACTGGATCGCGGCCTCCGCCGATTGGTCCGGCCTCGGCATCGGGTTCGGCAAGGCCGTCTACGGCATGCTGCCGTACATTGCGCTCGCCGTGTTCGCGGCGGTCGTGACCTCATCCACGGGCGCCGCCATCGGCATTTCGCTGGGCTACTACTTTGCCGAGTCGATCCTGCTCGGCGTGCTGATGCCGTTCGACTGGTTTGAACGCATCGACATCTTCATCCTGGGTCAGGCCGTCAGCGGCTGGATGGAAAGCTCGGCCGGCGGCGTGTCGTTCGGTTCGGGATCGCTGCCGGACGCGACGCAGTCCTTCTTCGTCCTGGCGGGCTATGTGGTCGTGCTGTCCGGCGCGGCCGTCTGGGTATTCCAGCGCCGCGAAGTGGCCGGGGCCAAGGGCGAGTAGCGACCGATGCACGAAACTAAGACGACGCGAAGGACTCGATCACCCCACGGCCATTCGGCAGCCGGGAAAAGCGAGGAACAGCCCAAATGATTAACGAGGTCCTGTCGCTCACCCGCTGGGAGTGGTTCAAGCTCCGCCGCCGCTGGATGCCGTGGGTTCTGCTGGCAATCATCACGGCCCTGCCGCAACTGTCGCTCTGGGGCAGCGTTTCGGGGACGTTTGGATCCGAGACCGAGCAGGCCGTCCGCGGCGCCGACGACACGTTCCTGCTCTTCCCCAACAACGTGGTTGGCGGCCTGCTGGTGTCGCAGGTGTACGGGATCGTTCTCATCATGATCCTGGCCGCGTCGCTGGTCGGAACCGAATACGGCTGGGGGTCCTTGCGGACCGTCGTGACCCGAGGAACGGGGCGCTGGCCGTTCCTGATGTCCAAGCTCCTGCTGCTCGCCCTACTGGGGGCGGCCGCACTTTTCGTTGGGACCGCCGGTTGGACCGTCGGCAGCGCGGTCGCGATGCTGACGCTGGGCGACGGAGCGTGGCTGGCCGAATCCGCCGATTGGATCGAAGTCGTGAAGTGGTGCGGCAAGGCCGTGTTTGGGCTGCTTCCCTACATCGCTCTGGCCGCGTTCGTGGCGGTGTTGACGTCATCGACCGGCGCCGCCATCGGGATAGCCCTGGGCTACTACCTCGTCGAGTCGATCCTGGTCGGTGTCCTGTTCAACTTCGACTGGTTCGAGCGCGTGGCCGAATTCCTCATCGGGCCCGCGAGCTACGGGTGGATGGGACTTCCCGGCGGCATGACGTTTTCCTACCCGGCTGAATTGCCGGACGCCGCCCAGTCGTTCATCGTTCTGCTGGGATACATGCTTGTCCTGGGCGGCACAGCCATTTGGCTGTTCCAGCGCCGCGACATCGCCGGCGCCAAGGGCGAGTAACGACCGATGCGCGAAACCACGACGATGCCGAGGCTTCGGTCGCCGCACGGCCTGTCGGTAACCGAAAGACACGAGGAGCATTCCAAATGATTGGCGAGGTGCTGTCGCTCACGCGCTGGGAGTGGTTCAAGCTGCGCCGCCGGCGGATGCCCTGGATCCTGCTGTTCGTCAGCGTGCTGCTGTTGCAGATCACGTTCTGGAGCGCCTACGCCTTGTTCCGCGTCGGCGACGAGGTGACGCTGGGCGACGGCGGCGCCGCCAGCGTCAGTGGAGCCTTCCTGGAACTCCTGGCCTTTCCCAACAACGCGGTGATCGGGCTCGCGATCTCGCATGGATTCACAATCATCCTCATCATGATCCTGGCCGCCTCGCTCACCGGCACCGAGTACGGCTGGGGCACGGTGCGCACGGTGCTGACGCGCGGCGCCGGACGCTGGCAATTGCTGGCATCCAAGCTGCTGCTCGTCGCGCTTCTGGGCGTTGGCGCGCTGATCGTAGGGGCCCTCAGCATGGCGCTGAGCAGCTTCATCGCCTCGCTGACGTTGGAAGGCGGCAGTTGGCTTGCCGAGTCGGCGGAATGGGTCGAGGTGGGGCGCACGTTCGGTAAGGCCATCTTTGGGTTGCTGCCGTACGTTGCGCTTGGGGTGTTTCTCGCCGTCCTGACGACCTCCTCCGGCACGGCCATCGGGTTGGCGCTCGGCTACGCCGTGGCCGAGGGCATCGTGATCAGCATCCTGGCCAACTTCGACTGGTTCGAGCGCTTCTCCGGCTACATCCTCGGGCAGGCGGTCGGCGGCTGGCTGGGCACGGACGGAGGCGCGCTCTTCGCAGGAGGCGGCGACGAATCGTTTGGCGAAGCCGCGGTCCTCGCCATGCAACCCGAAGCCCTGCAGGGCTTCCTGGTCTCGCTGGCCTACATCGTGATCCTCAGCGCCCTGTCCTTCTGGATCTTCCAACGCCGCGACATCGCCGGCGCCAAGGGCGAGTAGCGGTCCATCGGGGAAATTTCGGCCCCGCCAACTGCGGTGCGCTAACTTCTGCACGCCATGGTTGAGGAACAGTAGGAGCCCATTTGACTGCTGAAGTCTTGGCGCTCACCCGCTGGGAGTGGTACAAGCTTCGCCGCCGCCGGTTGCCCTGGATTCTTCTTTTGGTCAACGTGATGCTGATGCAGTTCACGTTCTGGGTCTCATACGCCTCTTATCGTGCCGGCGACGAGATAACGCTTGGTGTTGACCCCAGCACGGGGATCGTGGGTGCTGTCCCCGCGGAAGTTCTGGCCCTCCCGAACAGCGCGGTTTTCGGCCTTCTGGCCTCTCACGGCTTCGTGGCGATTCTCATCATCATCCTTACCGCCCCGGTAACGGCAACCGGGTACGGCTGGGGCACCACGCGCCCCGTGCGACGAGTAAGCGACACGCGTTGGCTGTTCTTGGCTGCAAAGCTCATACTTGTCGCGCTGTTGGGCGCCGGCGCAACGCTAGTTGGGACTCTCTCGGTGACGCTTAGCTCCCAAGTCGCTTACGTGACCTTGGAGGGTGGCCGAGGGATAGCCGCCTCCGCGGCGTGGGGCGAGTTGATTCGCACGTTTGCGAAGGTCGTCTACGGGCTGTTTCCCTGGATCGCCTTGGCGACACTTTTTGCGGTCCTTACGAGATCCACTCGTTTAGCCGTCGGGCTGTCGCTTGGCTACGCCGTCGTCGAGAGCATCGTGTTCGAGAGCCTCACGGGTTTTGAGTGGTTCGAGCGGGTTTCGGGTTTCGTCATGAGTTGGGCAATCGATGACTGGCTGGGAAGCACGGAGGCGCAGTTGGCTTCCATCGGTATCGGCGACGACTCGTCGCTTGGCACTGCCGCAGCCGTCGCCGCGCAGGCGGAAGCCCTCCGGGGATTTCTGGTCTCGCTGGCCTACATCGTGATCCTCAACTGCCTGTCCTTCTGGATCTTCCAACGCCGCGACATTGCGGGCGCAAAGGGCGAATAGCCAGCGAACGATGGTCAGTGGTTGGTGACTGGTGGCCGGCCTCTTCACGAGTCACTGACCACCAGCCACTGCTCAAAGTCTTGACCGTCGCAAAGTCGGCGGCGACACTCCATCCCTGTAGCAAAGGCGTTGACGGAAACGCGTTTGGCGGGCGGCCCGCCGCAGCGAGCCTGGGACGGTGGAAGCCGGGCGGTCAGGGTCCCGCTGGAACATCCTTCCCGAGCCGCCGGTCGAAGGCCCTTGAAGGCTGGTAGAACCGGACGGAGTTGCGCTCTGTGATCGGCGCAACGGCATCCGCCTCGCGGCGCGTGCCGGGCGAGCGGCGCGGTCCTGGTGACCGCGCAACGCGGGTGGTACCGCGGGTTATCTGACCCGTCCCGTTGGGGACGGGTTTTTTCGTTGTTGGAGCGACATGGCAACCGAGGCACTGTTCTACGCCGACAGCTACCTGCGCGATTTCGAGGCCACGGTTACGGCCGCGCGGCCGGACGGGGTCGCGCTGGACCGTACGGCCTTCTATCCGCACGGCGGCGGGCAGCCCAGCGACGTCGGCGAACTGCGCGACCACGGCCAGGTCTGGCCGGTAACCGCCGTGCGCCGCCAGGGCGGCGACATCGTCCACCGGCTGGAAGGCGAAGCGCCGCCGGTTGGAACCGCCGTCACCGGTCACCTGGACTGGGACTTGCGGTACGCCTTCATGCGCCTGCACACCGCCCTCCACGCCCTCTCCGGCGTGGTCTGGACCGGCTGGCAGGCGGACGTGACCGGCAGCCACATCTACGACGACGGCGCCAAGGCCCGCATGGATTTCTCGCTGGAAGGCATCCGCATCAACGACGTGCGCGACGAGATCGAGGAGCGCCTGAATGCCGAACTGGCCGCCGCCCGGCCCGTGCGCGCCTACGAACTGCCCCGCGCCGAAGCCCTGGAACTGCCCGACCTGATCCGCACCCACGTCAACCTGGTACCGGCCCACATCGCCAACATCCGCATCGTGGAAATCGAAGGGCTGGACCGCCAGGCCGACGGCGGCACGCACGTCGCCAATACCAGCGAGGTCGGCCGCGTCGAAATCATCAACGCCGCCAACAAGGGGCGCATCAACCGCCGCCTCGAAATCGCGCTTACGGACTGACGCAATGAGTGACGACACCCCAAGTCTTGCCAAGCCCAACTCTGCCTTCGAACCGCTGCCGGACGAACTGGACTTCCCGTCCATGGAACGCCGGATGCTGGACTTCTGGGCCGCGGAGGACACCTTCAATCGGCTGCGCGAGAAGAACGCCGACGGCCCCCGCTGGTCGTTCTTCGACGGCCCGATCACCGCCAACAACCCGATGGGCGTGCATCACGCCTGGGGCCGCACCTACAAGGACGTCTACCAGCGTTACCGCGCCATGCGCGGCTACCACCAGCGCTACCAGAACGGCTTCGACTGCCAGGGGCTGTGGCTGGAGGTGGAGGTCGAGAAGGACCTGGGCTTCAACTCCAAGCGCGACATCGAGGAATTCGGCCTGGAGGCCTTCGCCGACGCCTGCCGCGAGCGCGTGGAGAAGTTCTCGGGCGTGCAGACGCAGCAGTCCGTTCGCCTGGGGCAGTGGATGGACTGGGACGACTCCTACTTCACCCACTCCGACACCAACATCGAGCACATCTGGCACTTCCTGCGGCGTTGCAACGAGCGCGGCTGGATCGCGGCGGCGCAGCGCGCCATGCCCTGGTGCGCCCGCTGCGGTACGGCGCTCTCGCAGCACGAGTTGATCGACACCTACGAAGAGGTCGAGCACGACGCCGTCTACGTGCGCCTGCCCATCCACGGACGTCCCGATACCTGGCTGCTGATCTGGACCACCACGCCCTGGACCCTGGCGGCCAACGTGGCGGCGGCGGTTCATCCCGACCTGACCTACGTCGAGGTGGCGGCGGACGAGGGCCGCTATCTCCTGGCCGAAGCCGCCATATCAGAGGTCTTTGGCAAAGATGCCGACGTCGTTGCCAGGCACCAGGGCGCCGACCTCCTGGACCTGACCTACGACGGACCCTTCGACGACCTGCCGGCCGTGCATGGCCTGACACACCGCGTCATCCCCTGGACGGACGTTGGCGCCGACGAAGGCACCGGCGTCGTGCATATCGCGCCGGGTGCCGGTGAGGAAGACTTCCGCCTTGGCCAGGACCTGGGCCTCGAAGTGCTGGTGCCCATCGACGAGAACGGCGCCTACACCGCCGGCTACGACTGGCTGACCGGCCGCGATGCCCGCGAGGTGGCCGACGACGTGGTCGCCGACCTGCGCAAACGCGGCCTGCTCCATCGCCACCACACCTACACCCACCGCTACCCCCACTGCTGGCGCTGCCAGGAAGAACTGGTGTTCCGGGTGGACGACGAGTGGTTCATCCGCGCGGATGAAGTCCGCCAGCCGATGCTGGACGCCGCGGCCACCGTCAACTGGACGCCCGAGTACGCCGGCGCGCGCATGGCCGACTGGCTGCGCAACATGGGCGACTGGAACATCTCCCGCCGCCGCTACTGGGGCCTGCCGCTGCCCTTCTATCCCTGCCAATCCTGCGGGCATCTGACCGTGATCGGGTCCAAGGCGCACCTTGAAGAGCGCGCCGTCGAGGGCATGGACCAGTTGCGCGAACTGCATCGCCCCTGGATTGACCGCGTGACGATCCGCTGCGAGTCCTGCGAGGCGCCCACGCAGCGCATCGACGCCGTCGGCGACGCCTGGCTGGACGCCGGCATCGTGCCCTTCTCGACGTTGGGCTACCTGGAAAACAGCGAGGAATTCGAGAACTGGTACCCGGCGGACTTCATTACCGAGATGCGCGAGCAGATCCGGCTGTGGTTCTACTCCATGCTCTTCATGAGCGTCACCATCCGGAACCAGTCGCCCTACCAGTCGGTCTTCGTCTACGAGAAGCTCAACGACGAGACCGGCCGCGCGATGCACAAGAGTTGGGGCAACGCCATCGACTTCGGCGAGGCTGCCGAGCGCATGGGCGCGGACGTGATGCGCTGGCTGTACGCCGGGCACAACCCGCTCTACAACATCAACTTCGGCTACGGCCCGGCCACCGAGGTCAAGCGCCGCATGCTCACGCTCTGGAACGTCTACTCGTTCTTCGTGACCTACGCGCGCCTCGACGGCTTCGACCCCACCGCGCCACGCATCCCCGTGGCCGAGCGTCCCGACCTGGACCGCTGGGCGCTCTCACGCCTGCAAGGCCTCATCGACACCATGACCGCCGCGATGGACGACTACCTCGTCCATCGCGGCGTGCAGACCGCCCAGGAATTCATCGAGGAGCTGTCCAACTGGTACGTGCGCCGCGGGCGCCGCCGCTACTGGAAGTCCGACTCCGACGACGACAAGCAGGCCGCCTACCAGACGCTCTACGAGCTGCTGACCAGCCTGGTCCGCCTGCTGGCCCCGGTCATGCCCTTCTGGACCGATGACATCTACCAGAACCTGGTGAGGCGAGCCGATCCCGACGCCCCCACCAGCGTCCACCTCACCGACTGGCCCGAGGCCGACGACGCGCTCCGCGACCCCGATCTGGACGCGGCCATGGCCTTGGCCCAGCAGGTCGTCCGCGCCGGCCGCGCCGCCCGCAACAGCGCCAACGTGAAGCTGCGGCAGCCGCTGCGCTCGGGCCTGGTGCGGGTCGCCGACGACGCCGATTGGGAGGCCGTGACGGCGCTGCAATCGCACGTCCTCGACGAATTGAACGTCAAGGAACTTCGGCGCATGACCTCCGAGCACGAACTGGTGGACTACCAGGTTCGTCCGAACTACCGCGCGCTCGGCCCACGCTTCGGCCGCCAGGTCCGCCAGGTCGCCGCCGTGCTGGACGCGCTTGACGCACCGGCAGCCGTGCGCGAGTTGGACGAGCTCGGTTCACTCCACATCGAGGTTGACGGAGTGACCGAGACGCTGGAGCCGGGTGATCTGGACGTTCGCCGCACACCCAAGGAAGGCTTCGGCGTGGCTGAGCAGGACGGCGTCATCGTCGCCATCGCCACCGACATCGACGACGAACTGGCCCGCGAAGGCCTGGCCCGCGAACTCGTCCACGCCACCCAGGGCCTCCGCCGCGACACCGGCCTGAAAGTCTCCGACCGTATCCACCTCTGGCTCGACGGCCCAGCGGCGCTGCACGAAACCCTGGCCGCGCACGAGTCAGAAATCGCCGCCGAGGTCCTGGCCGTGGCGGTCAACGAAGGCGAGCCACCGGAGAGCGCCGCCCAGGCCGCCCCGACCCTGAACGGTGTTCCCGTAAAGGTTCGCCTGGCCCGAACCTGAGTTCTGGACGACCGTCGCCGCCGAGGAGCTGAGGCTCTTAGGCCCTAGCCGAAGAAGCGGTCAACCGCGACCGCGATGGCGACGGCGGCAGTCACCGAACCAAGCATCAAGCCGATCATCCACTTGATCAGATCAGCCCGCAGATTGGCAATCGCGGTTTTCATTTCACCGCGCAACTCGGCCAAGTCCGCCTTGGTCGCGTAGTGCGCGAGGCTGCGGTCCAGTTCCTCGCGTAGTTCGGCGCGGGTGAGCGCGGCGACGCTGATGCTCGGGTCGGCCATTGGACGTTTCTCCAGGTGAAGGTTGAAGTGTCGTCACGCCGCCCGTAAGGCAATCCTAGCAATCGACTGCAGGTCTCTCCGACCGTTCGTACCGGTCGTCTGTCCTAAAAGAAAGCCTTACGCCATCTCGCGCCTACTCCGCCAACGCCACCTCCACCATCCCATCCGTCACCCGCACCTTGTAGCTGCGGGTGCGGTAGCCGAAGGGCGGGTTGATGACCCAGCCGTCGGTAACGTCATAGATCCAGCCGTGCAGAGGGCAGGTCAGTTCGCAACCGACAAGCTGCCCTGAAGCCAGCGGGTAGCCGGCGTGCTCGCACAGGCCGTCCAGGGCGTGGTACTGGCCGTCCACGTTGGCGATCACGATCTCGGCCTTGTCCAGGAACACCGACGACAGCCGGCCAGGCGGCGGCAGCAGTGACTCAGGGCCGACCGGCTTGAAGTCCGGTTCGTCAGCCGAGGTCACGCCGCATCACCGTCACGTCCACGCGTTGGTCGCCCAGGTCCAGGGCGCCCGGTTGCACGACTTCATCGACGAAGCCCGCCTCGCGCAGCACCGCCAGGCGTGCTTCCGCGACCCCGCAGGCGCGCACCGCGCGCACGTCGTTCGCGGCGGCGTCCTGCAGGGCAGCCTCGATCACCGCGGTCGCGCGGTCCACGTAGGCCGGCGCCGCCTGGAACTCCATCGTCGCGTTGGCGGCTACCGGCGCGTGGGTGGGCGCCCACAGGTTGGCCGAAGCCACCAGCCGCCCGTTGTCGTTCACCAGCACTTTCCAGGCGTTGGCCGGACTCGCGGCGTGCCGCGTCATCGAGTTGAAGAACGGCCGCAGGCAGCCGCTGGCCTGCACCGGCGGCGCGTAGAACATCGCCTCGGTGTAGTCGCGCACTATCCACTCGACGGGCTCCAGCAGCATCACCAGGCCCGTGTAGGCCCCAATGTCCCCCAGCCGAATTTCCCGGATCTCCCCGTCGCCCGCGCGGCCAAAGAAGGTCTCGTCGAACGTGTCCGCGTCCGTTCCCGGACGCAGCGCGCGATAGGTCAGCCCGTTGTAGTGCCGATAGCCATGCTTTTCATAGATGTGCTGTGCCACCGGGTTCACGGTGCCCAGGTAGCTCACCTGGCCGCCGACCGCCCAGAAGCCGTTGATCGATAGCTCCGTCAGCCGCTGCGCGATGCCCTTGCCGCGCTGTTCGGGTTCGGTGAACACAAACCCGTAACCGCCCATCTCGGGCAGGTCGCGGTCGGTCCCGTGCCAGGCCGTCCCCACGACCGTCCCGTCGATTCGTCCGACCAGCATCGTGTCAGCCAGCGAAGGGTCGTGCGTCCCGGCCAGGAACTCCGCCAGGAATCCGCCTTCGGTCGGGACCATCCAGGGATCGAACGGGCGCGTCAGAAAGCTGTATATCTCGTGCTGAACCGCGGTGGTTCCACGTCCTTCACCCGGCCCCAGGACGCTCGCCACCAGTTCCTCGCCGTTGGGCAGCGCGAATACCTTCTCCATGCCGTTTCAACTCCGGTGCTGCGTTCCTGGGTGCCACAATAGCCGCTCTGACACGTGAATGAAGGAGCAGGACGCATGTCGTTACAGGGCAAGGCCGCACTGGTCACTGGCGGCGGAACCGGCGTGGGGCGCGCCACGGCGCTCATGCTGGCCGAACGCGGCGCCAACGTGGCCGTCAACTACTCGCGCTCAGCCGACGAAGCCGCCGAAACCGCCAGCGACATCCAGGCGCACGGCGTCGAGGGCCTGGCCATCCAGGCCGACGTCGCCTCGGACGCCGCGGTCGTGGCCATGGTCGAACAGACCGTCGCCGCCTTCGGCCGCTTGGACATCGTGGTCAACAGCGCCGGAACCACGTTCTTTGTCGATTACGAAGACCTGGACGGCATGAAGGACGAGTACTGGGACCGCATCCTGGCGGTCAACCTCAAGGGCCCCTTCTTCGTCAGCCGCGCCGCGGCCCCGCATCTGAAAGCCGGCGGCGACGGCGTGATCGTCAGCATCTCGTCCCTGTCGGGCATCACCGGCACCGGCTCCTCCATCGCCTACGCGGCCTCCAAGGGCGCGCTGAACACCATCACCAAGTCGCTGGCCCGCACCCTGGCGCCCGAGATTCGTGTCAACAGCGTGGCTCCCGGCCCCATCGACACGCGTTGGATGATCGGTCACGAAGACTTTCTGCAACGGGCCGTCGACCGCAGTCCCGTCAATCGCGCGGCCACGCCCGAAGACATCGCCGCCGGCGTACTCCTGCTGGTCGAGAACCCAATCATGACCGGCGAAGTCCTGGTAATGGACAGCGGCTGCGGGCTCTGATGCCGGGTTCCGGTCACTTCCGGAACCCCGCCTAATGACTGGAACCCCCGCCGCGGCGGGGGTTCCGTTCATCACCGTGCGTCCACGGGACTACTGCTGAAGCGGCGTCCTACGCCTGGGTGTGCCCCGTGCCCCCGCAGCGGGAGCAAGTTCGCCAAAAGGCCGTCTCGCCGTAATACGCACGGCTGACGTGGCGCCCTGTAGGAGCGTAACGAAGCGATCCGCGCCCACCGCAGCGGGCGCAAGCTTCGTGTCCGCTGGTCGCGGTGTAGGTGGCCCGTGGGCCGACGTAGTGAGTCATTGTTCCCTCCTCATTGCGGGAACTTCCGCCAGATCTCCACGATCCGGTCTTCGGGCTGACGCCGTTGTCAGCACCTCCAATGTACACAAACGTCGCGTCTCGTCAAGCCGCGAACCCTTCGGAACCTGAACCACCGAGGAACCACTCCCTTAAAGCCCGCGGGGCGCCGGGTGAACCCCGGCGCCCCGTGAATTGGGCAGCCGTTTAGGCGGCTAGCGGCTCGGTGCCGTGCGCAGGAACAGCACGACCTTCCAGAGTTCCTCCTCGGTCATGCCGCCGGTTTCCTGCGGCTGTTCGGCGCCCGCGATGCATTGTTCGCGAATCTTCTCGCGAACCTGGATCGCCGCCTTGAACTCGGTGTGCGGGGCGCCCAGTTCCGCCGGGATGCTGTGCGGCACATCGCCCTGGTCGTCTTCGCTGATCGCGGTGTTGCCGTGCCAGGCCTTCAGGAAGATGGCGCCCGGGTCACTCGCCAACTGCGCCTGGAAATCCTCGGCCTTGAAGCTGGCCGGTCGCGGCGAGTACAGCTGGTACTGCGGACCGAACCCGTCGGCCGCGTAGCCGTGGCAGGTGGCGCAGACCGTCAGATAGAGCTGCTCGCCTTCCGCCATGACGGCCTCGGTGTCGGGACAGGGGTTTGGCGGACAGTTGCCCGTCGCGGCGCACGCCGGTTCCGGAAACTCCGTGGTCCCGGGAGGCTCACACGCCGCCAGTACGACGAGCGCGACGAGCGCGACCGCCAGAGCGCCGATCAATCCGCGGCGCAGCGACATCTTCATACTCCGTCCCCCAGGGTTGGCCGTTGGTTACTGGCTTCAAGCAGTCAATGTAACGCGCCGCCTTCCCCCCGCGCCACCAAGCCCCCTTCCGTTAGCGCGCCCAACCTCGGAGCCCGCTCGCGAGGTATGGCCGAAATCTGTGCGCACCGTGACGGCTGCCACCCGCTGAGTCCGGCCCAACGCGCTACGCTTACGCCGCGTGCGGCCCGGAGGCCCGGCCATGCGAGCGGCGCTTCACACCCTTATGTTCGGCGGCTATCCCCTGGACCGCGTGGCGCCCATCGCCCGCGACATCGGCTACACCGGCGTCGCCCTCATGTGCCGACCGCCGCACCTCGATCTCGACAACCCCGGTCCCTCCGCCCGCGCTGGCTCCCGAGTCCTCACCGACGCCAGCCTCCAGGTCGTCGGGCTTGCCTCCGGCCTCGGCCGCCCCGACTCCTTCACCGGCGCACCCGCCCAAGCCGAACTGGATGGCGTCCGCCGCGCCCTTGAGGCCGCCAACATCCTTGGCGCCGGCTTGCTCCGACTCTGGGGCGGCGCCGACGGCATGTCGGTCGACAACCCCGACGAACTCTCGGCCGCCGCCTCCTGGTACGCCCAGGCCGCCTCCCTCGCCGCCGCCGCCGGTGTCCGCGTAACCATCGAGGTCCACGCCCAGGGCCTCGCCTCCAGCACCGCCGCCACCTGCCGCCTGGTCGACGCCATCGACCACCCCAACCTCGGCGCCGCCCTCGACACCGGCAACCTGCACGCCGCCGCCGAGTCCGTCGGCGCGGACGACGTTGCCCAACTTGGTCCGCGAATCTTCGATGTCCACGTCAAGGACATGCGCAGCCTGCCCGACGCCGAGGGTCAGACCTTGGAAGTTGACGGCCGCTACTACGTCCACGTACCGCTGGGCGAGGGCGACGTGGGCAACCGCGACACCCTCCGCCAGCTCGCCGCCGGCGGTTACACAGGCTGGATTGCCAACGAATCCGAATGCGCCTGGCCCGACTGGGAAACGTCCGTCGCCGCCGCCAGGCACGAATACGCCGAGCTCAACAATCTCATCCAGGCCGCAAATGCCTGATGACACACCGCGCGCCGCCGCTCATATCGACCAACCGCACGGGGGCAGTTGAACATGCGCGTTGCATTTAGCTGGGACCCGAGCCTCTTCAATTACCGGAACATGCTTGGCAATCCCTACGGCGGATCGCTGGTCGAGGCCATGCAGCGCCACGGCTATAGCTTCGAACTCATCAGCCTGAATCCAAGCCCGGATACGCCCAGCGTGAACCTGGGCTGGATATGGCGCAATCGCGGTCGCGTCCACGGGATACATCTGCACTGGCTGCAGGGCATTACCAATACGGACACGGCCACGAAAGCCTGGCTGCGGATGGGCGCGTTTGTCGCTTCCCTGCTGCTCGCGCGGCTGCTCGGCTACCGCGTCATCTGGACGCTCCACAACATGCTGCCCCACGAGCGCCCTCACTGGGGCGTCGACGTCGTCGGCCGCTACGTCATGGCCCTGCTGGCCAACTCCATCATCTGCCACTGCGAATACGCCGCCCGGGCATTCACCGGCCGCTTCATCCGCCGCCGCAACCTCTTCGTCATCCCGCACGGCGACTTCCGAAACGCCTATCCCGCCGACCTCACCCGCCAGGAAGCCCGCCGCGAACTCGGGATCCCCGATGACGCCTTCGTCTACACCTCCTTCGGCAACATCCGCGGCTACAAGGGCCACGACGACATGCTGGAGGCCTTCAAGGGTCTCGAGGGCGATCACCTCCGCCTCGTCGTCGCCGGGCAGCGCCACCAGTTCTACGAGGGCGTCGTCGGCAACGAGCCCGTGGGCGACCCGCGCGTCCTGATGCACGAAGGCAAGGTCCCCATCGACAAGCTGCAGGTCTACTTCCACGCCGGCGATGTGGCCGTGTTTCCCTATCGCGATGCCCTCACCAGCGGCGCCATCATCACCGCCCTCGGCTTCGGCTGCCCCATCATCGCCACCCGCGTCGGCTGCATCCCCGAGCTACTCGACGACACCGGAGCCGGCGTATTGGTCCCGCCGGCCGACATCCCTGCGCTGCGTGCCGCCATGCGGGCCGCCCTGGACTGGGACCTCGCCGAGCGAACCCGGGCCGCCCACGCCGTCGCCGACGAACTTGGCTGGGACCGCATCGCCCTCCAGACCATGGAAGCCTACGGTCCGCCACGATCCTCCTGAACCCAGCGTTCGTCGCGGTCCCTGCGGCTAAATGTTGAGCGGTGCGGGAGGTCGCGGTAGCGGGGCCTGCTCCGGGTCCCGCGACTCGCTGAAGAGTCCGATCTCGGCCGCCGAGACGTAGTCTGCCGGCCCAAACGTGGAATAGACTTTCAGCATTGCGTAGCGGATCGGCACCGGCGTCTCGACGTCAAACACCAGCTTCAGGTCCGGCGCCGCGGCCGTGAACCGCCCGATGCTGACCAGCGCGTCGGGATGCGTTCGCGGGTCCTCCAGCGACGCCAGCACCTCGAACTCCCGGATGTAGCTGTCCTCCGGCTCGTCCGGGTGATTCCAGATCACCACTTTCCGAACCGGTGTGCGATATCGCACCTCGTAAATCGCGGTCAGTGGAACGTCCGGGCCGGCCGATCGCCACGCGGTGAATTGCGGATCGAACAGGCCGTCGTGCAGCCGGTTTGGGCCGTGGTCGCCCTCGGCGTCGGCGGTCGAGCTGATGGCCAGCAACTCGCCGCCGTTTACGATTTCCAGCAAGTCGAAACCTTCGCCGTCCAGGTTCGAACTCTGTTGCAACCCGACCTGAATCCGACGAACCACTTCCGGCTCGATCCCCTCTTCCTGGGTCGTCCGCAGCGCCAGGATGGCTGGAATGACCCCAGCGGCCAGGAGGAAGCCGAATACAAGAAACGACGTTAGGGTGCGACTGGAGGTCAGGACACGCCAGATGTTGCGCGGGGTGGGGCGACGTCCGGCGGCGATCTCAGCCGCGCGAGATTCCCGATCCGCCCGCACCTCGGCCTCGTGCTCGTCGTGCCAGCGCACCTCCTGGGCGTCCACGGCCGCCTGCCGCCTCGCCCACGCGCCGCGGCTGGCGCCTCGCTCTACGGAACGCTGGGGCGTCGACACTCGGGACCGCCAAATCTCACGCGGCGTACGCGCGGTCAAGGAACTCGGCCACATGCATCACGGTCAGGTCCAGCCCGCGCCTACGTGCGCCCGACTGGATGTGCAGCAGGCAGCCGGGATTCGCCGAAACCACGATCGTGGCGCCCGTCGCCTCGATCGCATCCAGCCGTTGCTCCAGGATCGCCAGCGAAATCTCCGTGTCCGTCACGCTGTACAGCCCGGCTGCGCCGCAACAGACCGTCGGATTCTCCATTTCCACCAGTTTGACCCCGGGCACGGCGGCCAGCAGGTCGCGCGGCTGCTGCGAGACGCCCTGGGCGTGCACCAGGTGACAGGCATCCTGGTAGATCACTCGCTCCTCCACCACGGCCGCTGGCGGCTCGGCGCCGACCTCCGCCAGGAACTCCGAGAAGTCCCGTACTCGCTCCGCGAAAGCATGCGCGCGCTCGCCATAGCTTGGGTCGTCCGCCAGCAACTCGCCGTATTCCTTCAGCGTGGACCCGCACCCGGCCGAGTTAATGATGATCGCCTCGTAGTCGGCCGAATCGAACGCGTCGATGTTGCGCCGCGCCAGGTCGCGGGCGGTTTCGAGATCGCCGCCATGCACATGCAACGCCCCGCAACAGCTCTGGTGCTCGGGAATGTGGACATCGCAGCCATTCCGGGCCAGCACGCGCAACGAGGCGCGATGGGCCTCGGCGAATGACACGCTCATGATGCAGCCCGTGATGAACGCCACCGAACGACGGCGCTCCCCATGAGCCGGCACGAATCGCAGATCGGAGGCCTGCAGGAACCGATCCGATACCGGCGGCGACAGCGCCTCCACGGCCGCCAGCGGCGGCGCGATCAACCGCAGGAGTCCCATCTTTCGCACCAGCGCCTGCAGACCGCTGCGCCGATAGAGCCATAGTCCGCGCGCGGCCAGCCGCAGGAGTTTCGGCCGGGGAAACACGACCCGCAGCACCGCCTGCGCAATGCGTCGGCGCGTCGGAAGCAGCCCGGCCTGCACGGTCTGCGCGCGTACCGACTCGATCAGCGCCCCGTACTTCACGCCGGATGGACAGGCCGTCTCGCAACCGCGGCAGTCCAGGCACTGGAAGGTGTGGCGCAAGAACGCCGGGCTGTCCAGGGCCATCCGCCCGTCATGCACGGCGTCAATGAGCTGGATGCGCCCGCGCGGCGAATCCATCTCCACCCGCAGCACACGGTACGTCGGGCACTCGTTGAGGCACAGCCCGCAATGCACGCAGGTGGACAGGATGGACCTGTCGGGCGCGTCCATCTCAGAGAATCCCAACCGCGCGGGTTCCACCGTCATGCCTCAGCTCACCACAAAGCGTCCGCGATTGATTATCCGACCTGGATCGAAGGCTGAGCGCAACGCCTCCATCGCCTGCACGTCCGGGGCGTCGGCTGAGACGCCCCACACCCCGGCGCTGCGCTTGACCTCCGTGGGAGCGGACTCGATCACGAGGGCACCGCCCAAGCGTTCCGCGGCCGCCCGCAGGCACAGCACAAAGTCGGTCATCACGGCCGCGGCGTCGTTCCCGCTGGCCCGAACGCGCACCACTCCATGCAGCGCCCGCGCGCTCGCCATGGTCCGCAAGCCCAGGTCCTCGCCGATTTCCGCCGCGCTACTGAGGAGCGACGGCGTCTGGCTGGACAGGGCGCTCAGCCGGCACGTCGTCTGGCTGGCAACGTCCACGGGTGCACGAGCCAGCGCGTCGGCATCCTTCCAGAACCGATCCTGATTCGCGCCCTCAAGGGTGACGCCTTCGCCTACGGCGCTGGGCCCGACGGCCTGCGCCGCCATTGCCAGTTGCGCGCCCACGCCGCCCTCAGTGCCGGCGACCCGAATGGCCAACAGCCACGCACCGTCAGCGGACACCTGGATGTCCGACGCCATTTCACGCTGAATGAGGTCGAATCCGCTGGTCGCCAGCGGACTGTCGATCACGGCGCCTATGGCCGCGCCGGCCGATGCGGGATCCGCCAGCGGCGTCACCAACGTCTGCTCCACCGAGGGGCGGGGAGTGATCTTCAAGTTCACGCGCGTGATGACGCCCAGCGTGCCGAACGCCCCGATGTGCGCTTTGGGCAGGTCGTAACCGGTCACGTTCTTGACCACCATGCCGCCGGATCTCGTAACCAGGCCGCGTAAGCCCGCGACTTCGAGGCCGATCACCAGGTCTCGCGCCGTCCCCGATCCGGCGCGACGCGGACCAGACAGGTTGGCGGCCACCATGCCGCCGATTGTGGCCGTCGGCTCACTCGCTGGGTCCAAGGCCAGCATCTGCCCTTCGTGGGCCAGCAAGGTCTGCACGTCCGCAAGCCGCGCGCCGGCGGCCACCGCCAGCGTGAGGTCCGCCGGCCGGTACTCAATGACCGAGTTCAGTTCGCTGAGGTCCAGCAACACGTCCACCCGCACCGGCGGCTGGCCGAGACCCAGGTGGGATCCGCCTCCTCGCGGCGCCACCACGGCGTTCAGGCGCTGACAGATAGCCAGCGCCGCCGCCACAGCCTCGGGCGAGTCGACCTGCGCGCACAGACTCGGGCGCACGCCGTCAATTGCATCGCGCGCCGGATTGCCCGGAGTCACGGCGTCAGCCGTCAGTTCCGCCGCCAGCGCCTGCTGGAGCTCAGCGGAATCCGGCGCAGAGTTCGGTGCCATGATGTGCAGTATCAGGGGCGCGTGAGGACGCGCTCAACGCATGTCGTCTCGCCATGATCGTAGCCAGAACCCGCACCAGCCTTCACGAAGCCAGGGCAACGCTGCCCGGACCCGTGGGTGTCGTGCCGACCATGGGCGCGCTGCACGAGGGCCACCTCGCGCTCCTCCGGGCCGCCCGGCGGCGCGACCGCTCGGTCGTCGCCACTCTGTTCGTCAACCGAACCCAATTCAACGACTCGTCAGACTACGCCGCCTACCCTCGAGACGAAGCGGCGGACCTGGCGGCCTTCCAAGCCTGCGGCGTTGACCTAGTCTTCGCACCGTCGATCGAGGAGATGTACCCGGACGGCTTCGGTACCCGAATCGACCCGGGGCCGATCGGCGCCGACCTGGAAGGCGCCCGGCGTCCCGGTCACTTCTCGGGCGTCGCCACCGTCGTGGCCAAGCTCTTCAACCTCACCCGGCCCACCCGCGCCTACCTCGGTCAGAAGGACTGGCAGCAGACCCGCGTCATTGCTCGCCTGGTGGAGGACCTGAACCTCCCGGTCAAGCTCGTCATCGTGCCCACGGTCCGGGCCCACGACGGCCTGGCCCTCAGCAGCCGCAACGTACGCCTCTCACCCGATCAGCGCCGGGCCGCCACCGCCCTATGGCGCGGCCTGGAACTGGCCGCGTCCGCCTGGGACGACGACGAGCGGTCGCCCGCGGCACTGGCCGACCTGGTGCGAGTCACGGTACAGGCCCAGCCGCTGGCCACCATCGGCTACGCCGAAGTCCGCCACGCCCTAACGCTTGAGCAAGTAGCGGTGGCCGACCCGCCGCTGGTCATCGCCGTCGCGGCCGAAGTCGGCGGCGTTGGCCTGATTGACAACGTGGTGATTGGCGAGGGTCTCATGGAAGACGGTTCGCTCTAGAGCAATCTCATCGCCGAGCAGATTCGTGCGACTAGCCGGCGTTCCATCCAAGAGCTGAGGCTACCGCCTCGATATTGGCTTCGACTTCCGCAGGTTTCGGAGCGTAGCGAACGGCGGCGCCGGGATCCTTCAGGCCGGTTCCGGTCAGCACACAGACCACGCGACCTCCGATGACTTCGCCGCCACGGGCGCGACACAGTAGCCCCGCCACGGACGCGGCTGAGGCCAATTCAACAAAGATCCCTTCTTCCGCCGCCAGCAATTGGTAGGCCTCGACAATCTCCTCGTCGCTGACGGGCTCGATCGTGCCGTCCGACTCGTCGCGCGCCTGCACCGCACGCTCCCAGTTGGCCGGGTTCCCGATTCGAATGGCCGAGGCCACGGTGTCGGGATTGGCCACCGGCTCGCCGGCCACGATGGGCGCGGCGCCCTCCGCCTGAAACCCGCGCATCACCGGCAGCCCGCTGGCCCGGCCGGCCTCTTCGTAGGCGCGAAAGCCCTGCCAGTACGCCGTGATGTTGCCGGCGTTGCCCACCGGGATGTACAGCTCCTCGGGGGCGTCGCCAAGCGTGTCCACGACCTCAAAAGCGGCCGTCTGCTGCCCTTCCAGCCGGTGGGGATTGACCGAGTTGACCAGTGCCACACCCGGACGCGACGCCAGTTCGCGAACCACGGTCAGGCCGTCGTCAAACGACCCCTGGATCGGAATCACCCGCGCGCCGTAGATCAGCGCCTGGGCCACCTTGCCCAGCGCCACCCCGCGCGCCGGAATAATCACCCCGGTGGGCGTCCCGGACCGCGCGCCGAAGGCCGCCGCCGAAGCCGCCGTGTTGCCGGTGGAGGCGCAGATAAACGAGTGCGCGCCCTCTTCGATGGCTTTGGCCGCGGCCACGGCCAGCCCGCGGTCCTTGAACGAACCGGTCGGATTGCAGCCCTCCAGCTTCAGCCAGACCTCCGACACGCCCAGTCGGCGTTCCAGCGACGCCGCTCGAACCAAAGGCGTGTCGCCTTCGCCAATCGTCAGGTTCGGAGTGGTCTCACCTACGGGAAGAAACTCTCGGTAGCGCTCGATTACCCCCGGACGCGGGGATCCGTTCATTCCGCCAGGTCCTCGACCCGAATCACGCCGGCGACCGAAGCCACCACGTCCAGATCCGCAATGGCCGACAGTGCGCCCTGTACCGCCGACTCCTGGGCCTCGTGCGTCAGGAACACCAGTTCCGCGCGGCCCGCGTTTTCGTCCACTTCCTTCTGGATGACCGAGGCGATGCTGATGGCGTGCTCACCGCACACCGCGCCGATCCGCGCCAGGACTCCCGGCTGATCCTTCACCCAGAGCCTGAAGTAGTAGCGCGAGCGAACCTCCGCCATGGGCAGCACGCACAGGTCGCCGTCCAGCGACATGGGAATCCGGTCGTGCACGGCGCGTCGAATGTTGTGCCCCAGGTCGATCAGGTCGGCCACGATGGCGCTGGAAGTCGGTTCGGGGCCCGCCCCGCGACCAATGAACAGCGCGCGGCCCAGCAGGTCACCGTCCAGAAGTACGGCGTTGAATACCCCGTCCACCTGGGCCAGCAGCACGTCCCGCTGGATCAACGCCGGATGTACCCGGGCCTCGAATCCGTTGGGCGCCCGCTTGGCGATGGCCAGCAGCTTGATGCCGTAACCCAACTCCGCCGCGTAACGGAAGTCCGCCGCGCTGATGCGCGTGATGCCCTCGCGAAAAACCTCATCCGGACGTACCGCGCAGTTGAAGGCCAGCGAGGCCAGGATCACCAGCTTGTAGGCCGCGTCGATGCCTTCGATGTCGTTGGTCGGGTCCGGCTCGGCGTATCCCAGCCGCTGCGCATCCGCCAGGGCGGCCTCGAAGTCCAGCCCCCCCGACGCCATCTCCGTCAGGATGTAGTTGGTCGTCCCGTTGATGATGGCGTGAACCTCGCGGATCTGGTTCGCCGCCAGGTCCTGGCGAAACGGCCCGATCACCGGGATGCCCCCGCCCACGCTGGCCTCGAAGTACAGGTCGCGACCATGCGCCGTCGCCAACTCCAGCAACTCGATCCCGTGCGTGGCCATCACTTCCTTGTTGGCGGTGACAACGTGCTTGCCGGATTCGAGCGCCCGCCTGATGTACGTATTCGCGGGCTCGACACCCCCCATCAGTTCCACGACGACGTCGATGGTCTCGTCGTCAAGCACGTCGTCCACGTTGACCGTGAGTTGGGATGCGTCCAACGGGACGTCGCGTCGACGATTGGGATCGCGGATCAGCGCGCGCCGAACCTGGAACGAACGCCCAATCTGGCGCTCAAGGAAACCGGACCGCTCGGTGACCGTGCGAACCACGGCCGAACCGACGGTGCCCAATCCCAGGAACCCAAGTCCGATCTCTGCGGACATCCGCCCCTCAGTACTCTCTCGGAACTTGCCGCGTGAAGAATAACGCCGCCACGCCGCGTTTGGACGCTGTTTCGGAAGAGTTGGCGTGCGAGGTACGGGTCCGTTTCCAGTGAGCCGGAGTCATCACTACGGCCTCCGCGGCGAGGTGACCGTGCGCCGGTAGGCGTAGCCCAGCAGCACCCGCGCCACCCCGGCCACGGGCAGGGCAATCACCATGCCGGTAATGCCCCAGATCTGCAGCCCCGCAAAGATGGCGAAGAGGGCAATCAGGGGATGCACGCGCACCACCCGGCCCACCACGTTCGGAATCACGAAGTAGTCCTCTAACTGCCGCAGCACCGTGTACATCACGGCCACCACCACACCCGCCACCCAACCCGGCCAGCCGAAGTTATTGGCCGTCACCAGGGCCAGTCCTATTGGCGGAATGGCGGCCATGATCGGACCGAAAACCGGAATCAGCTCCAGGAATCCCGTGGCAATGGCCAGGATCACCGCAAACGGGATGCCGATAATCGACAGCCCGATGAACGTGGTCACGCTCATGATGACCACCAGGATGATCTCGCCCCGAATGAAGGCGCCGAGCACGCTATTGATGCGCCCAACCAGATCCTCGGTCTCGGCCCGCGGACCGGGGGGAATCCGTTCCAACAGTCCCCGAAAGAGCTCGGGGCCGGCCAGCAGCAGGTAGCCGGCCGCCACCACGGCCAGCACGCCGTGAATCAGCAGGTTGAAGGCGCTGCGGAAGGCGCTGACCGCCTGCGAGGCGTCGGTCAGCATGCTGGTCGCGCCCGCCGTCAGCCCGTTGATTACGTCCTGCACAACCAGCGGCTGCCCCAGGAACTCTGACGGCAAGGCAGCTTCAAGTTCCGCCACGATCTCCGGAAGCTCAGCCGTCAGACGATTCAGTTCGTCCACGAAACGTGGCACGACGAGGAAGCCCAGCAGCGTCAGCAATCCCAGTCCAATGGCGTAGAACAGCGCCACCGCCGCGGGGCGGGGAACCCGCGTAATCCGAACCAGCCCGTTGACGGCCGGGTTGAAGACATACGCAAAAATCCCGGCCCAGACAAACGGGCCCACGATCTCCCGTGCGCCCCACAACACCAGGGCCGCCAGGATCCCAATCAACATCGCCACCGTCCGGCGCGTGCGCGGCGACCAGCGATAAACCGGCTGCTCGCCCGGAACGGCGCCGCCCGTCCCGGGCGCGCCAGGTTCGACGGACGGCGCGGCGGGAGCGTCTGGTTGCGTGCCTTGCGGCGTCTTCGGCGGGTCGGGCGCCGACACCGTGCTTAATCTGGAATGGGGGGACGTGCGTTCATGGTAGACGGCTGCGCAGTCTGCCGGGGCGGTTTAATTCAAGGGCCGGCTGCCCGTTTCGCGCGCAACTCGGTGGACGAGACATCCACACGAACTTCATCCGCCGGTATCGCCTCGAAGAGTTCCTCGGCTTCAGGAGGCAGAGCCAGGTCGCGTAGCTGCAAGAAACGACCTTCCTCCAGGCGCCCCGCCACCACGAACCGCGCATCCAACGACCGAAGTTCACGCAGCGCCGCCCGCATCGCTTCCATCCCGCCGTAGTACATCGGTTCGACGATCCGTCGGGCCGTATCGGCCCCGACTGCAAACGCCGCGCCCGGAAGCAAGCGAGCCTTCTCCACAAAGGTTGGCGCCGCGCTCAATACCAGACTGGACCTACCGCGAAACTGCTCCGCCCGCCGCAAGACCTCACTCGTGGGCAGCGGCGGCTTGTCCACGTTGGTAATCGACAACTCGTAGGCCACCGGATCGCCAAACCTCCGCCGCGCGGCCTCCCACAGCGCCCGGTGCGCTTCATGCCACGGATTGAACGACCCCGGCACCAGCGCCGTCGGGATCTGCCCACCCGGCCGCTGCCGGCCGTCCGGATGTACGGTGACCCAGGACTGCGTGCCGTCGTGGACGACCGCCAGTTCGTCATCTTCAACCTCGACTCTTCGCTGCACGGAGGCAAGCTCGGACCCCTCCAATTCGCGCCAGGTCGCCACGCCCACTGCGTCCGCCAACAGCGCCGCGATCGCTCGCTCGGCGGCAGTCTCCTGCGCCTGCCGATTGCGGCCTTCGCCTAACATCCGTCGTCCTCGAAGATTCGGCCGCTCTTGCTCCCTCTCCCTCTGGGAGAGGGTTGGGGTGAGGGTCTTCCGGGCAACCGCGGCCGGGTTATGCAAAGGTTTCCTATTGGAATGCGGTAGCTGAAACTGCCACTCCAGCGCCAGGGTTCGGGCGCCGTCAAACGTAGCCGCGTGCAGCCGATCCTCCCCCCGCCGCACCCGATCTGTGGCCAGCGCGGCCGTGGCCCCCAACCCCACCACCGGAATCGAGGCATCGGGGCGTAGTTCCACGGCCCGCCTGAACGCACGCCTCGCCAGCAGTTGGGCTGTTGCGGCCGAACACGCCTGCGCCGGCGTCTCTCCCAGGTAGCCGGCCACCGCCTTCGGCCCATACGGCACCGAAACATCCAGCACCGTCCGAGACCCGCCCGGCCGCCGCAGCAAGAGGGGAATCGCCCCTGTCCCGCCCCCCGTCAGCGCCAGCGCCGCCGCCGTCCGCGAGGCGTGAATGCAGTGAATCAGCCCGTCCAGACCGCCGCCCCCGGCGGACACGATCGACCTACGCCAGGTCCAGGAGCACGCGGCCGTCCGTCACATGCACCGGATACACCCGCACCCTCGCCCGGTCCGGGTCGGTCAGCGCCCGACCGGTGGCCATATCGAAGATCCAGCCGTGCCACGGACATTGCAGCAATGTCCGTCCGCCGGTCTGGTACTCGATGTGACCGCCCACGGTCTCGGCGTGAACGTTGCCCTTGCACCGGCCGGACGACAGCCGGGCCCCCTGGTGCGCGCAAACATCGCGCGCGGCGTGAAACTGAGTGCCCCCGTTCACGACCACAAAGCCGCGGCCCCCGATCTCGACGCGCCTGGGCTGGCCGACCTCGAAGTCGGCCTCCGCCCCTACGTCATGCACGCTCGAAGTCATAGAACGCCGTGGCGTTGTCAGCCATGATCTTCCGCCGCAACTCGCCCCGCACCACCGACGGCAACGCGCGATCCGGCGCGTCGAAGTCCCAGTGCGGGTAGTCGGTGGCGAACATCAGGAAGTCGTCCCGCCCGATCATGTCGAAGATCTGCAGCAGGTGCTGCGGGTTGGGCGGCTCGTCCATCGGCTGCGTCGTCATCCGGAAGTGCTCCAGGATGTACTCGCTCGGCAGCTTGCGCAGCCACGGCACTTCCTCTTTCAGCCCCTTGTAGTTCTTGTCGAACCGCCACATCAGCGGCGGCAGCCAGGAGAACCCGCCCTCGATCAGCGCGATCCGCAGGTTCGGCAGCCGCTCAAAGATGCCCTCCGACACCAGGCTCAGCACCTGCGCCTCGAACGCCTGCGTCATCCCCGTGTGGTCTTCCAGGTAATACGAAGGCCAGCCGGTGGCGGTAATCGGGTGATTGCCCCACCCACCGAAATGAACCCCAACCGGCAGATCCATGTCGGCGGCCGCCTCAAACAGCGGGTAATAGTGCCGCTTCCCGTACGGCGCATTGCCGCGCACCGTCAGGATCACCTGCACGAAGCGCCCGTCCTTGCCGCAGCGGCGAATCTCCTCGGCCGCCGCCTCCGGAATCTGCGGCGTCACCGTGATGGAACTCCGCCAGCGCTCGTCGCTATCCAGCCACACGTGCCGCTGCCACTCGTTCACCGCCCGTGCCAGCGCAATGCTGAAGTCGTCGTTGTGCACGTGGCCCGCCGCATACAGGGGCGTCAGGATCCCGTACTGCATGTCCCACTCGTCCAGCAATTGCTCGCGCACGAAGTCGGGATCGGCGCCGGGCTTCAGACCGTTCGGCGGCCAAGCGTCCCGTCGCGCGGCATTCTCATAGCCCTTCGGGTACTGCGTGCCCGGCGGCGCCGCAAAGCCGGACTGCTTGACGTACTGCACCCACCGATCCGACATGAACGGCGTCAGGTCGTGAATCGTGTTCGGATACGGATGAACGTCGCAATCGATCGTGGTCAGCGAGGTACGGCCGTTCGCGGCCTCCGCAGCCGCCGGCGCGTCAAGGACAGCCTGCGCCATGGAACCCCCTCCTTATCGCCCGATACTCGCCACCCACACCCCACCCGTCAAGGCCAGAGGCCACCACATCAACAAAGATTCACTCGTTTCCACAAACCGAATCACCCACCAGTGCCGCACAGATATGAAAGCGGACGCCCATGCCCTCTCCTACTTCGAGTCCGGATTCCCGTCGTCACTCCGGTCACACACATCGAGCACAAGAGAACATCTCCTAGGACTGTGAATCGACCACAAGCACTCCGCTGGTCGAACCCTAGGAAACTTGCCCATCGCAAGATGTTCAACGCAATTACTACGTTATCCTCGTGTGATCCCCATGGTCTATCCAGTGCAGCATTTCAAACTCCTGGCACAAGCTATTGGGGATTATGTAGGAGAGTGCCGAAACCCTAAACTAAGGAGGAGGCTCGGACTGTAGTACGGAGTGAACCGTGGATACCGTCGCTGAACTACGATTCCGATCTCGGAACGTCAATGACGAAGGGGCCGCCAGGATCCGGAGGCACATCCAAGCCTTGGCCGAACGAACCGCCGCCCCGACCGAGGGCGTCGCGGAGTATCTGACGGCTGTGGCGGAGTCGAAGGCTATCGAACATCTCGCGTGCCGCGAGTCCATCGAGACGGACGCCACACTCGGGGCATTCCAAGTATTCGAGTACAGCTTGGGAATATCCGCCTTGTGTTGGGACCTGACAGCTGCGGCAGATCAATACCAGTTCCGGGCTATCCCCGTCTGATTCGCCGATAGCTTCCTCCCGCGGCTTTAGGACTTGGGCTTGCGGACGCGCCTGACCTCAACCGGCTGAACCAGAGTTTCAATGACGACACTAAAGCCCTGGGTCACGCGCAGATCTTGCTCAAGCTCTTCCTTGCTCGGCTGATACGCCTCGTCCACGAGCTCCACCCGCCGACGCTTGCTCCTGCCCTTTGGCATCCCGCCTCCTGGTGCCTATGGGTCTTCGGAACCTATCACACCGGCTGATACCCTAAGCGTCGCCACACAGGAATAGAGCGTCCAGCGGCCCCGAGTGGGGGTCGCTGGGGAACCCTGTGTGGCAACAGTGGACGCTCGCCCAGCGCTTCCATTCGGGGTCGCGTTTTGCCACCGGGCGTCCGGGAGGATGCCGCTGTGCGCTGGTTCCCGAGATCTCTGCTGATAGGCCTGATGGTCCTTCTTGCCGCATGCGGCGAGGACCTTTCGCCACAGAGCATCAGTCCTCTACAAAACGCCGGTGGCCGGGCCTACATGGAATCGCAACCCTGCGTTGACGTGTTGGCCGAGTACAACGCGATGAAGACCGTTGGCCACGATGCCGCCGTCACGCACGTCTCGAATGTGTACAACACCAAGACAGGAGCGCAGCCGTATGTCGCGATCAGCGACGCGAGCGCGCGAGTCAAACAGTGTCAGGGCTAGGTCGCACAGGGATCGTGTTCTTCCTGGTGCTCGCGCTGGGCCTGCTGACACCCGGGGCGCTCGCACAAGATCCACCAGCAGCAGTACCTGGCAAGGTGGATCGGCCGTGGAACGAGGCAATCGAGCCGTTCCGGGAGTCGTTTAACGCGGCCCGCGAGCGCACGTTCAACCGACTCGCCACGTGGCCGACGGCTAAGCTGATCCGCTCAGCGGACGCCCAGAAAATGTTGGCCGATCTGGACCTCGCGATCGCATATCTTGACGAGATCGCGGCCGGCGCCTTGGAAGATACGCCCTCCGACTATCCCTGGTTCCGGGTGATTCACTACCAGGCGGAGGACGCGTCCTACTGGTACGAAAGGACGTTCCGGGTCGTGTACCAGATAGCCAGAGAGACCAGAGCGGCAGGTCCCGATCTGCGCACGCTAGCTGGGGACGGGAATCGCGCCATGAGCAAACTCTTCGCCACATTCGAGGAGTTCGCAGGATGTCCCGCGGGAACAGTGTTCGTTCAAGTACAGAACGGTCACTGCTACAGTTTGCCGGCCAACCCTTAGCCTGGCGGTTCCGTGCACTATCCTTAGGACGCAGGTGGCATGTCGGAGGCCTGTCCATGTCCGAACGATATATGCCCCACCCGGACGAACTCATCGACCACGAGACCGAGTGGCTCAACTACAGAATTCGGCAGGGCCGTGCGCGTGAACTCAACTGGCGCTGGCCGGATGAGACCCAGGAACCGGATTACCTGAATGATCCCTGGCCCTGGGACGATAGGCCCAATCCCCTGCTGGACAGGGGCTAGGCGGGCTTCACGCCGATTCGTGCCAGTCCTTACCACCCAGAATGGATGGGTCGCGGGCCGCCGCTCGATGAATCTCCACGAATAGCTCGAGGGCGCGCCGACACTTGTCGCACAACAACCGATCAGGAGGTGCGTTCAGTCCTGTTTGCCGGTACTTGACCCGGATGGTGTCCTGAGCCCTGCACCAGTGCAGCGCATGAAAGCGAGCGCGCGGGTTCTCGCTGGTCCAGACGAATCGTGCCCCGGCCATCAGATTCTCTCGTGGGCGTAGCCGCTGATGGCGTTCACAGTCTTTAGTGACAGCACTCAGACTCACGCGGTGAGGCTATTTAATCCACTGGGCGCCGGCGATGGCTAGACCTGCACCCGCGCTGACAGCGACCACCAGAACTCCCGCGACCTTCCACCACTCTTTCCACAGTGACTTGTAAGACAAATAGTGCTGTTCAATGTTCGTTACCCTTTGACAGTCCCGAATTGCCTTATCCCTGACTTCCTTGATTGCCGTGCGTTGCTCCGCGATCTGTTCATCCACATAGTCCCGCATACGTCGGGACTCCTCGCTTACTTCTAGTTGTATCTGCGTTTTCGCGTAGTCATTGGGACCGCCGTTAGCCACGATGTATCTTGATCCAATCCCACAGCTTCTTACTATAATATCCACCAATTGTCCCGTTTAGGCTGAACACAACCCCTGAAATGGACTTATCATCCTGATCTGGCAACGGCTCGCCAAACTCAAGCTCGTTCACCACGTCTTCCGGATCAGCGACAAAGAGAAAGAAATTCGGAGTCACCTCGTACGAAGCAGCGTACTTTGACTCAATGCTGTCTTTCAATCGCTGCTTGCTGTCGTCTTCAGCGAGAACACCGAATATTCGGAGCGCCATCACACTTCCTTCCGGGTCGAATCTTTATGGACCCAAGTGTGCACGATCTGCCAAGCGACGGATCAGGGATTTCCCCAGCGCGGCGCGAAGTCTACCACCGCCGACTCCTCCTGCCGCGTCTAACTCCCCGCGATGTTCTGTCGAATCCTGGCCGCGCGCGTTGAAGCCGTGCACGCGATCTTCTCGAGCAGCGCGGCCTAGTCTTCCGGGCTCAGGAGTTTCTCGACCGTGGCATTCACCTGGACATCCACGTCCCAGGCGCCACTCGATTTCGTGCCCGTGACCTTGGCTACCTTCGGATCCTTGCTCATGGTCTAGGTATAGCATTCACTCGGGGCCGCGCACCACTCGGTCGCCCGTTCGGCGCAATGAGCTCCTGGGAGCGCAGCCGCTTGCCGCGCATGCCAGCCGCAATCGCGGCCATGATGTCGATCGTGTCCTGCTCGCGCAGGTTGTGCCGGCTCGCGAACTCCTGGACGTAGCGATCCAGATGCTTGGGCGACATCTTGTGAAAGGTGCCTTTGTGGGCGCGCTTGATGGTTGACCAGAAGGACTCCAGGCTATTCGTGTGAATGTCCCCGCGGACATACTCATCCGTGTGGTCGACCGTCTGGTGGTCGAACGGGACCCGGGCATACTGGCGCGCGCCGTCCGAGTAGACCGTGGCTCCTGGCGCCGTGTGCTCGATCACGAAGTCCACAAGGGTCTTGCGGTCCGCAATATAGATCGCACGGGCCGCCACCCGGCCGGTTGCCCGATCGCGGATGCCCACAACCGGCTCCTTGCCCGCGGCTCCGCCCCAGCCACCTTCATTCGCCATAGCCTCGCGCGTGGCCCGGGGCAGGTTCTTTCGGAGGCCACCGACGTAGGTCTCGTCCACCTCAACAGGATCCTCGAATACTGGGGGTTGCGCCGCGAGCGCGGCCCGCAGCCGGTGTGCGAGGAACCAGGCCGAGCGTTGGGTGATACCCAAATCACGGGCGAGCTTCGTGCTCGAGACCGACTTCAGGCTAGTCGAGAGGATGTAGGCCGCCCCGAGCCAGGTCTGGTAGCCCAGCTTCGAGCCCTCCATGACGGTGCCCGTCTTGGTGCTGAAGCGCTTGGCGCATTCCTTCTCACGGCAGCGGAACGGCATGGTCTTGTGCTTGGCGCCGGTCTGCACGTTGAGCGAGCCGCAGTGCGGGCAGACGACGCCGTCAGGCCAGCGGCGCTCGATGAACCAGGCCTCGGCCCGCTGGTCGTTCGGAGATATGCGAAACAGCTGCTTGAGTGAAATTCCGGTGCGATAGGCCCGGCCGGATCCTGACACACTCATGTCCTCCCGGCATCATTTTACCCGAACGGGCCGTTTGTTCGCTACGTGTTCGGCACTCTCCTATATAATCCCCAAGCTATTCGTACCTGTATTAGCGATTATTCCTAACTCGATGCCAAGTCATCATCAATGCGATCCCCTTGCCAGTCATAGACCCATATATCACCGTCATACCAAATCTTAATGTGAATAGTTCCGTGAAATCTAGTTGACATCACCTTCTTGGAATAATGACGATACTTATTTGACGCATCTGTTTCCGGCTTCTTTCCAACAGATACAACGGTGAATATGGGACTAATTGCCTTAACGGCCGGTTGATGATAGCCAGAGTCACGTCCATGATGAGAAGCTTTGAGTACGTCCGCCTTCAAGTCCGAGGAATCATACGTGGAGACAATATCATCCCAAACGCTATCGTCAGCATCGCCGCCAAGTATGATTCTTCTGCCTGCATACTCGATGCTTAGTACATAGCTCAATGAATTCCACTTGCCGTTGTTGTTCGCGGCCTCAACCAACTCCGATGTAGGTGCGAGAATGCTAATCTCGTCATCAGTCCAATAGCGTCCGATATCACCACGATAGTTGTGTATGACTTTTGGCGATTGCGCGGAGGTGCGTAGCCTGCAATACTCCTGCCAATCCTCCCATGTGCCCTTAGATGCGCCCTTTCCAAAGTCGCTCTGCGACATTTCCCTCTCGTTCTCTGTGTCCCAGAAACACGTCAAGTCTATGTTCTCCTGACTTGAATTGAATAACCGATACAGACCTGACAGGTGGTCCATGTCCGGATGCGTCAGAATGAATCGCCAAACACTACTACTAGGAAACTTGTCATTCATGAAATCAGCTGGATCGACAAGACGATCGCTGAATGCGTCTAGTTCTTTCACAAATGACGAGGGCAGCTTATTGAAGAGCTTCAAAACCTCGTAGAGGGACACATCGACTCCGTGCGCCTTTGCAAGTTCCTGTTCCGCTTGATCATCGAGGCCCGGTGAATTATTGACGTCAATAATAGCCAAACGACCGCTTGGAAAACTGACGACAGTGCAGTCACCGTGTCCAACGTTGAGAAAGTAAATGTCGAGCGCCATCATTCAGGAGTCCTTACTTCGGGATATACATTTCGTAAGTCAAGCCGACACGGTAGACCTCGTCAGCGAAACGTACGCCGTAAGACCGTGCGCGTCTAGCGCACAGGAGAGCCGCAACAATGAAGACGGCGACGAGTACGCGCTGAGAAGTTGAATTGTACCAATCGTCTGGAAATGAAGAACAACTCACCAGAGCAGTGACCGGCACGGCCGTTGCAATCAGAAAGGCTATAGTTAATCCACGACTCAGCGCATATAGTGCATTGAAGGTTTCTATGAGCTGCCCACGCCCGTCCGCGATTGATCGGGAATAGAGCAGGTTAAAGCACTCTTGCTTACGAAGCTTGCCGGCTGACGAGCGATTGTACTTTCGCTGAAGCAGGGCTATTTGACTCTTGAATGCTTGAGAATATGCTTTGTTGTTATCTTGAATAAGGAATCTCGAAGGCATTTCACCGCGCTCTGGGAGCCAGAAAAGCCAGCGCTCAACTCGACCGGTTAGAGCTGCTTGGATGAGGAAGCCCACTAGGTATGCCGATGCCACAAACACTACGACGGTTGCAAGACTTGCATCTTGCAGGACGCCTACCGGGAACGCGAAAAAGTCGATACCGAGAAATATGATCGCGAGATTTGCGACCGATCCTGGAATCAAGTATCCGAGAAACTGGTATAGAGTTAGGCTTAGCCGTACCAAGACCACCGCCCGTGTGACCAAAGATCACTGGTGGATTCTACATGGATTCAGACGTCAAGTCATTCAAACGCCAACTCAAGGCACGCAGACGCTGTGGGCTGCCTGATCTCCTAAACAGACGGAGCCAGCACTCGAATTGGCTCCCTTGCTGCTATGACACACGCTATTCACGTTTGAGCCCGGTTCGCCACTGCGGGCGCTGACTCATGCAGCCTCAATGTCCGTCAACGCAAAGTCTCGACCCTTGTACAACAGCGGCTCGCCCGTCGTCTCCGCCAGGGCATAGGCGAAGCAGTCCCCATAGTTCAGCCCCGCCGGATGATTCCGCTTGCCGAATCTCCGCCACGCTCGGCGCGCGGCCTGTGCGTGCGCAACCGTGACGGGTATGAGTTCGATTGGTGTTCGCTCCACCACAAGATCCAACTCAAGGCCGACTCCCGCGGTCCGCCGACTCTCCAGAACAATCGCCGCTTCCACATAGCTGGCAACCGACATCTTGCAGTACGGCGCACCCGCCAGCGCTTCCGCGAACCGCCGGGCGTCCTGCTCGTGAAACAGGATCGCCAACACCGCCGACGTGTCCACGATCACTTGGGCAGGCCGCGCTCGTCATACAGAAAGTCGCCGTGGTCCGCGGCCGACGGCCCGTCCCTCAGCACGGCCGCGCAACGCTTCCCGATGGCAAGCAACTCCTCGGTTAGCGCCTCCACGCTGCGCTCACGCTGCTCCCGCTCCAGCCGCTCCCGCAGCGCCACCGTTATCGCACCGGTCTTCGTCTCGCCGGTCAGTTCCGCAAGCTCACTGGCCAGCCGACACGTCTCCTCGTTCTTGATGTTGAGGCTCACCGGTCCCTCGCATGGGTAGAACACATCTAGACGATTCTACCCTGCGATCCCTCGTGCCGGCCCACACGCCGGGCTCCCCACCTATGTGACCATGCCCCCCATGCACCTCCACGCCCTCCTCTTCGACCTCGACGACACCCTCATCCCCGACGAAAGCGCCTCCGAAGCCGCCTTCCTCGCCGCCTGCGCTCCCGTCGCCGACCGTTGCGACCTCGACCCCGCCGCCGTCGCCCGTTCCGCCGGCGCCAGCGCCCGCCAGCTCTGGCGCGCCTCCGACCACATCGCCTACTGCCAATCCATCGGCATCAGTTCCTGGGAAGGCCTCTGGGCCGAGTTCACCGGCGACGCCCCCGACCTCCAACGCCTCCACGCCTGGGCCCCCGGCTACCGCCGCAAAGCCTGGAGCCTTGCCCTCGCCCAGCACGGCGTCGACGACCCCGCCTACGCCGAACAGCTCGCCAACCGCTTCCGCCGCGAACGACGCCAGCGCAACGCCATGTTCCCCGACGCCGCCGAACTGTTGCCCGAATTCGCCCGCCGCCTCCCCCTCGCCCTCGTCACCAACGGCGCGCCCGACCTCCAGCACTTCAAGATCGACGCCTCAGGCGTCCGCCCCTACTTCCAGTCCATCGTCGTCTCCGGCGAAGTCGGCATCGGCAAACCCCACCCGGCCCCCATGCAGCGCGCCCTCCAACAGCTCGGCTGCGATCCCGGCAACGCCGCCATGGTCGGCGACAACCCCACTTCCGACATCGCCGGCGCTCTCAACACCGGCGTCCACGCCATTTGGCTCAATCGTGCTGGATCACCCCTTACCGGCAGCATCCACCCCGACCAAACGATCGCCAGCCTCCACGAACTGACCGACCTGCGTCCCTAGACTCGCGCCCCCAACTCCTCCAGCCGCCGCCTCACTTCGTCCAGCGCCTCCTGCGCGCTCACCCGGTCCACGATGATCGCCGCGTCCACCTCCGCAATGAACGTCCCCCATTCCGCCCGGCTCAGCCCCACGTACGAAGCCTTTCCCATCAGCTCCACCACCATCTGCGCCTCGTCCGCCCGGTACCACGGAAACCGCCGCTGCAACTCCTCCGCCGAAACCCGCCGCGCCGGCACGTTCGATGGCTCCTGCGCATGCCGCTCCAGCGCCCGCAGCGCGTCGTAGACCACCCGCGGATCGTTCCGGCCCGATCCCATCCCCAGCATCAGCCACACCATCGCCGGCGCCCGCCCGGCCCCGAAGTCCGGAAACGGATACAGCACGTTCTGGCTGGGCACCGAGCTTCCAGTCAGGTTCCCGAACCACCGTCCCGACAACGCAAACGGCGTCAGCCCAATCAGCCCGTCGTCGATCAGGTCATACGCGTCCACGTTCCGCCGCCGCTGATCCGGCGAAATCCCATACCCCGTCGCCAGCTCATGAAACGTCTCGAGGACCGCTCGCGCCTCGGCCGAACGCAGCCCTTCGAACGACCCCTGCCGGTCCGGCAGCGCCCCCAACCTCGACTGCAGAAACACAAAGCTCGGCGCGTCGTTCCATAGCTGATCCGGCGCCATCCACAGCGGCTCCACGTTCAGCCCAACCCCAACCGTCGCCCGCGGCCCCGCCACGTTCGGCGCCCGGTGCATCGCCGCTGCCCCCCGCACAAACGCCTCGCCGTCCCAGGCATCTCGCGGCGGCACCGCAAACCCCGCCGTCTCCGCCAGCGTCAGGTTCACGACCGTTACCCAGGGCGCCGCCGCCACCGGCAGCGCGTACTGCACCCCGTCAATCTGGCCCGCCTCCAGGATCCCCGGCCAGTAGTCCCCCGGCTCAAACGTCCCGTCGCTCACCAGGTGCTCGTCCAGCGGCGACAACATCCCGTTCGCCACCAGGTGCTCCAGGTCCCACCGCTCCAGCGCCACCAGGTCCGCCCGCGCCGCGCCCGACCCGTCATCCAGCAGCTCCGTGTAACTCCAGCCATACCCCAGCGTCGAAGCCATCGGCTCGTCCGAATACCGGTAGCGACGCCGCGTCTCCGCCCGCACGCCCGAACGAGCCGAAATCAGGATCTGCTCCACCCCCGCGTTCGACCCGCCAAACGTCGGCAGAGCCAGCGAGATCGGGTGCTCCGCCCCCGCCGCCGGCAACCCACCGTCCCCACTCGGCGACCGCTCCGACACCTCAATTGACGTCGCCGCCACCGTCCGCCTCAAACTCGGCAACACCGGCGGCTCAACCTTCACCGTCTCCGCCTCCCCACAAGCCCCCAACACCACCCCCGCCCCAGCCGCCAGCACCGCCCCAAGCACCCGCCGCCGCGACAGCCCACCTCCCCTTCTCACACCTCAGCCCTCTCCACTTTCCTGTTCCTCTGTCCAGACCGGACACATGGCGGCCAGGTGTTCGGAAACACCGTGGACACCTAGGCTGGCTTCTGATTACAGGCCAGCCAGATCGCTTCAGCTACGGCTTCAAACTCCTGCACCACCTCGTGGTTCGTGAAGCGAACGACCCGAATCCCTTGCTGACGCAAGACTGCGGTTCGGGCGGCATCCTGGGCCTGTCCTTCCTCTTCAAAGTGCTGACGTCCGTCCACTTCAATCGCCAGCCGCAACTCCGGACAGTAGAAATCGAGTACGAACCGCCCCAGCGGGTGCTGTCGGCGGAACTTGAAGCCCAGGTTTCGACTCCGCACAAGCCGCCACACGGCCGTCTCCGCGTCCGACTGCCGCCCCCGCATCGCCCGCGCCAGCGCTCTCAGCCGCGGCGGGATCCTTCGGAGCCGCCGTTCAGGCGCTCGCACCGCGCCTCCGTCTACAGTTCACCGATTCCCAACTTACCCCCGACTCCGCCCAAAAGGCCGCACCCACCACCCCGTGGCTCCGATCTTTCCCCTCTCCCTTGAGGGAGAGGGCTGGGGTGAGGGTGGCTGCCAGCCCCAGCACCCCACCTTGGGCGACAGCCCGACCCACCGCCCCGCATCTCCCTCTTCCTCCCTCGCCCTTGAGGGAGAGGGCTGGGGTGAGGGTGGCTGCCACCCCTACCACCCAAGCCCGGGCGATAGCCCAGTCCGCTGCCGAGCGCCTCCTCTTATCCCCTCGCCCTTGAGGGAGAGGGTTAGGGTGAGGGTGGCTGCGCACCTCAGCAACCAACGTCGGGTAAATCACCCAACCAACCAAACCCTAAGGAATATCCTCTTCAACCCGAGCTATCCACCCCTCCGCATCCCGCGTCTCCTCCAGCGTCGGCAACAACTCCGGCCCCTTCCACACGCCATTCATAAATCCAAGCCCCCGCGCCTCCACCACCGCCTCAACAAACGCCTCGCCAACCTTGTACTGCTCCAGCTTCAAATCCAGCCCTAGCAACCGGTTCAACACCCGCGAAGAAGCCCCCCGTGCCTCCTCCCGCGCCTTCATCCGCCGTTCCAGCACCTCATACCCCGGAATCACCTCGCGACCCGTCGCCCGCATCACATGATTGCTATACCCCTCCATCACCGTCATCAGCGCCTGGATCCGCCCCAGCGATTCGGCTTGCGCGTCCGTCAGCGCCAGTCGCATCAGGCCCGTGCCCGCCGGATCGTCCCGGTCGAACCGCCGCCACATATCCCGCAGCCGCTGTCCCAGCCGTTCCCCGGACTCCAGCGCCCGGATCGCCTCCGCCAGGTAATCCTGGATCAGCCCCGCCGTATACCCCCGCAACCACGGCGGATCGCCTACGCGGAACTGGTACGCGTGCGTCGACTCATGCAGCGCCACCCACACCCGCAGCGCTTCCAGGTCCACCCTTGCCTTCGCCGCCACCCGCTCGAGATTCGGCTCAACGAAATAGATCCCCGCCGACTCCGCCTCAGCGTCCAGGATCGGGATGTCGTACTGACCCAGCACCCGCCGCCCCAAGTACCCCAGCAGCAACGCAATCTGCCCCGTCACGGTGAAGCGCGTCCCGTGCGCCGCCACCCGCCCCAGCGCCCCCGAACCCCTCCGTGTGTGCTGATACGCCACCGCCAGCGGCGCCAGCAACCGCTCGAAATTCACTAGGTTCGCATCGATCCAATCCGCCCGACCCAGCACCCGAACCTCGTCCGACCCCAGCTCCATCGCCTCACCCGTGTACTCGGAGACCGCCGCAAAACTCTTTCTGACGATCAAGTCGTAATGCGCCGTCAGCTCCTCATCCGCCCGCCACCCCACCGGCTCCCCCGCCAGCCTCCGCGCCGTCCGTCCCGCCAACCCCCAATCCACAAGCCCTTCCGGCACCCCCCGCCGCGCCACCGCCGCACCCCCAACCGCCGCCAACGCCGCCACCCCAACCCACACCACGACACGGCGCGCAGACATCTACAGAACCCTCGCCCGATGGGACTACGCCATGGTAAGCCCCACGCGCCGGTGAATTGCTCGCTCGGAGTGCTCGACGGGCCGAGTCGAGCGTCATCCGAACGTCAATAGGGCCATCTCACGCAGACCGGTCGCCTGAGACCATCTCGATCCTCAGAACTTGGCCCATAGCGTCGAATCCGCCTCCCGCCGAATGTCTGCCTACGCCAACCAAGTGCCGCCGGAGGTCGGCAAATGCGCTGAAGTGTGTATAGTGACAGGAATTACTGGGGCTAGGCATCGATTGCCTGAGCCAACTTCCCCATACCTTGTGCCTTCTTGGGAGATCAAATTGTCTCACGGATTCGCTCCGACTCAACAAGACTCAACTACACAAGATCACCCTGCACAGATGCGTGCATGGAATCGCTAGATCGCTGACCCGTGCAAACACTTGTCAAGATTAGCGACAAATCCATAAATGCCATCAGCCTGTTTTCCGATACGAATGGCCTATTGTTCGAGATTCATCCTCCCCAGAGACGATTCAAGTGGGGGAATCTCCAGGTCGACCAATTGTGGTTAGACATACTAGCCGCATATGAGGCTAACCGAGATTCGTATTTCCTTGGCACACTTCTCCTAGTAAGCCTGGATGAGATTTCGCGCGTCTCTGTAATCGACGGACAGCAACGGATCACAACCCTATCTATACTCTTAGCTGTACTGAGAGACCGTTGCCGACAATTCACAGATCTCTCAACGAGAGCCGACGGTATACAACGACTCATAACCCGTGTCGATAACGATGGGAATCCAGTCGGGCCTCTAGTAGTAACACTGCAAGATCCTGATAACGAAATATATATGAAGTTGGTCAAGGAAGATGGATCAACACAGCCCGCTGTATTTCACGACGACTTATTGTCACGCGCGATGAAGAGAATCAACAACCACGTCGAGCAGTACCTCAACGTTCCTAACCCTCAAGAAAACTTGCGCAATCTATGCGAGTACATTCAGTCGAGAGTCTACATTCTCCCCCTCCAAGTAGGTAGCGAGGGAGAAGGTTATCTTGTCTTCGATACAAGCAACACGCGCGGATTACGTCCCTCACCATCGGAGGCACTAAAGGCTCGCTTAGCCACCGTGGCTCGAGAAGATCCGCGTTTGTCTAGAGAGCTGATAGCCAAATGGAATACCGCAGCAGTCAAGCTCGAACGCTCCGGTCAAGCGATTGACGCAATGGACGACTATCTCCACGCCGTCTGGTGTTCGAAGGAAGGTTACACCTCCAAGCGTACTCTCGATCGCATAGCGACGAGACTTTCACAGCCAGAACGACTCAACGACTTTGCAAATGAACTAGAGAATTGTTGCGACAGTTACCTTGCTGTCGTTGCGCCATCGGACAAGTCATCGCTAACCGAAGACTTGCGCGACCTCAATTTCCTGAATGTTCAGTCGCACAGTTTCCTGATGATGATTCATAGGTTTTTGCCGGCTTCATTTCCCAATGCGGTCAACTTAGTGCTGTCATTGCAGATACGGAACGTGACCGTCGGACCTCAACAGGCGAATGCGTACGAAAAGGACTGGCCGCGTTGGGCTATTCTCGTTCGAGAAGGGAGAGCCAGACAAGCGTTCGATGAGATCCGACAGTGCATGGTACCGGACAAGGAGTTTCGACTTCGACTCGAGAACGCGGTCGTAAAGTCACCGAGAACTGCACGTCATCTCCTTCGCAGACTCGATCCCATCAGTCGTCCTGGTTCTGGCGTCCAGCCAATTGAGGTTCACGTCGAGCATATACTGCCGAAGTCTGTAGTAAGCAAGCTTATCAACGGCAGACGTCTAACCAAGAATGTGAGGCAATGGATCGAGGACCTGGGTGAAAGCGTGCCTAACGGACTAGACCAAATGGAACATCTCGGTCGGTCTATCGAGCCCGCTTTGAACAGGCTAGGGAATCAAGCCCTTTTCAATGATAGAGCCAATCGCGGGGCCAGAGACCTGCCTTTTGAGGCCAAGAAGAACTTTTACAAGAGACAGGCGTTGGAACTGACAAATTCCCTCTGTTCTTTTGATGAGTGGGGCTTGGTCCAGATTTCAGATCGCCAAAAGAAGCTCGCGAAAAACGCCCATCTCGTTTGGGCCAAAGACATCGACCTCTAGCGATAATCTGAGACTTCCCGAATGAATTGGCTCGAAAAGCTGATTGGTGGACGCAGTATTCCAGAATCACTTCCGCTAGTTGGATGAGTTGCATTGGCTAGATAAGGTTTAGATCACTTAGACTCGATAACTCTAGCACTAGCGCGCCGTGTAAGCTCTGATATCTTCCTCTTCCACTGAGGGGCGTCCTGATTCGCCTCCATTCGACACTGCATGAGAAGATCACGTAATAGACGAGCGGACTCAGGCGGATTCAAGAGAATCGCCTGGAAAAAGTCTCGAAAGTCTCTCAGCTCCATAGGAACGATGTGCACATTGATCTTGGAGTCATCCGGTGCGTACCAATCGCCGCTTCGAAACGTGTGAGCCGTATTCGTATCAACTCTTGGTGCAATAAATAGTCCGTACACCTCCTTTTGAGTCGTGTTTTCCTGTGCATATTTGGCCACGTGTCGACGAACAGGCTCACTCTCTGCTGCCTCTTGTCTCGATGATGACGTGAGTGTCACCTCTACGACCACGACAGCATCCTCGAATACAAAACTCATGTCTGGGCCGCCCCCGGGGGCATGCCCAACTGGCAATAGGTCTTGGTCAACGTCGAAACGCCGAGCCTTCCAAGGCTCGTTTGCTAGCGAATCGATAGCTAAGAAGGCGCGCCAAATGGTCCATTCCATATAAACCGCAGTTTCTCCCTTAGGAATCACTATTAGGCTGCCATCCTCGAGGGTCTTTCGACCTCGAGCTAGGATCGCGTCCATTAGGCCAACTATCTCCGGTACTTGATTCACTTGCTCAGTAGCAAAGTCGCCTTCATTGATGCGTTGAAGTTTAGCTTCAAGCCGGTGTCGAGCGAACTGCAAATGCTGATCGTCCAATGTTTCAAAGTCAACTACTTCAGGCTCTGAACCCTTTTCGCGAATCAACTGCTCAAGATGCCGCGAGACGACAATTGCCGTCGGCCGGTCATCCGTCGGTAGTGCCGCACCTTGCCACAACCGCCGCACGTATGCATCATCATCCAGGACGACGTCAGCCTCATCTTTGAGATGCTCGACTATGTGACTTCGATCCGACGACACCGTGATGCCACGACCCTTGCTACTAAAGAGACCAGTGGCTTTCAAATAGCGGATATTAAGGTCAGCGTAATCGTCCCAAGTCGTGGATCGTCTCCTAATGCCCTCAGGATCGAGTGTCGGACTATCGGACAACACTGCCTCGGTGTAGGCCTGACTGAAGAACTGTCGCGCAGAGATGCCCGAGTCTTGGCGAGATGTTCGCAAGTCTCGAATGCTTGCAACGGCTGATTCAGCGCCTTCTTCAGCCGTGCTCCGCTGCACAACAAGAGCCATTTCCTCGAACGAAATCACCGGGTGCATCTCACATTCTTCTAGCCGTCCCAGGATATGCAATATAAACAGTAAAGGCGAAAACTGGCAGTGCCGATAGCGAGTCTCCAGAGGCGAGGGAATGCGGTACGCAGCTAGTACTCTCAGGAAGGTCTCTTGTTGAGAGATTGTCTCCTCTGCTTCAATCAGTAATCGTCCGACAGGCGTGATCTCGTAAGGTTGGCCGGTTAAACCATCGATCCCTTCCACGAATGGCCGGAGTTTATTGTCCACACCGTATCGGTGTCGTCTAGTGAAGTGGTACGTGACGAAGCCAAGCTGCGCAAGAGCGACGCGCCATTTTCGTCCTAGGTCCGATCGATCTGTGCTAGGCGAAGAAACTCGTCGAGATGCGTGTAACACACCCTGGTCATGAAGCAAGTCTGCAAATGCGCGTTCATTGTCCGGTCCCAGTAGATTTCCGTGCAGCGATGAGTTGCTCAGTGCAATCAACGCTCCTCGAAGCCGGTAGGGAGTCCTAACAGTCGTATTTCCAATGTGCCACATGATGTCACCTATGACCCTATAAAGAGATATTCCTTAGCACGATTCTTATTGTCATCAATCTTGTGTGCCTGATTTCCAAATGAGTACCGATGGTCCATTGACACCACGCGCACCTGATGCTTATACCTTGCCATCAAGGCCGCTATCTCCTCTTGCTGCGGAAGTGCATTTGACGAATATGAGACCACCAGAATGCTGTTTCTAAAGCGTCGAAATAGATCTTCGAACGCACTTCTGGCACCTTCATAAGATGAGAAAGGCGTCGGGTAACCCCTGAATTTGCGGGTCTTAGTATGCCACTGAATCTCGACGCCCTGCCAATCGCGAGATATACCTTCAACGAAGTGATACCTGCGCACGTATTCATTGTCTGATAGCGGACTGAAGTAGGGAGGGTCAATGTAAACCAAGTCGGGTGTACCACTCACGGTCATCGCATCTCCACACCAAGCCTGATTATTTTGACCGTTGTCAAAGACCGCTGAGTTTATCAAGTCGGCTGCAATACGAAAGTGGTCCTCTATGGACAACACAAGATCTTTGCGCCCATCATCGTATCTGTTTCCGACAAAAGTAAAAACCCCGCGCGGACGCTTCTTCACACACGCCCTAACAAGTGCAGATAACGCGATCGCGCGTTTGTAGCGGTCTCCAAGCCTCGCAATGTTGGCACGGATCGAGTCTATGGTCTTATTGTCTTCTTCGCTGAAGTAAAGGTTTGGAAACGTGGACTGTACAAAGTCGTCTCCTTCGTCACACGGCTGCAGCAATTCATCTATTTCGGAGTTTTCTAAGCAAGTAGTATTATTCTCAATCATTGCAACCGCGGCAGCCTCACACATTGTCATATGATCGTTACACAATACTTGCTTTCCGGCGGCCTTGAACATGTATGAAACCACGCCTGTACCAGAGAAAAGATCTAGTACGTTGTGAAAGTCATGCTCGCGCACTGCGTTCCAAATGTGGTGTATGAGTTTTTCTTTCGAGCCCATATATCGTGTGGACGGAAACCTCTCTACTTGCTCCTTGAAGGCTGTGTGGGATGCGCTTATATCAGGAACTGCGGGCGTGTTGTTGGTAAGAATGACATCGGTTCCAATCCTGCGATCGCCGCGACTATTGATGTTGCGCTTGGTGCTCACTGCTTGTATTGCGCAATCTTCGTAGAGGTCATATACGAGAGGGTGATTGGAATTTGTCAATATCACGTGGCAGGATAGATCAATAAGACGCTTCACTTCGTCAGCAAGTTCGTAATGGTCTTCTTCGTGGAATTGCGATGCAGTGTATCGTTGAAAGTCGGAGAATTGAGCGGTTGGAAGGTACGGTGGGTCTAGATAGATGAAATCACCCGGTTGTGCATGCTTGCGAAGGACGTCTCGGTAGTCACCTTCAAGTATCGTTGCCGACTTCAGGGCATTGCTAGCAGCGCGTAGTGCGGCGGGATTACAGATTCTAGGATTCTCGTATTTGCCGAATGGAACATTGAACTCGCCTTTCCTGTTGAGGCGGTAAAGACCATTGAAGCAGGTTCGGTTCAGATATATCGTTCGGGCCGCGGCTGTAACTGGGTCGAGGTCTGGATAGTGAAGCGCTCTTACTTCATAAAACTGATTCTCGTCGTTCTCAAATGGCGTCAAGGCTTCTATAACGCCTTCCAAGTCGTCTGCAATCTGGCGATAAAGGTTGATCAATTCTGGGTTGGAGTCTGAAATGATCGAGTTGACTGGGCGCAACGCAAAGAATAAAGCGCCTCCACCGAAGAACGGCTCGATATATTGGCTGAAGCGTTCGGGAACGTGGCGGACGAGATGGGGTAGCAACTGGGTCTTTCCGCCGGCCCATTTGAGGACTGGTCGGGGTGTGGGATCTTTAGGTGGGCCGACGGACCTATCGGCTGACTCTGCGTATGGCGCGGGCCTCCTAGCTGATGTGGCGGGCACTGAAGGTGGCTGAGTTCGGCAAAGTGAAATCGGGCGCGCAGTTGCAGCACCAGGAGCTAGTGCGAGATGGAATTGTTTCAGGTCAGCAGGCAACTCTAGTTGGTCGCTGTCGAATCCCCGGAACTCATCAGGGCTCATTGTAGCTGGCCCAGTCTTCGCTGCCGCCGGGTTGCAGCCAGTCCTGTTCGGCGATACATGCACGTACTTCTCTGTGGCCGCGAACCAATATCAGTCTATCGCGGACCACTCCTGCTGAGAGGCTGTGCGCAACCGGAGGAGGACGTAATCCGCGATTTCCGCATCTCGCACCCTCTCTCAAATGCCCACTGCCGTCTCACGCTCTGTTCAAACGCGCCCCTATTCCATCGCGATCCCAAACGGAATCAACCGCCGCTCCCCCTCGCCCGCACCACCCCAAACCCGTCCTCCAGCCAGCACCCCAACCCCTTGATCGCCTGACCGTCCGCGTCCATCGCCTGTTCCGAACCCGCCCAATCCTCCCGCGCCCCCGCCCCTCCCCCGACGTCATCCCGGCGTCCGCGGGGAGCCTGCCCTGAGCCTGTCGAACGGGGAACCCAGCAGCAACCAGCTAGCCCGCACTCCCTAACCACCCCTGGCTCCCAGCACCCCAGCCGCTCTATGCCTCCGAATCCCCCCGCCCCGTCATCCCGGCGTCCCCGGCCGGGACCCAGCAGCAACCCGCTACCCCAGCGCACCCAGGCCACCCCTGGCTCCCAGCACCGCAAGCCCTTGATGCCTCCGAGTCCCCGCATCCCTGGCAACCCACCCAAACCAAACGCTCCCAACCACCTACTCCCCCTCCGTCTCACTCCTCTGCCCTCTACCCTCTCCCCTTCTTCCCCTTGACTTCCACTCTACCACGCCGTACTCTATCTGAGTAAGACATACCGCCCCACCCCGAATGCCCCTCGCCTCCGCCGCGTTCCCGCTCCCCCCACTCCTCGCCAACCTGCTCGTCTTCCTCCTGAACCTTTCCCCATCGCTGCCCGTCCCCTTCCGATCTCACCTCTCTGCCCTCCGCCCTCGCCCCTTCCTCCACCCGTCATCCCCGTGCAGACGGGGACCCAGCACCATGCGCAATCCCGGCGCACCCAGGCCACCCCTGGCCACCCAGCCTGACCAAATGCTCCCAACCTCCTACTCCCCCACTCACTCCTCTGCCCGCGGCCCTCTCCCCGTGCCCCACCCCCCCCCCCCCCCAAAAAATCCGCCCAAAATTTGGCTGGGCACCCCGC
>JAJDZD010000066.1 GCA_022824865.1 Chloroflexota bacterium | reverse complement strand
GCCGCCGGCAAGCCGCCCAAGGTGGCCCTGACCGCCTGCATGCGCAAGCTGCTGGTGATCTGCAACGCGCTCTGTCAGCACGAGACGATGTGGGATCCCGCCATGGCGTAGTCCTTGACTACCAACACAGTTGCTCACCCGTCGCCGAAGACGGCGCCGGCCTCTCCCCCAGGAGAGGCAAGAGGGCACGGCTCCAGGCAGACGGAAGTTGGGCAAGGGTCTCTCGAGAGGGAAACGGCACGCGGGCCGCAGGGAGCAAGCGCAGGCGCCAGCCGCAATGGCGGAAGGTTCCAGGTGGGATCAATGGGCGGCCGCAGGGGGCCGGGGATGGTGAAGACAGCAAGGTCCAGACTCCGTTCGCGCATGGCGGGAGGGTGGGACATCGCTGGCTGGCTGAGCCATTATACTCGGCATGAGTACAGAGGCAAGCATGAGCCCAGCGCAGCAGTGGTCAACTTCGACCCTTTGGCTTGAAGTGTCAGCGGGCGCGAGTAGCGCCCGAATTGCCGACGGCGCTAGATCGGCGGGTACGTCGGGGGATCGTCAGATGCGACCACGGACCCCGAGCGCCTGATCTAGACCCGAAAGGTCGGATCTCGCCGACACGGTCCCGCCTGGGACCCCGACGCACCGCACTCGACGGCCGGCGCTAGAGCAAGCCGAACGCCACTGCGGGCGGCATCTGGAAGACGCGCTCATCCCCCACTTCTCGAATGTGATAGGGCCCGCGACCAAACCTGGCGATGGCGGCCTCGGCTGCTTCCTCAAAGGTTTCGTAGACGTCCACCAGCTCACGGTCGCGCACGATCACCCACTTGCCCAGGTGTTCCGCCTCTAGTTCCGCCCGCATTTCTTCATACGCCGCCATCTCGCGCCGAATGGTGTCCATCGCCGCCTGGTCAACGTACTTCTGGTGTGCCGCCGGGCTGCCGGGATCCATGACCACTCTTTCAAGACGCTCGTGCCCCAGGTACACAGGAACCTACGGGCACAGGCCCGTCTTGACAAAGCTGGGCATCACAGCCGGCAAGCGTGCGTGCCTGGCGGTAAGCCACGAGGCAGCGGCCTGGGCCTTCTGGGCGTGAGCTCGGACTGGGGTGCGTCTTGGTCGGGTGCATCGATCAGAGCGAGTCTCAAATGGCCGAGCCCACGCCAGACCCGTAGAGAGCAGTAGGCGAATCCCTGTATCTGTCTGCACAAGCCGGGAGAGTGGGACATCGCCAACTGGCCCATTGCCCCCACTGCATCCAAAGGGCAAGCTGGCACTCGGCACATCCCGCCAAGGCTACGTCTCAGAAGGGTTGCAAGCGCAGGCCCTCGCCTTCTTCGGACGTAGTGCGACGTCGTGTTCTTACTGAGGGCTTCGCGCATCCAGGAAGCCGACGTCCCCGATTTGGGCTCGTTCTTCTCGATGCGGATGCCTTTGAGGCGGTATGGTCTGGTGGGCGGAGTCGGCGAGCCGAGGGCGGACGGGTCATGCTGCGTGCTTCGTTGTCCGGACGTGCTGATTAGCCAATGGCCGAGCGACCGGTCACCCCATTCATCGTCCCGCAGGGCAAGATCGTCGACTTCATCGACGGAAAGCTGCGCAACGACACACCAGAAGAGTACGTCCGACAAGAGATCGAGAAGTCGCTGGTCAGCGAATATCGGTATGGACGAGACGACGTCGCAGTCGAGTTTCGAGTCAAGCTCGGCCACACATCGAAACGAGTCGACCTTGCCATCTTTTGCGATGGCACCCAACATGAGCAACAGAATGTTTGGGCAATCATCGAGTGTAAGTCGCACAAGATCTCCTCCAACGATAAGCAACAAGGCATTGATCAGCTAAAGAGCTATATGGCCGCCTGCGTCAATGCCGAGCTCGGTATGTGGACAAACGGACACGAGCGATTCTGCTACCGCAAGACGTCTGAACACGGCACGGCCCGCTTTGTCGAAATAGCTGACCTTCCAGAGAAAGGCAGGTCCCTCGACGAAGCCGAGCGGCCAAGGTTTCATGAACTGCGGTCGGCCACGAGCGACGCATTGCTCTTCACATTCAAGAGATGTCACAACTACATTGCGGGCAATCAAGGTCTTCAGAAACCAGAAGCATTCTGGGAATTGCTAAAGATAATTTTTTGCAAGATCGAGGACGAGCGATCAGACGCCATTACGTTTTATGCTACATCTTCCGAAGCGAAGAGCCTTAATGGGCAGATTAAGATAAAGGATCGCATTGCAGATTTATTTACAACCGTCCAGCAGAAGTACGCCACGATATTCAAGCCAAACGACGCCATCGAGCTTCGTCCTCGCGTTATCGCCTACATCGTCGCGCAGCTACAGACCTGGTCTTTGCTTGAGAGCGACATTGACGTAAAGGGTAAGGCGTACGAGGAGATCGTTGGATCGAATCTCCGTGGCGACCGCGGCGAGTTTTTTACACCGCGTAATATTTGTCGCATGGCAGTGGAAATGCTCGATCCCGGACCGGACGACTTAGTGCTCGACCCTGCATGCGGTACGGGCGGATTCCTGACGATCGCCATGAACCACGTCATCGGCAAGCTACGGAACCGTGCGGAGCTAAGATGGCGCAATCCAGAGAGTCCGAGCGAGATCGAAGTCCGCGAATTAGTTCAGAGGATCCGCGAGTACGCCGACCAGAGAATCGTAGGTATTGATTTCAATCCAAGTCTCGTCAAAGCTTCGAAAATGAATATGGTCATGAACAATGACGGTTCCGGAGGACTCTATCAGGGCGATTCTCTAGAGCCTCCCATAAGGTGGAGCAATGATCTACGAAGGCTGAACCTCGAAAATGCCGTCGACCTTGTATTCACGAATCCGCCGTTTGGATCGAAGATAGAAATAGACGATCCAGCGATATTGGAGCGATACGACCTAGCACACGTCTGGGATTTCGACTCAGACAACGATCGCTACTACCTGCGCCAGCCGCCTCAACTTCAAAGTTCGCAGCCACCGGAGATACTCTTTGTGGAGCGGTGCGTACGGTTTCTCAAGCCCGGCACGGGTCGACTGGCAATCGTGCTGCCGGACGGGATTCTGGGATCTCCAGGACTTGCCTACGTTCGCGAATGGCTATTTGAGCAGACGCGGGTACTGGCCAGCATTGACCTTCATCCTGATGCATTCCAACCAGGTAACAGCACTCAGACAAGCGTTCTCGTGCTTGAACGAAAGACTTTCCACGAGATCGAGTTGGAGCGTGCTGCCCAAAGAAAGAACGATTATGACGTTTTCATGGCGCTAGCGAATCACATCGGACATGACAAGCGCGGTAACACAACATACGTGCGAGATGCTGAGGGCAATGAAATTGTCGAAACTGTAGAAGCGCGTGTGCACGACGTTCGCGATGGAACCTCCTATTATCGGACGATTAACATCAAGCAGAAGGTCGAGGATGACAACACTAGGCGTATTGCGCAAGCGTTTCGAGATTGGCTAGTAGCTTCATGATAGACAGCCTCGATCGATTCGAAGCACGTTCGATTTCGCCCAAAGTGACGCACGTGAGCATGCCGATTTCCGAGATTGCGACCGGGAGTCGACGCCTTGACGCGGAAGTCTTTCTATCGGCGGGGTTTGGCGTTCGTCGGAGTATTCGACGATCAGGACTTCCGCCGCGCCAACTCGGGCAGCTTCGCTAAAGTCTGGCAGCCGGGCCGCCTAAAGGGTATCCAAGTTGAACGTGAGCAAGGTATCCCATTCCTGACAGCAACGCAGGTGTTCGACATTTGGCCGACTCCTCGGAAATGGCTGGCACCGAGCAAGACACCTGCAAGTCTCTTTGTCGAGCCCGCCACGATTCTAGTTACTCGCTCGGGAACAGTTGGGAACGCTATCCTAAGCTATTCGGCTCACGCCGACTTCGTGATTTCGGATGATCTCCTACGGGTGGAAGTCGAAGATTCTGGCTTGCGTAGCTACGTTTATGCGTTTCTACGCACGCGATTCGGACGCGCAATGATGCGCGCGAGCCACTACGGGAGTGTCATCAAGCACTTGGAGGTATCGCACCTCAATCAACTGCCAATTCCGGTGCTTGACCATCTGATTGATGAGACTCATGAGGAAGTCACAAAGGTGTTCGAGGCACGAAACGAAGCGTTTCGTCTAGACACAGATGCTCGGTACCGAATTGCGATAGCGATGGCGGATCAGCCAGAAGTAGTGTCTGAGGAAGGTTACACTGTATCTGCAACTCGACTCTTTCAGAGACGTCGTAGGCTGGAAGCAAGCGCACATAGCCCAGGTGCCGCGTTCGTTACGACCGCATATCACAGGAATTCGTCATACGTAACATCTTTAGGCGAGATTGCGCGTGTTTTCGTCCCCGGGCGTTTCAAGCGTATATTTGGTAAAGCGGGCACTCCATACCTGGATAGCGAGCCGATATTCAAGATAAATCCGAATCTAACAAAGATTCTGACGCCGGCTACGAAAATCAACTTTGACGACTACATGGTCCAGCGCGGATGGTTGCTAATGGCCTGTTCGGGACAGGTATATGGAATCAACGGGCAGACAATGCTGGCAAATGAATGGCACGAGCGGAAGGTGATCACCCAGCACATTATGCGGGTCGTTCCGGACTCGGGTGAGGTTCGCCCCGGCTACCTCCAGACTGTTCTCTCACATCCGGCTCTTGGACAACCACTCGTGATAAGCCAAGCCTACGGGACTTCCGTACCCGAGTTGGCACCGGACGACATTGAGGAACTCCCGATTCCAAGACTCACGCGCGATGTGGAAAGCGCGATTGCGGACGCGGCTGAGCGAGCAAGCGACCTACGAATGCAAGCAGACAAGAACGAAAACGAGGCAGTTGCCAGGCTTGAAGACGAGTTGGGAGACAAACTCGGCTTGACGCTCGACAGGAGCCGTCGCGGACCGCGCAACATCTCGCAAGTGGCCTAGCCGAGGCATCCGACACGGCGGTGGTAAAGACTGCCCTCTGCGGATCTCAACGCCGACTCACAAGCTGAGACTAAGCCTAGCAACCGACCGAAGCTGGATGGCTTGGTTGACGCCAAGACTGATTAGAAGTTAGTCTGGCTTGGCCCCCGCTATATAGGACGTTAGAGTAAGATGCCAAGTGAAGCGCGAAGGTCTTTTGATGCCAATGCTAAAGACATCAACAGGCTTCTTGAGATTCATACCGGAATTGGCGGTCGTGATAGGGGGAGTCGCTTCGACCTTGAAGTCCTGAATAAGTCTGGTATCGTTCTGATCACGGCGTTCTGGGAAGCATATTGTGAGGACAATCGCTCGCCAGGGATTGGTTCATATTGCCGACAATCTAAAGTCGCCGGACGAACTACCCTTGGAAATGAAAAAGCGTGTCGCAAAGGAATTGAAGAAATGTAAGCACGAGCTAGCTGTATGGGAGATTGCCGGCACCCAATGGAGAGAATATCTAAAACGCTCAGTTAGCCCTATAGATAGGCTGAATACTCCTAAGACAAGACAAGTTGATGATCTATTCTTTAATCTAATTGGAATCAGTGAAGTCTCGAAGTCTTGGTACTGGGCTGGAATGTCATCTGAGAATGCAACCAGAAAGTTAGACGGATTTGTGGATCTTCGAGGATCGATCGCGCATCGCGGTCGATTTGTAAGCTATGTTGAGAGGCGTCAAGTTGTAGACTATATTAGCTTTATCAAGAGGCTGGCAGCCAAGACGGGCGGGCGAGTGAATTCGCACGTACTCGAATTGACAGGAAAGCGCCTATGGCCGAAATAGTGACGGCGATTAGCTGCTCCATAGGCCGGAACGGGAGCCTTCTTTTTCAGTAGGATCGCTCAAGTGGCGGCGGATGGCTCGTGGACCGTGACTACGCGCGTGACCTTGGCAGAGGCAACATCACTGGCTGAAGAGGCCTCCGCGCCGGTCTAACGCACAGTCTAGTCTCGCGCTATGAGTTCGAGCCGCCCAAGGAACTCTGTCGCCTGACCGACTTGCTTCTGGTTAACCTCCCATCCGAGCCCGTCGGCACGATCTACGACATCTTTCTCAGACAGACTCGAATCTCCACCAGAAATTACAAAGTGTGTTTTTGCAGCGACAGCCAATGACAGGTAGTCCAGATTTCCACCTGCCTGCCTGATCTTCTTCACCGCTGACTCTAGTGCTTCATATTCCAGCTTCCGATCATTACGAATGGCATTGGCCACGTGCTCTCCTTCCTCTGTCAGGCTGTAGTCATATCGTCTGCGTTGGAATCCGGCAGCGTCTGCTATCCCGAAAACGCTGACCGACTCAGAGACGATGCCCATGCCGCGCAATTCACCCAGCGCATACTCGATTTTTGGGGAGTACGGCCCGTAGTAGTGGGGACGAAACCCAAGGTCTTCACCAAGGAGCTTCGACATAAAATACGCGTTCTTCTGGAGGACCGTTCTCCCACGCATATCAGAGCCCCATGCGGCGAGCATGAGAAGCAGAGTTGTCCGCAGAGTCATGGGCCACCTCCGGCGCGTCTACGAATCTCCGTCTCGATTTCGGATTTGATGCGGTCATGTTGCGATGCAGCCAACCGGCGAGCGGCCGCTGACTCATCGTTATCTCGTGGAGCATAGACGGCCAGCCAGCGCTCCTGCAAGGCTCCCTCCACTGTATTGAAAATCGTCGACGATTCTGAGAACGGACTACCAGCATTTCCATCATGAATCTGAATATCGGACTCGCTAGACCGTGGCGACCAGCCGACTGCGTATTCATGCAGAATGACGCATTCTGCTTCGCAGCCCAATATATCCGCCACTTTTTCTTCGATTCTCTTCTTTGTTCCTGGCTCTACACCTTCCACCCATGCCCGAAGTGAATCTGGCGAAAGATCGTTGACAGGAATCGTGAATACTTCCTTGAGAAGTCGTCGCTCAGTCAGCCTTGCGAATAGCCTTGCGAACCAAGTCCCCGACCAGCTCGGGCTCCTCGCCTCGGACACGATTCGCATGTCATCGCAGGATAAGTAATGCCGCAAATAGTCATCATCATTCGAATACAGAAATGCATCTCGCAGAAACGCGATTTGGTCGACTTCAGTTCCAAGCTGCAATGCGCGCAGAATCATCGCATCGGTGATTCGGCGAACCCTGTGGCTATAGACCTGTGAGTTCATATAGTACTTGGCCAATACAAACTGTTCGAGCGCCTCGATGCCCCCACGTGTGAAGGCCATATAGGTGTCATAGTCGTCGTTAATAGCGCAAAGTGTATTGTGCAGCCTATCGATGTCGTAGGCCCCGTACTCCACACCGCAGGCCGCACTGTCACGGAGGAGATAGTCCTGCTTGTCGGCATCCGCAGGGCCGGTGATTATCTGCGTTAATATCGTCGTGTCAGCTGACCCATTCAGGACCGCCAGAATCTGCTCGGCGTCCGCTGGCGAAACGTGGCGGCCGATCTGTTGATCAGAGCTGATGATTCGGTGACCTATTACTTCGTGAATCGGCAGGCTTGACTCTGAAGGCGTGCCGGTGTTGAGAACTTCGAGCACCTCTTCGGAAATGTGTGAGAAAGGTCCGTGCCCTACGTCGTGGAGCAGGGCTGCATGCCGGACCAGCTTTTGGGCATCAGTGTCAAGGCCGAGTTTCCGGGCCATTCGGCCTGCCACATGCGCCACACCGAGCGAGTGTTCAAAGCGTGTATGAGTAGCACCCGGGTATACCAACGATGCGAGTGCGAGCTGCCGGATTCCTCGAAGTCGCTGGAATACCGGCGTGTCGACCAGATCCCATTCCTCCTTTGCCAACTCGATGAACCCGTGCACGGGATCTCTGACCTCTCGGGTCGGCAAGTCTTCATACCGTGCTGGGCGTTCGTGTTCTGTAAGGTACCACCTTCCGGCATGGACGGAATTAACCCCGCCGAGACTGGCTTTACCGAGCTTGGGGTCGCGGAGTGATCGGGGTGGCAGATTGCGGCTGAGCGTGGTGGCTGCTGCTGGGTCCCCCTTCGGCAGGCTCAGGGCAGGCTCTCCGGGGACGCCGGGATGGCGGAGGGATTTGCCGGGGAGGGTTGGGTGCCAGTGGTGTGGTTGGACACGGGCCTCCGACAGACTCCGGCCCGGCTCACCACGAACGGTTGGTTGGACGGGGGGAGCGGAAGAGGGCGCCCACTAGGGGCGCCCCTACCTGATGCGGTTGGTTGCCCGGAAGAGGCCGGTTAGAAACCGGCCCGTACGAAGGAGGGTGCGGTCAGGAGGTGGGGGCGGTGCGGTGGCGGAGTTCTTGGAGGAGGTCGAGGAGGGCGTCCTGGCGGCCGGCGGTGTCGCGTTCGTAGGCGTAGCGGATGACGAGTTCCATGGCCCAGCGTTCACCGGCAAGGGCGCGCTCGATGACGGTTTGACAGAGTTCCTCATACCGGGCGTCGGCCAAGGCGGTGAGGCGGTTGGCGAAGGTGGTGGCAGGCGTGGGCTGAGGGGCGGTCATACGGGCACCTTTCGGCGTTGGGGCGGCCTGGAGCAGTCGGCGACAAGCCGCCGCAGGAGGGTGGACGGCGCGGATTGCGCCGGGTTGGGGGGATTGGTGGGTGGGGTTCCGTTTCCAGGCGCTTCCGAGGCCTTAGGGGTTGCGCCGGGCTTGACGGAACGGGGTGGGATGAGCGGGAGCGTCGTGGCGTTGGCGAGCCGTCGGTCCTGGATGCGGCGGGCGAGTTGCTGGATGAGCCGGCGGACGCGGCGTTGGGTTGGCTCGGGAGACGTCTGCGTAGCCCGGGCTTGGTTGCCCGGAAGATCCCTCATCGCAACTCTCTCCCAGCGGGAGGCCTTTGCGTACCCCGGGCTTGGTTGCCCGGAAGACCCTGGTGCGGAAGGGGAGAGGGAAGAGGGCAGAGGAGTGAGAGGGGGACGAGGAAGAGGAGATGGAGCGAGAGTGGCTGCAGCGCAGGGAACGTGGTGAGTCCTGCCGAGGTCTTTTCGGGGGTGGCCGGTGGCTCAGGCGTGGACATTGGTGGCCTCCTGGGTGGGTGAGGGCTGCAGTCCGGCCTGGCCGAGGGCTTCGCGGGCGATGGCGGAGCGGATTTCGGGGGCGTCGATGAGTTCGTCGAGGAGGATTTCGTCTTCGACGGCTTCGGCGTCCTCGATGCCCAGCTTTTCGCGCATGGCCCAGCGGCGGGAGGCGAGGCGGGCGCCGACGAGGCTGGCGGCCAGGGTTCCCTGGGCGACGTCATCGGCGGGGCCGAGCGGATCGAGCCGCACGCGGACGGCGTGGTAGCCGTCGATGTCCTGCGGGCCCAGGCCGATCCAGCCCTGGTCGTCCTCGGCCTCGAAGACAAACACGGTCTCGCCGATGCGGGTTTCCACCAGCCGCCACATCAGGCGCACGATGCGTTCCAGCGCCTGCTCGGCGTGCCGGGCGACCTGCTGGAATGAGACGCGGGCGGTGTTGATGAGCTGGTTGAGCAGGTAGCCGCTGGTGTTGCCGTCGGGCGGGACGCCGAACAGCACGCTGGGCGCGCCGGCCTGGTCGATCATGGCGCGGGTTTGGGCGATCAGTTCGTCCAGGTCGGGCGGGGTGCCCTGCCATTGCAGAAAGGTGAGGTCCTCGCCCGCGTACAGCGGCAGGATTTCGCCCGGCCGAAAGTCCAGCGCGCGCGGGCGGCCGTCGTTGCTGAGGCTGGGGTCGATGGGCGAGAAGTTGGTGATCTTGGGCGTGGGGTAGGCGTAGAGGAACAGGGCGTTCTGCTTCATGGTCAGCAGCTGATCCAGCAGCGGGACCAGGTATTCCATGGAGGCCAGCATGGAGACGCCGGCCTTGGCGGGATCGCGGCTGGGGGTCTGGTCGCCGTAGGCGTGGACGTAGGGAATGGCCCCGTAGTCGTGCCGGCCGCGGCGGACCAGGTGACCGTCCACCAGGTAGGCGAAGTATTCGTCGTCCCAGTATTCGACGACGCGAGCCGTGGCGCGCGGGGTGGTGTTGGGCGCATCCGGGTGCGAGCCAGATGTGTCCAAGGACCGGGTGTCGCCGCCGGCCGGTACCAGGCGTCCGCTGCGCTTGTCGGTGATCAGCCCGTAGCGTCGCTGCACCAGGTGGCGCGGGCGCTCGGCGATTTCCAGGCAGGCCTCCAGGCCGTCTTCGCCTTCGAGCGGGTAGAAGGTGGTGACGTCCACGTCCCGCCAGGCCAGCGGGAAGCGGGCGGATTTCTTGAAGCGTTCGGCGCGGCGCAGAAAGCTGTCCGCCGATTCGTCGGGTTGGGCGGAGCGCCGCGGATAGCGCGCCCAGCGGTCCGGCGCGTAGAGCAGCTTCAGCACGCCGGCGCCGTCCGCCACCATGGCGTCGATCAACATGCCGAACACGTCGCGCGCGGCTTCGCTGTCCATGCGTCGAAGGGCGGCGTTGGTCCAGCGCGCTCGGAGGTCGGCGCCGGCGCGGGCGGCCTCGGTTGGTTCGGCCGGCGGCACGTGCACCAGGGGGCGGTTGGCGGTGAGGCTGCCGATGACCCGTTTGAGTTGCTCGCGCGCCAGCGGCGTGCGGACCTCGCGGGCGCTGGTTCGGTAAGCCGGCGGGATGTCCACCGGCAGTTCCATGTGCCGCAGGCGGCGCAGGCGTTCGATGCGGGCGTTGCGCTCGCCGAACTCGGCGAGCAGTTGTTCCTCAAGCTCGCGCAGGTACGCCTCGCTCGGCGGCGGGCGTTGCGCGTCTGACTCTGGCATAGGTCCCATTCCAGGTCCGCCGAGGCGGACCAACGGGACATCGCTGGCAAGCTGGGGCGATTATACTCCATGCGAGTACGATTGGCAATTCACGGCGCGGCGAGGACGGTGTCTGCCCGGCTGCTTAGCTCGCTATCCGTTCCAAGCCTGCGGTCTGGTTATGACTCCGCTCCCATCGCTGAGGGCGCTCGGGAATTGGCACCGCGCCAGCAGCCGCCGGTCGAGCAGGCGGTAACTGGTCGCCGCGCTCCGCAAGCGCCGGCTGGACGCCTTTCGCGGATCAACCACGTGTACCGGGAAGTTGAACTCCCGGCGCACCATCTGGATGACTCCCGTGAAGTCGGAGTCGCCGGTGATGACAAATGCGGCCTGGCCATCACGCTTGGCGGCATCCCGTGTCAGCCAGGCCGCCAGGTTGGCGTCCGAACCCTTCTCCTCGGTCCGAATCACGTTGACCCGCGCAGGCTCACCAGGGTTCGGATTCGCGAGCGGCATCCAGGTTGGGTACGAGAGGAAATGACCCTCGTGGATTTCCAATTCCGGGATCGTCCCCAGCGCCCTTAGGTAGATCTGCTGTCGCAGGCGATTCCCGGGGGCTCGCCTGCTCCTGATGCGTGCCGTGAAGTAGCGGATGCGGTGAAGTGTGAATTCCGGCTCCAGCAGCCGGCGTGCAAGCGATCGAAGGTCCAACCACCAATGCGGCGTGTCGGCAAGAGCGCAGTGGTAGAGGTTGAGACCATCCACATACACGTTGGCAGGAGCGCCGTGCATTGGGTCTCGCTACGCGCGTCTGCGGACTGAATCCGGGCTACACCCCGATCCAACTGATGGGGGCTTATAGCGATGGCTAGCCAAACCGCTTAGCTGGCGCGGCTGGCTTCGCGCCGTCGCTCCCGCGCTTTCTCGAAGTCCCATTCGGCTTTCGGCGGGCCCTGCATGATGGCGCGGGCGATGTTCTCGGGAGTGTCGGGAATCGGCTCCGGCATCGGGTCCAACGGCGGGCGGCCCCGCTTACGCTTCGGCATGGGGAACCTCAATGCGTTGGAGCTTGCCCCGCAGGGTGCCCTCAAACTCTTGGCGATTGACCTGGATGGCGGATAGCAGCTTCTCGCTGGATGCTTCGAGCGGCAAGACTTCCCAGTGGAACTCCGCGAGGCCATAGTCCGCCGTAACCTCGGGGATCAGCCATACGATGTCACCATCATTCACGTCCTGCGATGGCTGGGAACTCGGGCCGCCGATGGCCTCAAAGAACGGACGGTCCACGGCCACGGCCAGCTTCTTTCCCCACTGGCGAAGTAGCGGCACTTTCACCTCAAGCTGCGGCATCAGGCGCTTGGCACTTGACGACCGCCAATCGGGGCGGCGGCGCTTCGTGGGCGGCGGCGGCTCGCTATCAGCGTTCGTGAGCAGCAGTTCAAAGTCGGCTGGCATCCCGCCGCCGGAGAAGTAGACCGCCTGGACCTCAAGGCCCAACCACTCGCTCGCATCGCCGTCGCTGGCCAGTACCACGTCAATGCGGCCCGCAGCGCGCCCCGTGGCCGGTGAGCGCATAAAGGGCACTTCCGACGCCAGGTAGATGTCGGGATAGCCGACGATCCGCGCCAGCCATTGGGGGAGCAGGTCGTCGGCATCGAACCGACGCGGGCAGACAATCACCGGCGGCGCATCCCCGGACTGGATCGAGCACACCCCGCCCCGCTTGCTACAGGGCGGGGAGCCACGCTGGAAGGGGCATGGCGGCGCGGGAGTCTGCCGAAGGGCCGCACGCGCGTAGGACTGGCGCATGGACACCGAGAGCCGCGTGAACGGCATCCCAAACCACTCGGCAATCGCGTAGTCGGTGGTCATGCAAACAGCGGCTCAGGCGTGATCACCAGCTCGCTGAGCATATTGTGGTGGCCGTTCTTCATGGACAGCTCGGCCGCGTGAAAGCCATAGGCCCGTACCAGGTCGATGATCTCGGGCGCGGCATCGTACGTCATGAGAAAGTTCGCGTCGCGTTCGGCCATTAGGGCAAAGAGCCGCGCGTGGTCGATGGTGGCATGGGCATACAGCCGTGATCCGGCCCGCTTCCCACCAGCCGCCGTATAGGGCGGGTCTAGGAACACTGCCGCGTTTTGCTCCCACCCGTAGAGCAGCGGCGGGAGGAGCTTCATGCCGTCGCCCTCGGCAAACACCAGGCGCTCCGCTTCGGCATATGGCTCAATAGCGGCCAGCCGTCGCGCCAGGGTGTCGGGATACCAGCGCGACAAGACCCCGCGCCCGTTCTCACCGTTGCGGGAGAAGGATGCGCCAGGCGCGAGCACCCCGCCGCGCCGTGTCCGGTTGAGCACCAGTGTCCGCCAGCCGTGTTCGGCTACGGTCGCCGGCGGGGTTCGCTCCAGGTCGCGTAGCCGTTCGTGCGTTGGATCGAACTGGCGTAGCCAGTCTTGCAGGGTTGCGCCCTCGTCCAGGGCCGCTCGCCAGAACGCGGCCACGTCGCGGTCCAGTTCGATCATGATGGCTGCGGATACCAGGTCTTCCATAACCGCGGTGAGGGAAACGATGGCCCCGCCAGCGAACGGCTCAATCAGGATTTCCGGCGTGGTCTGCCCTAACCACTCGCGAATGTGGGGAATCAGCCACGTCTTCCCGCCTGGATAGCGCAGCGGGCTGCGCTGCGGTACCGACGCGACGTTGACAACGGGCACGCGGGAAACGGGGAATACCGCCACCGGCTAGGCCGCCAGGTCCGCTGCGTTGAGCCGCTTGCCCTCGAAGCCGCGCGCCATCGCGCGCATTTGGTCGATGGTGTCGAGACTGCGCTGGTTGTACCGGCCCTCGAACTCCCGCACGTAGCGGTGCAAGTGGCGGGCGCTCATCTTGTGGTACGTGCCATGAAACCCGCGCTTCATGGGACTCCAGAAGGACTCCAGGCCGTTCGTGTGGGCCTGGCCGTCAACCCATTGGCCGATGCCGTGGTCAACGGCCTGGTGATAGGGCAGGCCCTGGTAGGCGCGGGCCTTGTCGGTGAAGACCAGGGCGCCCGGCGCCGTGCGCTCGCGTACGAAGTGGCGCAGCGTGGGGCCGGTGGTGTCCGGTACCACGGCGGCGCTGACGCGGCCCGTCGCGCGGTCCATGACGCCAGCCACGGGGAGCTTGCCCACGGTGCCCCCGCCCATGCGGAGCTTCTTGTCGGCGTGCTTGTTCTTCTCCAGGCCGCCCACGTAGCTTTCGTCGGCTTCGACGGGGCCGGTGAACGTCGGGTGTTCGTCGCGCCAGGTTTCCCGAATCTTGTGCGCCAGCCGCCAGGCCGACGTGTAGGCGATGCCGAGATCACGATGGAGCTTCATGGCCGCCGTGCCCTTGATCCCCGTGGACATCAGGTAGACCGCGATGGCCCAGACCTGGTAGCCGAGGCGCGAGTTTTGCATCAGCGTGTGCGTGCGGACGCTGAAGTGCTTGCGGCAACTGCGGCAGCGATAGGGCATCGGCTTACGCGACTTCACCGTGGCGACATTCGGGGATTCGCAGTGCGGGCACTGTAGGCCATCGGGCCAGCGGGTCTCAACGAACCACGCTTCGGCGGCTTCGTCGGACGGGAACATCTTCGTGATCTGCACCAGGGAGAGGCCCTTGCGGGT
>JAJDZD010000068.1 GCA_022824865.1 Chloroflexota bacterium | reverse complement strand
GCCCGCCTCGACGCCCTCTACTTCCACCTCTACGGCCTCACCCGCCACGACGCCGCCTACATCCTCTCCACCTTCCCCATCATCCAACGTCAGGACGAAGCCCAATTCGGCCACTACCGCACCAAAGCCCTAATCCTCGCCTACATGAACGCCCTCGCCGCCGGCGACACTCAAACGAAAGTGGCACGTTAGCTTTGTCTATAGACGTTTCAGGCCCAGCAGAATGGTTTACCGCCATAGGTCTGACATTGGATATCATCGGGATAATAATTGTCTTTGCATTTGCGCCAGAGAAATTCCCAGATCCTCAATCAACAGCGTTCTTTGAACTTGAAGACAAAGAGGTACGTCCTCGCTGGAGGAACGATCAGCGACGAAGAACACGTGTAACACGAATCGGCGTTTCTATAATTGTGCTAGGATTCCTCCTTCAAATCATCGCTGTGGTACTGCTTTGACACTAGCTGCTCTGTCCTCTGGTGACGCCATCTTAGAGTGACAATAAGCATGATCTACATGCTCACTGAGACGTAATACTTAGACTAATCAGAAATCCACAAACTGAAAACTAGACCTCTTCAACCGAGCCAGATACCGTTGCCCCTCACCGTCCAGGGTACTGGGATCCCAGACTTGGTAGACCAACAGCCAATACCGATCCTTTTCTCGCCTTTCGAGTGTCCGTAGCGAATCCGCAAACCGTCGTACCTTCGGGCCAATCTTTGGAGCCCCAAACCACCGTGCGTATTCCAAAAGCAATACATTCGTCATACAATCGCCCATGTCTACAACATTGAGAAACTCGGTCTCGAGCGAGGGAAGTCTCATACGATAAATGAGTGAGTAATAAAGGCCATGCGCGATAGCGTCGGGATAGATCTTCTGGATTCCCGCACGAATCAACCGGACAATGAAAGCACGAATGATTGGCCTGATGCCTGTAAAACGATGCCGTTGAAACACATACTCATTCAATATGGGAGCCAGATACGGATAGAGCACGGCCAGATTCACGGTCTGCAGGACAACAAAACGCTTCGCCGGATCAGCTAGATTGTTCGGAATCGTCTTGAAAGCGTAATTCAATACGCTATAGGATCCGTGCTCAGCGGAGAGGTCCAGTGCCAAGTCCAAAAAAGCGCGCACTGCCTTACGATCGACCAATTGGCCCGAATTCGAAAACGAGAAGCTCTGTAATTCTCGAATCCAATTCGTTTCGATTGTGCGTGGCATAGGTGAAATAGAAGTCTTGCGTTCGTTTAGTACCAGTTCGTATTCCCTCAATGACGGTCCTAATTGATGTACGAACTGCTCGGCCTCTTGGTGGGTTCGAGCGTAAAATGTATAGTCATCAATGTAACGAGAAAACTTCCGGTAGCCGCTCGACTGCATCATGGCATCAATCTTGGTCAGTATAATCTCCGATATAACGCTTGATGTGTCCGGTCCAATCAGAAGACCGTTCGTCTGACCATCCCGGGTTCCTTGTGTCACACTGTCCAGAAGATTCCCCGGAAGCGTCAGACTACGATTTTGTTTCGCCTTTGTCTTACCGTGAATCGCCCAGGGAATCGAGTGCGTGTATATGCTCGGATAACATGCTGATATATCTGCTCTGACCACGTATTGTGCTCCCGCCATCCTGCGAAGATCTCGTTCTTCGATAGCATCGCGATCCTTTCCCTTATAGTTCATGTGAAACACTCGGTTACCTTCCATCTTCCGAACAAAGGTGCGGCTTGCTGGAACGGCAGGTTTTCGGCAGTGGCGTTTGATTTCTTGCCAATAGTGCTCAATCGCTAGACATTGCAACAGATGGCTCTCCGGATGAGGTGCCCCCAGTTGCCTGGGCACATTTACATCTCGGAGTGCCTCATACCGGATGAAATCGTGCTTAGTTTTGGCAAGCGCCTTGCGCAGTTTTCGGTCGTCTTCTTCGGCTAGGATGTCTAGCATGTTTTGCGTGATATATCCTGAAAGACCTTCAGAGGTGAAACAATGCGGCATTCTATAGTTGAACAGCCCATAGTCAGCTAGACCTACGAATGCTGCGTTTGCCGTAAGCCCTTGGCCGGTTGTTTGCCTTCTTATCATCGATCCGATTATACGTAGATCTCGCGGATGGGGCGCAGAAAGTCTTGAGCAGCCGGACGGCTGCTATAGGTCTTCCGGCTCGGCAGTCAGATCAGCGACGTGGCACAGCGAGCGTGAGCGCACGTCGACATGGTATTGCTCGGGTCGGTTGCGGAAGATGCGCAGGAAGTCGTCAGCCGTTAGGCCAAAGTGCCGCCGCGCGTCAACGGTTGTTGCCACAGACTTCCCGCCTTCCCTCCGTGCCCCCATCCCCTGCTGCTCCTAATGAGTCTGTCCTTAGCCTGCTGAAGGAGCTAGGACGAAGCCGACTCCGGCCACCACCACACCAAAGCCCTTATCCTTGCTGCATGAACGCCCCGGCAGCCGGCGACACCGAAGCCCCCAATGGTGGTGTAGAACCGATGCGCGTCGTCGAAGACCCCCTCAACCGCGAAACCATCCAGGCCATCACGGAGCTCATCGTCGAGCGCTTCCAGCCCGAGCAAATCATCCTCTTCGGTAGCGTCGCCCGTGGCGAAGAGGACGAACACAGCGACCTGGACCTGATGGTGGTGCTTCGCCCCGGCGTCAAGCCGCCCCGGCACGGCAACCCCATCCGCCGCGCCATCGCCGAACGCTTCCTGCTGCCCGTGGACCGGCTGATCCGCTCCTACGAGACCCTCACCACCTACCGACCCAACCCCAACTCCATGCTCAGCCGCATGCTCGAAGACTCCGAAGTCCTCTACGACCGACGCACGGCCTGCTCACCTAAGCTCGTCGGCTAGCTTCTGACCGGACGATAGCGATCGCAGGAGCTCGGAGCGGCCATGAAAGCGCACCGCGTTTCGCTTCTGCCGCGACTTGTTCCACTCATCCTTCGTCATGCCGCCACCAACAACAGCAATTGGCCGAAACCTGACCTTTGCACTTCGAGGAACCCACTCCTCCGCTGCCGTGGCGCCTGCCTGTAGTTGCCGGACGAACTCACCGGCGTGGAACTGGCCGCTCTTCAACTCCAGCGGCGCCACCCACCCGTCACGATCAGTAGCGTCCGCCACGAACAGGTAGTCGCACCGCTGATCTGACGGCCCGAGCGGTGACCCCGGTTTGTCGAAGTCGACGATGACGCGGGGAGCCGGTGCGCCAGCCAGGGATAAGCGACAGCCACTCTTGCGAATGCGCGTGGCTATGCAACGGTCGTCCACTTTGGCGCGGACCCGTTGGACGAGTCCGCTCACTCAGCCTCCCCAAGCCGGCTGAAAATCTCGGCCCAATCGTTGTGCATCGCCCGGGCCACCTCTTCGAAGTCGGTCGGATAAAGGCCTGACTCCTCGTCCAGACCAATCTCGCTCACCGTGGACCCCTCGCCGTTCGGGTCCGGCTTGAAGAACCAGGCACCGACCTGCCTGGCATCCAGCGCCACCTCGCCTCCGGCGATTCCTGCTCGCTCCCCTTCCGGTAGCTCCGACGCCCGCACCACGTTGGCCAACTCTTGCAGCACCCACTCGCTATGCGTCGTCACGATTACCCGGATCCCGGCCCGCACAAGCCCTGCAATCTGCCGCGTGAACTCCACCTGCATGGCCGGATGCAGGTGCGACTCTGGCTCCTCGATAATCAGCACGTCGCCCGACCGCACGAGATTCCGCAGATAGAGCACGACCGGCGCCAGTTCGGCAACCATTGAGGATGCGCGCATCAATGGCAGAGGCTCGTCCCAGTCGTGCGGGACATAGTCAAAGCTCGGGTAGCCGCTACCTGAGTCATCCATTCTCACGGTGCCCTTGAGGACCCTGTGCTCAAGGTTCTGCGCCAAGGCCTCGTTCATGCCTGAGTTAGCTGAGCCTGATCTGGACCGTAGCTGCTCTTGCTTACCACTCAATTCGATCAACTGGCTCAAGAAGTCGGCCAGCACACCTGACAAGAGCGGGATGCCGACTGAAGGTTTAAGTCCCGCAGTCGTAGCGTTCTGTACCAATGTGCTGACTACGACCTGGTGGCTGTGCATGACCCCTGTCCGATCAGCAGGTAGGTAGTATGCACTGCGATGTATGGGACTTAGCAGCTTCCTGAATATGTCTTCTGCGATTGAAGTCAGAAAGTAACTCAGATCCTCGACTTCATAGTCCGCAAGACCTACATGCGGGGGCAATACCGTGTGCCTTCCTGCGAAAGCTGGCGCCCTTCCGTGCAAGTTTAGTTGCCCGATCTCGTCTGCAAGCGACTGCTGACCAAGAATCTCTCCTGAAAACTCTACGCCTTTCCGACTTAGCTGAAGATCATATTTGACCTTTTCAGCATTTGCAGAACGAGGAAACGATAACTCTACTTTCGCCCGCGACGCAGAACTTGACCGTCTGATAAGCGAGGCCATGGTATCGACGCCGAAGCATCGTCTGATTTCAGCCTCTGAATACCGGTCCAATCCTTCGGCGCCCTCCAACAGCTCTCGGATGTATGAATCTGCCTCCTGGGGTAAACGAACTGGCGATCGGAAACTATAGGGATGTGACAACCAATCCCTTAGCCGCTTTAGCAGAGACGAATGATCCTCAGCATCCCTGATGATTTTCTCAAGCAGTGAACCTCTCAGTTGATGACTGTAGCGCGGACGACGTCCATTTCGTCTACTAGTGTCCTCACCAAAACACTGGTGCAATACATACACCAAGATCGCCAAATAGGATTTTCCCGTGTTGCTAGGGCCAATGAACACTGTAAGCGGCCGCAGATCCACGCTGGCCTTGATGATTGGCCCGAAGTCTTCAACGTCCAGGCGATATTCGCCGGGAAACTCGGGGCCCGCGTTCTCCGTACCCACGGCTACCTCAGGGCTGGCGCTGACAAAAGAACGTGGCCAGGGGGACGAATCCCACGGGTCTGCTAGCCGTGACCCTCCTGACCATCACCAACTATACAGCCGACGCCCAGCCCCACCGCCCGGCGGCCCTGATCAGCCCCCGACCCCAGACCCAATAATCTGGTTGACCGCAATCGCAACCCCAGCCGCGACCGCCGCCCCGGCCACCACCAGCCCGGCAATCCACTTGATCAGCCGTGCCTCACGCGCGTGCAGGTGGGCCCTTCGTCGCGCCGAATTCGGCCCTAATCTCGCCGAGGCCGGTCTTCCACTCGGTCCGCATCAACTGGATTTCAGCTCGCAGCGACTGAATATCGGCCTTGGTCGCGAACGTGGGCAGCGTGGCCTCGATGGCCGTCAGGCGTCGCTCGATGTCGAGCGCGGACAAATCGGCCGTCATCGATTTCCCCGAACGCCGGTTCCCGTTCGGCTCTGGACCAGTTCTCGCACGTGGGCGCCCCTTTTGCTGTATCGGCTAACCAGCCGACCCGATCTCAACCATCCCCGCTGCACGCACCGGGGCCGCCCCTTTGATGCTGCCTCCATTGTAGCTGCCAGGTCCCATTCCGAGAGGCTGCCATCCCCCGCCTCGCCCATCGCTCATTCCCCGTGAACCTGTCGAATCCCCATCGCCTTTCCCGCCCACCAGCGCATCGCCGACTCTTCCATCCCTGCCAGCCTTGCCTCCACTGCCAGCAACGCATGCACTGATTGCATCGCCGGCACCGACATCATCGCCAGCACCCGCCATCCCCGGCCCCGGCTCATCCCCGACCCCGGCAGCCAGATGTCATCCCGGCGTCCGCGAACAGCCTGTCCTGTGCCTGCCGAAGGAGGAGACCTCGCCTGCTCCGCCGCCGCCATGCCCTTGGATCCCGCTTCCCAATAGTGTACACTATCCGAGTAAGCCCTGCGACCCGATCCCCAATGCCCGCCGCCCGCCTCCCCCTGCTCCCACCACCGCTCATACCGTTCCTGGTGAGCCTGTCGAACCGTTTCCGCCTCCCCCCGTTCATCCCCTGCCTGTTCAATCACCCCCGCCTGCCGGCTTTCCTCCAACGCCTGCCCGTGTTCTCCTGGCGCCTGACCCAACGCGCCCTGGGCCGCGTCCAGGGCCCGGTCGCCCGTTCCCCGCTCGTGCCCGGCCTGTCGAACCGCCACCGGGCATCTCGCTGCCGCGGCCATCCCCGACCCGCGCGCCCTCTTCGAACCTGCCCACCGGCCCCGGTGCCTCGCCAACCCGCCCCAACCGCGCCAGATCGCCTGCTCGTCGGTATCCAGTCCCGTCTCCGCTCGCCTCAATCCCCGCCCAAAAGCGCCCCGAAAAAACCGAAGAGTTTTTTGGAAAAAACTCTTATTGCGCACGCGAGGCCCCATTTCGCGCCCCCGCCACGCCGCCCCGTCCCCCGCCGCCCAGCCACTAGAATGGCCCCCATTCGCCACCCCTGGCCGGAGGCCCCCGTGCCCCCGTTTCGCATCGAACTCCGCAGCGACACCCAAACCACCCCCACTCCGGCCATGCGCGCGGCCATGGCCAACGCCGTGGTCGGCGACGACCTCGGCGGCGAGGACCCCACCGTCCGCGAGCTCGAAGACCTCGCCGCTCAGATCTTCCGCAAGGACGCCGCCCTGTTCGTCACCAGCGGCACCATGGGCAACCTCGTCAGCCTGCTCACCCTCTCGCGCCGCGGCGACACGCTCCTGGTCGATCCCGAGTCGCACGTCACCCTCGCCGAAGCCGGCGGCTTCGCCGCCCTGGCCGGCTGCAGCGTCATCCCCATCCAGACCCCCGGCTGGCTCACCCCCGCGGACATCGAGCCCCACATCGGACCCGTCACCACCCACTCGCTCAACCCGGCCATCATCTGGACCGAGAACACCCACAACCGGCGCGGCGGCGTCGCCTGGGGCCCCCCGGTCATGCGCGAACTCGCCGACCTGGCCCAGCGCCACAATCTGCGCATCCACATCGACGGTGCCCGCATCTTCAACGCCGCTGCGGCACTCGACGTCCCGATATCCGATCTGGCCGACGGCGCCGACACCGTCCAGTTCTGCCTCTCCAAGGGCCTCGGCGCCCCCTTCGGCTCGATGATCGTCGGCTCCGGCGACCTCATCGAACGTGCCCGCCGAACCCGCCAGCTCGTAGGCGGCGGCATGCGGCAGGCCGGCGTGATGGCCGCGGCGGGCCTCATTGCCCTTCGCGACAGCCCCGGGCGACTCGCGGACGATCACCGCCGAGCCAAACAGCTTGGCGACGTGATCGATGACCTGCCCGGCCTGCGTCTCGTCTCGCCCGTCTACACCAACCTCATCTTCGTGACCTGGGATCCCGACGTGCTTGACCTGGACGTCTTCGTCGATGAGGCCGCTAAACGCGGCGTCGGTGTCGGCGGAGCGCGCGGCGACATGTTCCGCCTGGTCACGCACCACCAGGTCAGCGACTCTGACATCGACGAAGCAGCGGACGTCCTCGCAGCCGCCGCGGACGCCGCCGCGCTGGTCTCGGCTCAGGCCTGATGGTCAGGCGATTGACCTGACACCGCCTAGTACATTCAGCATGGCCGGATGTGGATGGACCGCATGCATAGTCGTTCATACGGGCGAATCGGTCGTCGAAAGGGGAGTTGATGTTTAGGAGATTCAGGCTTGTATGGGTGCTGCTGATCGCTGCATTCGCCATTTTCCTGGTGGCATGCGGCGAGAGTGGCGGCGCTCCCAGCGAGGTCGTAAGGACCGTTGAAGTCGAGAAGGCCGTCACGGTCGAAGTCGAACGGGTAGTCACCGTCGAAGTCGAACGTCCGGTCGTCCAGGAAGTCGTCCGGGTCGTCGAGGTCGAAAAACCGGTCGAGGTTGTCCGGCAAGTAACCGTCGAGGTCATGCAGGAAGCCCAGATGCTTCCGCCGTTGATCATCGGACACCTCAACGCGCTTACCGGTTCGCTCTCGTACTTCGGCGTTTCCCACGGCAACGCGGCTGATCTGGCCGCCAGCCACGTTAACCGCGCTGGTGGGATTCAGGGCGGCTCCCTCGTCATCATCAACCGGGACACCGGCGTGAACCCTGTGCAAGGCGTTGACGCGGCCCGCGCGTTGGTGGATGTCGAGAATGTGGCTGCCATCGTCGGAGCCCTGGCCAGCGGCGTGACCATTCCGGTCGCCACCTCGGTAACGGCGCCGAACCAGACGCTTCAGATTTCGCACTCATCCACGGCGCCCAGCATCACCGCGCTTGAAGACGATGACTTCCTCTTCCGGACAACCGTTTCGGACGCGGCTCAAGGCGTTGTCCTGGGGCGGCTGGCCTGGGAGCAGGGCTACAAGAGCGCCGGGATCATGTACATCAACAACGCCTACGGGCAGGGCCTGGCCGAACGATTCACCCAGACCTTTACGGAACTGGGCGGAACGGTCACGGCGTCGGTACCGCACGAGGACAGCCAGCCCACGTTTACGTCCGAACTCGAGAAGGCCACTGAGGGCAACCCGGACGTACTGGTCACCGTCAGCTATCCGGGGCAGGCGCAGATCTACCTCCGCGAGGCCCTGGAAGGCGATTATGCGGACACGTTCCTTTTCGTGGACGGTGTGAAGTCCGATGACATGGTTCAGGCCATCGGTGGCGGCAAGCTTGACGGCACCCTGGGAACCGCGCCCGGAGCCCCCGATAGCCCCGATCGCCAGGCGTTCTATAACTCCTACACCCTGACCTTCGGCGTGGAAGCTCCTCAGGAGCCGTATCTGGCCGAGACCTACGATGCCGTGGTGCTGATCGCGCTCGCGGCCGCCAAGGCCGGCACGACGACAGACTCCGTGGCCATCCGCGACGCGCTGCGCGACGTAGCTAACCCTCCAGGTGAAGTCGTTGGTCCCGGCGCTGCCGGAATCCAAAAGGCCCTGGCCCTCATCGCCAGCGGTCAGGACATCAACTACGAGGGCGCCTCCGGTCCCGTGGACTTTGATGAGAACGGCGACGTGTCCGGACCAATCGAGGTCTGGACGGTCGAAGGCGACGCCGTGAAGTCCACTGGAAGGTTCGAACTGCCCTAGTTCGCACCACTCCGCACGAACACACGGGGCGGCTCCCAGAGCCGCCCCGTGTTCATGTTTCCTTGCCGTCGCAGGCATCAGCCTCCGGAGGAGCCGGACAAGGCCTCACCGACTCCGTTCCTCCAAGCGTTTCGGTGGAAGCTAGCCGGGGTCAGTTGAGTCTCGGACCGCCGCCGAGGCCGGGCGACTCGCAACGATTCGCCGCCACTCGCCCAACAGCCCGCCCGGCCGCAACAGCATGATGGCGACGATGATCACGCCGATCATGAGCAGGCGAAAACTCGGATCGGAGAACACACCCGGGAGAAACTGCGTACCGGCCCAGACGCCCCACACCACAAAGGCACCTAATACCGCGCCAAGATTGTTTCCCGATCCGCCCACCATCAGCATGGCCCAAATCACAAAGGTGGCGAGCAGCGGATCGAATGTCAGCGGCGAGAGGAATCGAACGTGGTGGGCAAACAGCGCGCCGCCGATTCCCATGATCATGGCGCCGAAGACAAATGACTGAAGCTTGAAGTGAAAGACGTTCTTACCGCTGGCCGCCGTCGTTACTTCGTCCTCACGGATCGCCCTGAGCACGCGGCCCCATGGTGACCTGACCGCGCGCTGCACGGCGGCGAAGAGGATTAGCAAGATGACGAGCGCGACGACGACGTAGAGATAGTCATAGTTCTCCGGCGCGACCACGTCGCCCAAAAACTTGGGAATGCGGTAGAGACCTTTCGAGCCGTTGGCGGCCCATTTCTCGTTCAGAAAAAAGAAACGGACGCTCTCGGCGATTCCGAGCGTGGCGATCGACAAGTAGTCGTCGTTCAGCCGCAGCGTGATCGTGCCGATTATCAGGGCGACAAGCCCGCAAACCAATGCCGCCGCCGCTAGTCCCAGAAAGAACCACGCATCCACGCCCAGGTCAAGCAGGCCCTGATTTGCAAGGTTTCCGCCGAAGATAAAGTCCTCAAATTGGTCCGGGTCCGGTGGTGGTGATGTCAGAAGAGCGGCCGTATAAGCGCCAAGGGCGAAGAATCCGGCAATTCCGATATTGAAGAGGCCAGTGAATCCCCAGTGAACATTGAGGCCCAATGCGAAAACTGCGTAGATCATTGCCATGATCGCAAAGCCGATCAGATAGTCGATGACGCCGCTAATGTCCATGCAACTGATCCACTACTGTGTGTCGCCGAAGATGCCGCGTGGCCGCGCCAGCAGGACGCCGATCATTATTGCGAACGCTACCGCCGGCTTATAGCTGGGATTGATCCACTGGGTGGACAGCTCCATGCTCACGCCAACAATCAGGGCTCCGATGAGCGCCCCGTAGGGATTGCCGATTCCGCCGAGGATCACAGCGGCAAACAGCGGTATCAGAAACTTCCAGCCCATGATCGGAAGCAGCTGCGCCTGAACGACCGCCAGAAGAACTCCAGCGATCGCGGCGAGTGCACCACCTATCCCCCACGTCCACCAGACAACCTGCCTGGTGTTGATTCCGGACACGAGCGCGAGCGTCGGATTGTCAGAGGTCGCCCGCATGGCCTTGCCCATCTTTGTATAGGTGAGTAAGCCATAGACCCCTGCTACCAGGATTACCGCGAGGACAGCGACGAATAGGCCATCGGGTGGAATGCGCACGTCCATTGGTAGGTGAAAAACCTGTCGTGACTCCCGCGGATAGTGCTGCGTTTCACCTGACCAGATTAGTTGGACAAGCCCCCGAATGGATATCGCCACGCCCAGCGACGCCATCATGAGAATGGCGGTGCTCGCCGCGCGGTCCCGCAGTCGGCGGTATATCAACGCGTCGAGCGCGATGGCTCCGAGTGCCACGACCGCGGCTGCGAGAGGCAGGGCGATCAGTACGGGGAAGCCAAACGTGAAGGGCCCAAGTCCCGCGCCTTCGATGCCAACTCGCGGCAGCACGCCGTCAACGATGAAGAAGGCTACGTAGGCGCCCAGCGCCATATAGTCTCCGTGAGCAAAGTTACCAAGCTTCAGGATTCCGTAGACGAGCGTCAGCCCGATCGCGCCCAGCGCTATCACAGATCCAAGGATCAGCCCGTTGACGACGAGCCCTAACTTGACGAAGGGCAAGAAACCCAAGATCAGGAGTCCGGCAGCGAGCAGGGCGGAGATGCGGCTTGGCGACATTCTGAGCCCAATGCGTCGCAGATAGCGCCGCGAAGGCCGGGCGAGGTTCCGTGGCCGGGACGAAACTAAATTCATGAGATTTGTCCTAGCCGCCGAGATACACGCGGCCGACTTCTGGATTGTCAAGCAAGGCCGGTCCAGTGTCCTGGAGCTGATTGACACCGCCGGAAAGCACGTAGCCACGATCGGATATGCGCAGTGACTCCCTGGCGTTTTGTTCGACCAGGAGAATGGATACGCCGGTGCTGTTGATGTCTCGTATTCGCTTGAACACGCCTGCCACCAAGGCAGGTGCCAGACCGGCGGACGGTTCGTCGAGGAGCAGAAGTACCGGGTCCAACATTAACGCCCTGGCAATCGCCAACATCTGACGCTGTCCGCCCGAGAGGGTTCCCGCCTTGAGACGTGCGCTGCGTCGTAGATCAGGAAACAGCTCAAACATCTCGTCAATGCGGAACTGGTAATCGTCACGGCGCACGAACGCGCCAATTTCGAGGTTTTCACGGATCGTCATGGATGGAAAGACGTTGTCCGTCTGGGGCACGTAGCAGAGGCCAATTCGCACGGTCTGCTCCGGGTCCTGATCGGAAATGTCGACGCCGCGAAAGTGCACTGAGCCAGCCCGGACTCGAACCAGACCAACGATCGCCTTCATCAGCGTTGACTTTCCGCAGCCGTTGGGTCCGATGATCGTCACAACTTCGCCTGTGTTCACCGTGATCGACACACCATGGAGGATTTCGGTCTCGCCGTAACCCGCGACAACGTTGAATGCCTCAAGCAGGGCCACTGATCCGACCGCCCAGATAGGCCTCCAGCACTTGTGGGTCGCGCTGTATCGCCGACGGCGTCCCTTCCGAAATCACGGATCCATTGGCCATTACGATCACCGGATCACACATCGTCATCACAAACCGCATGTCGTGCTCGATGATTAAGAACGTGACGTTTCGCTCGACACTGGCGCGCACGATGTTGGTGGAGAGATCCCGCAGCAGCGTGCGGTTGATGCCAGCGCCCGGTTCGTCAAGCAACACCATCTTGGGGTCCGCCATCAGCGTCCGTGCGAGTTCCAGTAGCTTCTTCTGGCCACCCGAAAGATTGCCGGCCAGCTCGTTCGCCAGATGGGCAAGATTTACCAGTTCCAGGACGTCAAGCGCCTGAGCCTGGATACGTCGCTCCTCGCGTGCGACGTTCCAGGGCGTCAGCCAGGTAGACCAGAGCCGCTCACCGGATTGCCGCGCGGGCACAAGCATCAAGTTCTCCAGCACCGTCATGCGCTTCAATTCCCTGGGGATCTGGAAAGTGCGTATCAAGCCACGCGCAAACGTCTGGTGGGGTCGCAGCCCGCTGATGACCTGTCCCTCAAATAGAATTCGCCCGCTGGTCGGGGCGAGCGCTCCAGATACCAGATTGAAGAGCGTGGTTTTTCCGGCTCCGTTGGGACCGATCAGCCCGGTGATCGTTCCCGGCGTCACGCTGAGGGTGCAGCGATCCACCGCTCGAACGCCGCCGAAGTCCTTGGTGACATTCCGTACCTGAAGGATGGGCGGCGAGTTCTTCAAGTTGCTTGTGCCTTCATTGCCCGATTGTGACGGGGATGCATGCGGGCCTGCCACCGCATAGAACACTGAAGCGCTGCGTACCATATATCAGATGCGCACAGTCAACATTGGTCCGCTCCAGGCGCTCCACTGGCCAACGACTGATCTCAAAGCGCCACAGACACTTCTTGCTATTCATGGCATATGGGTTGGGGCGCATGTCTGGAACCAGTTTGGCGCGTATCTGGCCTCGCAGGGCTATGAGACGTACGCCGTGTGGCTGCGACATCACCAGCCCGGATCCGATCATCGGCAACTGGAAGGCTTGGGCCTCAGAGACTACGCGGAGGATGTGGCTGCAGTTGTGCGCGAACTTGTCTCCCCGGTACTCGTCGGCCATAGCATGGGTGGCCTGCTGGCCCAGATCGCCGCCACGCTGACCGAGCCGTCCGGCTTGGCATTGTTGTCCAGCGCGCCGCCGTTCGGAATCCCCATTATTCCGCGCCTTCCCTTACTTATCACGGGCATTCGCAACTTCTTCGGCCGGCCGTTCGATTCCAGTCCCATGCACCCGTTCGCCGACGATGCTTTTCTGGAGCGCCTCAGCCCCAACCAGCGGGCCGAACTGACGGCCAGGCGAACTCCCGAGCCCCGTCGTCTTGCCAGGCACCTCGCCTTCTGGCCGCCGATCGTCAGGGCTTCGCAGATCCAGTGCCCGGTCTTCGTAGGCGCTGGGGATGAGGATCCGGTAGTCGTCCCGTGGGTCACTCGCCGCATCGCTGCGCGCTACCGCGTCGTCCCAACCTTCTATCACGGACGCGGACATATGCTGAACCTCGAACCGGGGTGGCAGGCTGTCGGCGATGACCTCATGCGTTGGGTGGAGCGATTCGTCGCGTGACGCTGGAAGGAGGCCGAAGTGAATAGTCGACCGCTTGGCGCGACGGGCATGCACGTCAGCGCACTCACCATGGGCTGCTGGGAGATCGGCGGCCTGGCCTGGGGACCGATGCCTGCGCCTGAGGCGGCGGACCTGGTGCGGGCCGTGGCGGACGCCGGGATCACGGCATTCGATACGGCCGAGGCGTACGGCAATGGCCGTAGCGAAGTGATCCTGGGCCATGCCCTGCGTGATCGGCGCGACGAGGTGACGTTCATTACCAAGACGGGGTATCTACCCGGCGTCGATGGCGCCCAGATGCTGCTTGACGAGCAGCCGCAGGACTACCGGGCGACCTCGATCCGTCGGGCCTGCGAACTCTCGCGGCAACGGCTGCAGACGGACTACATTGACGTGTACTTGCTCCATGACCCGCCCATGGCGGCTGTGTTGCGCGAGGAGCCGTTTGCCGAGCTAAGGCGCCTTCAGGATCGAGGCGAGATTCGCGCGTGGGGTGTGTCCTCAAGTCCGGCGGTTGTGGCCGAGGCTGTCAGACGTTGGGGCGCGCAGGTTGTTGAGACGCCGTTCAACGCGGCCAGTCCGGAGGCCGCGGACGAGCTATTTCCCGTCGCTGCTGACGCCAATGCCGGCGTCCTGGCCCGCAGTCCGTTCGCCAGCGGCAACCTGATCCTGACTCCGGAGCAACGCCAGGCGCTGTACGCAGGCGACTGGCGGCACTTTCATGACCCAGCGCGTGTAGCTGCCGACGCCGCTGTTGCGGAGCGGCTCGAGACCCTGGCAGACCTTCGCGATGAACCGGTGACGGACACCGCGATCAAGTACGTGCTCGGGCATCCCGAGGTCTCCACATGCATCGTAGGCATTTCGGACGTGGCCGAGATTGCGCCGAACGTGCGCGCCACCGCCGAGCCGCTTCTCGATGAGCAAAGCCGGGCGCAGTTATCGGCGGCTTTATGACGCCCCAGTCGTTTCCGGGTGTCGACGATCCTCATCGGACCCTTTGAAACACTCGCTGAGCCGAAGATCTGGTAGTGCGTCCAACCTCGCTTCGGCCGAGATGCTAGTGGGCGGAAGGGCCGCGTTGGTATAGACTGCGCCGTTGATCCCGCTTTGGCGGGCTGGCGTACTGAGGGAAGGATGACGCAGATGATTCGAGATCTGACACGACGGCGATTCCTCAAGGCGAGTTCCGCGCTGGGTGTCGGCGTCGCCGGCGCGGCCACCTTGGCTGCTTGTGGCGAGACCAAGGTCGTCGAGAAGATCGTCACGCAGGTGGTTGAAGAAGAAGTCATCAAGGAAGTCACCAAGGAAGTCCAGGTCGTCGTTGAGAAGGTCGTCACACAGGCGATGGCAGCGCCTCAGCCAACGACGGTGGAGTTTGAGTTTGTCAGCGACCACGTGTCTGGCGTGCGCGGCAAGTCAACCACCTGGGCGCTGGCCAACTTCCAGCAGGAACGCCCGGACATCAAGATCAAGTTCACGCCGCAGGGCGGGGGCTTTGACGACTCGTTCGGCATCCGAATCGCGGCGGGCAGCGCCCCGGCCACGGCGCTGTTGAGTTGGGGATTCTTTGGATCCCATCAAGACTCGTTTGTCCAGATCAACGACGTGCTAGACCGCCATCCGGACTTCGATGGGGCCGACCTCATCTACGAGCCGGACTCCTACACGATCAACTACGACACGACCTGGCCCTTCGTGGACTCGTTCCAGGGTCACGCCTTCGGTTTGCCGTACCAGGGCAACGTCAGCGGCCACTACTACAACATAGACCTCTTCGATCAGTACGGCGTGCCCGAGCCGTCGGCTGACTGGACCTATAGCAACGAGTGGCTGGACGCCGTCAAGCAGGCGACCGATCCGGACAACGAAATCTACGGAACCCGAATCGGCGGCGGCGGCGACATTCACTACTGGACGCCGATTAGTTGGGGCTTCGGCGCCAAGCAGTTCATCTCGTCCGACGGGACCCACACCGAGCACTTCGACAACGGCGGTGACCGGGGCTTCCAGTTCGCGGTGGATCTGATCCACAAGCACGGCGTATCGCCGGCGACGGACGCGCAGCGCGAGTTGGCGGGCGAATTCGGCGACGCCTTTTCGGCCGGGAAGATCGGGGCCGAATTGCGGCGCGGCGACGCCAAGGGCAACGCGGTGATCAGCATCGGCGATCGCTTCCGCTGGGCGCTGGCGCCACAGCCCAAGGGTGACGTGACTGGCACCGTGGCCGTGCATCGCACCAACCAGGGACACTACGTCATCGACTCGGCGCGGCGACAAGGCGTGGTCGAGCCAGTCGTGGACTTCCTGGTCTGGATGGCCGGTCCCAAGATGCAGGCACGGGCTGCCACCGACCGTGGCTTCCTCCCCTGCCGCTGGGACGCGCTCGAGTCGCCGGAGAACCTGGCGGCCCCGCCTGAGCGACAGGACCTCCTGGTCACGTTCGTTCGCGGAGAATTCCGCACCTGGCAGGGTTATCACCCGAACCAGCGCGAGTGGTTGGCCTGGCGCGGCCGCGCCCACTTGGCCATGACCGGAGAGGCATCGGTTGAAGAGGCCATCGAGAGCGCCGTGACCGAAGGTGACCGCATCCTTCGTCAGGACGTGGACTTGCTGAACTCGCGCATCGAGCGCTGGGGGCGTACCGCCTAGTCGGTTAGCTCATTGGCGCCAGTACGGCGCACAGGCATTCGGGCGCGGTCCGCAAGACCGCGCCCGAATGCTATCGCGCCACCATTTCGCGTGGACGTACTTGGGCCCTTTATAATCTCGGCGCGAAGCGCCGACGCGTGTGCGGATTGGCGCGCACAGGAAGGGGAGCGCAAATGACCCGAGATTTGACCCGACGACGATTCCTCAAGGCGACTTCGGCACTTGGAATCGGCGCCGCGGGCGCGGCCGCGCTGGCGGCCTGTGGCGAGACCGAGGCCGTCGAGAAGAGCGTCACGCAGGCAGCTCAACAGGAATCTGCCAAGCAAGTGACCCAGGCAACCCCCGTCGCCGCTGAGAAGGTGGCGACACAGGCGATGGCGGCGCCTCAGTCAGAGACCGTGGAGTTCGAGTTCATCAGCGACCACGTCTCGGGCGTGCGCGGAAAGTCCACCACCTGGGCGCTCGCCAACTTCGCGCAGGCACGGCCCGATATCAGGATCAAGTTCACACCGCAGGAGGACCTGTTTTTCGAGACGTTCGCGATTCGCATCGCGGCGGGCAGCGCCCCGGCTGCGGCGTTGTTGAGTTGGAACTTCTTCGGCGCCCATCAAGATTCGTTTCACCAGATCAACGACGTGCTGGACCGCCACCCCACCTTCAATGGGGCCGACCTGATCTTCGAGCCGGACTCTTACACGATCAACTATGACCTTGACTACCCGTTCGTCGATTCGTTCCAGGGGCACGCGTTCGGGTTGCCGTACCAGGGCAACGTGAGCGGCCACTACTACAACATTGATCTGTATGACCAATACGGTGTTCCGGAGCCGTCGGCCGATTGGACGTACAGCAACGAGTGGCTCGAAGCGGCCAAGCAGTCCACCGACCCGGACAACGATATTTGGGGTACCCGTATCTCAGGTGGTGGCGACATCCACTTCTGGACGCCGATTGGCTGGGGCTTCGGTGGCAAGCAGTACATCTCGCCTGACGGCACGCACACCAGTCAATTTGACGATGGTGGCGATCAGGGCTTCAAGTTCGGGGTCGACCTCATTCACAAGCACAAGGTCTCGCCGCCGACCGAGGCGCAGCGCGAGTTGGCGGGTGAGTTTGGCGACCTCTTTACGGCCGGTAAGGTCGGGGCCGAGTTGCGCCGCGGCGACGCGAAGGGCTTCCTAATCGGGGGCATCAGCGACCGTTTCCGATGGTCGCTGGCGCCGCAGCCAAAGGGTGACGTGACTGGCACGGTGGCCGTACACCGCACCAACCAGGGGCACTACGTGATCGACTCGGCGGCCCGCCAGGGCGTGGTTGAGCCGGTCGTGGACTTCCTGGTCTGGATGGCGGGCCCCGAGATGCAGGCGCGGGCGGCGACCGACCGTGGCTTCCTGCCCTGCCGGTGGGACGCGTTGGAGTCGCCGGAGAATTTGGCCGCGCCGCCGGAGCGGCAGGACCTGCTGGTCTCGTTCGTGCGCGGCGAGTTCCGGACCTGGCAGGGCTACCACCCCAACCAGATCGAGTGGTTGGCCTGGCGCGGGATTGCTCACACGGCTATGACCGGCGACGCATCGGTGGAAGAGGCCATCGAGAAGGCCGTAACCGAGGGTGACCGCATCCTGGCGCAGGACATCGACTTGCTGAACGAGCGCATCGAGCGCTGGGGGCGAACGGCCTAGTCAGGCGGGTCGTCCAGCGCCAATACGGCGCACAGGTATTCGGGCGCGGTCTGCCAGACCGCGCCCGAATGCTGTACCGTGACTAATGTCTCGCGGGGACCAGACGTGGCTTGGCATCGAGCCGGAGCAAGTAGCCGTGAGCTGCGGGTAGGATTGATGCGTGTCAGCTGCTCCATCAGGCGCCTAGGCCTTACGGTGGCCGCGGGGGTGGTCGCTGCTGGGCTGATGGCCTGTGGTGGCGACTTCGAGTACAAGACGAGCGGCGATCGAATCGACGGCGGGAACCGCGCCGGAATCGCCGACTGGGATGGCGCCTCGACAACCTCTCACGAAAACCTGATGAGCATCCAGGAGCAATACCAGGCCAAGGTGAAGGCCGAGAGTGGACAGAAGTAGGTCGGCTAAAGGGGGCCGATGGGTAATGCACCAATCAGGCATGTGGCGCCGCATCTGGCGTTGGCTTCGCTGCGTTCCCCTTCTGGCTCTTATCGGCGCCGCGTTGCTGGCGGGCTGCGGCGGGGATTTCGAATTCAAGACCAGCGGCGACCGGACGAGCGAGGATAACGTTGGGCCCAGCGAGTTCAACAACCCGGATGCAGCTGGCCTGGGCGGAGCGTCCACGGCGTCGGACGAGAAAATGAAGAGCATCCAGGAGCAGTACCAGGCCAAGCTGAAGGCCGAGAGTGGGCAGCCGTAGGAGAAAGGGGTGCCATTGTGACGCTGCGCCAGTTGCAGACGTACTTCCGTCGCAAGCTTCGTAGGGTTGGGGCAATGCTTGCGGCGGCCATGATTGCCGTGCTCGCCGCGAGTTGTGGAGGTGATTTCGACTACAAGATCAGCGGTGAGCGCCCCGCGAACGAAACGCGCACGGGAACTGGCGACTTTGGAAGCATGTCCACGAGCTCTCACGAGGATGTGCTGAAGCTCCAGGAGCGATACCAGGCGAAGGTCGAAGCCGAGGCCGGCAAGAAATAGTCCCGAGGAGATTTAGTGGACATGCGGGTACGTTGGATGGTCCGAGGCTCGCGAGTAGGCTCACTTCTGCGGACAGCCTTGGTCGCATTGGCGGCCGTGCTCCTCGCAGCTTGCGGTGGCGACTTTGAGTACAAGACCAGCGGCGACCGAATTCAGGGCGAGACTCGTGCCAACACCGGGCAATTCAGCGGAGCGTCAACCGCCTCGCACGAGAACCTGATGAGCATCCAGGAGCAATACAAGGCTAAGCTTGAGGCGGAGGCCGGCAAGAAGTAGGGCGATAGGGGGCAGGCGGCCATGTCAGGCAAAAGCAAGCCAAGCCGCAGTGGCGCCCTGATTGGACGTGGATCGCTCCTGGCCGCGCTGGTCGGCGCGCTCCTCGCGGGCTGTGGCGGTGACTTTGACTACAAGATCAGCGGCGACCGGGCGATCAATGAAGTCCGGGGCGCGAGAGCCGGAGGCGGTGGAAAGACTGCCACCCACGAAGATTTGATGAGACTCCAGGAGCAATATCAGGCCAAGGTGGCGAACGAGGAGTCCGGCGCGAAGAAGTAAGCGCTGGGTCAACCTGAAAGTCACCGCGCGCCACGAGGCCGTTCGCGGCCAGAAGGAGAGGTCGCTATGAACGTGATCACGATCATGAACGACACGTTTCGACGCGATCACGTCGGGGCCTACGGGCTGGAAGCGCCATGGTCCAATCCCGGGACCGGCCACGGGCGTATTCACACGCCGAATCTGGATGAATTCGCCCGCCAGTCCGTGCGATTCGACCGGTTCTATGCCGGCTCCTACCCAACGATCCCGACTCGCTACGACCTGTGGACCGGCAGATTTGGCTTTCCCACGCGTCCCTGGCAGCCGCTCGAGCCCGGGGATATCACCTTGGCCGAGATTCTCAGCGGAGCCGGACACCCGACGATGCTCATTCACGACACGCCGGGAATGACAGCCGCGAGCTACAACTTCCAGCGAGGTTTCATGGGGTGGGAACGGGTACGGGGGCAGCATGGCGATAGTTGGCGCACCGATCCCGGGCAACTCTGGCGACCGTGCGCTCCGCACAAGCACAAGAACCACCGAGGTGTGCGGGGCTACCTGCGAAACGTGTTGGACCGGCGTCACGAGGCCGAATGGATGGCCGGCAAGTCGATTCTCGAGACCATGGACTGGCTCGAACGCAACGCGGCTCATCAGGATTTCTACCTCTACATCGACATGTGGGATCCGCACGAGCCGTTCGACGCGCCGCCGGCCGATCAGGCGCGCTATGAGGCGCCGGACTTCGACGGCGACTGGCTGATTTACCCGGCCTATGGGCGTGGAACGTATATGACGGACGACGAACGGGCTCACGTCCGCGCGTCTTACGCGGCACTTTGCACCTACACCGACCGTTGGCTCGGTCACCTATTCGAGAAGTTGGACGCACTGGGTCTAACCGACGACACGCTCGTAATCTGGCTGACGGATCACGGCCATGGCCTTGGCGATCACGACCTTCAGGGCAAGCCGGGCAGCCAACTTGGACGGTTGTACGACCAGAACGTGCGCTGCCCGATGTTTATCCGGCACCCGGGAGGCGTTGGCGCCGATTCGAGCCGTGGCGAGGTCTGTCAGCACGTGGACATCTTTGCAACCGTGCTGGACGCCTTCGGCCTGGAACCGCCGGATGGGATCGACGGTAAGTCGCTGCTGCCGCTCATTCACGGGGAGGCCAAGTGGGGCCGCGAGACTGCATTCAGTGGCCGGTTTCCGCCCGGTCTGCTGACGAGTGGGCAAATCGGCGGTGCCGACCACGATGGATTCGTCGGGCGAGAGGACCTGCCGGAGCCGCTAACCGTCAGTGACGCAGGGTGGCAGCTGATTGCATCGCCGCGAGGCCACGTGTCTGAGCTCTACGACCTGAAGAACGATCCCGACCAGCAGCGGAACGTTGTGGATGAACATCCGGACGAGGCAGGGCGGCTTCAGAATAAGCTGCTTGAGTTTCTGGCGGCGCACGAAGCGCCGCGAGAGCTCACCCGTGCGTTCGAGGACCAGCCCACGGCCGCGCCGACGACGGCTCCGCCGCTGATTGCCGGGCCCGATGCCGTGCTCTATGCCTTCACGGACGCAAACGGCAAGACGATCGCAGTTGAGAGTGAAGCTCAAGCCATCGAGTTCGCGCACGGCAGCCCCGGCGCAAGCAATGTGAGACGCGTGAGGCTTCGCGACCTCGGTCCGGAGGGTCGGCACGCGCACATCGGCGCCCACGGCCAGTACTACTGGCCGGAGGACCTGCTGCTTAGCTAGTAGCCCTTGTCTCGTGTCACCACGTTCAGCAGCGGCTCGCCGGCGAGATAACGCTTGAGGTTCTCGAGGAAGAGATCCTGGGCACGCCGCATATAGGCGGCGTTTCGATTGCCGGAAACATGCGGCGTGATGAATACGTTGTCGAGATTCCAGAGCGGGTTCTCGGGGGGCAACGGATTCGGGTCCGTGTGCAGAACGTCAAGGCAGGCGCCGCGGATTTCTCCGCTCTGCAGGGCCCGAACCAGGGCGTCGTGATCGACGACCCCGCCACGGCTAACGTTGATGAAGTAGGCCTCGCGGCGCATTGCGCGGAAGGCTGATTCGTCAAACAGGCCCGCAGTCTCGGTCGTCAACGGCACCGTGGAGACGACGAAGTCGGCCTCCGCCAGGAGCTCCGGCAAGCCATCCGGTCCCACAATCTTCTCCGGGAGCGCGGCAGTCGGGTCGCCCACGTTCGGAAAGTCCATCCCGCTCACCTGGCGCGTGTCGGGATTGCGCTTGCTGGCCAGGACTCGCATGTTGAACGCCTGCGACAGGCGGGCCACGTGCCGACCAATCTGCCCGTATCCCACGATGCCAACGGTGAGTCCGGTTAGATCGGTCAGTGTGCTGTGCGCGCGGTTGCGAACCTTCTGCTGCTGGTCGCGGTAGAAGCCAAGCAAGCCGCGTGCCAGCAGGCCCATGGCGAAGATGCAGTATTCGCCGATCGGGACAGCGTGGCAGCCGGCGGCGCTGGTCACGGTGACACCGTGTGTCGGATCGAATACCGGATTTGAGAGCTTGTTATCGACGCCGGTTGAGGTCATCTGTAGCCAGCGGAGGCTGGCATTAGGTTGGAGTTGCGTGGGAAACCAGTGGGTGTAGAGAATCTCGGCATCGCCGAGCAACTCCGTGAGCTCCGGGTTCGAGCGACAGGTTCGCTGCTTGATTTCAAGGTCGGGCGAGACACTGCGAATCTCGTCGATCGCCTCGGAAGATCCTTCGAGTTCGGGAACGGTTACCAGGATCCTGGTCATCTGAGAAGTCCTTCTGAGGTTTCCGGTTGACCGCTTACCATGACGCAATGTCCAGGTTCGAGGGGCTCCACTGCGGATCGGTCGGACGTGGAAACGGCGACCGGGCGTGCGAAATGCCGCTGTTGGGGACGAAGGGGTACTCCTCGATCAGTTCATCGGGAATGTCGATGCCCAGCCCCGGCGCACCCGTGGGTTTGATGTAACCGTCCTCGAAGTCGAATGCCTGGCCAATCAGTGCCTTGCCGAACGGGTTGTCCTTTTCGGGGTAGCGGACCATAAAGCAGTTCCGGTTGGCGAAGCCCACGTGGTAGTTGGCCGCCAGACCGACCGCCGAGCTGAAGCTGTGGGTCACGATGCGCATGTCGTGCGCGTCGGCGGCGGCCATGATTTTCATGTCTTCGCCGATGCCGCCGCACCAGGTGGCGTCCGGTTGCACGATGTCGATGGCGCGCTTCTCGAAAAATGGCTTGTAGCCATGAAGCAGGGTCTCGTTCTCGCCGGCGGCCAGCGGGGTTTCGCAGAGCTCGCGAATCCGAACGTAGTCGTCGACGTTCGTCTGGAGCACGGGCTGCTCCATCCAGAGCAACTGGTACTCGTCGAGGGCGCGTACCACGCGCAGCGCCGTGTCGGCCAGCCACGGCTTGCGGTTGAAGGGCATGCCCGGATCCAGGATCAGGTCCACGCTGTCGCCCAGGACCTCGCGCATGGCCTCGACCTTGGCTCGCTCTTGTGAAATCAGATCGGGGATGCTGATGTGGCGTTCCTGGAGCATTTCACCAACATGCGCCACTTTGAGGGCTGAGTAGCCTTCGTCAACCAGGCGCTGAGCCTGCGGCTTGTTCGCGTTGGCGATGCTGGTGTAGCAGCGAAGTTCATCGTGTGCCTTGCCACCGAGCAGCTGGAAAACGGGTGCGTCGAGGGCTTTACCGAGGATGTCCCACAGCGCGATTTCAACACCGCCGAGCGCTGAAATTGAGGGGCCCACCGGCGCCCAGCGCAGCGCCTTGACCTGCATTTTTCTCCAGAGCGCGTGTATATCAAACGGGTCTTCGCCCACGACTACGGCGCCAAAGTGCTCGATCAGGGCCCGGAAGACTTCCGGCGCGTACCAGGAGATGTAGGACTCGCCCCAGCCGGTGATTCCCGCATCCGTGTCGACGCGGATGAAACCCGACGTCGACGGTCGGATACCGTGCTGCCAGGGTTCGGGGACGGTGACAAGAACCGGCTGGACGTCAGTGATTTTGATCTGACGACTCCTTATGCGATGCCCGCGTAGATGCTCGGGCCGGCGTTTCTGCCGTGGTGAGACGGACTGACAGGAGTAGTGGAGCCGTCACGCGGCGTCGAACCCGTAGGCGTAGAGCCGGGCGGCGCCGTAGAGCCAAAAGCGAAGTTTGAATTGGCTGGCCGGAATGTCGCCAATGCCGCCGCCACGCCACGCGACCGGCTCTCGCCAGCCGTCGGTGCAGAGATCGACACAGTCACCGCGGGCGAAGCCATTGAACGGCTGCTCGGTCGTCGAATCCAGGACCTCGACTTCGACCCAACTGCGATTCTGCCGGACATCGCTCACATTGATCGTCAGTTGAGTCGTGGGATCGCTGCGTTCAATGGTCTGAGTAACGGCAAAGCCGGGGACCTCGCGGTCAGGAGTCTCCAGGCAGGTGAAGCCGTCCTCGCGCAAGGAGGCGACGCCCAGCCGCGACAGTCGTACCTGCCCCGTGCTGGCGAATGGGCATTCGTCGGGAGTGTTCTCGCCGGGCCAGCTGGTCCACTCTTCACCGTTTCCGCCGTAGAACAGGTGGACGGTACCGTCCTTGATGGCTGGCTTGTCGGCGATGACTAGCAGGCCGCCGTCCCACTCGTCGTTGCGGCCTCGCGGGATGACGGGCTGCGGCACGTCGAGTCGATCGAACCGCAGGCCGTCGCGGCTGACGGCCAGTCGGATGTCTGCGCAGTACGAGCCGTAGATTCCGTAGCCGTTGGGCACGTACCAGCCGTACTCGTAGGCCATCACCCAGGCGCCGCCGTAGGGGGCATACAGGACGTGATGATTCTCGTACTCGAACCCGTCATCCGGGTCCAGCAGCGGGTTTTCGTCGGCGTTGCGGATGTTCACCATGTCCGGGCCGTAGCAGAGAAGCTTGGCTCGGCCCCACGGTTTATCGGGTCGGCTCAGGGGAGTCCGGGCTTGCCAGATGAGCTTGAAGCGGCGTGATGGGTCGGGGTCCTGGTCGTCGCGAATCAGGTTCCCGCAGTCGGGGCTGCGACCTTCCCATTCGGGAATGTCGATCTTCGGTCCCTCGGTCCAGTGGATGCCGTCAGGGGAGTAGTTGGCCCGAGACCCCTTGTAATCGGGTACCGGCGCGGTAATTGCGTCGTCGGTGCGCAGGCGAGGTCCGCGCTTGAACATCTTGTAGCGCTTGGCCGGATCGGGCTCGGCGTTGTCTTTGAGCACCGGGCCGTATCCGAGGGCGACGATGTTGTTGGCGGAGGATCCCCGCCAGTCAAAGAGATGCAGGTGCGGTTTCTCCCAGGTGACCCCGTCCTGGCTGGTGGCATAGCCCATGGCCGTCCACTTTTCGGGGGCCGCGTCGGAACCCGAGTACCAGGCCTTGAATACGCGGTCTTCCTCGTCCCAGATGACTGTTGGGGAGGACCAGGGGCGGGCCTGGGTGGCATCCCATTCGTGCAGGTCACCGAGCGGTAGAACAGGGTTGTTTGGGTGCTTGGTCGCTTCGCAGACTCGGTGCGAGATGTGGTAGGTCGATTCGATGCCGTCTAGGAGCAGGAGACCGTCGCGCTGCCCGGCTGAGGTGTCGATGTGAGGCCTTTCGAGTCGTGGCGCCTTGTATTGGCGCGCATGGTACCGACTCGCCGCAGCATGTAGGAGCACGGCGACTTGCAGCGATGGGTACGATGCGCTGAGTTCGCGCCGGCTGGCATGAGCAAAGGCGGCTCCCGTGATTCCTGACCTCATTGACGATGACCTGCACCTGTTTCTTGACGATGCGGAGGTGCTGGCGCGGAAAGGGATTGGGCGGCGAGTCAATACGCTGCGGCGCGAGTCCGAGCCGGTGCTGATTGGCGACCGGCCGTGGGAGTCGGCCTGGCAGGGCGGGTGGATTTCGGTCGTTCACGACGACGAGGCCGACCACTACAAGATGCTGTACGTGGCGCATCCGGCGGGTTCGAGGTTTCACGGAGTCTGTGTTGCGACATCCACGGACGGCGTGGAGTGGGAGAAGCCGGAACTTGATGTGTACGCGCTGCCTGACGGCACGCGGACGAACGTCGTGTTGCCGTGGGAGCGGGGTTCCACGCAGACGCTGCTGACGCTGCTGGACCGCGTTCCCGGACCTCGCTACCAGGCCATGACGTACCAGGTGCGGCGAAATTCGGACGGCACGCCGATTGGCCGGGGGATGTTTCGGGGTGTTTCCGACGATGGTTTGCATTGGACGGTGGACGACGAGCCGACGCTGCCGGGACAGGGTGATCGGATGCAGCTGGCCTGGGATCCGCGGCGTCAGACGTGCATGTTGCTGACGCGTCACCGGCACCTGAGCGTGCAGCGGCAGGCCGGTGTGCAGGGGCTGAAGCGCGACATGGATCTCTGGGAGAGCCCGGATCTGCTGTCGTGGACGCATCGTGGGCGGATGCTGTGGCCAGACGATGACGATCCGGCCGGCACGGAGTTCTACAGCATGTTTCCGGCGGCGTACGGGTCGGGGTACCTGGGCTTCATCGAGGTATATCACACGGCCGACGAGACGTTGGATGTGCAGCTGGCCTGGAGCGACGACGCGCGCCGATGGACGCGTGTGGCCGGGCGGCGACCTGTGATGCCGCTCGGCGGCGAGGGCGCCTGGGACTCGCATTGGATCATGTTGGCAAGCACGCCGCCTGAGCCGGTGGGCGATCGTCTGCGCTTTTGGTATGCCGGCACCTGCACTCACCACGGCGCAGCGGATCGTCACCGGCGGGCATTCGGGATCGCGACGATTCGGCGGGATGGCTTTGTGTCGATGGAAGGCGAGATGTTTGGCGGGTCGATGGTGTGCGGGCCGCTGGACGCGCGTAAGGCGCGGCGGTTGACGATGAATTTGCGCGCCGAGACGGGTTCGGCTTCGGTCGAAGTGCTGTCGGTTCTGGGTGAGCCGATCAAGGGATTCACAGCCGGCGACTGCCGGTTTTCCTCGCAGGACTCGGTTGAGGTTGAGGTGACGTGGCGGGGCGGGGCGGTGGTTCCGCCGCAGGCGGATGGGGAAGTGCTGCTGCGGGTCAATCTGCAAAGTGCCAGCCTCTACAGCTATCGCTGGTTGCCCGAGTAGATTGAGGCTGAACCGGAGCCCGATCGGCTTGTTTGACGCGTCCTGGTGGCGTGCTGCCGGCGACCCAGTCCCGCAGCGGTTGCGGTCTGCGACGTTTTATCATTGCGCAAGGCTTGGTGCGTGAGTGTTCGTGCTCGCAGAGGAGCGAAGCTTTGAGTGCCTTGGTTGCCCGGCGTCGAGTTTTAGGTGCACTTGCGGCTGGATTGGTGACCCTCACGATGGTTGGTTGCGGCAGTCGTCCTGCGCTTGAAAAGGACGGTCTCGCCGGTGGGTACAAGTTCACCGGCGCCCGGCCAAGCGATTCCGGGTTTATCTCTGATCAAGAACGCGAGAAGCTGCAGTCGCAGTATGAGGGCGTGAAGGTCTCAACGCCGCCATCGGGCGGGTAGGCGCGAGAGTTAGACGACCGCGCTGTGGCGGGCTCTCGACTGCGGCCAGCCTGGTTAGGCTAGAACGACAGGGCGGGCGCCATTGGCGCCCGCCCTGTGTTGCCTCGGCCGAATGAGCTTGAACTAGCCCGTGGGGCCTCCGAAGTAGTCGTAGACGCGCTGGAAGCCTTCGAGGCCAGCCTCCAGGACTCCGTCCGCGTGCGCAACGGCCTTTGCCGCGGACTCCTCGGCCGTTTCGTTGCCGACGAAGGCCGGGTGAACCATGCCACGGAAGGCCAGCCACTCGAGGAACGAGGGGTGGTACTTCGGCCAGCGGCGAGCGTCGTAGTTGCGCAGGGCGTACTCCAACCATTCCATCCCCAGGGGTGGCGGAGCAACGGAAGAGGGAGCGCTTAGTGCTTCCCAGTTCACGGGGGCGAACCCTCGGTCCACGGCGACGCGGGCCTGGACCTCAGGGCCTGACATGTACACGAGGAAGTCGACGACGGTCTCTTCAGTTCCGCGCTTGAACGCCGCATCGGTAATGAGATGCGGTTGGTCCTGGCGGTGATTGGATGCCGTCTTGGTGACATCACCTTGTGGCTGCGGACCGGCCGACCACCGGAAGCGATCCTTAATGGACGCCACCATGTAGCCAGTGCCGTCAACACGACGCGGCCACATTGCGGCTTTGCCGGCTTGGAAGAGGTTGCCGAATTCACCCGCGAGTTCGCGCGCAGCCTCGATCGGCGGCGCGACCTCATCTTGCAGGACCAGGTCAACGGCCAGTTGGAGGCCATCGATGCCGCCATCGTCAAAGATTGACGTGTGGGTGGCTTCGGGGTTAATCAGCTGCTTGGCGCCCATCCCGTACGCCATCGGCGTCCAGATGTGAATATCGCCGCCGCCCAGCACCAACGTCCCGTACGTCCCTGCCTCAGGATCGGTCAGCCGCTTGGAGTTCTCGCGAAATTCGCCGCCGTAGGTCCAGTCGACTTGAGGCCCCTCGATTCCAGCAGCCTCAAACAGGTCGATGTTCCAGGTCATGCCCCCAGCAACGTGCTGATACGGCATGCCGAAGATCGGTGTGCTGGTGTCCCACTCGGTCCGATAGGGCCACGTGAGGTCAAGGTCGGCTGTGAACTGGTCCGTCAGGTAGACGTAGTTCGCCGGGTCGAAGTCCGGGTGCTTCGCAAGGATGTCGTTGATCGGCCGAAACACGCCGTCGGGACCAAAGTTGAAGATGAAGGATCCGTCCAACAGGGCCGACTCCGACATGGTGCCGGCGGCGATGCGGATGGGAATGGTGTCGCCGATGTTGCCCGAGTTGGGCGTGAAAACGACGGTGACGTGCGGTGCGACTTGGGCGTAACGCTCGAGTGCCCACTTTATGGACTTGGCGCGCGGGCCGGAGGTGTGGTCGCTGATGTGCTCGAACGCGACCGGCACGGCCTGCGGCGCGGCCTCGACCTCCACAATTTTCTCGACCTCGACGACCTTCTCGACCTCGACAACCTGGGTGACGACCTTCTCGACCTGGACTTCCTGAACCTGGGTCTGGGTCACGACTTCCTGGACGACCTTGGTCACCACTCGTTCGACTGGAACTTCCTTGACTTCGGTTTCCTTGACAATCTTTTCGACGACCTGGGTGACGATCTTCTCGACTTCGATCGGGACTTCCTTGGTTACGACCTGTGTCTCGCCGCAGGCGGCGAGGGCCGCGACTCCTGCGACGCCGACTGCTCCGACGGCGGAAGCCCGTACGAAGCTCCGGCGGCTCACTGCTTTCGGCATATGCACTCCTCCGTGGGGCCCTGCGGGACCCGAAACCACGTTGGTGGCAAGAGATCCGCAAGGATAATGAAATCCAGAGTTTGCGAGTATTCCAGAACGTTGCGAATCCGGCGAACGTTGGTTCGGGTACCGTGTGACTGAAGGCGTGGTCTCGGCTGAGGGGGTGGGAGATGCGTCGACGAGTGGTGTTGGCGGGGTGTGGGGGCATGGGGCGGCGGCACATGCGCGCCTATCGGACGCTGGAGGATTTTGAGCCGGGGCGGCTGGAGCTGGCGGCTGTGGTGGATCGGGAGATCGAGCGGGCTGAATTCCTGGCGGGCGAGGCGGAAGAGATTCTGGGAACGAGACCTGAGTGCTTCACGTCGATTGACGACGCGATTGCGGCGACGCCGGACTTGGACGTCGTCGACGTGGTGGTGGCGGCGGCCGCGCATCACGTGGTGGTGGAGACGGCGACGGCGGCCGGCTTGCACGTGTTGTGTGAGAAGCCGATGGCGCCGGGGGTACGGGCTTGCCGGGCCATGCAGCGCGCCGCGGAGCGGAACGGGCGGGTTCTGTCGGTTGCGGAGAACTACCGGCGGGATCCGATTGCGCGCCTGCTGCGGGCGGTGCTGGATGCCGGCGGGATCGGCGAGCTTCGGACGGTGGTGGACTACGCGGCCGGGGGCGGTCGCGGGGCTAGTGCCGGGGGGTGGCAGTTCAAGCGGGTGCAGGGCGGGTCGTTGCTGGAGGCGGGGGTGCATAACGCGGACCTGCAGCTGTACCTCGGCGGCGAGATCGACCGGGTGCATGGGCAGGTGCGGCTGCGGGAGCCTCTGCGGTATTTCCGGGACGAGAAAGTGAAACCGTTTCATGAGCATTATTCGGCGGAGTATCCGGAGAGCCAAGAGGCCGACGCGCCGGATGTGTTGATGGCGACGTACGAGTACGCAAACGGGGCGCTGGGGCAGTGGTTGTACGAGCGGGCGGCGCAGGGGCCGGGGTTTGACCGGTTCACGTTTTGGGGGAGCGAGGGCCAGGTGGACATGCCGGGGGTGCGTCAGGGATTGCCGCTGGAGGTGTACCTGGGGCGGTCGAAGGAGGCGCTGCCGGACGTGGAGGTGCTGGCACTGGCGCCGGACTTCGGGCTGGATGACCGGACGGCGCGGTTCTTCGGCGGGGAGCGGCTGGCCCGGTATGACAACGATCACAGCGACGTCGGGAGCGGCGCGGATCTGAAGCTGATTGCGATTGAGATGGCTGAGGTGCTGGATGCGATCGAGGGTGGCGGGACGGTGGAGGTGGACGCGGAGGTTGGGCTGGCGGCGGTGGCGCTGGTGATGGCGTCGCATGAGTCGTGGGAGGCGGGGCGGCCGGTGACGATGCAGGAAGTGGTGGATGGGTCGCTGAGCGCGTACCAGGACGTGGCGGACCGGGAGTTGGGGTTGCTGAACTAGCCGGTTTTGCGGGCCGGGCCGCGCGGTTATGGGGGTACTCGTGACCGCCGGCCGCCACCACCCCCGAGGGGGGGGGGGGGGGCCGGGGGTCAAAAAAATAGGGGGGTTTTTTTTCGGGGGAG
>JAJDZD010000038.1 GCA_022824865.1 Chloroflexota bacterium | reverse complement strand
GGCCGCATCAAGGCCTCGCCGCTGGCGAAGCGCGTGGCCCGCGAATTGGGCGTCGATCTGGCACGCGTCGTCGGCTCCGGCCCGGGCGGCCGCATCATCGAGAAAGACGTATCCGCCGCAGCCGCCGCCCCGGCGGTCGCGCCCATGCCGGTTGCCGCGGCCCCGCCGCTGGCTCCGGCCGCCGCCGCGCCCGACGTGGCCGCCGGTCAGGTCATCCCGCTGGAAGGCGTGCGCCGCGTCATCGCCGAGCGCATGCAGCAAAGCCTCCAGGGCAGCGCCCAGGTCACTCTGGTCGCCGAAGCTGACGCCCGTCGCTTCCACGAACTGCGCACCGAACTCGCCAGCCGCCACGAGTCGGCCCTCGGATTCCGAATCAGCTACAACGACCTGCTGATCCGCATCTGCGCCCACGCGCTGCGTGAGCACCCCCGGGCCAATTCCAGCCTGGAAGGCGATGCGATTCGCCTGCACGACGTGGTCAACGTGGGCCTGGCCATCGAGGCCGGCGGCGATCTGGTCGTCGCCAATGTCAAGAGTGCAGACCGCAAGTCGCTGGTCGAAATCGCTTCAGACCTGCGCGGCCTGGTCGACCGTGCCCAAGGCAATCGCCTGGACCTGGACGACATCACCGGCGGCACCTTCACGATTTCCAACCTCGGCGTATACGGCATCGACGCCTTCACACCGGTGCTCAACCCGCCAGAGTCGGCCATTCTTGGCGTCGGCGCGCTGCGCGAGAAAGCCGTCGCCCGCGACGGCGAGGTGGGCGCCGAGCTCTCCATGACCCTCAGCCTCACCTTCGACCACCGCATCATCGACGGCGCCCCCGCCGCCCGCTTCCTCGCCCGCATCCGCGAACTCATTGAGCAGCCCTACCTGCTCCTCTAGCGGTTGCCAGTCGCTGGTCAATTGGCTGGCATGATGCTGGGCGTTGGCCTGAGTGGGGTGTGCCATGGACTTGGTTGAGTCGCACGTACATATTTGGACGATCCGGGACCCGAGGTTCGGACGTCACCCGGAGTCCGACTTCACGCCGGACATCGAGGCGGCCCCGGCGGACCTGTTTCGGGCCCAGGAACAGATCGGCGGCGTGTCCTGGACGATGTTGATCCAGCCGCGCTACTACCTCTGGGACAACTCGTACCTCATCCAGGCGGCGGAGGCATATCCGGACCGACTGGTGGTGGCTGGCCGGGTTGATCCGCTATTGCCGGACGCGCCCGACGCCTTGCGCGATCTGATGCAGCACCCGCAACTCCGCGGGATTCGTCTGGCGCCGAACACCGATCCCGAGATCCGCTGGCTGGACGACCCTTCGCAGGATGCGCTGTGGGAGACGGCGGCCGCCACGAACGCCACCATCGGTCTCCTGATCAACTGGCGGCAGCTTCCGCAAGCGGAAGCCATGGCTGCGCGGCATCCCGACGTGACGGTCGTCATTGACCACCTCGGCTCGCCTGACTACCGCGACCCTGAGTCGCTGACGAACCTGCTGGCGCTCGCGGATCGGCCGAACGTGTTCGTCAAGCTCTCCGGCTATCCCAGCGGCACCCGTGCCGCCTATCCCTACTCCGAGGCCCATACCCTGATCGAGCGCGTCTACCGCGCCTTTGGTCCCCAGCGACTCATGTGGGGAACCGACTGGCCCGTGTGCCTGACCAGCGCGACCTACAAGCAGGCATTCGACTCGGCCTGGAATCTCCCCTTCCTCAGCGAAGCCGACCGCGAGTGCATTTTTGCTCACACCGCCAAGCGTGCGTGGAGAATCGATGACTAGTGGCTGGTGGACAGTGGCTAGTGGCTAGACGTGAGCGTTAATTGAGCTTTTGAGTCCGCTGAGCATCCGACCGATTTCTGCTGCTTGCGCAAGCAGTTCAGTTACTTGTTCAGGATCGGCCATCCCCAGGCGTTGCGCCGGGATCAAGATCGTTTCCATCTCGGCCAGCGAGCCGCGGGCCAACCCGAGAAAGTGGAGAAACTCCTTCGACCCGCGGCGCTCGGCGCCTTCCGAGATGTTGGACGCAACCGAAGTCGCCGCTCGGCGCACTTGGCTTGTCATGCCAAATCTCTCATCCGTCGGAAAACTGGCAGATACCCGATAGACCATCTCCGCCAAGTCGACTGCCTTCTTCCACACCACTAAGTCTTGATAGCTCTTGACCCCACTCATCACTCCTACTTCCCGCTAGCGGCTTCCACCGCGCCCACAACCCATCGCCGCCTCACTAGCTACTGACCACAAATCACTAGCTACCGCTTAAAAAAGTTCCGGGTGCAAAGCCGGGCGGAGGCCTTGCACCCGGATGAGGTGCGTGAAGCGAGCCTAGGCGGCCTGGAGTTGCTGCTCCAGTACTGTGCGCCTGCGGTCAGCCGGCACCGAACCGACGATCTTCGCGTCGGCGCGCCATCGGCGGACGAGGCAAGTGGCCGAAATCCCGCACACACCGTTGTAGCTGGGCGTCTGCGGGTTCGCGTCCACTGCGAGCTTCGCGAACCTCAACCTGCCTTCGAACGGACAAAGCCGTTCGAAAGCCGATGTGAACCGCTTACGCAGTCCCCACCAATCCGCCCAGTAGTCAACGACGACCGTCGCGCCCGAGTCCAGCTCGTCCTGCCGGACCGGTACATCCGCCACATCTACGCCTCGGTCGGTCAACGGAAAACACCTTTGGTGCTTGCGCGATTTGCGCGAGAAGGTCCGTTGCGTTCGCCCGAGGCGCAGCCGGGAACTTCTCCGGCATGAAGATACGCGCCATTGGCATCAATAACCGTTGCAATGCTTACAGACGCGGCCGCATGGGTGTTCTATGTGCGAATCAAGGATTCCGAGACCGCCGGTGCGCACCAAGCTGCGTACCAAGGGTCCCGGGTTAAAGCGACGCGCCCGGCCGAAGTTTCCTCCGGCCGGGCGCAGCCGATTCGGCGGCGCTAATGCGCCACGGGGTTTACGCCGTTACGGGTAAACCGGCGAGCTCACGTACGGGGCAGGGCCGTCGTACGTCGACAGGTGCTGCACGCCCCAGTCCTGGCAGGCCTGCAGGGACTCGGCTGGCGACTGGTCGCCCACCCAGCCCTTCTGGCCACGCGCGCGGTGCTGGAACCACCACTCACGCCAGGTGTTGAAGGGGTACAAGCTGCGGTTGTCCGGACGGTCGGCGTAGACCTTCAGCCACTTCATGCCCTCGGGGGGCGGAGCGACGGAGGTCGGAGCGCCGATTGCCGCGCGGTGCACCGGCATGTGACCGCGATCGATCCCGACACGGCCCTGGTATTCCTCGCCACCGAGGAATACCGCCAGCGCCGTGGACTGCTCGATCGAGCCGTCACGCTCGGCGCTGTTGGTCACCAGGTCCGGCTGGTCGTTGGTGCTGTGGCCCGGCGGCCCGCCGCGACCGGCAATCACTTCCGGCAGCAGCGTCCAGGTGAAGCGGTCCTTGATGCGCGGAACCGCGAACCCGGTCGAGTACACCCGGCCCGAGGGCCAGATGCCGATCTTGCCGGCGGCAAACGGGTTGCC
>JAJDZD010000052.1 GCA_022824865.1 Chloroflexota bacterium | reverse complement strand
GCTGCAAAGCCGACCACCGCTGGCCAGACTCAGCGGCATTCGTCAGGGAGGCGCTTTGAATAACTGGAGGTCAGCGCCGCGCGCTCAGCCCACGGCTGACGCGGCGGCCCACCAACCCGACGGATTCGAGTTCGCGAGTTCTCGCCGTGACTCGCTCCGGCGCAAGCTTGTCGAGCGCAGCGTCCACGCCGTGCTGTTCCTCTGCGCGGTCATTTCCATCCTGACCACTACCGGGATCGTCATCACCCTCCTGGGCGAGACAATTCAGTTCTTCGGCGAAGTCCCCATCGTGGACTTCCTCACCGGCACCCGCTGGACCCCCCTGTTCGCCTCCAAGAGCTTCGGGGTTCTCCCCCTCGTCAACGGCACCATCGTGGTCGCCCTGGTCGCCATCGTCGTGGCCGTGCCGATCGGCTTACTCACCGCCATCTTCCTCAGCGAGTTCGCCCCCGCCCGCCTCCGCAGCGTCGTCAAGCCGGTCCTTGAGGTTCTGGCGGGTATTCCCACCGTTGTCTACGGCTACTTCGCCCTCCAGTTCGTGACCCCGATCCTGCGCGATATCTTTCCTCAGACACAGATTTTCAACGTCGCCAGTGCCGGCATCGTCATGGGCTTCATGATCCTGCCCATGATGGCCTCGATCAGCGAAGACTCCTTGCGAGCCGTCCCGAGCGATCTGCGCCAGGGCGCCTACGCGCTCGGCGCAACCAAGTTCGAAGTCGTCAGCCGCGTGGTCGTGCCGGGGGCGCTGTCCGGAATCCTCGCCGCCATCATCCTCTCCATCTCGCGCGCCATCGGCGAGACCATGATCGTCGCCATCGCCGCCGGCCTGCAGCCCCAGATGGGCTTCGACTTGCTCAGGTCCATGGAGACCATGACCGCCTACATCGTCCAGGTCAGTCTCGGTGACACCCCGCAGGGCGGCATCGAGTTCCGCACCATCTTCGCGGTCGGCACCCTGCTGTTCGTGATGACCCTGGTCATGAACCTTCTCAGCGACTTGCTGGTCCGCCGCTATCGGGAGGCCTACGAATGAGCGCCCAGGCCACCGCCGCCGTCCCGTCCCCCGATGTCTGGCGGGCCAGTCAGGTTCGTCGCCGCTGGTCCGGCTGGCTGTTCTACGGCCTCGCCGTCGTGTCGACTCTGATGGGCCTGGTCATGCTCGGCGCCTTGCTGTTCGACATCTTCACGGACGGCGCCCGCCAGGTGGACTGGCACTTCCTCTCCAACTATCCGTCGCGCATCGCCGACAACGCCGGGCTGCGCTCCGCCCTGCTCGGCAGCCTCTGGATGCTGGCCTTCACCGCCATCATCGCCTTCCCGCTCGGCGTCGGCGCCGCCATCTACCTGGAGGAATACGCCCCGGACAACTGGCTGACCCGCTTCATCCAGCTCAACATTGCCAACCTCGCCGGCGTGCCCAGCATCGTCTACGGCCTGCTTGGACTTGGACTCTTCGTGCGCTGGCTCGCGCTCGGACGGGTGGTGTTGGCCGGCTCCATGACGATGGCCTTGCTCATCCTCCCCCTCATCATCGTGGCCTCCCGCGAGGCAATCCGGGCAGTGCCAGACTCACTGCGCGAAGGCTCCTACGCCCTCGGTGCCACCCGCTGGCAAATGGTCCGCCAAACCGTCTTGCCGTCCGCCTCGGGCGGCATCCTCACCGGGACCATACTTGCCCTCGCCCGCGCGATCGGCGAAACCGCGCCTCTCATTACCATCGGGGCGCTGACCTACGTAGCCTTTGACCCCAACGGGCCGTTGGACATCTTCACCGTGCTTCCCATCCAGATCTTCAACTGGGTCTCGTTGCCCCAGAAGGAATTCCACAGCCTGGCGGCCGGTGGCATCGTCGTCCTGCTGGTCGTGCTCCTTACCGCCAACTCGCTCGCCGTTTATCTTCGCTACCGCATGCAGAGGAGGCTTCAGTGATCAACCTGCGCATCGACACGCGCTCGTCGGACGTGGCGGTGTCGCCGTCGGAAAACGGGCAGTCCGACGTGATCCTGATGACCCGCAACCTCAACTTCTGGTACGGAAACACGCTGGTATTGGAGAACATCGACTGCGATATCGGGCCCCGCGAGGTCACCGCCATCATCGGCCCCTCCGGCTGCGGCAAGAGCACCTTCCTCCGCTGCTTCAACCGGATGAACGAGCTCATTCCAACCGCTCGTATTGCTGGTTCGGTTGTCTTCCGTAATCGCGACATCTACGACCGCTCGGTCGACCCGGTCGAAGTCCGCCGCCAGGTCGGCATGGTCTTCCAGAAGCCCAACCCATTCCCCAAGTCCATCTACGACAACGTCGCCTACGGGCCGCGCGTCAACGGTTACAAGGGCGACATGGACGAGGCGGTCGAAACCTCCCTCAAGCGCGCCGCCCTCTGGGACGAGGTCAAGGACGATCTGAAGAAGAGCGGTTTGGCCCTGTCTGGCGGCCAGCAGCAGCGCCTCTGCATTGCCCGCGCGCTCGCCGTGCAGCCCGACGTTCTCTTGATGGACGAGCCCTGTTCGGCCCTCGACCCCATCGCCACCACCCGCATCGAGGACCTGATCCGCGAATTGCGCGAGCAACTCACCATCATCATCGTCACCCACAACATGCAGCAGGCCGCCCGCATTTCCGACCGCACGGCCTTCTTCACGGTGGCCGAATCCGGGGCCGGAGTCCTCGTCGAGTTCAACGACACGCAGAAGCTCTTCACCACCCCCACCGACCCGCGCACCGAGGCCTACATCACCGGCCGCTTCGGCTAGGAAGAAGCACGTCATGTCGCCGCAAGCGCTCCGCTCTCGTGAGAACTTTGCAAAACCCCCTCCTGCCCAAAGGCGAGCCGGTTCTTGCTCCCTCTCCCTGTGGGTGTCCAGACCGGACACATGGTTTACAGACGTTCGGGGACATGGTTTACACATTTAGGCGGGCTTCCGGAGGTCGATGGTGGCCAGCTGGTCGGTCATAAAGTGCAGGGTCCAGCAGCCGTCGGTGGGCGTGGGGCGG
>JAJDZD010000050.1 GCA_022824865.1 Chloroflexota bacterium | reverse complement strand
CGGGGGGGCGCCCCTCCCCGGCGGCGCCGCCCCGGGGGGGGCGCACCTCCGCGTCCACCAGCGTCGCGTCCACCAGCGTGCCCTGTTGGACCAGCACCCCCCGCGCCGCCAGTTGCTCTTCCACGGCCGCGAACAGCCGCTCGGCCAGATCGGCCCGTGCCAACTGCGTGCGGAAGCGGCTGATCGTCGAGTGATCCGGGGCGTCGTCCTGCAGCCCCAACCCCACGAAGCGGCGGAAGGACAGCCGCTCCCACAAGGCCTCTTCCATCGCCGGGTCCGAGGCCTGGTACCACTGCTGGAGCAGCAGCACCTTCACCATCAGCAGCGGCGGATAGCTGGGCCGACCCCGCGGCGCGGCATGGAGGTCGGCCACCAAGGCTTCCAACGGCGCCCAGTCGATGAGCTGCGTGAGCCGCTCCAGGCCGGCGTTGCGGCCCACCCGCGCCGGCAGCCAGGCGTCGATCGATTCGGACGAATGGGTGGACCGGTGCATAGCCAGGACTCTCAGCGATGGTCGAACCGGTCTCTACGATCCACCGCTCGCCGGGGTTTTACAACGGTCTCCTCGGAGAGTCAAGAGGCTGCGGCTCCGAGGAAGCAGGATTATGCAAGGGTCACTCTCCGATCCCAGCTATCCGATGGGCTGGAATCTGTAGAGGGCGTCGTCGCGTTGGACTTCGCCCATGTAGATGGCGCCCTCGGGATCGACCCAGATTCCGTGAGGGGCGCTGAAGGTGGCGCCGCCGTCGCCTGGGTCTTCCCAGGAGGTGATGGTCTGGCCGGTGAGGTCGAGGATGGAGACGCGGCCGCCGACTTCGGCCAGGTAGATCACGCCGGCGTCCTCGTCCACGAAGAAGTCGGACGGCTGGCGGAATCCGGTCCACTCGTCCATGTAGGCGCCCTCGGGATCGAAGACCTGGATGCGGTGGTTTTCGCGGTCGGCCACCAGGATGCGGTCATCGCTGAGGGCCCAGATGCCGTGCGGGAGATCGAACTGGCCTGGCCCGGTGCCCGGCTCGCCCCAGGTATTGAGCAGCCGGCCGTCGGCCGCGAAACGATGGCAGCGGGTGTCGCCATAGCCGTCCGACACGTAGATGGAGCCGTCGGCGCCGAGGTGGGTGTTGGTGGGGTGGTTGAAATGGCCGCCGTCGGCGCTGGTGAAGTTGGGGTAGCCGATGCGGCGTACGAGACGCCCTTCGGTGGTTGTGACCCACACGACGTGCGCGTAACGGTCGGTCAGCCAGAGGTGCTCGTTTTCGTCCAGGTAGACGCCGTGGGCATGGTTCAGCAGGTCGTCGCCCCAGGTATCCACGACCTGGCCGTCGGCGTCGAACACGATCATGGGGTGGGTTCCGCGGCAGAAGCAGTAGACGCGGCCCCCGCTGTCCACGGCCACGCTGCCGATCCAGCCCAGAAAAATGTCGGCCGGCAGTTGCGGCCAGCCCTGCACGCGCTCGTAGCGATGCGATCCACTTCCTACCGGCATCGGCCTGCCCTTCCGCGTGAACCTGTTGCGCGCCCATCGTAGACGGCGACGGAGCGCTGCGCTTGTGGCGCATTTTTCACGGACGGGCGGGCCAGCTTCCGCTTAGACTCCCCGTCATGGCGACTTTGGCAACCAGCGGCGCACCTGTCCGGGCCAGTGGCCTGTGGAAGCGGTTTGGGGCGCTGGACGTGGTGCGGGACGTCTCGCTGGAGATCGCGCCGGGCGAGGTGGTGGGCTTCGTGGGGCCCAACGGCGCGGGCAAGAGCACCACGATCCGCATGATGCTGGACATCTTCGCGCCGGACCGCGGCACGGTGGAGGTGTTTGGCGCGCCGATTGACGACGCGGCGCGGCGGCGGATTGGCTATCTGCCGGAGGAACGCGGGCTGTATCCGGGCCTGCGGATTCCGCCGATCCTGAAGTACATGGCGGAGTTGAAGGGGGTGCCGTCCCAAGAAGCGCCGAGGCTGGCGGACGCGGCGTTGGAGCGGCTGAGCCTGACCGAACACCGCGCCAAGAAGGTGGGCGAACTGAGCCGTGGGCTACGGCAGTTGCTGCAGTTTGCGGCGACGATTCAGCACAAGCCCGACTTCCTGGTGCTGGACGAGCCGTTCTCGGGCCTGGACCCGGTAAACGTGCGGCTGATGAAGGACACGGTGGCCGAATTGCGAGACGACGGGGTGGCCGTGCTGTTCTCGACGCACCAAATGACGGACGTGGAGGAACTCTGCGACCGGGTGGTGATGATTAACCACGGCGAGATCGTGCTGAACGGAGGCGTTCGGGAGATTCGACGCCAGCACGCGAGCGACCGCCTGCTCCTGGAATGCGCATCGGACATGCCGTACGCCCTGTGCCTGCCGGGCGTGGCGGCGGCGGAGATGCGCGGCGATGGCTGGCGCATCAGCCTGACCGAGGAGGGGTCACCCGAGGGCGTATTGCGAGCGCTGCTGGACGCGGGCATTCAGATTGAACGGTTCGAACGCGAGGCGCCAACGCTGGAAGAGATATTCCTGCGAATCGTGGGTAGCTCCGACGGGAACGGGACGCCGGACGCGGGAGCGCGAGCCGGTGGGTAGCGTCCGCATTGTGACCCGGCACGAGTTCCGGACGGCCGTCACCCGTCCCTCGTACATCATCCTGACGGCGGCCGTGCCCGTGCTGGTGGCGCTGGCGGTGGCGGGCTTTGCAATTTTCACACTGGTGACGCGGGAGGACGCAGAAGCCGAGCCCACATCCAGCGGAGAGTCCAGCGCCCAGACACCAAGGCTGGGCTACGTAGACCTTACGGACGGTCCGACGCTGTTTGGCGCACATCAGGAACAGCCGGGCGCGGTGTTCGTACCGGTGCCGGATCGTGACGCCGGAATAGCGGCGCTCACGGACGAGCAGATCGACGCGCTGTTCGTGTTCCCACCGGACTATGCCGAAGCAGGAACGGTCGTGCGGATCAGGATCGCTGACGACGGGAGCGGCGTGTTTGGACCGGATGGTCCCTCGTATAGCGGCACGCTGCGTGGGTTCGTGCTTTCGAACCTGTTTGCCGACCAAGTCCCGCCTGCGTTGGCCGAAAGGCTCCGGATCCCCTTCGCGCTGGTGATAGAGGAGGTACGGCCCGACGGAGGGACGGAGGACGAGTCGGCGGGATTCGACCTAGGCCGTGCGGCGTTCTTTGCCGTTGCCGGCATATCGCTTCTGTTCTCAGTCTTCTTCAGCTCTGGCTACGTACTGAACGCCCTGGTGGAGGAAAAGGAAAACCGGGTGATGGAGGTGCTGCTGTCATCGGTCAAGCCGGACGCGCTGCTGCTGGGTAAATTCCTCGGTCTGGGTGCCGCGGGGTTGCTACAGATGGCAGCCTGGCTGGCCTCCGTCGGCGTGGGCGTGCTGGTGGTCGGCCTGATCGTGGACATTCCGGCCGACATTCTGACCATGCCGGGGATTGGCGACATTGCCATCGCGGCTGGGTACTTCCTGTTCGGCTACGCGCTGTTCGCATCGCTAATGGCGGCGGTGGGAGCGGTCACGACCTCGCTGCGCGAAGCCAACCAGATCTCGGCCATCGTCATCGTTCCGGCATTCATTCCGGTCTGGCTGAACTTCATCCTGTTCACAGAGCCGGAGGGCACCGTGGCTCGGGTGTTGACGTATATCCCGGTCACGGCGCCCGTCACTGGTTTCATTCGCCTTGCTATCGGTGCGATGGGTCCGTTAGAAACCGTGGCGGCGCTGCTGGTGCTGGCGGCCAGTGCGGCGGGCGCGCTGTGGATGGCCATGCGACTGTTCGGGGCGTACCTGCTGATGTACGGCAAGCGGCCGACGCTGAAAGACATGGCGCGGAGCGTGGTGTCAGGCTAGCGGGCCTTGCGCAGGAGGATGATCGGGCCGCCGAAGTCGAAGGCGCGTGGCTCTTGCGATGGGAAGTAGGGGCTGACTTCGGTCGAGAGGTACGCCCTGACTTCGTCGAGGGTCCAATTACCGCGTTCAATCGCCGCGATGATGTTGGTGTGGGTGAGCAGGTAGTCCACCAGTTGCTCTCGCTTGAACAAGACAACATTGGTGTACGTCTCGTTGGTGACCAATTGGAAGCCGGCTTGGCTGGCAGACCTACTGTCGAGCGGTCGGTTATCCCGAGGGGTCGTAGGGAAGCGCTCGAGGTACATGGAGAGGAACCAGGGTTTGAAGCCCGGACTGCCGTGGAGATTGGCGGAGAAGAAGTTGTCGTAGACGACGAACCAGCCGCTGGGCCTGAGCACGCGGCGGGCCTCCGCCAGAAAGGCGTTTCGCTCGAACCAGTGCAGGGCGGAGGAGACGGTGAGCAGATCGAACGTCTCGTGGGCCAGCGGCAGGGACTCGGCCGGACTCACCAGGAAGTCAATGCGTTGGTCGCGCCCCACTTGTCCCAGCATGGCCGGAGAAACATCAGCGCCAACAACTCGCCCCGCAATCCGCTTCAGAGCGATGCAGGACAGCCCGGTTCCGCAGGCGACGTCAAGCACACGGTCAAGCCGAGTGCGGATGTCCAGGTAGTCCGCGATTCGCTGAACAACGAGGTCGTGGTGGTAGGGGCGAGCGCAGGCATAGAGCTCGGCTGCGCGATTTGAGTCAAACAGGTCGGCAGCAACGTCCTGGGCTATGGCGCGGCAGTCCCCTGGTCGATCGCCTCAAGGCGTTCCAGGATCCACATGCGCGCCAGAGTCGTGGGGCCGATGCCCTTCCTCTGGGCTGTCGCCCGCAGGGTCTCAAGGGTCTCGGGCGTAAAGCGCACGGTGATGCCCTGGGAGAGGTTATTGGCAAAGCGGACGTCAATCGGCTCAAACTCGTCCTCAAATTCGGCCGTGTCATGGGTGTCCCAGAACCTAGCCTCTTCTTCGCGTCTCGCGAAAGCCGGGATTCGCTTCTGCTTCTGGCGTCCACTCACTCCGTCACGCTCCTCGCGGAGACCCAGTATGTCCGATGGGCCGGGTTTGACGGCGGGATGACGTCCGCTTGAACTGGCCGATGCGGCGGCAATAGGGAAGGCGGCCGCTGCGCTGGGGGCGCGGGATATGGGTTAGGGCTAAGCTGCGACTCGCGACCCCGCTGGCGTGCACAGGAGCAAGAACAAATGACGATTACGACGTTTCTGGGCGACCGCAGCGTGGGGATGCGGACGGGGTTTACGACGCGGCCGGTGGTGATGGGGACGCGCGGGGTGGTGACCTCGGGGCATTACCTGGCGACGGCGGCCGGGTTCCGGATGATGGAGCAGGGCGGCAACGCCATCGACGCTGCGGCGGCGATGTGCTTCTGCCTGAACCTGTTGGAGCCGCAGAGCAACGGGCTGGCGGGCGAGGTGCCGACGCTGATCTACTCGGCCAGGGAACGCAAGGTCTACGAATTGAGCGGCATGGGCTGGTCGGCGCAGGCATTCACGATCGACTGGTGCCGCGAGCACGGCATCGACCTGGTTCCGGGCGACGGCTACCTGCCGGCCTGCGTGCCGGCCGCGGTCGGCACCTGGGCGGCGGCACTGGCGCGCTTTGGGACCTTGAGCTTCAGCGAAGTCCTGCAGCCGGCCATCGAATTGGCCGAGGACGGGTACCCGGTCTACGACAGCCTGCACAACAGCCTGGCCAGCAACTCCGACAAGTTCACCGAGCTATACCCCAGTACCGGCGAGGTCTATCTGCCCGGCGGCAAGGCGCCGGGGGTTGGCGAGCTTCATCGCAACCCCGACTGGGCCGAGACGCTGCGCGTCCTGTGCCGGGCGGAAAAAGCGACCGCCGGACGGGGACGCATCGCCGGCATTGAGGCGGCGCGCGCCGCCTTCTACAAGGGCGAGATCGTCGAGCGAATCCTGGACTTCATCGGCACGCCGGTGGAGGACGCCAGCGGATCCGCACACGCCGGGCTCTTGAGCTACGAGGACTTCGCGGACTGGGAGGCGGAGTTCAACGATCCGCCGAGCGTCAACTACCACGGGTTGGACGTTCACAAGTGCTCCAGTTGGACACAGGGTCCGGTGTTCCTCCAGCAGCTGACGCTGCTGGAGGGGTTCGACCTGGCGGCGATGGGGCATAACTCGGCCGACTATCTGCACACGCTGATCGAGTGCGCCAAGCTGGCGTTTGCCGACCGCGAGGCTCATTACGGGGACCCGAAATTCGATAATGTGCCGTTCGACCGGCTGCTCTCGAAGGACTACGCGGACGAGCGACGGGCGCTGGTAGGCGAGCGGGCCTCGCCGGAAATGCGGCCGGGTGATGTTGGGGGCGGCTTCCCGGCCTACGCCACGATGGACGTTGCCGAAGACAACCGGAGAGCGCTGCAAGTGGCGGCGCGCGAGGTGCGGGACCTGGGGCTGGGTCACGCGCACGTGGGCGACACGACGCACCTGGACGCGGTGGATCACGAAGGCAACATGGTGGCGGCCACGCCCAGCGGCGGGTGGCTGGGCACCTCACCGGTGATCCGCGGGCTGGGCTTTCCGCTCGGTACACGTGGCCAGATGTTCTATCTCAACCCGGCACGGCCCAATGCGCTGGCGCCGCGCAAGCGGCCGCGGGCGACGCTGACGCCGTCGCTGGTAACGCGGAACGGTGAGCCGTCCATGGTTTTCGGCACGCCGGGCGGCGATGGGCAGGATCAGTGGACGCTGCAGTTCTTCCTGAACCACGTGCACTTCGGCATGAACCTGCAGGAAGCGCTAGACGCGCCGACGGTGCACTCGGTGCACTTCCCGTCGTCGTTCTATCCGCGCGAGGCGTATCCGGGGCGGCTGGTGGCTGAGGGACGGATCGACCGAGCAGTTCTGGCGGAACTCGAACGACGCGGACACGAGGTGGAAGTCACAGCCGATTGGGCGAACGGCAAGCCAATGGGCATCCGGTACGGCGGGCCCGGCGGTGTCATTGCGGGCGCCGTTTCACCGAAGGGAATCATCGGGCACGCGCTGGGATGGTGAGGCCAGGTCAGCTTGACGCCGCGGCCATTGACGAGGAAGACACAGTTGACGTGCACAGGATTTGCATACGGACTGCACGTCCGCTCGACAGGTGATCGCTAGGCTCCCAAAATAGATTTAATCCGGCACGTGTTGGGAGGCTGACCCGGGTATGAGCGGAGCCATGCTGGCTGAGGCAACAGCGGAGGCTGTCGCCGATGTCACCCTCCCTGGCGCGCGGCAAAAACCGCAGCGGCGGCCACGTCTGAAAATCCGCCCAGCGAAACCCAGCGACCAGCAATCCGCCGGTCGTCTGTTGCGCGAGGCATTGACGCCTGAGCTGGCGGACGCCGTATTCGGTCTCGGCGTGGAGGGCGGCGCCACGGGCTACCTGGAGCGGCTCTTTGGTCGCACCGGCACGCTGTGGAGCCACGACTTGGCAACATTGGCCGAGATTGACGGTCGGGTCGTAGGGCTCGTATCGCACGCGCCGTGGACGGAGTTGGCCCGACGTTACCGGGCAACACTCTGGGCTTATCTGCGTGTGTACGGACCCCGACGAGCTTTCAAGCTCCTCCCGCGTCTACGCGCCCTGATTCGAGCGAGTCCGCCGGTGCCGCCGGACCACTGGTTCGTTCCGTACCTGGCGGTGTCCCGGGAGCACAGGGGCAACGGCGTAGCCAAAGCCCTGCTGGCCGGCGTGCATCGGCGCGCGGACCTGTACGCCTCGGCCTGCAGCCTGTATGTGTTGGCGGAAAACCAGGCTGCTCGTGAGTTTTATCGGCAGGCCGGCTATGTGGAAGCCACCGCGAAAGCGTCACCGCAGCTCTGCGACCTCGCGGGCACGAACGGCCGCCTGCGCATGGACCGTCGGATTGCTGGCGGGCTGGCCATTCTGACCGAGACGTCGTAGCCGCCAACGTCGGATCATGGACTGCTTGAGTCTGCGGCCTCGAAACGCGCTCGTGGCTTCCGGCGAGCGCGACGGAATCAGAGTTGCTCCGACATCCGGACCAATCCCGCCTACGCGATGAGGCGACCTTCTACCACTGGCTGGACTCTTCCGCGTATACGTGATCGGGCATCTTGTAGCTGATGCCGGCTTCGTCAAAGACAGAAACTTCAAGCAGTGACGTGAGATTCGTGTAGTTGGTTTGTCGCATGTGCTTGTGAAAGAGCCGACCCATCGTGCGCTCAATGCGGCCTTGCATGCGGAACCAAGGCAACACGCCGACCGTTGGGCTACGCGGATACTTCAGCTTGTTAGCAAGATCCTTGCCGATGAGCGCGCGGGATACCCGATACACGTACTTGGCAAGGTGGCGACGCTCTTCGGGATCGGTCAGGCCGATCAGCAGCGGGGCGGAATTGATCAGTGAATTTGCCATAGCGATCGACTCATAGTCAGGCTCCGGCTCGCACATGCCGCCGATTCTGAAGATCCGCAGCGCTTCGGCTTCATCGCGATACAGGATTGTTTCCGGGATTCCCATCAGGTAGCCGCCGTAACGCCAGACCTGCATGAAGGTGGCGCGTTCTTCGTCGTCGTAGACGGCGCCCAGGCTCTTCATATGCTTGAGGAGTCGCGCCGAGAAGGCCGTAATTGCAAAGCCAAGATGCGCGGCGCTGACGGGTTCGCCCAATTCGTCAAAGTCCCAATCGCCTGAATTGGCGAGCAGACGCCTTACCTGGGCGTGCACCATCCGAACGCGAACGGACAGCTTCCAGCCGTCGCCGCCTCGATCCATGCCACCAGGCACGAACATCTCGAGCATGTGGCGGTTGTTCTGTTTCAAGCGTCTGACGCCCTGCTCGCGCAGCCGGCCGGTCGTAAAGAACGACTTGCTGATATTGGTCGAGAACCCTTCGACCAGGGTCCCTCCGACAAACGCCCCAAGAATGATTCTTGAATTCCGATGAAACATGCGCATCCCGGGGATGAACGATGCTTCGTCGACCCAGTCGGGAGGAGTCTTCAATTCCTCGAAGAAATCCCGGACTTCGCGCGGCGCATCGTTGAGCGCGCTCTCGTCGTCCAGATTGTCCATGGCGGTCTGAACGATCCGCCACGATTCGCGGGGCCCGATTTCTTCCAGGACCGCCATCATCGCGTCAGCCGCCGGGTCGCCGACGCGCGTGTGGGCTACGTAGTTTGAGGCCGTCTCCGGATCGAGGGCGCGAGCCTTGGCGTAGCCGGCGCGGTAACAGGTCGGCAGGTCCAGCCCGTCGGCCCGCGACGGCTCAGGATCCATGTCGCGGACCTATTCGTCCTCCGCAGGCTCGACACGCACGTCCGGAAGCCAGCTCAGGAACGACGGGAGATACCAGTTGCGCTTGCCCAGGACCTCCATACTGGCCGGAACCAGTACGGATCGCACGAGCGTTGCGTCGAGGAATACGGCCACGGCGAGCCCGAATCCAACCTGCTGGTTGATGATGGTTTCGCCGAGAGCAAAGCCGCCGAAGACGGCGACCATGATCAGGGCCGCGCCCGTGATGATGCCCGCAGTGGAACGAAGGCCGTAAGCCACGGCTTCCGCGTTATCTCCGGTGTGGTCGTAGCGCTCGCGGATACGGCTCAGCAGGAAGACGTGGTAGTCCATCGACAGACCGAACAGGATGGAAAACAGGAACAGCGGGATCCAGGCGTCCACGACTTCCGCATGGCGGAATCCCAGCAGTTCAGTCGCCACGCCTTTCTGGAAGACCAGGACCAGCAAGCCGTAGGAGGCGCCGACGGACAGCAGGTTCATGATGACGGCCTTGATCGGGATGACGATGGATCTGAAGACCAGCATCAGCACGATGAAGCTGAACCCGAGGACGAAAAGGAAAACGAACGGCGTGTAGATATCGACTATCTCGAACACGTCAGCCGTGATGGCGGACACGCCGCCCACCAGGACGTTCGCGGAGACGCCTTCAAATGCCGCGGGGATGTACTCATCACGAAGGGCCACGACTGTGTCCACCGCGGCTTGGCTGCTCGGCTCGCCGTGGATGACCAGCGTCAAGAGGGCCAGGTCGCCCGCATCGTTAACGGTTGGAACCGGAGGAATAGGGAATCTTGGGTCATTGCTGAGCGCGACCTGCAGGCGCTGCACCGCACCCTGGACCTCTGGACTATTGACGTTGCCGTCAACGACAACTTCGACCGGATTGACGATGCCGAATGAGAAGTTCTCCTCCAGGACGAAGAAGGCATCACGTGACTGCGAACCCTCGGGGAATGCATCGACACCGCTGATACCAGTCTTAATGTCGAAGTAGAAAACCGTCGCCACAATCATTGGAATGGCAATGGCGAGAATGCTGATGACCGGGTGGCGCATCACTTTCTGCGTAATGAACTCCCAGAAGCCGTGCTTGGAATGGTCCGGGCTCGTCACTTTGAAGCGGCCGAGCAACGGCACGGGCAGCAAGTTGACTTTGGGGCCAAGCAGCGCAAGCACCGCCGGGAGCAGCGTGAGCGTGGCCGCCAGAGCCACGGCCACCACCAGGATGGCGCCGATCGCCAACGACTGAAAAAACGGGAACGGAACGATCAGCATTCCGCAGATGGCGATGATCACGGTGACGCCGCTGAAAAGGACGGTGCGGCCGGCCGTGGATCCCGCGCGTTCCGTCGCCTCGGCCTTGCCGAGGCCGCGCTCCATCTCCTCGCGGAAACGGGAGACGATGAGCAGCGAATAGTCGATACCAACTGCCAGGCCGATCATCGTCACCATCAGCGTCACGAAGAACACCAACTGAAAGGCCTGGCCAATTACAGCAACGAAGCCCAGAGCAACGACGATCGCGACGATCGCTAATCCGATGGGCGCCAGGGCGGCGACGGCGGTGCCGAAGAGCGCCAGCAGGATGAGCAAGGCCACCGGGATTCCGATGCGCTCACCCTGCTCCAGGTCGTGCAGGGCGAGCTCATTCTGCTCAACGGAAATGCTGGCGGTGCCGCTGGTGAGGACGCGGAATCCATCCGTTCCGTCGGCCGCCTTGACAATGTCAAGGATGTGCTCGGCGTGACCTTCGGCCTCGTTCAGATCGCCCACGAGCCTGAAGGGCATGATCGTGGTCTTGCGATCCGGAGAGACCTGCCGATCGTCGCCGGTCAGGTAGTAGTTCAGACCGGCGGACACCGCGTCCGGACCGAGGGCAATGACCTCTGCAAATACAGCTTCGACCTTGGCTTTGAACGCCGGATCGTCAACCGTCAGGTTTTCCGACTGAACGATTACGATCTCCGTGATCGGTTCAGGGCCACGGAGCCGGTCTTCCAGCAGTTGCGCGGCCTGCTGCGATCTTGCCCCGGATCCCAGCCGCAATTCAGTCGTCGTGGCACTGTCGAGTAACGCCTGGCTGAGGCCGGCCGCAACAACCGCGACAACGAGCCAGATTGCCATCGTGACGAGCGGTCGGCGGGCACTTATGCGGGCCAGATATCCAGTCAAGGAATAACTCCCTCCATGCCACGACGAATGTCGCAAACCTGGTTCGCGTCTTGGTATCGCGCGGCAGGTGTTAGAGGCTGCCGATACGCCTCAACGGGGCGACCGGCGGATGCTGCGTCCACACCGACCCTCATCCGCCCGGATTCGAGAGGAGACTGGCGGCAATATACAGCACACGCCAGTCACCCTTCAGGGCGCCACAGACATCGTTTGAATCGTCAGCCGATGAGCGCGTTCGCCGGAAACGACCGAATTTTGGAAGCGCCGCCACCGACGTGCGGTTGCGTAGTTCGGTCAGATGCGCCTCGGACCGGTTGACCGCCAGCCGTTTCGCATCAGGTGTAGAGCCCGATGACGCCGCGGCGCGCGGCTGCGCGATCGGCGCGGCGGAACATGACGATGCCGCCAAGCACCGCAAGAATCGCGCTGCCCCCAGCGACGGCAAGGTCGACGGCCAGCGGCGCGATGGTTGGCGTGCCGAGAACCAGGTGCCGCAGGGCGTCGAGCACATACGTGTGCGGAAACGCGTAGCTCAGCCAACGAACGGACCACGGCAGGATGGTGATTGGAAAGACCGTACCGGCCAACGCCAGGAGGAGACCGCTCACAATTGCGTCGGCGGCCCACGAGCGCGTGGCCAGGAACACGCTGCCGAACACGAGGCCGAGGCCCCAGAACATCGCAAGACCAAGAAGCAACGGAACGACGGCTAGCGCGGAGACAGGCTGCGTGGACGGACCAAAAAACAGCAACGCCAAAATAATGATGATGGCGCCCTCGACCACCGCATCCGCCAGCGCCGCCAGAGACGCACCGAGGCAGAGGGCCCAGCGTGGGGCGGGCGTCGCCCACAGGGCCGGCAGGATTCCGACGCGGTTTGAATTCGCGAGATAGAAGATGGTGGCCGCCATGGGCCGGGTGGCCGCGTTGATGACCACGAGCCCAACAGCGGCGAAGGTGACAAAGTCGCGGCCACCGCCGCTGGCCGCGAACCCCTCGGCACCGTAGGCCCGGCTCATCAAGAGAATCGGCGCAAGGAACAGGAACGTGGTAACCATGCGAGCAGCCCACACGATTCGAAATCGGTTGTGCTCGCGCCACATCTGGGCGAACGCGGCCAAGACCACCGAACCCACACGACCAGCCCGCTGAACCTTAGAAGGACTCAAGATGCCCTCGCTGACGGGCGTCGCGGTCGAATCGTACGAACAGCCACATCCCGCAGACACCGAAGACAAGACCAAGACCGAGCAACACCGCGACCGCCCCCCACGCGGCCGCGGCGTCGTTGAAGACGAGCGTGGCTCGGAGCCCACGGATCATCCAGGTCGGGGGAAGCAGCTGGGCGACCATCTGGGCCCAATCAGGGAGCACCGAAGTGGGATAGGCGGGGCCGGCCAAGATACCCATGCCCATCAGAAGCGCCTGCACGAGGATCATGCCGGCGCGCGCACGCAGGACGACCGCAGCCCAAATGAGACCGAAGGACCCGACGGCGAAGGTCGACGCGACAAGAACGGCGATCAACGGAAATGCATCAAGGCTGATCGGGAACCTGAGGATGGCCCAGGCAACGGCAAAGGCGATGAATGACCGTGCCATACCAACGAACATTCCAGAGGCGCCCAAGCCTGCAACGCGCGCCAGCAAGCTCGTCGGAGTCAACCAGATCGAGCCCAGCGTGCCTGAAAGGCGCTGCGCCTCAAGGACGAATCCGACGTTCGCTCCGGTCTGCGTCGACCAGATCATAGCCGTCGCACCGATCGCGACGTAGGCCATGTAGTTGTCGGTACCGGCAAGTTCAACGAACGGCTCAATGTGCATGGCATCGGGCCCAACCAGCGCAACGGCCGCGAGCGCCATGGGAAGCACGGCAAGGGTCGCCAGCCAAGCGCTGCTGACCAGGAAGAACGGCTCGCGCTGCTTCATCCGCCAGCTCAGGCTGGTCAGTTCCAGGGTCGCCGCGGCGTTCGTCCACGCCAGTCGGACGGCGAGCCTAGACCGGCTCAAACGGTCCCTCGAGACGGCTGCCGGTCAGCTCAATGTAGGCGTCCTCCAGGGTGGCTTCGCGCAGGCGCGACTGGACAATCTCCGCGCCCGCCGCCGCCGCGCGTTGCGTGATGTCCTCCGCCGATCGCCAGCCGCCGGGTGCTCGCACCGCGACCTGAACGGCACCATCGCTCTCGACCTCCCCCCACCAGAGGGCGGCGTGGCCGATAGCGGTTCGCGCCGCGGACGTATTGCCGCGCAGCATCAGTTCCAGGCGCGGCTCCACGCCGGCGCGGCTGATGAGGTCCGCCGGTCGATCTTCGGCAATGAGGCGGCCCTGATCGATAATCCCGACTCGATCGCAGACCTCATCAGCTTCGTGCATGTTGTGGGTCGTCAGGAGGATCGCCTTTCCCTCCTGACGGAGTTCATCGACGAATCTGCGGGTCGCGCGTGCCGCGGCCGGGTCAAGGGCGGCGGTCGGCTCGTCCAGGAGCAGCACCGGCGGGTCGTGCATCAGGGTGCGGGCGAGATTGAGCCGCTGCTTCATGCCGGTGCTGTAGGACTCGACGAGTTCATCCGTGCGATCAGCGAGGCCGAGCCGTTCCATAAGTTCATCGGTGCGCCGGCGAATCGCGTTGCCGTCCATAAACACGAGACGCCCGAACATCTGCAGGTTCTCGCGGCCGGTAAGCCGCCAGAAGACACCGCGCTCACCCGCAAACATCACGCCGATGCGCGTGCGCACCTCGGTGCCGTCGCGAACCGTATCGTGCCCACAGATGCGGGCGCTGCCGGACGTCGGTTCGAGCAGCGTCGAGAGCATGCGAGCCATAGTCGTCTTGCCGGCACCGTTGGGACCCAGCAGTCCGTAAACCTCGCCGGCTTCGACTGAGAGCGACACGTTGTCGACTGCGACGATCAGATCGTCTGTCTCTGGCGCCGGACGTCGACGCAGCAAATCCCAGGGCCTGCGCGGTGGCCGCCGGCGCTCGAAGTGCTTGGTAAGTTCGGCCGCCTCTATGAGAGGCATCGCGACCTCGGCATGCGCCCTCCACTGAATCGAGACTCCGTCCTCCGGCAGCGCCCAGCCACGAGATCGAGAGTGCGCAGGATCTCCGCCGTCCGACTCTTGAGAGTTTCGATTCCGGACCTCCAGACTGGTGGGCCGGGTGGGTCTCGAACCCACGACCTTCGGATTAAAAGTCCGCTGCTCTGCCAACTGAGCTACCAGCCCAGTTGAGCTTACCGAGCGGGGCCGGATTGACCGCCGTCGCCAGCGCCAGTCGGGCGCCGATAATGCGGGCAAACCAGCGTGAGTGCGGAGGTAGAGATGGGCGTATTGGACGGAAAGGTCGCGATTGTGACGGGATCGAATCGCGGAATCGGCCGCGGGATCGCGCGTGGCTTTGCGCGCGAAGGGGCCAGGTTGGCGCTGGCCGCTCGCGATGCCGCGCTGCTGGACGACGCGGTCGATGAGTTCCGCAGCCTGGGTGCCGATGTTGAGGCCATTCCGACCGACGTGACTGAAGAAGCGGCGGTTGACGCGCTGATCGCGCAGACCCTTGAGCACTTCGGCCAACTGGATGTGCTGGTCAACAACGCCGGCATCGCCGAACACGCACCGCTGGTGGACATGACGCTGGAGGCTTGGCAACGCACCGTCGACGTAAACTTGACCGGGTCGTTTCTGTGCGCCAGGGCCGCATTGCGGGTGATGGCGGCGGCCGGGCGTGGACGCATCATCAACGTGGCCAGCATCTCATCGCAGCGCGTGCGACCGGGTTCGGCCTCGTATAGCGCCACCAAATTCGGCCTGTGGGGCCTGACCCAGGTGATTGCCCTGGAGGGCCGCGATCACGGGGTGTCGTGCAGCTGCCTCAACCCCGGCAACACCTGGGTCGAACGGCGAACCGGCACGCAGCGACGCGAAGACGAGGAACCCATGATGACGGTGGACGAACTGGCCGCCGCCGCAGTCACCATGGCGGCCATGCCGGACCACGTGAACATGCTCGAAGCCACCGTTCTGCCGGTCGGCCAGCCCTTCATCGGACGAGGCTGAGCGAGGGGCACGGCTGGTCGGCAGGATCGGGCCGATAGACTGCGCCGTCCGCGAGCGGGGCAAACTGTCCATGGCCGACTTGGTTTTGCGCGCCGGCACGCTGATTGATGGGACCGGCGCGGAGCCCTCATACGAACCCGAAGTCGTCGTGCGCGACGGCGTGATCACTCACGTGGGGACAGCGGGTGCGTACGCCGACGACGCGGACGTGGTCGATTACGGTGACGCCACGATCATGCCGGGGCTGATCGACTGTCACTGTCACTTGCAGTTCGGCGCCTACGAGAGTCACGAGCGAACGCTGTCGGTTCACGAGTCCGCATCCAACGAGGAACGGGTGCTGACCGCCATCGCCAACGGTCAGCGCGCGTTAGCGACCGGCGTGACAACGATGCGGGACACGGGCGGGTATCTGACGCTCAACATGGTGGTGCGCGACGCGCTTCGCAGCGGGCTGGCGCTGGGTCCCCGCCTGCTGGTGTGTGGGGCACCGATCACGACGACCGGCGGCCACCTGAACTGGTGCGGGCTGCGGGCGGATTCGCGTGATGACGTGATTCGCGCCGTGCGCCAGATGGTCCAGGCCGGTGCGGACTTCATCAAGGTCATGGCCACCGGCGGGATGATGACTCCTGGCTCGCAGGCCGGGCACTCGCAGTACGACCTGGAAACGTTGCGCGCGCTGGTGACCGACTCCCACCGGCTGCAACGCCATGTGGCCGCGCATGTGCTGGGGGCCGACGGTTGCCGGGACGCTATCGATGCCGGTGTGGACACGTTGGAGCACTGCTCGTGGCTCACGCCCGAAGGGATCCGAGGGCAATCGACTGTCGACGAAGAGGCCGTGGAACGCATCGATGCTTCACACCAATCGGTCCACATGACGCTGGCCGCCATGAACCGCACCCCATTCCGCGACCTGGCGCATCTGGACGCCTTGCCCGCCGACGAGCGTGAGCGCATCCGCGCGGCGGGCGCAAACTTTCGCTATATGCGCGAGCGTGGCGTGCCTCACGTCGTGTCGACCGACGCTGGCGTCATCGATACGCCGTTCCACGAGTTCCCGCTGTCGGTCATCAGCGCGGTCGTGGCGCTGGACACTACCCCCGTCGACGCCGTGCACCTGGTGACGGGCGCGGCCGCTCAAGCTATCGGTCTGGGCGGCCTGACCGGGGAACTAGTCCCCGGGCGACAGGCGGACATCCTGGTGGTGGACGGCGACGCGGCCGAGAACATCTGCAACATCTCGCGCACCGTGTCGGTTTACCTGGGCGGCCGGGAAGTCGTGCGAAAGCGGCGCCTGGAGGTGCTGGCCAACTAAGCAGCCGTGGCACGGCGAGGGCGCTTGCTACCCGGTGGGCACCTCGACCCAGGACTCGGCGAAGGCCAGAAACGCACTGGTGATCGGCTGATCCCCGACCTGGCGAGGAAACACGACTCCAGGGATCTGCTCGTCCCCAATCGACAGGGATGCGCTCGTCGCCGACTGCAAGACAGAGAAGACATCCATTGCGTTTTCCTCGCCCGGCTGACCGAGGCGTTCCACTTGAAATGGCGTCGCCAGGTGGTTCCAGACGGCGCGAATGGTCACGCTTCCTGCTCGCACGGTTTCCGTCCAGCGTCTCGGAAGTTCGTCGACGTAAGTGAAGCCGCCCGCCGTGACGATCGGCAGGTCGCCGAGACCCTTCAGGTCCTGGTACAGCGGACTCTCGCCCAGGTACGAGGCAAGCAACCAGTCGGCCAGCGCCGGGTTGTCGGTATAGCAGGCGTTGCGCGGGTCCGCGGCGTTGGGGTCGGCCAGCACGAATACGGCATGGCCGGGGCCGTGCGGGCTGAGCCTGAGCCGAAAGTGATTGACGAGAGCGGTGTCGGGACCGCCCGGGCGGGTTTGCAGGCGCAGGATGTGGTTCTCGCCGGCAATGAGCACCCGTCCGGGGTTGTTGATGGGGCGCTCAGCCATGGCGTCTGCCGGGAGAGAAGCGCGCCCAACGGCGAACAGCCCTTGCGAAGAGCAGCGCGAGCGGCGTCGCGACTACCGCGCCGGCGGCCAGTCCCGCATACGCGCCGCGCATTCCGCCGTTGAGCGTGGGATCAAACGGCCCACGCGGGTCGCCGCTTTGCAGGCCGATCAGTCCTCCCACGACGCCGCCCACGATGGCGACGAGCGCGATGAGACAGATTGAACCTCCGAAGGCGGCCAGGCGCAGGCTGCCCGTCACCTGGACGGGTCTCGGGACCTCGCGGGCGCGCGGCGGCGGCCGCCGTGACGAAGAGCTGCGCGGCGGCGTGCCGCAACGGCCCGTCGGGCGCGAGCGGCGTCGGCCTTGGGCGGCGCCTCGGTGTCGACGACCGGCGGGTTGGGCGTGACCTGCCAAAAGTTGGCGACTTCGGACTCCCATGCGTCGAGAATCCGGCGTCCGAGTGCGCTGCCGGTGGCGTCAACGTGTTGCGTGATGAGGCTCCGCAACTCTTCGGCGGCCTCAGGCGCGGCGACGCGCGCAACGCTGACCAGTTCGGGATTGAAGCGCTTGAGGAACTTATCGCCACGTTCGTAGATGTAGGCCGTGCCGGCCGACATGCCGGCGGCGAAGTTCTTGCCCGTCGGACCCAGAACCACGACGGTCCCGCCGGTCATGTATTCGCAGCAGTGGTCGCCGACGCCCTCGACAACCGTTTGCGCCCCGCTATTCCGGACGCCGAAGCGTTCGCCGGCCCGGCCGGCCACGAACAAGCGGCCCGAGGTGGCCCCGTAGAGGACGGTATTGCCCATGATCACGTTGTCTTCAGGCGCGAAGGCGGCGCTGTCAGGCGGACGAACGGTGATGACGCCGCCGCCCAGTCCCTTGCCGACGTAGTCGTTGGCCTCGCCTATGAGATCCAGGCGCAGACCGCAGGTGACGAAGGCCCCGAAACTCTGGCCGGCGGTGCCGCGGAAGGTCAGGCGAATGCTCTCGTCCGCGATTCCGTCCTCAAAGCCAGCGCGCACGATCGCGCCGCTGAGCTGCGCACCTACCGCGCGGTCGGTGTTGGCGATTGGAAGCTCAAGTGCCATCGACAGGTCGGGCAGCGCGGAAAAGTCGAGGTCGTCGATGATCTTCGTGTCCAGGTGGACGTCGTGGGGCCGGTCGTTGCGTTCGCGGTGGCGGCGCAGCGGCGACACGCGGGTTTCGTCGGGCGGGACCAACAGGTCGTGCAGGTCAAGCGCGGCCGCGCGGCCGGCGTCGAGTTCGGGGTCCGGCTCAAGGTATTGGACCTGGCCAACCAGGTCGTTGAAGTGCGCCACGCCCAGGCTGGCCATGATCTCGCGGACGCCCTGGGCCAGGTGGGTGAAGAACCGGACGACGTGTTCCGGCTCGCCGGCGAAGCGCTCCCTCAGGTCGGCGCGCTGCGTGGCCACGCCCACAGGACAGGTGTTGAGGTGACATTGGCGGGCCATGATGCAGCCCACGGCCACGGCGGCCACCGTGCCGAATCCAAACTCCTCGGCGCCCAGGATGCCCGCGATCACCACGTCACGGGCGGTCTTCAGGCCCCCGTCGGTCTTGACCAGGATGCGGTCGCGCAGGCCGTTGCGCACCAGGACGTGCTGGGTCTCGACCAGGCCGATCTCCCAGGGCACGCCGGCATTCTTGATGGAACTGATGGGCGAGGCTCCGGTGCCGCCGTCGTGGCCGCTGATGAGCACGTAGTCGGCGTAGGCCTTGGCCACGCCAGCCGCGATGGTCCCCACGCCGGACTCGGCCACCAGCTTCACGCCGACCGCAGCGTTGGGGTTGGCGTGCTTGAGGTCGTAGATCAGCTGCGCCAGGTCCTCGATGCTGTAAATGTCGTGATGCGGCGGCGGCGAGATGAGGGGAATGCCCGGGATGGTGTGCCGCAGGCTGGCGATGTAGGGCGACACCTTGAGCGCCGGCAACTGCCCGCCTTCGCCGGGCTTGGAGCCCTGCGCAATCTTGATTTCGAGTTGATCGGCCTTGGAGAGGTAGAGCGGCGTTACGCCAAAGCGGCCCGAGGCAACCTGCTTGATGCGGCTGTCGGGTTCCTGGCCGTTCTTGTCGGGGGTGTACCACGTGCGGTCCTCGCCCCCCTCGCCCGTGTTGCTGCGGGCGCCCAGGCTGTTCATGGCCTTACTCAGCGTGCTGTGGGCCTCCGGGCTGAGGGCGCCGACGGACATGGCCGTGGTCGTAAAGCGGCGCACGATGGTTTCAATGGGCTCGACGTCGTCAATGGGGATCGGATCGCCCTGGGGGACGAACCGCAGCAGGTCGCGGATGGCGTACGGGTCGCGGTCGTTGACGACGCGGTCATAGGCATCGAAATCTTCGCGGTCTCCCGTTCGGATCGCCCGGTGCATGGCCTTGACGAAGCCCGGGTTGGCGGCGTGGAACTCGCCGTTACGCCGGTAGCGCGCCCAGCCGATATCGGCCGGCTCCGGCGGGGCTTCGGGCTCAAACGCCTCGGTGTGCCGGGCCAGGACATCGGCCGCGAGCTCCTCGAAGCCAATGCCGCCCACCCGCGACGGCGTTCCGGGGAAACACCGATCAATGACCTCATCAGCCAGGCCCACGACTTCGAAGACCTGTGCGCCCTGGTAGCTGCTGAGGGTTGAGATGCCCATCTTGGAGAGCACCTTGCGCACGCCGTCCTCGGCAATGCGCAGGTAGGTCTGGCTCAAGTTCTCGGACCCGTTGGTTGCGACCGGTTCAAGGCTGTTGACGGTGGCCAGAGCCAGATAGGGATTGACTGCGCCCGCGCCATAGCCAATAAGGGCGCACAAGTGATGCACGTCCCAGGCTTGCGCCGTATGCACCACGATGCCGGCTTGCAGACGACGCCCGGATTCAATCAGGGCAAAGTGCAGCGCGCCCACCGCCAGCGCCATAGGAATGGCTGCTCTCGTCCGATCCATCCCGCGGTCGCTGACGATCAGGATGCGCGCACCGTCTTCGATAGCGCTCAGCGCCTGCCTGACCAGTTCGTCCAGCGCCAGCTCCAGCCCGGCCGGCCCCCCGGCCACCGGGAACAGGGCGTCAAGCCAGGCTGTGGCGAAGTTGGGATTCTCCAGCTTGTCAATGCGCCGCAGGCCTTCGTCGCTAAGTAGGGGAGAATCCAAGTGCAGCAGGTGCGCGGCCTCAGGCGTGGGCACCAGGAACGTGCCGCGCGCGCCCAGGCGCGTCATCAGCGACATGACCAGCTTCTCGCGCAGCGGGTCGATGGGCGGATTGGTGACTTGCGCGAACCTCTGGCGCAGGTAGCTGAAGACGGACGGCTGAAAGCGCGACATGACCGCGAGCGGCGCGTCGTTGCCCATGGAGAACACCGGATCCATGGCCTGGAGCGCCATGGGTTCCAGGATGTGCGTCAGGTCCTCGCGGGTGAAGCCCAGCGCGCGCTGCCAGCGCTGCACGTCGGGCTCGGCCAGCCCCTTCGTGTTCCCGTCCAGATCCACGCTGAGCGACCGGTCGATCGTGACGCGCTGATCGTGGAACCAATCGCCGTAGGGCTTGTTCTCAACGAATTCGCGCTTGGCCGCGTAGTCGGTAAGCAGGCGACCAGTTTCCAGATCGACCGCGATCATGCGCCCGGGACCGAGACGACCCTTGGACACAATATGCGAATCGTCGATGTCGATCACACCGACTTCCGATGCCATGAGCACCATGTCGTCGTCGGTGACGAAGTAGCGGGCCGGTCGCAGGCCGTTGCGGTCCAGCGAGCCACACACCCAGCGCCCATCCGTAAAGGCGAGGGCGGCGGGGCCGTCCCAAGGCTCCATCAGGCAGGCGTGATAGGCGTAGAAGTCCTTCAGGTCAGCCGGCATCTCCCGCGCGTCGCGCCAGGCTTCCGGCACCAGCATCATGGCGCTATGCACCAGGTTGCGTCCGGAGTGAGTGAGCAACTCGAGCACCTGGTCGAGGCTGCACGAATCCGACATGGCGGATCCGACGCGGTCCGTGATGGGTCGAAGCACGGCCGTGTCCGCCCCAAAAAGAGGATGCTCCAGCCCGCCTTCGCGGGCGAACATCCAGTTGCGATTGCCGTCCAGGGTGTTGATTTCGCCGTTGTGCGCCAGCATCCGGAAGGGCTGCGCCAATTGCCAGGTCGGGCTGGTGTTGGTGCTGTAGCGCTGGTGGAAGACCGCCACCGCCGTGCGATAACGGGGGTCGCTGAGGTCCGTGAAGAAGTGGCCGACTTCGGTTCCGACGATCAGGCCCTTGTAAACGATGGTTCGAGATGAGAGCGAGACCACGTAGTGCGCATCCAGCGACTCGGCGCGCAGACGGCTCTCCAACTCCTTGCGGGCCAGATACAACCGCTGTTCGGCGGGCAGAAGCTCGCTCGCATCCTGGTTATCGACGAGCAACAGATGCTTGATGTCCGGCATCGTGAGGCCGCCGGCCGTCCCAAGCACATCACGGTCCAGCGGAACGTCACGCCAGCCCGCCACGCTGAAACCGCGACGCGCGCAGATCGCCTCGGCGAGTACCTGCGCGCGATGCGTGCCGCGCGGGTCATGCCGATCCAGGAAGAAGACGCCCACGGCCATCCGGGCCGGGTCGACGCTGGGCCAACCGACGTCTGCGTAGACGCTCGCCAGCAGTTCGCGGGGAAGCTGAGTGAGAAGACCGGCGCCGTCGCCGGTACGCGCGTCGGCCGCAATTGCGCCTCGGTGCGTCAGCGACGCGACGGCCTCGAGGGCCCGCTCCACGATCTTGTGCGATCGGCGACCTTGGATGTCGGCCACGAAGCCCACGCCGCACGAATCATGCTCGTAGCGCGGGTCGTACATGGGGGCCACGGCAGGGATCCTCTCGATCGGGCTGTCAGTGAGACGTCTAGCGCGAAGCCGCGAGGTCGATGATGAGTGAACGTGCGGCGCGCCCAAGCCCGGCTTGGCGGGACATTCGTCGATGGGTGTTCATCGGTCTTCTGGGCGTTGCAACTCTCGAGCAACGGCGGACCCGACGGAGCCCACCGTGCGAACGGTATGCGCCGCCAAGGCCAGCGTCATGCGGGTTCCGCATAGCGTAGCGCATGGGCGGATAGCGCGCCTTCAATCAGTAGCGGCCGCGAAGGACCGACGTCGTGCGGCCAGCCGAATGTTTCACGTGAAACATTGCCTCGCTCGGTCGTGGTGAGGAAGGCCGGTGCTACGCTCAGGGGATGCGCGCCTGACTTGGTGCCATGTTCCGTGTTCTCCTGTTGGGGATGTTGGTTGCGACCATCCCGTTCCTGATCTACAGCGGGATGCGGCGTCGGCTGGCGTATGCGATCTCGGTCACGGCCACGATTTATCTGATCGTGATTGGACTGCGGGTCCTCACCGGATTCTGGTGGTTTCGCGAGGAACTGCAGAACACGATTGGGGCAATTGGAATCATCGTGTTGATCGCCTCGGCCATCTACATGGCAATGCGGCACTATGGCGAACGCGCAGTGCGACGAAAGCTGGCCGAGCGCGCCGAATCGCCAGACGCGCATCGGAGCCTGATCGATAATGTTCGGCGCTCGCTTCGCGAATAGCCGACCTCCAGGGAGCAGCTTGTGGCCTTCACCATCAACGAAATCCCCGTGCATTGGGACGGCGTGGCGCCGCCCGCGCGCATGCCACCCTGGCAGGAAGTGGTCTGGATTGCCATCCCGGGCTATCCGCGGCGCCTATGGTTCATCTCCAAAACCGGGATGAGCTGGCAGCAGCGACAGCGCGAGGAAATCATTCGCAAGGGGCGTGAGCTTCTGATGCGCGAACGCGCGGCAGGCGGAGACGCCGCGACCTGATCCGGGCCCGCCGTGAATCTCCAGCTTGAAGGACTGGCGGCAGCCGTCACCGGCGGCAGTGAAGGCGTGGGGCGCGCCATAGCAGAAGTCCTTGCCCGCGAGGGTTGCGATGTAGCCCTTGCCGCCAGACGGCGCGACGTTCTGGAGGACGCCGCGCACGACATTGCGCAGGCGAGCGGTCGCCGCATTCTCCCGATTCAGGCTGATCTGAGCCGGGCGGACGACGCCCGGATCTTCGTGGCCACGGCCGCACGCAGTCTGGGACGACTGGACATCCTGGTGAACAACGCGGGAGGACCAGGCGCGCATCGGTTCGACGGGGCCAGCGACGAGATCTGGCAGGCCGACCTGGACGTGAAACTGTTCGGCGCAATCCGTTGCTCGCGGGTGGCGTTGCCCTATCTGCGGCACGCCGGCGGGTCCATCGTCAACATCACGTCCACCGGCGGCCGCGAGCCGTCGCAGGCGTCGGTTCCCACGTCCGTCACCCGCGCCGCCGGCATTGCGCTTACCAAGGCCATGTCCAAGGAATACGCGGACGCCGGAATTCGAGTGAACACCGTCATGCTCGGGTCGATCCGCAGCGCGCAATGGGAGCGCCGCTGGGAAGCTACTGGCCGCCAGGGCACGCTCGAGGACTTCTACGACCGGGCTGGGGTCGGAATCCCACTCGGCCGGATCGGGCGGCCCGAGGAGGTGGGGGACCTGGTGGCCTTCCTGGTGTCGTCGCGAGCGGCGTACATCACCGGCGCGGCCATCGCGATCGACGGCGGCCAGAGCAACGCAATCTAGATTCAGTCCCACCTGCCGAGTCCAACTCGGCTGACGATCCGCGGATGAACCTCGCCCAGGCCCGGTACGCCCGCCTAGCGCCCTCCCCGCCCGCACCACGCGGCAACGCACGGACTTCGAACCCGCAGGCGCTCAATGCCATCTGCTCCATCGCCCACCATGAGACCGTCGGGCGGGCGCCCCCCGCCGTCGGCCTCTGGCACGCGGGTCTCCGGGCGCCGGCAGTGCCGGTCGCGGCATGACGGGCTCGGTCGAGTCTCTGAACTACTCCCGGGCGCGAACACGCCGTACGTCTCAAGCTCAAGGCAGTTGCGCGCCAGGACCTGCCCGTGAATGGGGACCGGCGCCACCGCCAGAGTTTCGAGAAGCTTGACGTGCGGCTCCTCGGGCGCATTCACACCGCTCGCATCTTCGATGTATTGCGTGCGTGTGAACAGGGCCTGGCTACGCCCTAATACGACGAAACGCGTGGGGGGCCGGGGTCGGCGGCCAGGACGGTGGCGTCGAAGCTGCGCTGCATGAGATCCAGCTTGATGTCCTGGTGGGCCGGGCTGTCCCACAGGCTGGTGTGCTCGTGCGGGTCGGCCTCCATGTCGAACAGCTCGCCGATGCCGTGGCCGTGGTACACGTTCAACTTCCAGCGCCGATCGCGGTACATGGTGGCGAAGGTGTGGTCGGGCTTCTCGACGGCGTCGAGGTACTCGCAGCGGACGAACTCCCGGTGCGTGTCGGGCGGAGCCGCGCCAGCCAGGATGGGCCGTAATGTGCGCCCTTGCATGGCCTCGGGCACGGGCAGGCCCGCGTACTCCAGCAGCGTGGGCGCAATGTCGGTCAGTTCCACCAGCGCGTCGCTGCGCAGGCCGGCCTGGATCTGGCCAGGTAGGCGCCAGATCAGCGGCACGCGACTGAGGCCGTCAAAAAAGCGGCAGCCCTTCTGGGTTAGCCCATAGTCGCCGGCCGACTCGCCGTGGTCGCTGGTGAAGATGACGATGGTGCGCTCGGCCTGGCCTGACGCCGCCAGCGCGTCCATCAGCCGGCCGAACTGCTCATCGATCTGCTCGATCATGGCGTAATAGGCAGCCTGAACTTTCTTGCCCTCGAAAACTTCGGGTGGTTGCGACTCGCTCTGGAAGTCAATGCCCGAGGCGGTGAGGCGGCCCTGGTGTCCAAGGTCCGACGTTTGGAAGTACGGTCCCGGCAGCGCCTCGGGGTCGTAGCGGCGGTAGTACTCCCAGGGCGGGTTGAAGGGCGGATGCGGGTCGTAGACGTTCACGCTGAGGAACCACGGCTGGTCGGCCGGGCGCGACTGGTTGATGAACTCGATCGACGCCTCGGTACCCCAGGTAGTCTGGTGAACCTCCGGCGGCGTGTTGTCCTGCTCCGGCGTGGGCTCCATCAGCGCCCCGGTGAGGTGGCGTCGGTCGAAGTTGTGCAGCAGGACTTCGTAGGGATCGACACCCTGCGCCTGAACCCAGGCGGCGTAGTCGTGCTGATCCAGAGGCCAGTCGTTGCGTGGCGCGTGGCTGTACTTGAAGTAGCGGTAGCCGTCGTTGACCCGTGGCTCGCGCCCGTTGAAGGCCCCGGCCAGGTGCAGCTTGCCGACCAGCCCGCCGTCATAGCCGGCCTCAGCCAGCTGACGCGTCACCAGGTTCGCGGCGACCTCGCGATGAACCCAGCCGTTGCCATTGCGCGGGTTGTGAACCCGGCTGGGATACATGCCGGTCAGAAAGCTGGCGCGGCTGGGCGTGCAGATGGGGCTCTGGCAGTAGGCGTGGGTGAAGGCCGTCCCCTCCGCCACGAAGCGGTCAAGGTTGGGCGTGCGGATGTGGGGATTGCCGAGGGCGGCAATGGTGTCGAACCGCTGCTGGTCGGTGCAGTACCACAGGATGTTGGGCTGTCGGTTTGACATCGGAATCCCGTATGGCTGGCTGCCGGGCAGCGAACCCTACCGCACGGACGCGTGCTGGGGTCCGCGGCGGTGCTTGATATTTCCAGGTGGACGGTTCGGCAAGGCCAATGCGTGCTAGATTGCCCTCGGTGACCTTGGAATTGAATCTTCCGTCTGCCGCCGTCTGCGAGGTTTCTCGTTCACATCAAGCCTTTCGATTCTCGAACGGTCTGCCTGAATCGACCTTTCCGACATCTGGTTCACTGCGGCGTTTCGTTGACTGACGGATGGTCTGGACCTCCCGCTCGAAGGCGGGTGTAGACGGACGCGCGTCCACGGCGACGGCGTTCAGGAACGGTTTCGAATGAACATATATGTCGGCAACTTGCCGTATTCGACCACCGAGGAAGAACTGCGCGAGCAGGCTTCGCAGTACGGCGAACTCACGTCGTGCACCATCATCATTGACCGTGAAACCGGCCGGTCCCGCGGCTTTGGGTTCATCGAGATGGCCAATGAGGATGAGGCCCTGGCGCTGATCGAGGGCTTGAACGGCAGCAACATGGGCGGCCGCATGCTCACGGTGAACAAGGCACGTCCGCGGGCGCCCCGTGGCGGCGGCGGCGGTGGCTACGGCGGCGGCGGCGGCGGTTACGGCGGCGGTGGCGGTGGCTACGGCGGCGGTGGCGGCGGCTACGGCGGCGGTGACCGCTACTAGACGACGACCTTCGTAGGGCTCAACGCCCGACGAGCATCTGATTCGGAAGCGCCGGCAGGTCCGGCGCTTCCGGCGTTAAGCGACGCCCAGTTCAGCCAGGCGGGGCGGCTCGCCGAGGTAGTAGCCGACGTCAGCCAGCGCCCGCTGCAGCTCTCGGATGTTGACGTGGCGCGGGGGCACGCCTTCGGCCACGGCGCGGGCGGCCGCCATGCCGGCAACGCCGCCCGTGACCTTGGCGATCCAGCGCCAGCGCAGGCTGGCCGTCCGGTCGCGGCCGATGGAGCGTCCCGCCGCCAGCATCCCCTCCACGCCTTGCGGCAGGAATTGGCCCAGCGGCATGTCGAAATGGTGGCCCTCTTCGCGCTCCCGCAGGTTGACGAGCTGGCGAGTCCGGCCGCCTTTGCGCACCTCGTCGTCGTAGCGGTAAAGCGTGGTCAGCACGTGCACCACGTCGTCAAACCGCCGCTCGGCCACGATATCGTCGCGGCTGAGGGTGTAGTCGGGAACGATCGTGCGGCTCCAGCGCGTGCCCATGTAGGGCGCGATCTGGCTGACCCGCGCGTTCTGGAACCCCGGCACGTGGCGCTTGTAGAACTCGATGGTGTCGTAGGCGTGCAGCCTGGCCGATGACTCGATGGTGGACCGCTGCATGGCGTTCAGCGCCGACAGGGTGTGGTCGGGCCAACGGGTCTCAATCGTGGTCACGTCCTGGTCGTGCGTGGCGAAGGGGATCTTGTAGGCATGCGCGCCGCCCGGGATCGAGGCCACGTACTTGTATTCGCCGGACTCCCAGTCGGCCATCATGAAGGGCAGCAGCTCGCGCGGATAGTTGGCCCAGACACGCTCCAGGGCGACGAAGAGCACCTCGTCCACCCAGCGCTGTTCCTCGTCGCTCAGCGGCTTGTCGCGCTCGGCGGCCCGGAACTCCTCGTAGGTCTCCCAGTCCACGTCCTCGACGCGGAAGAAGAGTCCGAAGCCGGCTTCGGCGCTGGCGAAGGCGTCCTCGGTTTCCGCGCCGGCCGCGGCGGCCACGTCGGCTTCTCCGGTGGTGTCGATGACGACCTTGGCCGTGATGGCCCGCCGGCCCTCGCCAGTCTCGAAAATCACACCGCGGACGTGGCCGTCCTCAACAATCGCTCCGGCGACGGTCGTGGAGAGCAGCAGGGAGACATCGAGGTCTCGAAGGCGCTGCAAGGCCAGCCGTTGGAACTCGTTGCGGTCGATGACCGGAATGTGCGCCATACCGTCCCAGCGCCAGGGCACGTTGTCGCCGCCGCTGATGAAGTCGAACGTCTTGATGCCGCCGCGCGCGTCCAACCGGTCCAGGAAGTCGCCCACCTGGCCGCCCAGGCCGCGGTCGTGCTGCTGCGGCGCCTGCCAGAGGTCGTGTCGGGAGCCGAGCCCCGGCCCGTAGTTGCCGCCGACCGCCGAGTACTCATCCACCAGCGTGGTGCGCGCCCCCGCCGCCGCCGACTCCAGCGCCGCGTACAGCCCCGAAATGCCCGCCCCGGCCACCAACACCTCCGTGTCATGCAACACCGGCACGTCACGCGCCGGCTCATGGATCACGTCTGTCACGGCGAACCTCTCTCCAGTTCTTCGGCGTCGTCGCGAGTCAGGCGCCGAGGCTTGTCTGGCCGGGCACGGTAGCAGAGCGAGGCTCGGGGCAGGTCGAGGATTCACGGCTGCCAAAGCCTCCTTTGTAAGAGAAGTCTCAACAGCGGCGGCTCGCGTGCGTCATGATCTGCCGGTTGCGAAGCGAAGGCCGGCTCAGGGCGGGCGCCGACCGGACAGACGACAGGAGCAGGGGATGACGAACGGTCCGGCGGTCCTGGTGGAAGGACTGGGCAAGACCTATCCAGGGGGCGTGCGCGCCGTGGACGGGATCAGCTTTGAGGTGGAGCGCGGCGAGTTCTTCGGATTCCTGGGGCCGAATGGCGCGGGCAAGACCACCACCATCAAGATCCTGGCCACGCTGCTGCCCAAGACGGAAGGGCGCGTGGAGGTGGCGGGCCTGGACGTGACCCGCGATCCAAAGGCGGTGCGGCAGGCGATTGGCGTGGCGCTGCAGGAAGTCGGGTTGGACGACCTCTCGAAGGGCCGCGACTTCCTGGAGTTGCAAGGGCTGCTGTACGGCCTGACACGCGCCACGGCCCGGGCCCGAGCCGCGGAACTGCTGGACCTAGTCGGACTGTCATCCGTCGCCGATCGGCGCGTGGGTTCCTACTCCGGCGGGATGCGGCGGCGGATCGACCTGGCCGGCGCCCTGATGCACAACCCCGGGGTGCTCTTCCTGGACGAACCGACCACCGGCCTGGATCCGCAGAGCCGGATTGCCGTCTGGGAGCACCTGGAAGAACTCAACGCCCAGGGCGTCACGATCTTCCTGACCACGCAGCACATGGACGAGGCCGACCGGCTGTGCCGACGGCTGGCCATCATTGATCACGGCCACCTCGTGGCCGAAGGCTCACCCGCCGCGCTGAAGGCCGGCGTCGGAGGCGACATCGTCCACGTGGCCTTCAACTCGGATGATTCAGCCGACGACCGCGTGGAAGTTGCCCTGGCGGCCGTGCGCGCCCTGCCGGGAGTCCGGCAGGCGGACATTGCGGCCGCCGGGCTGACCGCCACCGTCAGCGACGGCGGCGCCGCCGCCCCCGCCATCATGACCGCCTTTCAAGACGCCAATCTGTCCATCGCCAACCTGTCCATCACCCGCCCCTCGCTGGACGACGTCTTCCTGCAACACACCGGCCGCCAGATTCGCGACTCGGACGCCGACGGCGACGCGGAAGACCGCGTGTGGAGCCAGTGGATGGGCGTAAACCGGAGGTAATGCCAATGCTTGTCCTGCGCGAGAGCTATTTCATCTACGTCCGCAACCTGAAGACCTGGCTGGCGCAGCCCTGGATGATCGTGGCGGCGGTGCTGTCGTCGGCCTTCATGTTCCTGTTCTTCGGCGAACCGCTGCGCGGCATCACGGCGCTGCCGGGGTTTCCGGCCGACGACTACCAGGCCTTCCTGGCCGCCATGGTGATCGTGATGGCCGTGGTCTTCAGCGGCAGCGACATGGCGATGGTGCTGCTGACCGACATGATGTCGGGCTACGTGGACAAGCTCCTGCTGTCGCCCGTGAACCGCTTTTCGATCCTGCTCGGCACCCTGCTGATCGGCGGCACGCGGGCCATGGCGCAGGTGCTGGCGATAATCCTGGTGGCCACGGCGATCGGCGTGCGCTTCGAGGGCGGTGTCCTGGGCATCCTCGGCGTCATCGTCGCCACCACCTTGCTGGGCGTGGCGATGGGCTGCGTGGGGCTGATCGTGGCCATGCGCACCCGCAGCGTGCAGGTGACGGTCAACAGCTGGCTGCTGTTCATGCCGCTGGCGTTTCTGACTTCTGCCTTCATGCCGCGCGACCTGCTGACCGGCTGGTTCCAGGTGGCCGTCGGCCTGAACCCCATCGAGTACATCATGGTGGCCGTGCGCTCCGTGATCATCGAAGGCTGGGTCTGGGACAGCATCCTCCCCGGCATCTGGATCCTGCTGGCGACCACGGCGGTGCTGGTGGGCGCGGCAACCTACGAGTACCGGCGTGCGACGAACTGAGGATTTCCCCAAGGCATGCAGGCACCCTCTGAGGCCCGAGCCATTAGTCCTGAATCCCTTGGCTGCCTTACTCCTGCATGCTGGCCGAACCTGACCGAGATTCGCTGTGTCATGTCGTATGCGCAGACTTGCCTAATGTACGGTGGAGCCGTACACTTCGTTACGTGATTCTCCGTTCGGTTCGGCACCGGGGACTTCGCCGCCTGATCGAGAACGACAGCTCACGGTTCCTGCGACAGGACCTGGTCGACCGGGTGCGCAAGATCCTCACGGTTCTGATTTTGGCGGACGACATTGAAGAGTTCATCGCCGATGCCCCACCCGGCTGGCGGGTACACCGGCTGCTTGGAGACCGGCAAGACGTGTGGAGCGTGTCGGTCACCGGCAACTGGAGGATCACGTTTCACGAATCTGACGGGTACATCGATCGCTTGAATCTGGAGGACTATCACTGATGACTAGCGAAGGTCTCACCATAAACATGACCCCTGCGCATCCCGGCGACTTCGTGCGAACGGAAGTCATCGAGGAGTTGGGACTCAGCGTGACGAAGGCGGCCGAGATTCTTGGCGTGCGGCGGGCGACGCTCTCGGACCTGCTGAACGGACGCGCCTCGCTCTCGCCGGAAATGGCGCTGCGCATCGAGAAGGCATTTGACGTGCGTATGGACCTGCTGTTGCAAATGCAGGCGTGGTACGACGCCGCGCAGATGCGCGCCCGAGCCAGCGAAATCAGCGTCCGGCGCTACCAGCCCGCCTGACCGCTTGGCCACCTGTCAATGAGGACGAGGATCGTACGGATCGGAGAGGCGCGAGGCGTTCTCATCCCAGAGCCGTTCATCGAAAAGGCGCAGCTCGGAGACGAGGTTCAGTTGCGGGTCGTCACGTCGGGGATTCTGATCGAAGGCGGGTCACCGCCGCGGGCCGGCTGGGCTGATGCGGCGGCTCGATTGCGAACTCGAGGCGACGATCGATTACTTGATGGAGCTCCGCCCACAGACTTCGAAGAGGATGCCTGGGGCTGGGAGTGAGCGAACCCCGGACATTGCGGAGCCTCCGTCCGGCCGACCCCTCTGGCGTGTACTGATCAATCTGAACGACGGGACGCGAGAACCTATCCGCTCGCGTACGCCGTCACCTGATCCAACCTGTGGCCCAATCGGTCTTCGGCGGTTTCAAGGTCGTACTGAGTCTGGAGCCCCATCCAGAACGCAGCCGAGTTGCCGAAGTAACGCGCGAGCAGCAACGCCGTCTCAGCCGTGATCGCTCGCTGGCCGTGCACGATCGCGTGAATCCGGCGTGGATCGACGCCAATGGCCTTGGCCAGCCGATACTGGCTGAGCCTGAGCGGACGCAGAAACTCCTCGTTCAGGATCTCGCCGGGGTGGATGGGCGCCATCCTGGACGGTCGGCGACCCGCCAGCGAGCCAGTTGGTCCCTTTGCCTTGTTCACGTCGTGCTCCCCCGCGGCCGCGGATGCGCCCGAGTTATACCCCTCCCAGGCTAACCGCCTGAGTCTGCCCCGTATCGGAAGCCCTTCGGGCCGCCCAGGCGGTTTCGTGCATCCAGAGGCCGTCGTCGGCGCTGATGGGTGGTTCGCCGTTGCCCAGGCAGGCCTGGAAGAACTCGTGCTTGAACTGGTCGAACCCGCCGCTCACGCCGGTGTCAGTGAAGCTGAGGCGGCGTTCGGGGGCGGTGACGCCGGTGCCTTCGCGCGTGAACCACTCGAAGCCGTCGTCGGACTCGGGGTTGAAGCGCAGCCAGCCGCGGCTGCCCCAGATCTGCAGGCCGTCGTGTTTCTGGCTGGAGGGCGTCATGAAGCCGCCGGTGAAGGTGCCGACCATGCCGTTGTCGAACCGCAGGCTGATGGCATAGGCGTCTTCGGCGTTGATAGGTTCGCCGCCCACGTTGTCGGCGAAACCGGCCACCTGCCGAACATTGGCGCCGGTGATGTAGCGCATCAGGTCCAGGTAGTGGCAGCCAAGGAAGATCAGGTGCCCGCCGCCGCGGTCGCGGTCATACATCCAGCCGTCGGCCAGTTCTTCCCACAGCCAGGTGCGCGGATGCTCGGCCGCGTAGTGCACCTGCATGCCGAACAGCCGCCCCAGCGCGCCGCTCTGCACGACCTGCCGAGCCTCGCGAACGGCGGCCAGACCACGCATGTTGAAGGCGACGCATAGGTGGGCCGATGAGCGATGCGCCGCCTCGACCACCCGGCGGTAGTCCTCGATGCGTCCGCAGGCCGGCTTCTCATGGAAGACATGCACGCCGGCTTCCAGGCAGTCGATCAGCACCGGCGGCATCTTGCGCGGTTCCATGGTGACCAGCACCGCGTCCGGCTTGTATTCATCCAGCAACCGGCGATGGTCGGTAAAGCTGGCGACCAGCTTGTCCTCCAGGATGGCCGCGGTATTGACCTCGCGCCCGTACTTGGTCCATCCGGGCGGCGGGCCTGAGCCGGGTTCATGGCTGCGGGCCTGCCAGTGGGGATCGGGCGAGGACCCTGTGATGGGCCGAAAGACGCCGGCAACCTGGCCGGTGACGTCGGCAACCGCGACTTCGCCGACTTCGGGATGCTCGGCGCAAACGTTGATCAGGCCGTCAAGGTGCCAGCCGGCCGGTTCGGCGATCAGGCCGACGCGAAGAGTGTCAGACATAGCGAGATCTCAAGCTTGGCGGTGAGGCCGGATTGTAGGTTGTGAGAATCCGCCGACAGTTACGGCAGGCGTCGTCCTACGGGGTATTAGCCACCGCACGTCGGCGGCGACGCCGGCTGCGGCGACGCGGCCTCTCCGACTCACCGTTCGCCGATGGAGTCCGCTCGGCGTCTGTCGGCGGTCGGCTGGCTCGACGATTGGCGCTCAGGCTCTCGCCGGGCAGCACCTTGAGTCCACCCGCGCCGACCTTCGCGGCGGCGGCCAGGTCGCGCGCTGTCTGACCGTTGGTTGCGCCGTTCTCGCCTTGAATGTCTCGCCAGGTGCGCCTGACCAGCTTGCCGCCCAGGATTCGTTCGATGGCGTTGAGCGCTCCCAGGTCTGCGCCGCTGACCAGCGTGATTGAGCGACCCAGGCCGCCCATGCGGCCGGTACGGCCGGTGCGGTGGGTGAAGAGATTCGGGTCTTCGGGTACGTCGTAGTTGATCACCTGGCCCAGGCCGGCAATGTCCAGTCCGCGGGCGGCCACGTTGGTGGCGACAAGCACGTCGATACGTGAACTGCGCAGGCGCTCGATCACGCGGCTGCGCGCCTGCTGCGCCATGGCGCCCTGGATCGAGTCGACGCGCATGCCCAGGTCCTTCAGCCGCGCGCCCAACCGCGACACCTGGTGCCGCGTGCGCCCGAAAACGATCGTCGGCGTACCGCGCGTCTCGTCCAGGATGTGCTGGACGGCGGCGAGGCGCTCGACCTCCGGCACGATCCAGACCTCGTGATCGATGTCGGGCCGATCCTCGGGTTCGGTGTCAAGTTCGATCCACCTGGGATCGCTCAGCTGTCGCTCGGTGATTCGCCGCACCCACTCGGGCACCGTGGCCGAGAACAGCGAGGTCTGCCGGTCCGCCGGTGTGTGGCGCAGGATGGCTTCCACCTGCGGCGCCATGCCGATGTCGAACATAAGGTCGGCTTCGTCCAGCACGACGACGCCGATGGACTGGGTGCGAAGGCTGCCGCTCTCAATCAGGTCAAGCGCGCGGCCGGGCGTGGCCACCACGATCTGCGCGCCGGCGTCCAGCGCCTTGCGCTGCGGGCCGTAGCTGACGCCGCCCAGGATTCGAACCACGCGCGCGCCGAGCCGCTCGGCCAGCGGTTCGGTCACGGAGGCAATCTGCTCCACCAGTTCGCGGGTGGGTCCAAGGACGAGAGCCTGCTGCTCGCGGCGGTCGGCGTCGATGCGTTCCAGCAACGGCAGCACGTAGGCCAGCGTCTTGCCCGATCCGGTGCGGGCCTGGCCCACGACGTCATGACCGTTCAGCAGAAGGGGGATACAGGCGGCTTGGATGGGGGTGGGATCGGTTATGGATTGGTCGGCGAGGTCGTCGGCAAGGTCTTGGCGAACTCCGAGGTCAATGAAACTAGCGATGGGAAGTGCTCCCTGGATCAGGCACGCAAGCTCAACATGGCGATAGGCGCGCAGTTTCCGATGTTCGCGCGCACGGTTTTTTCTTCTGCGCGCGGTGGCTGGTTATGTTTCAACCATACCCTAAAGCTGTCGCACTGGGGCCCGTGCAGGTGAAGGGGCTCACGCGGCGGCCGACGGATGGCTAACCGCTACCCCTCGTCCGTCCAGACTTCCTGGAGCGCGAACCAACTCGGGTACGCGCGTCGGATCAGGACTGTCAACGCGTCGGCCATGCGCTGGACACCCACGGCGATGCCTTCGGCGTTGGGCTTGAGGTCCGAAAGTTCGACCTGATCCAGGAACTCGACAAAGACCGTGCCGTCGGGCTGCCGTTCGATAGCGGTTGGGAGCATGGGCGCGCCGTTGCGCAAGGCCAGCCACACTGGACCCACGGGCAGGTGAGCCGTCCGGCCGCACAGCTCCACGTCCACACCTGGCCCTGCTACTGGCCGGTCGGCAACGAGCCCAATGATGTCGCCGTTGCGCAGAGCTCGTAGCAACGGACGGGCTGCGTTCATCGGATCGTAGAGGCGCGTGCCCGCCCCGCGCCTGACCCGATTCGTTAGCAGACCCAGCCACGCCGGCTCCACCGATTCGCCCGCGCTGTGAAAGGCGCCGTAGCGGCGGGCGCACTCCGAGGCCGCCAGGTCCCAGTTGCCCGCGTGAATGCCAAAGAGCACCACGCCGTTTCCCTGTCCCTTGGCCTGCCGCAGCGTCGTCTCGTCAACAACCAACCGCCGTCGCCGCCCCCAGAGATCCGGCCAGTGCATGGTGAAGAACTCCGCCTGGTACTGCCCGTAGGCGGCGTACACGCCTTCGGCCAGCGATTCGATCCGCGAGTCCGGCGCGTCGGACCCGACCACCACGCGCAGGTTCGCGCGCAGCCGGTCGGCGCGGGAACCCGCGCGTCGGTAAACCACGCGGCCAAGCCGGGCGGCCAGGGCGTCGACCAGTCCGGCGGGAATCAGCGCCACCAGACCGGTCGCCAGCAGCGCCGCGCCGTAGAGCGCTGTGTCACGAGCGGAACTGAGGCGGTTCGTCATTGGCGCGCTGCTATTCGTCCGGCGACCAACGGTAGTCGTGTTCAGCTGCCGCCGAAACCGGGGGCGATTTGCCTGCCGACCGTGAGGCCCCTACGCCCAGGCGGCAAGTAGACCCGCCATCAGCAGGATGCCGACGAGGTGATAGGCGTTGTTGAAGGCCCACAGGCGCAGTCCGCGCCCGGCAAACACGTACACGCCCAGGCTGGTGGTAGCCACGATCCCGACCAGTAGCCAGATGCCAAGGATCACGCCTTCGCCAAACCCGGCCGCGCCGGTCATCTTGACCAGCAAGGCCAGCACGTAGGACTGCACCAGCGCGCCGATCAGCGTCAGCCCCATCGCGGGCCCCGATCCGCCGCTCTCGGCGATCTCCTCCTGCGTCATGCCGACCAGCCCAAGCCAGATGTCGCCCAGGCCGAACTTGGGTGCGTACCACCACATGCCGAGCGCCATGGGAATCAGAGCCGCCACCACCACGGCCACGTAGTTCAGGTCGCCGGTCCAGAGCGTCATGTTGATCTCCCTTTCCTCGTCCGCAGGCGCACTGTCGCTCATGGTGTAGTCGGCGCCGACGCCATGCGTCAAGCGGCGGCGGCTCTCACCTGCTCTTAGGGCCGATCCCGACCGGCGCAGCCGCACGACGCTGAACATGGCCTTTGTATCCTGTCCGCCGGCTGGATGCGTGCCCACGGGCCGTCCGGCCGCAACCGTACGTTCACCACGAGCCGCAGCTGACGGGCGGAGCGCAGCTCTTCCCGAAAGGTTGTGGTGTGGAGCCCCGCTGGCTGTCGGCCGTCATCGTGCGCTGGTGGTGGGTGCTGTTGCTCGGCCTGGCCGCCGGCGGTTCCGCCGCCTGGGGCGTCTCAAAGCTGGTCAACCCGACCTATCGCGCCACCGCAACCATCGTCGTCAACCAGTCGGCTGCGCCCGGCACGGTGACCTACAGCGACGCGCTCCTGAGCCAGCAACTCGTCAAAACCTACGCCCGCATGGCCACGCAGCGGGTGGTGCTGGAGCAGGTTGCCGACGAACTCCAGCTGGCCGTCGGTCTCGACGACGTGAACGAGTTGCTCAGCGGCATCGCCATTGCTCAGACCCAGTTGCTGGAGATCCGGGCCGAGACGCCGGACCCGGAGTTCTCCCGCGACCTGGCCAACGCTGTGGCGCGCGTCTTTATCGAACAGCAGCAACCGTTCCTGCCGCCGGGGCGTGCGGAGCAGGTACTCCGCATCGCGCAGCCCGCGACGCAACCCACCGTCCCAATTGCTCCGCGCCCGATGGTCAACGCCGTGCTTGGCGCACTGGCCGGCCTGCTGGCTGCGGGGGCTATCGCGGCCGCAATGGAGTACCGGGACGACACCGTCAAGTCGCCCGACGACGTGGAAGCGCTGGGATTGGCCCCGCTCGGTGTCGTCGGTGTCTTGAATAGTGACGAGATCGGTACCCCGAGCGCGCGAAACCTCGCGCCCTCCGCGGCGGAGGCCTATCGCAAGATTCGCACCAGCATTGACCTGTGGGGCCTTCCGCACCCCACCCGCCTGTTGGTGACAAGCGCCGGCCAGGGCGAGGGCAAGTCGACAACAGCTGCCAACCTGGCCGTCGTCTTTGGGCAGTCGGGCCGCCGCGTGGTGCTGGTGGACGCCGATCTGCGGCGGCCGCACCTGCACACGCTGTTTGACCAGCGCAATACGCGCGGCCTGACCAGTCGCCTGGTGAATCGGGAAGCGGCAGCGCGCGACGCGTTTCGATCCACCGCGTTCCCTAACGTCTCGCTCGTTGCCGCCGGTGCGTCGCCGCCCAACGCCGCCGAATTGCTGGCCTCGGCGCGGATGCGCGAAGTGCTGGACGAGCTTGGCGAACTGGCGGACATCGTCATCATCGACAGTCCGCCCGTGCTCGGCGTGTCGGACCCGGTCATCCTGGCGGCCACTGGCGGGGCCGGGTTACTGGTCATCCAGTCCGGGGTCACGCGCCCCCGATCGCTGCTGCGGGCGCGGGACGCGCTGCTTAAGACCGACGTCGTGCTCCTGGGCGCGGTGATTAATGCGGCGCGGCCACGGGTCACCGCGGAGTACTACGGCGACTACGCGTACGGGGGACGCGCCCCGGATTCGACCGAATCCACCTCCGTGGATCCGTCGAAGCGTGCCTGAGAGACAGTTGCCGCTCGGCGCCGTGGAGTCGCGCTGGACTCGGATTCGACGCCGATATGTGCTGGCCGTGGTCCTGATTCTCGGTGGAGTAGTCCTCGGTTTCTCGGCTCGCTGTGGGCTATCCGCGCTGTTCGTCAACGTGGGGAACTTGGCCCTGCTGCATGGGTCGGACCAATTGGGCAGTTCCGCCTTCGAGGCCGCTGCAGCTACCGACCCAGCCAGCGACGCCGCAGGCAATTTCCGGCTGTCACAAGCCCTCGTTCGGGGCGACTTCGACGCCGCAGCCGACGAGTTGGCCGCGCTTCGCTCCCTCGGTGGCACGCCGCGCGGGGCTGCCAGCACGTCGAGTGTCCTTCTGCACCTCGAAGCGATCCTGGCTCGGAGGACTGGTGACTCGAAGCGCGCGCTGGCGCTCATTCGCGAGTCAGTCGCACGAGCCGGTGTCAATGCGCCGGAGGCTGCCCTGCGGCTCCTGTACGAGCTTTTGCAGGACGTAGCCGACCCTCCCTACGGTCCCGCGCTGGCGAACATCGAGCTTCCGGTCGATCCACGTCGCGACACCTGCGGCGACGGACGCCGCCTGACGCAGGTCCGGCTTTCGCGTAACGACGTTGCCGCGGGCGGGTCGGTTCGCGCGGAATTGGGCTGGCTGGATTCCGCCGGTCGTCCCAGCGAAATGGAATCGCGCCGCTTGCGCAACCTGGCGCCCAACGGCGCCTTCACTTGGGGCGCCACCAGCACAAGCCTGCCGGTGGGCTACGCCGCGCATCCACAGCCGCCAGCGCACGACGACGCCCCATCAGGTGATGTGTACCTCGGGTTCGCCGACTTGGACGGCCAGCCGGTTTCCGCCCTGGTCATGGACAACCTGGACGGACCGGCGCTGACATCCCGTCTCCGCAGCGAGTGGATTCCGGCGGCAGCCGGCGCCTGCTACCTGCTCGCCAGCGAGGTCTGGGTGGGAAGCGGCCAGCCGCACTTTGGGCTATATCTGCGCGCGCCCGAAGGGTCCGACATCGCGGTCTTCGGTCTGCAGGGCGGTCTGCCGGACGGCTGGTGGCGTCAAGCGCGGTTGCTGCGATTGCCGCCCGATGTTGAGGCCATCCAAGTCTTCTTCTGGAACTACCGCAGCAGCGGCGCGGCGGCGTTCACGCTGGCGGTTGTGACGCGGATCGACTGGTGACATGGCGATCCGGCGTGCTGTCGTCTAGACCAGCTGGCCCGGCACGTCCGTGGGTGTCATTCATCGTTCCGGCCTACAACGAAGCCCATCGCGTCGCGAACATCCTCGATTCGATGGACCGTCAGACACATCCAAACGTCGAGCTCGTATTCGTGGATGACGGATCGACGGATGGGACGCTTCGGCGGCTCGTCCGGGTGGGCAGTGTTCGGCCGGCGCGCACGATTCGCCACCCCCTGCCGCGCGGCGTTGCCGCCGCCCGCAACAGCGGCGCGCGCATTGCGACGGGCGACATCCTGGTGTTTGTGGACGCCGACCTGACGCTGCCCAGTGACTTCGCGGACCGAATCCTGGCTCACTTTGGCGCCGGGGCCGACTACGTATTGGTTGGATCGCGCGTGGCCGACCGTGCTCGGGCGCCTTCGCGCTACCTGCAGAGCGAGCATGAACTGGCCATGGCCGAACCCGAGTTACAGCGCAGCTCGCAGGCGTTCTCGGTTCGCTCTCAAGTGTTCCGGGCGGTGGGCCCGTTTCGTGAGGACCTGCCGCGTGGCGACGACTCCGAATTCGGCGAACGCGTGATGGCAGCCGGCTTTCGACGAGTTGAGGACCTGACCATCGAAGTCCTGCATGACCGGCCGCAGACGTGGGGCGCGTTTCTGGCCCTGCAGCGCCGACGCGGCCGCAACTTCGCCTACACCCGCCGCAACCGGCGAAGTCATGGCGTCGCCCGCCTCCTAACGGCGGCATTGGCCCGCACCGTCCTGACGGCCGCCGAGATTGTCACGCTGGCCGTTCCGCTGCACAGGGCCCGTTGCCTGGCCGCGCGTTCGCCGCGCGGACCCTTCGACCTGGCGACCTTCGCCCTATTGGATGCGGCGGCTCGCGCGGCCCGCGCCGTGGGCGTCTGGCAAGGCGTGCACGAGGTTCTGACGGGCGCCTACAGCCCGCGCTGAGCCCGACCACCGCCCATCACCTGCGACGCGTAGGCGACCAACACCAGCAAGCCCAGACCGACGACCAGGGACCTGATGGCTTGCACGTACACCGGGATGATCTCGGCGTTCACAAAGATGATCCGCCAGAACAACGCTAGGTAGAGCACCGCGCCTAACGCTGTTGCGCCTGTCCGGTCCACCAGCCAGCCGTAGAGCAACCGGTACAACAGACCGAGCATCAGGCTGCCGATCACCACGCCTGGCAGGCCATGGCGCAGGTACAGGTCGCCGGTATGCGTCATGCCGAATGACGTTCGATTGCCCTCCACGCCTCGAAAGGCACTGCTGACCTGCGGCGAAAACGGCGCCGGTTTGTCCGGCCAGATCGCTCGCGGCACGAACGCAAAGGCGGGAATCAGCACCAGGTCGGCGCCCGTAATTTCCAGATCCACCGTGTCGCCATACGCCAGGATCGAAGCGACGGTCTCACCCGAGGTGTGCCGGTTCGCCAGCGTCCGCAGCGCCGCGTGCAGAAACTCGCCCGGCCCGGCCTGGACCAGTTCGCCGGCCAGCGCCACGGGAGCGGTCGCCAGGCTCGCCGCATCCGTCGGCCGCTCAAGCACGCCCCGGTGGATCCGATCCCGGTAGATCGTCACCACGCCGAACATCACGACCACCACCGCCGCAACGGCGAGCGCGAACCGCAGGCCGCCAAGCCGCCGGACCCGGTAGTTGTAAAGACCCGCCAGGCCCACCAGCAGAAACGCGAACACGTGCTTGGCCCCAAAGGCCACCGTGAAGATCGCCTCGATTGGCGCGATCACCGCAAGCACCGCCGCTACCACGCCTGGCCGTACCCGCTCCGGTCGAAACAGATAGACGCCAGCCAGCAGCACGGCGAACTGGCTGAAGCTTCCGATTTGCAGCAGGAGGTTGAAGTCGTCGGTCAGCCGCTCCTGGAGATCGAGACTGGCGAACGTGGCCCGCCGATCCAGCAGCAGCACGCTGCGGGCAATCACGCCGACCGCATAGATCAGGCTCAGGACCATCCACGGCGCATGCGCTGGCAGGGCCATTGGTATCTGCGGTATCCGCCCAACCGCGCGCCGCCACCAGGGCGCGTAGTAGCCGGCGTATGTAAGCACCAGCGCCAGGATGGCCAGGGCCACCGCCGGCCCGCGCTCGTTGTCGATGTTCACGAAGATAAACGGTTCGGCCAGCTCGCTCCCCGCTTCGACCAGCAGCGTTCGCATTCCGAAGTCGAGGAAGAAGAACAGCCCGATCGGCACGATCGGCTGGAAGAGGTCGCCACGCCAGATCAACGCATGAACGGCGGGCGCGAGGGCCAGCGCCGACAGCACGAACGCCAGCACCGGAACCGCACGCCCCTCGGGAAGCACGCCGACGGCAAGCGCGACAGCCGCCCCCGCCACGGCTGCGCTCAGCGCGCATAGGAGGGCAACGACGAGCTGACCTGAAAGGTCTCTGCCCCGAGTCAGCGCATGGCGCAGGTCAACCTCGTTCGCTGGACCGGGAACCATGCAGGGTCGCCGCTCGTCGAGCTAGGCCATTCGCTCCACTTGCTGGCGCGAAATCTCGTGTCGCAGCGGCTCACCGGCGAAGTGGCGGGCGACCTCGTCCACCATCCGGCCCATCTGTCGCGCCCGCGTCTCCAGGGTGAAGCCCGCAATGTGCGGCGTGAGAACCGCGTTCGGCAGGTCCCGGAACGCCGAGTCCGCCGGCAACGGCTCCTCGTCGAACACGTCCAGCACCGCATCGATCTTCCCGGCGGCCAAAACGTCGAGCAGCGCGTCCTGGTCTACCAGCCAGGCGCGGGCGCAGTTGACGAACAGCGCCCCCGGCTTCATCAGGTCCAGTTCCCGCCGTCCAATCATGTGGTGGGTCTCGGGAAGGATCGGCGCATGCAAGGTCACCACGTCGCTGGTACGCATCAGCGTGTCCAGGTCCGCCAGTTGCACGCCCAGTCCGGCGGCCTCCTGCTCGTCGACGAACGGGTCGTATAGGACGACGTCGGGCGTGAAGGCCCGCAGCAACGGAATCACGCGGCGTCCCACCATGCTGGCGGCCACCACGCCGACCCGCCGCTCGGCCAGCAACCCGCCGACGTTCGAACCGCCGCTGGATTGTTTCCAGCCGCCGGCACGAAGGGTCGCCTGGTGTTCGATAAAGCCGCGCAGCCCCAGCAGGATGGCGCCGATGGTGTACTCCGCCACCGCTTCGGCAATCACGTCCGCGGCATGGGTCACGCGGATACCGTTGTCCCAGGCCGACTTGTCCACATAAGGCCGGACGGTCCCGGCGGCGTGCGCCACGATCTCCAGGTTCGGTGCGGCGGCCAGCGCCTCCGGGTCAAGCTTCGGACTGCCCCAACCGGTAATGACGGCCCGCACGTCGGGATCCAGGTGCTCCATCAGGTCGTCTTGCGTCCAGGGTTCGTCGCCGTCGTTGCTGACCACGTGGGCGGCCAGCCTTTCCAGGCGGGCCTCGTCCTCGGGCTTCAAGGTCATCTCGCGCAGTGGCCGGTGCACGGTCACCACGATGGTTCCGGTAGCCATGGGGCGTCTTCGTCCTGTCCGGGCTTTCCCGCGAACCGTACCGCGTGACGGCTCGGCGCTCATCCCGTTGCGGCAACGGCTGTATAGATTTCCGCCAACTCGCGTGCGGTTCGGTCCCAGCGATAGCGTTGGGCCAGCGCCAGGCCGCGAGCTTGAGCGCTACGGCGACTCTGTTCATCTCGCAGCAGCCGCGCCGCAGCGGCCGCCAGCCCGCGCGTGTCCGTGGCGGCGGCTTGCAGCGCAGCCGGACCTGCCGTCTCACGGAACGCGGGGCAATCGGAGGTGACGGTGGGGGTTGCACAGGCCATAGCCTCCAGCGCCGGCCAGCCGAAGCCTTCCCAGTGCGACGGCGTCAGCAGGACCTGGCAGCACGCGTAGAGCGCCGGCAGGTCGGGCTCGGGCACATAGCCGGTTTCCACGATCCAGGGTTCCAACCCCAGGCTTCGAGCCAGTTTTCGCTGCTCCGCGGTCAGGCGTTCGCCCGCCTTGACGAAGCCGCAGGCGATGCCGTGCGTGTGGCGCAGCGCGTGGACGACTTCCAGCGCGCCCTCGATGTTCTTGTAAGCATCGGCGCCCCCGACGTGCAGCAGCAACGGGATTGATGGCAACTTGAGCCGTCCGCGCAGCTGCGCGACCCGTTCCGCCGCCGGCGCCCGAAAGTGGTCCGCCACACCGCTGTGCACGACGTGCAGTCGCTCTGGATCGCAATCCAGGTACCGCTGCACGTCGTCAGCCGTGGCCTGGCTGACGCAGACGACGCGGGCGGCTCGCGCAAGATGGCGAACCGCATAGCGAAACGCCAGCAGCGCGATCCGCGCTGGCCGCGCCCCCGGAATCCGACCGTCGGCCATGCGCAGCAGCATCAGGTCGTGACAGGTCACCACCGTACGCCGGGCCCCCAGCGCGGACACCAGGTGGGCGTACGAGTGATCGACCACGTGATGCACGGTGGCCGATTCACCGGACACGCGGCGCGGGTAGTCCGCGTAGCGCACCCGGTACTTGCCCACGTTTTCGGCCAGGCGGCCGAAGGGGCTGTCGTCGTGCTCTGGCCATGGGGGAGGGGTAACGGTGCGGACGTCCAGCGGCGGATCCAGGTACCGCAGCGCCCGCTCCAGCGTCCGGCCATAGCGGTCCATCGAGGGCCGGCACTCGCTGGGATTGACGAGATAGAGGTTGACGCGCGGTCGCGCCCCGGAAACTGCATCCGACGGACGGTGCGTGCTCACGGCTTGCGTGCCAGGACTTCCCAGCTGGTTGCCCAGACCTGATTCAGCACCGGGAGCCGCAGCAGCCAGGGGACCGCCCGAATCAGACTTAGTCGTGCAGCCAGCGGCAACGGGCCCATGCGATCCACACGCTCGACCTCGAATCCGGCGTCCAGGAACAGCAGGCGAGCCGCCGAGCGCGTGAAGCCGCGGCGGTGCGTGTAGTCGTTCCAGACCACGCGCGGCCGCGCCATCGGCACCGACGCCAGCGCCAGCCCGCCCGGTCGGAGCACCGCGCGTATCTCGCTCACGGTGTCCCAGGGTTGATCCAGGTGTTCCAGGAAGTCCCTGGCAATCACAGCGTAGAAGCAGTTGTGGGCGAAGGGCAGTCGCCCTCCGGCCTCGGCGTCCCAGACCAGTACTCGGCCGTATCGACCGGTGATTTCGAGCGCGCCCCTGTCGTGATCGACCCCAATTACGCGCACGCCGGGCGGTGCCGCTCGCGACATGTCACCCACGCCGCAGCCCAGGTCCAACACCAGCGAGACGGAACCCAGGCGGCGAAAGTACTCGCGCGCGAGCTGCGGTGGCATTCCGGTTCCCTGGTAATACGCACGCTTGCGAATCGGCGGCACCGACTGGCGGTTCATGTAGTGCACCGTTTCGCCGGGCGAGCGCGGACCTGCTCGAAGCATCCCGCCAGCCGGCGCGCCACCACAGCGTGCGTGAAGTGGCGCTGGACGCGAGCCCGTCCGCACGCGGCTAGGTGCCCACGCAGCGCGCGGTCCTCGATCAGCCGACGCAAGGCGGCGCGCAACTGCCCGATGTCACGCTCCGGAACCACGATGCCGGCGTCGCCAATTACCGCCGGAATCTCACCCGAGTTAGTCCCCACCACCGGGCAGCCTGCCGCCATGGCCTCGATCAGTACGTGCCCAAACTGCTCGGCCCAGTCCGCCGTGGCGTACGACGGCAGCACCAGCACGTCCAGCGCTGTCAGGAGCGCGCCTACCCGCTGGTGATCCGCGTCGTTCACGAGCCGCAGGCGGTCGTGCAGGGCTGCTGCTCTGAAGCGCAACGTGAGCGCCTCGGCCAACGGTCCGCGCCCGATCACCAGGAATGTCCACGTCAGGTGCCCAAGTCCAGCCAGCGCCTTCGCCAAGTCCAGCAACCCCTTTTCGGCGATCAGCCGCCCGGCAAATCCGACGACAACGCCGCACACCCCTAGTTCGCGTCGCACCCGCCCTCGCGTCTGATCCGGCCGGTCCGGCAGATCGACGCCAACCTGTGGAATGCGATGGATCGGGTGGTCGAAACCCGATGCGCGCAGTTGGTCGCAGGCCGCCTGATTCCCGGCAAAGGCCACTCGGGCGGCTCGCAGCGCACCGCGCTCCAGAAAGCGCAGTGGCGGCGTCCGTCGCCGGTTCGGCGGGCTGCCCCAAGTGAAGAACGTGAACGTCGGACACCCCGGCAACAGCCGGGCCAGCCAGCGGCCCTGCAGGGCCAGCAGCGAGTGCGGCTCCTGCTCCACCAGCACGATGTCCGGCCGGAAGCGCCGCGCCGCCACGGCAACTCCTGGGTCAATATGGAACGTCAGCGTGCCGCGGCCGCGAAACAGCGCAGGCGTTACCCGCATGTGAACACGGGGATGCCTGGACGGTTCGGGATTCACGGGTCCGAAGTGCGTATCCCGCCAGCCGTTCGGAACTACCAGCAGCACGCCATGGCGCGGCGACAGGTCCGCGAAGGCTTCCCACTTCCGCTGATTGAATCGCCGCAGGTAGGTATGACTCAGCACCAACACGCGCACCCGCCGTCACCCTTCCCTACGCCGGGTGGCTGTGCGTGAACCAAACCGGGACCGGCGCGCTCGAGACTTCGTGAGTACTGCGTCCTGGCCCGCCGTGGGAAAATGCGCGCGTGTAGCGCGCCCCGCCGCGCAGCGCCCATACGGTAGCGGTCTTGTGCCCGTTCTGTCTCCGCCGGATGGTTGGAGACGTAGGACCGGCAGGGCTGGCGGAACGCACCCGGGCTCGAACCATTGCGGGAGACCCTGAACAAGCGGCTGGCCAGCCATGCAAACCCCCGACATTCACGACCTGCTTAAAACGCGCTTCGGCTACGACGAGTTTCGCCCGCTCCAGGCCGAAATCATCCGGACCGTGCTGGATGGGCGCGACGCCCTGGTGCTGATGCCCACGGGCGGCGGGAAGTCCCTCTGCTACCAGCTACCGGCCTTGTGCCTGGACGGTCTAACGCTCGTGGTCTCGCCCCTGATCGCCTTGATGAAGGACCAGGTGGACGCCTTGCGTGCCAACGGCGTTGCGGCGGCCTTCGTCAACAGCACGGTCCCGCCGCGGGAGATTCGGAGCGCCTACTCGGCCGCTCGGATGGGCCAGGTCAAGATTCTTTACATCGCACCTGAGCGGCTGCCCGCGCCGAGTTTCAACGAATTCCTCAGGTCGGTCAGGGTTAGCCAGATCGCCATCGACGAGGCCCACTGCATCTCCGAGTGGGGCCACGACTTCCGCCCCGATTACCGCAACCTCCACGTCCTGCGCCAGCGGTTTCCCGAAACGCCGGTCATGGCGCTCACGGCCACGGCTACCGCGCACGTGCGGGACGACATCGTGGAGCAACTGGCGATTCCCAACGCGCGCCGCTTCGTCGCCAGCTTCGACCGGCAGAACCTGACGTACATCGTGCGGCCCAAGCGCGGGGCGTTCGAGGAGCTGTTGGCGTTGCTCCGGCAGCACGCCAATGGATCGGCCATCGTCTACTGCCTTTCGCGCCAGGACACCGAAGACCTGGCGTCAGACCTCACCGACGAGGGCATCCAGGCGCTGCCCTACCACGCCGGCCTTGATCCACGGGTGCGCCGGACGACGCAGGACCGGTTTATCCGGGACGACGTGTCGGTCGTCACGGCGACCATCGCCTTCGGCATGGGCATCGACAAACCGGACATTCGACTGGTCGTTCACTACCGCCTGCCAAAGACCCTGGAGGGCTACTACCAGGAGACCGGTCGGGCCGGTCGGGACGGTCTGCCCAGCACCTGCGTGCTCTTCTTTGGCGCGTCCGACCGTCACGCCTTGGCGGGCTTTATCGAGCGGATGGAAAACGAACCTGAGCGCGTCCGCGCAAGACAGAAGTTGCAGCAGATGGTCAGGTACGGCCAGCTGCAAACCTGTCGTCGCGCCTACCTGCTCGACTACTTCGGTGAGCCCTACGACCAAGCGGACTGCGGGGGCTGCGACGTCTGTCTGAGCGAGCGCGAGGAGTTCGACGCCACCGAAATCGCCCAGAAAATCCTCTCGGCCATCATCCGCACCGGCGAACGCTTCGGCACCGCGCACGTGCTCCGGGTGCTGCGCGGCAGCCGCGCGCGCCGCGTGCTGGAGGCGGGGCACGACCGCCTGTCGGTCCACGGCATCGCCCGCGGCCATGATCGGGTCGACCTCTACGAGATCGTGAGTCTGCTGGAAAACGCCGGGCTGATCCGGCACAGCGGCGACCGCTACCGGTCCCTCACCGTGACTCACGAAGGCCGCGACTTTCTGCGCCAGCGCCAGCCGCTGACGCTCACGCGAGTCAAGCCGGACGAAGTCGACTCGCCCCCGCCGCAGCCCGGCGTCGATCACCTCGACTTCGACCGCGACCTGTTTGCCCGCCTGCGCGACCTGCGCTTCCGGCTGGCCCAGGCCCGCAACGTGCCACCCTACGTAATCTTCGGCGACCGCTCGCTGCAGGAGATGTCGCACTACCTGCCGCAGAGCCGGGGGAGTTTTTCGAACATCTCCGGCGTCGGCCGCGTAAAGCTGAACGAATTCGCCGACGACTTCCTGGCCGTCATTCGCGACTACGCCGAACCTCTCGGCCTGGAGGAGCGTCCGAGAACACGAGGTCGGACGCATCGTGACCGGGCGACTCGACGCCCAGGTTCGACCTACCGCCAGACGTTGGACCTCCTGCTGAGCGGTCTGTCGATCTCCGAGATCAGCCAGCGACGGCAACTGACCGACGCCACGATCATGTCTCACCTGGAACGCTTGATCGCCTCCGGCGAAACACTGCCGCTCGAGCGCGAGCTGCCGCCTCAAGAGCGATTGACCCGCATTGAGCAGGCGTTTGCCGACGCGAAATCGTGGAACCTCACGCCGGCCAGGGAACTGCTCGGCGACGATTTCTCCTACGAGGAACTGCGCCTCGTGCGCGCCTGGCTGGACCAGCAAGGCCGTATGAAGGGCCAGGACTCGGATAGGAACGCCGAGCCGCCGCCACTCTGACGCACGGGATTCGCCATTCGTGCGAAGCTCAGGGCGGACACCCCGCCGCCCCGGTTGACGACGCGATGATCGACCTGCTGGAAGACGAATTCGGAGACATCATCGGCAAGGCCCGCTTCGGGCTGAACCTCTCGGCGGAGGAAGTCGCCGGGCGGGTCGGCATCTCCACGAACGATCTCGAGGTGCTAGAGGACTGCGCCCGCAGCCCGACCAAGGCCGAGAACGACGCGCTGGCGGCGCTGCTGAACCTGGACCCGGTGCGCCTGCTGGCCGTTGCCCAGGACGCCTACGTGCCCGATCCGGTACCGCTGGACCATGGCGGCGTGCGCATCCGCGTCATTCCGTATCCACCCATGCGCGTCTACCAGTACGTCGTCGGGGATGTTGAAACCGGCCAGGCCGTCGTCGTGGATCCCGGCGCCGTACCGGAGCAAATCCTGGGCGCGCTGGCCGACGAGGAGTGGACGGCCGCCGCGATCCTCATCACCCACGCCGACGCCGACCACATTGACGCGTTGCCAGCGATTCACGAGGCGCTGAACGTCCCCATCTGGGTCCATCCCAACGAGCAACCGCGAATGCCCGCACTCGAAGGGGCCGACATCCGCAACTACGACCACGGTCAGCGCTTCCAGGCCGGACCGTTCGAGGTTGAAGCCCGCCGCACCCCGGGGCACGCCCCCGGCCACTCCTCGCTGGTACTGCGCGACCTGGTGCTGGTAGGCGACGCCATGTTCGCCGGCTCCCTGGGCCGCACCTCGCTGGGGCCGGCCTACTACGCGGAGCACCTGGCGGCCGTGCGCTCGCAGCTTCTCTCGTTGCCCGAAACCACCAGACTCTTCGCCGGCCACGGGCCACCCACGACCGTCGGCGAGGAGCGAGCGAACAACCCCTTCTTCGCGGGGTGAGCCGCGAATAGCCGAACATCCCCTTAATAGGCGAGAATAGGGGGCGCGCTCCAGCGACGGGTTGCCTGCGGCCACGAGCCCCTTATGTTCGCCTTTGACATCTCAACTCGATTCGCGGGCTCCAGCCTGCTCTTCCGGTCGCTGTCCCTGGACGACGCGCTCAAAGCGCTGGCGCAAACCGAACTGACATACGTTGACCTCTGGGCCACGCCCGGCGTGCTGGAGCACGTGGACCCCACGAGCGACTCACCGGACGAAGTGAAGGCTCGAGTCGAGGGCCACAACCTCCGGCCCTCGTCCATCTCGGCCTACGCCACCTTCGGTAACGACCTGGTCGCGCGGCTGGAGTTCGCGGCGGCCATCGGCGCTCCGTTGGTAATTGGCAGTGCGCCGGTGCGCGAATACGAGCGGCGCGAGGCCGCCGACGACGTGCGGGCGCTCGGCCGCGCTGCCCAGGACCTGGGCGTAACCCTGGCCCTGGCCAACCAGATTGGAACCTGGTTGGACGAGCCGTCCGAAATCGCCAGCTTTCTGGACGACGTTGGGCATCCGCGCGTGCAGTTGAGTATCACGCCGCCCCATGCCCGATTGGCTGGCACCACCCTGCGCGCACTGGCCGACGCCGCCGACGGCCGCGTGGGCCACACCTGCCTGTGGAGCGTCAGTCCCGCCATGCGCGACCCGGACAACCTCGGGCCGGCCGAGGACCAGGCGCCGGGCCACGGCACGGTCGATTTCCGTGCGCTGACGTCCATGCTCGACGAGCGCAATTACTTCGGCATGTTCACGTTCATCTGGGGCAGCACGGAGAACGTGCCGCCCGAGCAGACCGTGGCCGCCATCGCCGCCGCCCGTGCTCACGTGCTCGACGTTTCCACCCCATCCTGATCCCACCGGGTCGGCGCCGCCACATGGGGTCCGTTTAGCCCTCGTGCTACGCTTGCCGCCGCTCACGAGATTGTGAAACGGTGCACAAAGCCCCGCGAAGCGTGACTCGCGCAGACAGGGACGAGTGCCGTCCCATTCAAGGGCGACGCAGTACACCATTGACTCGTAACCGCCGCATCTACGCCGCGCTCCTGGTTCCCGCCTTGGCCTTGGCCGTGGCCGCCTGTGGCGTAACCCCCCAGACCACGCTAGAACCAACCACGGAAGCGGCCCGCACCGCGCGCGACCTGCTCATGTTCGTTTTCTGGGCCATGGTGGTCACCTTCGTGCTGGTGGAAGGCGCGCTGCTCTACTGCCTCATCCGATTCCGACGGCGTAGCGGCGACGGGATCCCCGCCCAGACCCACGGCAACACCCCGCTTGAAATTGGCTGGACCATTGCACCGGCCATCCTGGTCGTGGTGATCGTCGTACTCACCGTTCCCGCCATCTTCTCCAACGCCCGCGCCGCCAGCCCGGATGCCCTGCAGGTTCGGGCCATCGGCCACCAGTGGTGGTTCGAGTTTCAGTACCCCGAGATCGGGGTGGTGACCGCCAACGAATTGCACCTGCCGGTCGGACGCGACGTGGAGATTCAGCTCGAAAGCAACGACGTGCTGCACAGCTTCTGGGTCCCGAGCCTGCGCGGAAAGCTGGACATGGTGCCGGGCCGCGACAACAAGTTCACCATCAAGCCCGAAGTCACCGGCACCTTTCCCGGCCAGTGCGCCGAGTTCTGCGGAACCGCCCACGCGCTCATGAAGTTCTATGTGGTCGTGGAGACGCAGGCCGAATTCACCGCCTGGGCCGAGACCCAACGCGCCGAGCGCGTTCCACCCGCAAGTGACCTGGCCAGGCAGGGTGAAGAGACGCTGACCCTCGGCGGCTGCGTCGCTTGTCACACCATTCGCGGCACCGATTCGGCGGGCATCCTGGGTCCGGATCTGACCCACATCGGCGGCCGCCAGCACATCGCCGCCGGCCTCCTGGAGAACACGCCCGAGAACATGCGCGCTTGGCTCAGCGATCCGCAAGGCGTCAAGCCCGGCAACACCATGGTGATTCCCGAACTGACCACCGAGCAGCTCGACGCGCTGGTGGCCTACATGCAGGGCCTAAAATAGGTATGCGCGCGCGACGCGGCCCACAGGCGCCGGACGGAGGGTGACCACATGGCGACGGTAACGGCCACCGCCCCTGACACCCGCACGTTTGCCGGTACGGCCTGGAGTTGGATTACCACGGTCGACCACAAGCGCATCGCCGTGCTCTACCTCGTCACCTCGCTCGCCTTCTTCATGCTCGGCGGGCTCGAAGCCCTGCTCATGCGCCTGCAACTAGCCACGCCCGAGGCCGACGTCGTGTCGGCTGAGCGGTTCACTGAACTGTTCACCATGCATGGCACCACCATGGTGTTCCTGGCGCTGATGCCCCTCAGCGCGGCCTTCTTCAACCTGCTGGTGCCGCTCATGATCGGCGCCCGCGACGTGGCCTTCCCGCGGCTGAACGCCCTGAGCTACTGGATCTACCTCTTCGGCGGCATCTTCATGAACATCAGCTTCGTCGCTGGCGGAGCGCCCAACGCCGGCTGGTTCGGCTACGCGCCGCTCACCGACACCGCCTTCGAAGCCACCCACGCCATCGACTTCTGGGCCTTCGGCCTCCAGATCCTGGGCGTCTCCTCGATCCTTGCCTCGATCAACTTCATCGTCACCATCATCAACATGCGCGCGCCGGGCATGACCCTGAACCGCATGCCCATGTTCGTCTGGATGAGCATGATCACGGCCTTCCTGATCATCTTCGCCTTCCCCGCCATCACCATCGGCCTCGTCCTGTTGATCTTCGACCGCTACATCGAAACCAGCTTCTTCATTCCCGAAGGCGGCGGCGACCCCGTGCTCTGGCAGCACCTGTTCTGGGTCTTCGGCCACCCCGAGGTCTACATCCTCATCCTGCCGGCCATGGGCATCGTCTCCGAAATCCTGCCCACCTACTCGCGCAAGCCGCTCTTCGGCTACGCGGTCGTGGCCTACTCCGGAGCGGCCATCGCCCTGGTCGGCTTCGGCGTCTGGACCCACCACATGTTCACGGTCGGCCTGGGACCCATCGCCGACACCGCCTTCGCGATCTCCACCATGGCCATTGCCGTACCCACAGGCGTGAAGATATTCAACTGGATCGCGACGCTTTACGGCGGCTCCATCAGCTTCAAATCGCCCATGTTGTTCGCCGTGGGCATGGTCTCCATGTTCATCATCGGCGGGCTCAGCGGCGTGATGCTCGGATCGCCGCCCATCGACGCACAGGTGCAGGACACCTACTTCGTGGTCGCCCACCTGCACTACGTGCTGTTCGGCGGCACCGTGTTTGGCTTGTTCGGGGGCATCTACCACTGGTTCCCCAAATTCACCGGGCGCTTCATGCACGACGGCTGGGGCAAGGTGCACTGGCTGCTGATGCTGATCGGATTCAACCTGACCTTCCTGCCGCAGCACATGCTCGGTATCGACGGCATGCCCCGCCGCGTGCACACCTACGCCGCCGACATGGGCTTCGACCTCTGGAACATGATGTCCACGGTCGGCTCCCTCATGATCGGGTTCTCGTTCCTGATCTTCATCATCAACGCCCTCCGCTCGATCCGCCACGGCGAACCGTCCGGCAGCGACCCCTGGGACGGCGGCACGCTGGAGTGGACGATCCCCTCACCGCCGCCGGTCTACAACTTCGCGCACATTCCAATCGTTGACAGCCGTTACCCCGCCTGGGACATCAAGCGCGGCGGCGGCCACACCGGCGCGGTAGCCACGGCTCCTGAGGCTGACGCCGAGGCCGACGAGCCGGACATCCACATGCCCAACCCCTCCTACTGGCCCATCGTGATGGCCGCCGGCATGGTGCTTGCCGCCTGCGGCCTCATCTTCCACCAGGCCTTCATCCTCTTGGGCGCGGTCCTCTTCGCCATTTCCCTGATTGGCTGGATCGAGGAACCCGCCGGATGACCGCCGAGGCTCACGCCCACCACGAGGAGCACCACTCCTCCACCGGCCTCGACAACCGCAAGCTCGGCATGTGGGCCTTCCTGGGCTCCGAGACCATGTTCTTCGGCAGCTTGATCCTGGTCATGCTGATCAACAAGCACAACACGCTGGGCGGACCGGGTCAGGAAGTGCTGGACCTTGTCCTCACCTCGTTCACCACCTTCGTACTGCTGACCAGCAGTCTCGCCATGGTGCTGTCGCTGGCCGCGTTCCGGAACGGCTCGCTGCTCTGGGGCCGCATCTGGCTCGGCATGGTCATGCTGATGGGGCTGATCTTCCTCGGCGGGCAGGTCTACGAGTTCACGGAGTTCGTGACCCACAAGCACCTCACCCCCTCCACCAACCTCTTCGGCGCCTCCTTCTACACCCTGGTCGGCTTCCACGGCGCGCACGTGGCCATCGGGGTTCTCTGGCTCGGCACCGTGTTGGCCTATTCCTGGCGCGGCCGCTTTCAGCCCGGCATGGACATGTGGGGCATCGAGCTGGTCGGGCTGTACTGGCACTTCGTGGACTTGGTCTGGGTCGCCATCTTCACCCTCATCTACCTGATCTGATGAGTGACACCCACGCCGCGCACGGCGGCCACGGCGACGACATGGCGCACGACGCCGAGCATCGCCACGGCTACACCAAGTACCTCGTCGTCGGCGTCATCCTCACCGTCATCACCATCGTCGAGATCATGATTCCCAGCATCCCCGCCATCGCCGACGCCTTCACCCGCCCCGGGGTGGTGGGCTCGCTGCTGGTGCTCTCGTTCGCCAAGGGCGCGGGCGTGGTCGCCTACTACATGCACCTGCGCGATGACAACCGCCTGTTCACCGCCCTGTTCATGTTCCCCTTCAGCATCGCCTCCATGATCGTGCTGATCCTCTTCCTCTTTTTCTCGCTGACGGGCGGCTAGGCTGGAAGGTAGGAGCTAACGCACGCTGCCAATCGTTGGTATGCGCAGCGTTGCGATCGGCGGACACGGCGGATGAGGAGGCCTTGAAGTGACCTTCTACCTCATCCCTGAAATCACGCTTGGCGTCGTCGTGTTGGTCGGCGCCTACGCCTACGCCGTCAGTCCCTGGAACCCCGACCGGCCGGGACGCGTCGACCCGTGGCGCATCAGCCTCTTTGTCATCGGGGCGGCAATCTTCTTTGCGGCGCTGCACCCACCCATCGACACGCTCAGCGCCGAGTTCTTCAGCATCCACATGGTCCAGCACCTGATGGTGACCTTCATGGCGCCGCCGTTGCTGCTGCTGGGCATCCCGGCCTGGATGGTGACGCCCCTGCTCCGCCGGCCGCTGGTGCGGGTCGCCTTCCGCTGGATCACCCGTCCCCTGGTCGCCGGGCTCCTTGGCGTCGCCGTGTTCTGGGGCTGGCACCTGCCGACGCTCTACGAGGGTGCGCTGAACGACCGGATCATTCACGACGCGGCGCACGTCACCATGGTCGGCTCGGCGCTGCTGATGTGGTGGCCGGTCGTCAGCCGCGTCCCGGCCGCCCCCGCGGCCAGCGTGCCCATCCAGATGTTCTACCTGTTCTTGCTGACCCTGCCCTCGGGTCTGCTGAGTTCCCTGTTCGTGTTCGCCGGGGAACCCCTCTACCCGGCCTACCTGCTGGCCGCCGATCCCGGTGGACTATCGGCCCTGGAGGACCAGCGCATCGGCGGTCTGATCATGAAACTCGGCGGCACCGCCCTGCTCTGGACCGTCATCACCGTCAAGTTCTTCCGCTGGATGTCGCAGACGCCGGGCGAACGCGAACTGCTGGGTCGCGCCCCAAGAGGCGGCTAGCTACCGGACCCTGCCACGATGCTGGCTCGCGCGCCGCGCACTGCGTGGCCGGGTGTGGGATCCAACGCTTCGTACGTGCCGGGCTCAATATCGGCTTCCAGGTAGCCCGTCTGCCCCGGCCCGATCCGCGGCGAGTTGACCACGCCGCCCGGCAGTCGAACCTCCAGGCTGTGCGTGTACGCCCCGATGTTCGTAATCGCGAACCGCACCCGCGGCGCGCTCGTACGAATCACCGGCGGCAGGATGGCGAAGTCCCCGATCTGCACCGCCAGCTCCTCGCAGGTCGGCGGCGTGCAGGTGGTTTGCAGCGCCGTCACCGGGTCCGGCGTCGGGTTCTCGATCACGGTCTGCATCGCGCCAACTTCACAGGCGGCCATTACGACCGCGACGGCGACTAGCGCGATCAGACGCGGGGCAAGGGTGCGGACTCGGGACATGCGGGAACAGCGATCCGTGGGGATTCGGGACTAATTCAAAGCTTAGGGAAGCCCCCCACCGCGCCGCAACACAATTGAGCGTGTCCGACAGCTAGCGCGCTGAAGCCGGAAGCTAACCGACCAGTCTCAGGTCCAGAGCCGGTCGACGGCCACCAGCACGCCGCCCAACGCAGCGAGCAACATGATCAGCCGAATGGTCAAACGCGTCTCAAGCGCGTGGAGGTCGGCCTTGGTGGCGTAGTGCTGCAAGGTCCGATCAAACTCAAGGCGCAGTTGGCCCAGTTCGTGTTGCAACTCGCGTCGCAATTCGCGTCGCAGGTCTTCAAGAGTTAGCGGTTTGGTGTCCGCGGCCATAGCTCAAATCCCTTTTCCCGCCCCGAAACCGCCCAATCTCCTCGGCGATTGTATCTGCTGTCACCGCTCGTAATGGGATCTGCCCGGCGCAGATTCGCCCGGACGATTTCCGATTGAACTTGCATGCAGCCGATTCCTCCGATCGGCGTATACTCAGGTAAGCGGTGACTTGCGCACCGCTGGGTCGGACGATGCGACGCGCGGGCGTTTTCGGCACAAGCGCCTACCGCTTCGACAGGCGAACCATCCCTGTCCTCTTTGCAGACGCAACCGCGCGACATCAGGCCGTCGGGGAACGCGCAGCCCGCGCGGCGGGTCGGTGTGTGTGTCTCCAGCGGTGGCTATCCGGCGGGGTTGGGGGTTAGATTCAGGGAGCGCCGGGCAACCGACGCGCCGCAAGCGCGTCGGGAATTGCCGTAGCAGGGGGATGGTGAATGATCCGTGGCGGTTGAAGTCGCACTACATCTGAACGAGGAAACGCTCGAAAACGCCCTGGCCGAGCTTGTGGCCCTGGGCTCGGATCCTGGCTTTCTCAACAAGTCCGAACTCAAGAAGGTCCTGCCCGACGAGACCCACATCACGAAAGAAGTCGAGACCTGGTTCCGCATGCAGCTGGCCGAGGAAGAAATCGAGCTGCGCGACGAGGAACCGGAAGACACCGAAGGCAACGACGCCTCCAAGGTCACCACCATCCAGTCACGCCGCGAGCGCGACCTGGAGTTGGAGTCCGCCAGCCAGGACACCGTCCGTAGCTACCTCAACGAGATCGGTCGCATCTCGCTGCTCACAGCCAAGGAAGAGGTTGACCTGGCGCAACGCATCGAGCGCGGCGAGGAGAGGGCCCGCCAGCACCTCATCACGGCCAACCTGCGCCTCGTGGTCAGCGTCGCCAAGAAGTACACCGGTCACGGCATTCCGCTGCTCGACCTGGTCCAGGAAGGCAACGCCGGCCTCATGCGCGCCGCCGAGAAGTTCGACTGGCGCCGCGGCTACAAGTTCAGCACCTACGCCACCTGGTGGATCCGCCAGGCCGTCACTCGCGCCATCGCCGAGCAGAGCCGCACCATCCGGCTGCCGGTGCATGTGCATGAAAAGCTCACCAAGTCCTACCGCGTGCAGCGCGACTTGCAGTTGCGCCTGGGTCGCGAGCCGACCGACGACGAGATCGCCCACGAGATGGAGATGAGCGAAGAGCAGATCGGCGAACTCAAGCTCGCCGCCCGCCTGCCCATCTCGCTCGAAACGCCCATCGGCGAGGACGGCGACACCGAAATCGGACACCTGATCCCCGACGACGACGCCGTGGAACCGGTCGAGGCCGCCACCTCCCAGATGCTCACCGAGCACCTGGAAGGCGTCCTGGAGATGCTGGATCCCCGCGAGCAGAAGATCCTGCGCATGCGGCACGGTCTGGACGACGACACGCCCCGCACGCTGGACCAGGTCGGCCAGGAGTTCGGCCTGACCCGCGAGCGCATTCGCCAGATCGAGTCCCAGGCCCTCCGCCGCCTCCGCCACCCCCGCCTCGCCCGCAAGCTCAAGGACTTCCTGACCTAGCCGTCAGCGGTATTGGCTGACGCAACAAGCCCCGCCGGCCAGTGGCCGGCGGGGCTTGAGAGTTTCCTGGTGGGTGCGGGCTAGAAGCCGCCCATTCCGCCCATGCCTCCCATGTCGCCCATACCACCCATGCCTCCCATGCCGCCCATGCCTGGGTCGGGTGGCATCGCGGCCGCGGGCTTCTTGGTTTCGGGCGCGTCGGCGATCAGCACTTCGGTGGACAGCAGCATCATGGCCACGCTCGCCGCGTTCTGCAGCGCGCCCCGCACGACCGTCAGCGGATCCACGACCCCGGCTTCCCGGAGGTCCTCGATCTGGCCGGTGTCGCCGCTCCAGCCCATGGCGTCGGACGCGTTGAGCACACGCTCCACGATCACGTCGCCAACCTCGCCGGCGTTGGCTGAAAGCTGCCGCAGCGGGGCCGCCAGGGAGTCGCGCACGATGCGCGCGCCCATGGCCTGCTCGCCGTCCAGCGTTTCCAGCAACTCGTCCAGGGCCGGAATCGCTCGAACGTAGGCCGTACCCGCGCCCGGCACGATGCCGTCCGCCACCGCCGCCTGCGTGGCGGACAGGGCGTCTTCCACGCGGTGCTTCTTCTCCTTGAGCTCAACCTCCGTCGGCGCGCCGACGCGGATGACGGCGACACCGCCGGCCAGCTTGGCTGCTCGCTCTTCCAGCTTCTCGCGGTCGTAGTCCGAGTCGGTCGTCTCGACCTGCGACTTGATCTGCGCGATGCGCCGCGTGATGTCCTGGCGGGTGCCGGCGCCTTCCACGATCGTCGTGTCGTCCTTGCGAACCACGATTCGGCGGGCCTGGCCAAGCACGTCCAGGTCAAGTTCCTTCAGGTCTTGCCCCAGGTCCTTGGAGATGACCTGGGCGCCGGTGAGGATACAAATGTCCTCCAGGATTGCCTTGCGGCGGTCGCCGTAGGCCGGGGCCTTGATCGCGCAGACGTTGATCGCGCCGCGCACCTTGTTGACGATCAGCGTGGCCAGCATGTCGCCTTCCACGTCCTCGGCCACGAACAGCACGTCGCGCCGCCCCGACTGCACGATCTTCTCCAGCAGCGGCAGCATGTCCTGCGCGTTGCTCAGCTTGTCGTCGGTGACGAACACGGACGCGTTTTCCAGTTCGCATGACATCGAAGTCTCGTCCGTGACCAGATACGGCGAGATGTAG